>NZ_JBMDIL010000003.1:0-486845 GCF_057808655.1 Rhizobium sp. FG96 | reverse complement strand
CTGCCTATCTCGCCTGGAAGTCGGCTGTTCTGAGCGCCGTCGAGCAGGTCGAGAACGCGCTGTCGGCCGTTCGCCGCGATGCACAGACGGTGGAAGCCCTGCGCGCCCAGGTCAAGACGACCCAGGAATCGCTGGAGCTGTCGACCGCGAGCTACAAGGACGGCGCCTCCTCGCTGCTCGACGTTCTCGACTCGCAGCGCAACGTCTCGACCGCCCAGGCAAGCCTTGCCGCTGCCGTCCAGCAGATGGCCAAGGACTATGTCTCGCTCAACGTCGCCATCGGCGGTGGTTATGCGCCTGATGGTGCAAAGCCCGCTGCCGGAAGTCGCGCCGTCGCCAGCAAATAAGACTGGCCGAGCGTAATGGCCAAAACGAGACCGGACTTGCCACCCGGTCTCGCAGATAATCTCTGTGCTTCGCTGGTTTTGGCATAAATGACATCGAACTTGGCATTTACGACGCTGTGACTATTTGAAGTTTCACATTATTGGTCTCGACTGATTGCATATCGCAAGCAGATTGGGATCCTGTCCATTCATATTGCCACTGCGTTGAGCGGCGGCAATAGGGCCGGTTGCGGCGTCGCCTGATCTCTCCCATGACGGCGCGCGCCGGCCCTTCCTGTGACATCGCAATCACGAGTTCAGACGCAAATAGCGTGGGCCATTCGTTTGGGGGGCTGGTCTGCGGATGAGGATATTTAAATGAAGAGCAAGCGATTTCTTGCTGTTGGCGCAATCGGACTGGCCGTCGCCGGTATTGCCGCCTTCGTGGTTCTTTCCAGGCACCCGGCGCAAAATGCGTCGGCCGCGCCCGATCCGCGCAGCCAGCCCGTGCTGGTGAAGGTCGCCGAAGCCAAGCCTGCAGAAGGCACCGAGCGGGCTTTTACGGGCGCCATCGCCGCACGCATTGAAAGCAATCTTGGTTTTCGCGTTGCCGGCAAGATCACCGAGCGCCTTGTCGATATCGGCCAGCAGGTGAAGGCCGGGCAACCGCTGATGCGCATAGACGAGACGGATTTGCGGCTCGCCGTCGCGGCAAAGCAGAATGCCGTCACCGCGGCCCAGGCGGTCCTGACGCAGGCGAGCGCCGATGAGAAGCGCTACGCCGCGCTCGTCAAGAATGGACTGGCTGCCACCCCGCAACGTTATGAACAGGCCAAGGCGCAGCTGGATACCGCGCAGGCCCAGTTCGATGCTACCAAGGCCGATGCCGAGGTTGCCGAGAACGCGGCGACCTATTCGGTTCTGGTCGCTGACGCCGACGGCACGATCACTGCGACGTCAGGAGAGCCCGGGCAGGTTATTGCCGCAGGCCAGACGGTTATCCGGCTTGCTCACGCAGGCCCTCGCGAGGCGGTCGTAGCACTGCCTGAGACCACCCGGCCCAATGTCGGTTCGCAGGCGACTGCAATCCTGTTTGGCCGTGGGGATATCAGCTCACCGGCGCGGCTGCGGCAGATCTCGGATTCGGCCGATATCGCAACACGGACCTACGAAGCCCGCTATGTGCTCGATGGTGAAGCGGCTGCGGCCCCTCTCGGTGCGACGGTGACCGTCAAGATCACCAATCCTGAAGCGGAAGGCGATACCGAAATTCCGCTTGCTGCTCTCATTGACGACGGAACGAAAACGGGCGTCTGGAGCATCGACAGGAGTGCTGCGACCGTCCGCTTCGCGCCCGTGAAGGTAAAACGGCTCGGCGAGGATATGGCTGTCGTCTCCGGCTTGCAGAATGGCGATCCCGTCGTGGCGCTCGGCGTTCATCTGCTGAACGACGGTGACCGGGTTCGGACCAGCATCGATACCGCGGAGGCCGCCCAATGAGCTTCAACCTCTCCGCACTCGCGATACGCGAACGGGCCGTCACGCTCTTCTTCATTATTCTTCTCGCCATTGGCGGCGCGATCGCTTTTTTGTCGCTCGGACGCGCCGAAGATCCGATCTACACGATCAAGACATTGACGGTGACGGCAGCATGGCCAGGCGCCACCGCCCGCGAGATGCAGGACCTCGTGGCTGAGCCGCTCGAGAAGCGGATCCAGGAATTGACCTGGTACGACCGGGTCGAGACGATGACGCGGCCGGGTTACGCGTTTCTGACGGTCAGCCTGA
Organism: Rhizobium sp. FG96; assembly: GCF_057808655.1. Taxonomy (NCBI): domain Bacteria; kingdom Pseudomonadati; phylum Pseudomonadota; class Alphaproteobacteria; order Hyphomicrobiales; family Rhizobiaceae; genus Rhizobium; species Rhizobium sp. FG96. The sequence continues at coordinate 484,731 of NZ_JBMDIL010000003.1, read as the reverse complement.
AGGACAGCATGCCGCCGTCTCAGGTGCCGGAGGAATTCTATCAGGCCCGCAAGAAGATCGGTGACGAGGCCCGCAACCTGCCGGCCGGGGTTCTTGGCCCCTTCGTCAACGACGAGTATTCCGACGTCATCTTCGGCCTCTACGCGCTGAAGGCAAAGGGCATGCCGATGCACGACCTGGTCCGCCAGGCCGAAACCATCAGGCAGGACATGCTGCATGTACCCGGCGTGAAGAAGATCAACATTATCGGCGAGCGGCCCGAGCAGATCTTTGTGGAATTCTCCTACGCAAAGCTCGCGACGCTCGGCATTTCGGCGCAGGACATCGTCGCTGCGCTGCAGCGGCAGAATACCGTTACCCCCGCAGGATCGATCGACACCCGCGGCCCGCAAGTCTTCATTCGCCTCGATGGCTCCTATGACAATGTCCAGGCGGTTGCCGATACGCCGATCGTATCGGGCGGGCGAACACTCAAGCTTTCGGATATCGCGGCTGTGCGCCGGGGTTATGAGGATCCCGCGACTTTCCTCGTCAGGCACGAAGGCGAGCCGACGATCATGCTCGGCGTCGTCATGCAGGATGGCTGGAACGGTCTCGATCTCGGCAAGGCACTCGAGGACAAGTCGGACGCCATTTCAAAGACTTTGCCGCTCGGAATGACGCTCGCGAAGGTCACCGATCAGGCGGTCAATATCCGTTCTGCCATTGACGAATTCATGGTGAAATTTGCCATGGCGCTCGGCGTCGTGCTGCTGGTCAGTCTCATCAGCCTCGGCTGGCGCGTGGGTGTCATCGTTGCCGCCGCGGTGCCACTGACCCTGGCTGCGGTATTCGTCGTCATGCTCGATACCGGACGCTTCTTCGACCGTGTGACACTCGGCGCCCTGATCCTCGCCCTCGGCCTGCTGGTCGATGATGCGATCATTGCGATCGAGGTGATGGTCGTCAAAATGGAAGAGGGTCTCGACCGCATCAAGGCTGGCGCCTATGCCTGGAGCCATACCGCGGCGCCGATGCTGTCAGGTACGCTGGTGACGATTGCCGGCTTTCTGCCGATCGGCTTTGCCCGGTCGAGCGCCGGCGAATATGCCGGCAACATCTTCTGGATCGTCGGCTTTGCCCTGATCGTCAGCTGGCTGGTTGCGGTGATCTTTACACCGTATCTTGGCGTAAGGCTCCTGCCGGATATCAAACCCGTCGAAGGTGGCCATCACGCCATCTACGACACGCCGAATTACCGGCGGCTACGCTCGATCATCACCTTCGCGGTACGCTACAAATATGCGACCTGCGCGGTGGTGTTCCTGCTCTTCGCCTCGTCGATCGCGGGCATGGGGTTGCTCAAGCAGCAGTTTTTCCCGACGTCGGACCGTCCTGAGGTCCTCGTGGAAGTACGCCTTCCCGAAGGAACCAGCATCGAGACGACAACCGCGACCGTCGAAAAGATCGAGAATTGGCTGAAGCAGCAGCCGGAGGCCAACATCGTCACGAGCTATGTCGGTCAGGGTGCACCGCGGTTCTTCATTGCTATGGCGCCTGAACTGCCAGATCCGTCCTTCGCGAAGATCGTTGCGCTTACGCCCGATCCGGAAGCGCGCGAAGCTCTGAAACATCGCCTGCGGGAGGCCGTTGCCAACGGTCTGGCGCCGGAAGCCTATGTGCGCGTCACGCAAATCGTCTTCGGTCCGTATGTCGCATTCCCGGTCGCCTTCCGGATCATGGGACCCGACCCGGACAAGCTCTACGCGCTCTCCGATCAGGCCCTGAACATCATGCGCGGCGTGCCGGAAGTTCGCCAGGCGACGCGGGATTGGGGCAATCGTTCCCCTGTGGTGCGTTTCGTTCCGGATCAGGAGAGACTGAACCTGATCGGGCTCTCCCCTGCCGAAGCGGCGCAACAGCTGCAGTTTCTGCTGAGCGGCGCTCCGATCACGCAGGTCCGGGAAGATATCCGCAATGTATCGGTCGTTGCCCGCAGCTCCGGCGGCGAGCGGCTCGATCCGGCACGGCTCTCGGATTTCTCGCTGATGAGCCGCGAAGGCCGCCAGATACCTCTCGATCAGATCGGCCATACCGAAATCCGTATGGAGGAGCCAATCATGAGGCGCCGCGACCGGACGCCCGTCATCACCATCCGCTCGGATATCGACGAGGCCCACCAGCCCGCGGAAGTCTCGGCGAAGGTGAAGAAGGCGCTGGAGCCGTTCGTAGCTTCGTTGCCCGCAGGCTATTGGGTGGAGACCGGCGGCAATATCGAGGAGGCCGACAAGGCGAATGTGGCGCTGGGCAAGGTCTTCCCGCTGATGATCGCGGCGATGATGGTCGTGATCATGCTGCAGGTCCGTTCCTTCTCGACGATGGCCATGGTTCTCTTGACCGCACCGCTCGGTGTCGTCGGCGTGGTGGTGGCGCTTCTGGCATTTGGCCAGCCCTTCGGCTTCACCGCCATCCTCGGCCTGATCGGTCTGGCTGGTATCCTCATGCGCAACACCTTGATCCTCACCGAGCAGATCAAGGAAAATCAGGTCGCCGGACTTGATGACTACAGCGCCGTGATCGAAGCAACGGTTCAGCGAACCCGGCCGGTGATCCTGACCGCGCTCGCCGCCGTGCTGGCATTCATCCCGCTTACTCACTCGGTGTTCTGGGGATCGATGGCCTATGCGCTGATCGGTGGGACCGCGGTTGGAACGGTTCTCATCCTGCTGTTCCTGCCGGCGCTCTACATCGCATGGTTCCGCATCAAGCCGGCCGAGCCGCGCTCGGCGCCCGCTTCTATCGAGGAAGAGTTGGCGATGCATGCCGCGCACGCTGCGGAATGATCGCAAGGAAAAGGGGCGGGAATGATTTCCCGCTCCTTTCAGTTGCTGCGTCCTCGTATGGCGCCGAATTCAGCGCAGGTCGGCGCGAATGTCGCGCACGCCCCTGCCCGTCCGCTGGCGAATGAGCGATCGCAGCGTCGCGCCATCCACGTAACCGACCTCGACGGCGATCGCGTCCAGATCGAGGCCGCTCCCGTGAATAAGCGATTGCGCACGTTCGACCCGCAGATCCTGGAAATAGGCGAGAGGCGACTTGCCGAGCACAGCTTCGCAGCGGCGCTGCAAGGTGCGAACGCTGGTGGCAAGGGCGCTTGCCGCCTCCTGAAGCGAGAAGCCGGATCTGAGATTGTCGCGTGCCCATCGCTCGAAGCGCATGACGAGCGGATCGGCGTGGGCAAGATGATCGGGAAGAATGAACGGCGCCTGCGAGGTGCGGATATCGGCCAGAACGTAGCTCGACACGAGGCGTGCGAGTTCTGGGCTTGCCTGCCGGATGAGCCATAGCGCCAGGTCGAGGTGTCCCATTGCCGCCCCCGACGTCGCGACTCCATTCGACGTGACAAGCATCTTGGCTTCGTCGAGCCGGATTTTCGGATAGCGCTGGCGGAAGAACGGGGCGAGCGACCAGTTGGTCGTCGCATCGCCTCCATCGAGCAGGCCGGTATCGGCGAGAATAAAGGTGCCGACGCAGGAGCTGGCAATTCCGGCACCGCCCGAATGCCACTTCTGCAACAGCTGCTTACTCTCCTCGACGTCGGGGCGTTTCAATGCCTGCGCAAGTTCGGCAGGCTCCATCAGGGCCAGGGCAGGCACGATGACCCAATCGGCCTTGAGGTCGGCGGTGATGGCATTCACCGGTACCTTCATTCCATGAGTGGAATGAACATCCTCCCGGACGCCAAGGATCGTAACGTCGAAATGCGGGTGGCCTTCGAGGAATTTCGTGGAAAGCTTGTTGGCTGCCCGAAAGGCATCGAGTGTTACGGCAAGGCCTGTATCGAACAGGCCGTCAAGGGCAAGAACTGAAATACGCATGTCTCAAAAATCTCAACGGCAGGACATCTATCAGCGCAGATCCGCCCGCAGTTCGCGGACGCCGCGTCCCAGACGATCCCGCAAAAGCGTTCGCAACGTCGCGCCATCGACGTAGCCGACTTCGGTGGCAATCGCCTCGACATCGAGACCACTGCCATGAAGGAGAGACTGGGCGCGTTCGACGCGCAGATCCTGGAAATAGGCGAGCGGCGACTTGCCGAGGACCGCCTGGCACCGGCGCTGCAGCGAGCGGGCACTCGTGCCGAGAGCTTTTGCCGCATCCTGCAGCGAGAAGCCCTCCTGCAGATGATCGCGTGACCAGCGTTCAAAACGCGAAATCAGCGCGTCGGCCTGCGCGAGATGGTTGGGAATGATGTAGAAGGCCTGCGACGAGCGGATATCGGCGAGAAGATAACGCGAGACCAGCGAGGCCAATTCCGGGCTGGCCTTGCGGATCAGCCACAATGCGAGATCGAGATGGCCCATCGCAGCGCCCGCAGTCACGCCGACATCGGATGGCACGAGCATCCGCGTTTCATCAAGCAGTACCTTCGGGTAGCGCTGCCGGAAGAATGGCGCGAGCGACCACGAGGTCGTTGCCTCCATCCCATCCAGAAGGCCGGAATCTGCAATCAGGAACGTGCCGATGCAGGATGAACCGATTTGCGCGCCATCCTTATGCCATTTCAGAAGCTCCGCCTTGGCCTGGCGCACATCAGGCCGTTGAAGCGTTGGCAGCAAGGTCTCCGGTGTGGTCGTCCTCAAAGCCGGAACGACAATCCAATCGGGTTTCAAATCGTCGGTGATCGGCTTGACCGGAATGATCAGCCCCTGGGCCGATGTCACCTTCTTGCGGACACCGACAACGGTCACGTCGAAACGCGGTGTTCCGCCCAGCAGTTTGGTCGAAAGCGAGTTCGCCGTGGCGAAAGCGTCAAGTGTGACCGTAAGCCCGGAATCGAATAGTCCTTCCAGTGCAAGTACAGCTATTCGCATGGCGAGAATGACCTCAAGATTGTCTTTTGCGACAGTACGCGCTTTTGTGCCCCATGGCTAGAGCATGCCGCCGCTCCGTGGTGTGGGCTCAGTCGGCTGGGCGGTTGAAGGCGCCCTGCAGCTTTGTCATCAATGTGATCAGCTGCTCCAGCTCCGCGTCGTCGAAGTCCTTGAGGAGATCGTTCCAGCAGTCGATCATGTCGGTGACCTTGCGGCGGTAATGCTCCCGGCCGGGCGCCGTAAGCTTGAGAAGAACCACTCTGCGGTCCTTTCGCGTACGATCACGTTCGACCAGACCACGGTCTTCGAGACTGTCGATCAATCGTGTGGTCGCACCTGTTCCGATGCCGAAATCGCGGGCGAGATCGCCGGCATTCTCGACGAGGCCGTCAGAGATGAGCTTCAGAGCCATCCACTCCTCGAAAGACAATTCGGAATCCGAGAAGCGCTCACGAACGCGTTTCTCAAGCAGCCGGTTGACGGTTCTGATCAGCCGGCTCGGGGAACGTTCGCCCACAGCGTCATCTATCTTGAGTCTGGCCATCTTCACTCCAATTGGTCTCACTTCTCATGAAGATAAACCACCGTAGGCTCGAAATCAAAGCTGGCGTGTTTCCAAGCGCTCTTTCGGGAAATCAAATCTCCGTAATGACAAAGGAATTGGCGCAAATGACGTCAAACTTGGCATTTGCGCCCGTGGTGGTTTCCTGGGCGCGAGGTAGACTGATGGATGAGCAAAAGGCAAGTGCGCTTGGTGATGCGGCCGCCGGTTTGCTCCTGTCGTTTTCAATCCCCGGAGAATAGTCCATGAAACCCACCATCCTGATCGGCGGCGCAACAGGCGCCACGGGCAGCGCAGCCACCAAAATCCTCCTGGAGAAAGGTTTCGCCGTCAGAGCCTTCGTCCATAAGGAGGATGCTCGCGCGGAACAGCTCAAGGCTCTTGGCGCAGAGATTTTCGTCGGCGACCTTCTCGATTTCCGAGCCGTGCGCCGTGCTTTCGACGGGATCAAGCGCGCCTATTTTGTTTATCCCATGCGCCCCGGTCTGGTGCAGGCAACGGCGCATTTCGCGCAGGGCGCCCTCGAGTCCGGCACGGAGTTCATCGTCAACATGTCTCAGGAAACGGCGCGTTCCGACGCCCCGAGCGACTCCGCGCAGCAGCATTGGCTTGCCGAGCGGCTTCTCGACAGGTCCGGAATAGCAGTCGTACACCTGCACCCGACTGCTTTCTGCGAATGGCTTTTCTATATGCGCAAGATGATCCGCGAGGGCCGCTACGCAGTTGCCTTCGATCCGACGGGCCGTTTTGCGCCGATCGCAACGGAGGATCAGGGCGCCGTCATCGCCGCCATTCTCGCAGATCCCAGCGGTCACGCTGGCAAGACCTATCCGCTGACCGGTCCTGTCGAACTGACGCCGCTAGAAGTCGCGCAGATCGTCAGCGACACGCTCGGCAAAGAGGTACGCTACGAGAAGATTTCCGGCGAACAATGGGTGCTCGAGGTCGCCGGCCAGGACATTCCCTTCCTGACCCAGCACATCAAGGGTATTGCCGAAATGCATCGCGATGGCCTGATGGCCGGCACAAGCGAATTCGTCGAGAAGATAACGGGTCGCGCCCCAATGACGCTTGAGCAGTTCGTCGACAAGCACCGCGCCGTCTGGCTCTCGTGATACGCGGGGGGATGACCGCCTGAGATGGTGAGGCGATGGCCCAATCTCGTGATTGGGCCATTATCTTGAGAGAGACTCAGGCTGTCGGCGCCGGTACGTTGAGAAGGAGAATGTTCAGTCCTTCAGAGATCAGCGGGTGGGCGATGATGGCATCGCGGACCGCCGTATAGGGAAGGCCTCCGATCATCGCCATCTGAACCGCGGTTACCACCTCTCCGGCATTGATGCCGAGCATCGTGAAGCCCAGGATCTGATCCGTATCGGCACTGATCAGGATCTTCATGAAACCGCGCATCGCGCCGTTGGTGCGCGCCCGTGGCACCGCCGCCATCGAGAGCTTCGCCACGCGAACGCGAATTCCGCGTTCCTTTGCTTCCCTCTCGTTCAGACCGATACGGCCGAGTTCCGGCTCGATGAACATCGCATATGGCACGATCCTCCCGGTCGTCGTCCGGTTACCTCCCGCGAGCTGCGACTTCAGCACTCGATAATCGTCATAGGACGCGTGAGTGAACATTGGAGTTCCGGCGACTTCGCCGATCGCCCAGGTGTTTGGAGCCGAGGTCGCAAGACGCTCGTCGACCTCGATCAGCCCGCGCTCATTGACCGCTACTCCGGCGGCATCGAGCCCAAGGCCGGCAGTTACGGGATTCCTGCCGGCAGCAACCAGGATATGGCTGCCGGTCAAGCTCGTCCCATCGCTGAGCGCGATCGTCACATGTTCGCCGGATCGGCCCCTGATATTGACGGGTCGCACGCCTGTCTGGATATCTATACCGTCCTCGCGAAAGGCGGCCTGGATCGCTTCGGAGACATCTTCATCCTCACGGGGGGCGACACGTTCCATCTCCTGGATGATCGTCACATCGCTCCCCAGCCTGTGAAACGCCTGCGCCATCTCAAGCCCGATATAGCCGCCGCCGATGACGATCAGCTTCTGCGGGACTTCATCGGCCTGCAGCGCCTCGACATGGGTCAGCGGCTCGCTTTCTAGCAATCCTGGTATTTCAGGAATGGCCGCTGTCGTTCCGGTATTGATGAAGACATGCGTACCCTCGAGCGTGCGAGTTCCACCGTCATTTAGATGGACAAGGATACGGCGTGGCGCGATCAAGCGGCCGGTCCCCAGCAGCAAATCGAAATTTGCTGCAAGGAAGCCCTTCATGTTGATCTCGATCATCTCGGAGACAACGGTGCGCACACGGCTTTGCACCGCTGACATATCCGCAGCTGCCGTGCCTGTGGCGCGTGCAGCGTGGGCGTTGCGGGCGCCTTGGATCAGGGTCTTGCTCGGAATACAGCCGACATTGATGCAGGAACCACCGATCATGCCCTTCTCGATCAGGGCAACACCTTTGCCGGCTCGCCCAAGCTCCATGGCAAGGGTCTTGCCGCCCTTGCCGCCGCCGAGGAACACATACTCGAAATGCTCTATGCCAGACATTTTCAGCTCCATGGGTTGACGCCGCAAATGCCCGGGGAATGCCTATCTCCTTCGGCTTTTGCGTCTGTCGTGTGGGTACCCCGCAAGCGGCCGGAGGTGGATATCCGGCAGGATCAAAGACATGTCCGGGCGCATCAAAACGGCCGATTCCCCTTTAACCGGCACGCGCCTTGCTGATTGCCTCAAGCAGCTGCGCCTTGTCGAGCAAGCCGGAATAGGTCGTGGAACCGATGACGAATGACGGGGTGCCTGCAAAATTGAAAGCCAGCGCCTGATTGTAGTTCCGAGTCAGGAGATTGCTGATCTTCTTGTCGTTCTTGCGGACCGCCTCGGCGACCTTTTTCAAGTCGATGCCGGCAGATGTCAGCAGCTGCTTGACGCCGTCTTCGGTGAGCGACCCGCGCGTTGCCATCAGGGCTTCCATGGCGGGCTTGTACTGGCCGAGTTCGCTGGCGCCCAGAACGGCCTGCGAGGCAAAAACCGAAACGTCCCCGAAGACCGGCCAGTCCTTCATGACGAACCTGGTGTTGCCATCCTCGGCAATTGCCGCTTCGACATCGGCGTGGCTTTTCTTGCAATAGGGGCATTGGTAATCGAAGAACTCGACGACCGTTACATCACCTTTCGGATTGCCGAGGGTCGGCGCATCGGGATCGTTGAAGACTTCCTCGCGTGTCAGCCGCTGCGCAAAGGCTGGGCGCATGGGCAAACCGGCAATCAATAGGCCGGTTGCTCCGGCCGACAGCAAAGTCCTGCGGTTGATGTTCATCTCTCACCTCATCTATTGAGTCGCGTTGGTCCGTTGCTGCCCTGGCGCGATCGCCTGCAGCAGATCGCCGGCGCTGAATTCGCCTATCAGCCTGCTGGCCGCTTGATGCCCGTCCTCGCGGAACAGGATCATCGTTGGTGGGCCGACGACATCGAGACGGTTCATCAGGTCGCGCTGTTCCGGCGTAATACTAGAGAGATCAACCTTGATCGTTTGAAGCGGTTCGAGGGCCGCGGCGACATCCGCTCTCGACAGGATATCGCGATCGATCGAGCGACAGCTGACGCACCAGTCGGCAGTGAAATAGACGATGCTCGATTTTCCGGATGTTTTGCCAGTGTCGAGCTGCCGGTCAAGCTCGTCGCTCGAGGCAACCGGGACCATGGATTTCTTCAGATCGATCCGGGCAGCGGCCGGCCTTGCCGCTACGAAGACATCAAGCGGCCGCAGGGGATTGGTCGACCCGGCGGCAAAACCGGCAATCAATGCGAGCGAATAGCCCGCAGAGAGCAGCCCGAGCGCTCGCGCGCCGACCCTCAGCGGTGACTTGTTACCACCTGTTGTATCCATTGCGCCCGAGAACACTGCTACACTCATCGCCCACACTGCCCAGAGACCGAGTGGCGCGCCTTCCTGAAGCACTGGTTCCGCCATCCAGATTGCAAAGGCGAAGAATACGAAGCCGAAGACGTGCTTTACCGCTTCCATCCAGGCGCCGGCGCGCGGCAGCGCCTTTGCACCAACTGTTCCGAAGACCACAAGCGGTATGCCCTTGCCCAGGCCAAGCGCAAAGAGCAGGACCGCACCGAGCAGAATATCGCCGGTGCGTGCGACGTAGAGGAGCGCGCCGGCGAGCGGAGCGGTGACGCAAGGGCCGATGATGAAAGCGGACGAGAAGCCAAGCAGTGCGGCGGATATCGCTGAACCGCCGCGGACGCTGCGATTGCTGCTGAACTTGGTAACCAGGGTCGAAGGCAGCTGCAGTTCGTAGAGGCCGAACATCGATAATGCCAGAAGAGCAAAAACCACGGCGATGGCGATCGTTGTCCAGCGCGATTGCAACGCAATCTGTACATTCTGCCCGGTCCATCCGGCAACAGCGCCGAACAGACCAAAGGCTGCCGCAAGCGCGATCGCGTAGCTCAGTGAGAGGATGAAGCCTCGCCTTGCCGTCAGCCTCTCGCCCTCGCGTGCAAGGGCTGCGGCGAGGATCGGATAAAGGGGGAAGACGCATGGCGTGAACGCTAACAGCACGCCAAAGCCGACGAAGGCTGCCAAGGAGAGGGCAACGCCTCCCCGCGACAGAAAGGTATCGACCATGTTGGCCGGTGCGGCCTCCACTGCAGTCAATTGAGAAGGCAACTTCTCTGGCGCGCTGGCCGCTTTCGCCCAAGGCGATTGACCCGTCGCGGAATTCGGAAAGGCCGAGGGTTTGGAAAGCTGCAGGCTGACGGGATCGAGTGTACGCGTCACCGGCGGATAGCAGAGACCATGCTCCTGGCAGCCGCGATAGCTGATCGTTACGGGTACGTCGCGCTGTGCGATCTCGGCATCTGCATGGTCGAAGTAGACTTCCGACGTGCCAAAATTATCGTCGTTCTTCTCGACACCGGGATCGGTTGTCATCTCAACGGCACTGCCGTCGCCGGCTGTCGCCGACAGGTGGGCGCGGTAGAGATAGTAGCCGGGCGGCATCTGCCAGTGCAAATGGATGCCTCCGGAGGCGGCGCGATCGGCGGAGAGCTGGAAAGCCCCATCGGCTGACAATGGCGCGTCGGCGCCGATAGAGATCGCCGGAGCCAGAGCGGCAAACCAGAGTGCCAGCAATCCGATGATCAGGGGGTGTATGCCAGAGCCTTGCGAACCACCCATTCTGGGCAGGCGGCATCCAACGAGGCGTGCTGAAACGGAACGTATCTTGGAAAGCATGAAACGGCCGGTTTTGAGGTCGTTGTCTTCGAGGACGGCAGAAATGCCGTCCATTATCGCCATCGGAAAGCTGCCGGGGGCGGCAGCCGTCTTGCCAGACAGGTTATGCGGCAGCCGAAATCCAGCTCGACAGGGCTGCCTTCGGTGCAGTTCCCACTTTCAGACTGGCAACCTTGCCGTCCTTGAAGATGGCCAATGTCGGAATGGAGCGCACGCCGAACTGCGCGGCAAGCTCCGGATTCTCATCGACATTCAGCTTCGCAACCTTGACCTTGCCGGCCATGTCGCCAGCAATTTCCTCAAGGCTCGGACCGATCATCTTGCAGGGGCCGCACCATGCCGCCCAGAAATCCACGACGACGGGCGTCTCTGACTCGATCACTTCGACCTGGAAATTGGATACATCGACTTTTACGGTATTGGTCATCTCATGCACTCCTACGCTGGAGATGTTTGTGATGACTGGAAAATACGTCCACCCGGCAAAAAACTGGATATCTCCGTGGCTCAATCCGATGACATGCCGGATCAATGTTTAGCGCAATTTCCTCGGTTACAACGATGCCGCGGAGCCCTCCTGGTGGGCTCGCCGCATTGCGCCAGGGCGGCTCGCATAGCGGCGGTACATCGCTCTGCTCAGCGCCGCTTCTGACTGGTAGCCGGCGGCGGCGGCGATCTCCGCAAGGCTATCGCCCGTATGCATGATCCGATTGCGGGCCAGGCCCAAGCGGAGCTCGATCAGAAACATCTGCGGAGGCATGCCGCTCAATTTTCGAAATGCGCGCACGAGCGTCGCCCGCGATACGGCGGCAAGGGAGGCAAGCTCATCCAGCGTCCAGGCTTTCGCCGGGTCAGCGACCATGGCTGCCGCGGCGCGGCCTGTCTCCCGCGCAGAAAGCAGAGCCAACATCCCCGTTGCCGGCGGTTCTGCTTCCAAATGCTGACGCAAGAGCATGACGAACAGCGCACTCGACAGATCGGACGCTACGCTCGCGGCGCCGGGCCGTCCCGCTTCCAGCTCGTCGCGGATCATCGCAACCAGCTCGGCATACCTCCTCACGCCGCCGAGTTTCAGCAGGATGACATAGGGGAGCGTGCGCAGCAGCAGGTTCTCGCTGGCACTTTCGAGATGCAGGCGCCCGCAGACCAGTTCGGCGTCTATTGCAACGCCTTCACTCTGCTTGATCCGGATATGCTCCTTCTGCGTCGCAATCATGTTGCGGGAACCTTCGCGGCCCTGCCCGCCATAGACGACGTGGCCGTCGCCGTGTGGCAGCAGAAGGACATCACCTGCTTCCAGGCTTATCGGTTTCAATCCCGGTCTTTCGATCAGGCACTCGCCCTTGGTAACGATATGAAATGCAGCCCAGCCGGAGCCTGCATGCGGATGGGAAACGCTCCACGATCCTCCAAAGCGGCAGAAATCCTGCAATTCGGGGCGCACCCTCAGCACTGGAGCGATGCGATCGAGTGCCTCATGGCTTGCCGACATTATTCTTCCTCGTTTCGACTGCTTCCACAGCGAGATAGCTATGGCATAAATGATATTAACGATAGCATTTGCGACGGTATCGATTTGCAGATCCGCTGACTAGGTTTGGTTTGTCGCATCACCAATTTGTCAACGGGATGCGCCGGCCCTCCCGCTGTCTGGCAAGAGGGCCGGCGCCTTGCATCTTCCGGGTTTCCTAATCCGCCTTGGCGTAGGTAAAGCCGGCACGCTGGAGTTCGACGAGGTAGGCAACGACGCTCGGGACGAGGATCGTGCCGGGAACGAGATTGTTCGTCAGGTCGGCGGCGATCTCATCGGCGTTCTTGCCCAAGCCAGCTTTCTTGCTGGCGATACCGCGGGCGATCGCGTGAACCGAGTCGTGACATGCGACGAAGACCGCGCCTCTTCGCTGAAGCGAAGAGATATTGTTGTTGGCGGGGCCGTAGAAGCCGTTGATATCCTGATGGTTGTCGGCCGGCGATGTTCCCGGCTTCTGGGCTATCAGCTTGTTCTGATCGAGCTGGCCGCTGGTATTCTCGGCCAAGGCGTATTTTTCCCACATATCCTGATTGAAGAGGGCCAGGTGCGCCATCCCATGAACGGCGCCGACCGCCAGATAATCCGGATTGCCATGGGCAAATACCTGCCCATTCATTGCTTCGCGCATCAGGTTCAGCCAGGGTGCGCCTAGTTCGGTGATTTCCCAGACCTGAAGTGAGCGGCCGGAAAACGCCAGCAGCGCATCCGACGCTTGCTTGTCCCAAAGCTCCGGCCTATCGACCAGAAAGGGAACGGTGCTGAAATTTCGCCTGCGCGGGGCGGCCGCCAGTTCATTCTGCAGCGCTGCGAGCAAGGACGAATTGCCTGCCGCGCCCGCGCTGTCTGCGGCATATGCCGGGGTGGAAGCGGCGGTGGATGCCGCTCCCATTATTGCGAGTGTTGCCGGCGCTGCGAGCATCAGCTTCAGTGCAGAGCGGCGATTGGTTGATCCAGTCGTTTCAAAAAGCATCGGACCTGTCCCATTAGTAGCTGTAGACGTTGGCTGAGCGGCCGACGAGGCCCTCGACGAATGCCGTCATTGCATCGACGGTCGCCGTGTCCTTGATCGCGTATCGCTTCTTCAGTGCTTCCGGATTCTGATACCCGATCCACGTACGGCCCACCTCGTCCTCCCAGACGAGTACGCGAAGCGGCAAATCGAGAGCGATGGCCTGATCCGCCTGCATCAGCTTCGTGCCTACCTTGGGGTTGCCGAATGTAATGACGGTTGTCGGGCGCAATTGCTCGCCGACACCGGCTGCGTTGGCGGCATGATCGACAGTCGCGAAAACGGGAACCTTTGCCTTGTCGAGATTGGCCTTGATGCGCTCGACGGTTTCCTGTGCGCTGAATTTGCTTTCCTGCGCGATGATCTCATGCTGATCCACTGCCGCGCCGAGGCCGGTCTTATAGGCATCAGCAATCTGCCGTGCGAGTACGGTCAGATCGACGCCCTCCCTGTTGGTAAGCAGGGTAACGCAGACAAGTTCGTCAGCAGAGGTGAAACGGCTGAGATAGGAGCTGAAGCCCGGGGAATTGCCCTTCACTTCCATGAAGCCCGGGTGATGCGTGAATTCCCAGCCCGCCATGGCGGGAACTATGGTGCCGTTGTCGAGTGTCGTCGGCGCGTAAATGAGATCGCGATCCGTGGCATCCTTGATCAGGACCGATCCGGCAAGCGCAATGTCCCACTGGCTGATATCCTCGGCCGAGGACCAGATATCGCCGAAGCCGTAGAGGTTATCCGAGGCGCTGGCAGCCGTGGGTGTCATCTGCCCCTTCGTGCCGATATATCCCGTGGCCGGTTCAGGGGGATTGATGAATTCCGCATCGGACTTGAATTTGGAGTGTTGGTTGTCGTTGGGATGCTGCGCCGGCCGGTCCAGCTTTGCCTTCTTCCTCAAATCAGCGGCAAACATCGTGCTGCCGAGGCCTACCTTCTCGATCTGGTTCTTCCAGATGAAGTCGTGATAGCTCGTTCCTGTGGCACGCTCGATGACAAGGGCCAGCAAGGTGAAGTCGGTGGCACTGATGCGAACCTGCGTGCCGCTTTCGAAAAGAAGCGGTTGGGTGCGGACAAGATCGATCAGTTCTGTCGGAGTATAGGATTTGGCAGTATCCAGCTTGTCCCGGTAGTCGGGAATACCGGAGCTGTGCTGCATCAACTGCTTGATGGTGACCTTGCTCCAGGCTTCCGGGAGGCCGTCGACATACTTGCCGGCAGTATCGCCGAGGCTGAGTTTCCCCTCTTCCTTCAGCTGCATGATCGCGACTGCGGTAAAGCCTTGCGTGATCGGTCCGACGTTCCAGACCGTACGTGTCGAGGCAAGCTCGTCATTTGCAAGGCTGGTGCGGCCATAGCCGGCCGAGCGCGGGATATAGGGCGCCTGGACAATCGCCATCGAAATGCCAGGCAGTCCGTGTTTGGCAGCGAAATCGGCGATCATCTGATCGATATACTCACTATGGCTCTGCAAGTTGGCGTCTCCTCGTACAATCGGCAAATGCGGGGTCGGTGCGGCCTGGGCGAAGGCAGGTACCGAAAAGCTCACTGAAGCGGCGAGTGCCGCATGCAAGATCTTCCGTGAAAGTGTCATTTTCTCATCCTTTGGAGCGCAAGCGAAAGCCGTTGGCTGCATCAATCCGATGCCCACTTGCTTGATGTCTCGATTTCTGGATTGCTCGAAGAGAGTGCCGGCGACCAGAATCCCGGAGTGTGGCTTCCGGGTTCCCGAGTATCGCCTGTGAATATCCGCGTTATTCAGAGGGGATATACTTCTGCTATTGGCATCTCGTGCAGAGCGTGGTTGAAGGATCAGTAATTCATTCTTTCTATCAACTCCTTTGCTTCTCGATGATTTAAAGCTAGGAGGAATATCCTTCTCTGTTGATGGCCCTTATGCTCACTCTCTTGTCCCAGAGGATCAGTTTGTGCGGCGCCCGGCCTTTGCCCCGAGATGTCCACGCACGCTCCAGTCGCCCGTCAGTTGCGCTCGATCGCAGAACGAGGCCTTCGCTAAGCTTTTGCAGAAATTGACGAATCACCTATAGTTGCGTCATCCAAGTGCGTGGATTCATCGCCAGCCGTTGGTAATGCGTGGGCCGGTTGCAATTTTGATCTCCAGTTGATGGAGCTCCCGGAATGCATTCAGGTCGCCGGCCGCTGGCCCTCAGCCTCCTCGCTGCGATTGCCCTTACCCAAGCCTCCTGCGCCCAGAAGCCGCCGGCAACGGACCCGCGTACGACCGGGTCGATCTCGAGTGGCAACAGCGCGGTGTCATCGCCGCCGCCAGCCACGACCGGCCGTCCGCTGGAGCCGGTGACCGATGTGGAATCGGCTGTTCGGCGCGCAATCAACTGGCATCCGGCAATTCGCGAGGCTGCGGGCAAGATCAAGGAACAGGGCGAGCTGATCGCCGATGCCAAGTCCGGCTATCTGCCTTCGGTCGGCGGCGGCGTGAATCTCGGAGCCGAGAACAACGATCGTGGAGACTGGGCGCCGCGCTTCAATCTGACGGCGACGCAGATGATCTACGATTTCGGCAAGGTCTCCGGGCGCGTCGAGGCGGAATCGGCGCTTGAGGATGCGCGCAAGGCCGAGTTCCTGGCGAGCGTCGACGATGTTATCCGGGAGACGGCGCTGGCATCCGTCGAGGTGCTGCGGGCCGAAAAGCTCGCTGTCGTCGCCAACGATCAGATCGGCGACGTCCAGGCGATCGGGAAGCTTGTGGCCGCACGCACCGATCAGGGCGCAAGCACGCGCTCCGACAAGCTGCAGGCCGAGGCCCGGGTGCAATCGGCTGAATCGCGGGCGATCGAGATCGGCGCGCAGAAGCAGCGTTGGGCCAGCGACCTGAATGCACTGGTGGGCGCCACCTCGCCCGTGCAGCTCGGCGCATCGATGCCCTCGAAGCTGCAGACGGCCTGCGCCGGGGCGGCGCCGATCTTCGAGATCGTTCCGGCCGTCGTCGCCGCCAAATCCCGCAAGCGCGAGGCGGATGCCCGCGTCAAGCTCGCCCGTGCCGAGATGCTGCCAACGCTGGCGCTCGAGGCATCCGGCGAATTCAACATGTGGGACAGCAACGAGGATCCCGATTATGTCGTCGGCCTGAAGATCAAGGGCGACCTCTATAACGGCGGCTCGTTCCAGGCCCGCCAGAACGCCGCGAAATATGCGGCGCAGTCATCGGAAGCGGCAGTCGCCGCCGCGCTCTTCGACGTGCAGAAGAGCTGGAATGAATCGAGCGCCCAGGTCATCAGCCTCGAGGCGCTGCAGAAATCGCTGGCGTCGCGCCAGCCGATGATGCGCGAAACACGCGATCTCTATCAGAAGCAGTTTCTCGATCTCGGCACCCGTACCCTACTCGATGTGTTGAATGCCGATCAGGAGCTTCACTCGGCGCGCTTCGATGAAATAAACACGCGTTTCGACCTCTATAAGTTGAATGTAGAATGTGCTTATGCATCAGGCCGACTAAGAGAGGTCTTTGGGCTCACGCCACCGGGAGTGAGTGATGAAAGCGCTAACATTAAGAAAGTCGCTTCCGCCAAGCCGATCTGAGCTGACGTATTGAAATTCCCTGCGAATTTTTTTGAAACAATCCGGCTCCGGACGGCCGATCGCCTTGATATCAAGGGCGAAAGTGGCTCAAAGCGGGTCTTTGCGGCAAGACAGTCGCCGCAGACACGGCTGCAGATTGTACCATTTCGATACGGAATGCTCTCAAACTGAGCAGCAACTTTCACCGATCCTAAATTTTAAGTGAAATCCGGCACCGACTGGCGGTTGAAGCTTCCGCTGGTTGTGGCAGTTTTTGACCATACGTGGACATCAAAGCGGCGATGGAGCAGCAGGTGTCCGTCGCTGTGGGAGGCGGCTGCAAAACGCTCAAGGGCAACATGTTTGAACGCCATCATCCGCCAAGGCGGTGGTGGACCGGAGCCGCATGACGCGGCGCCAAGCTGTTGAGGAGCCTATCGATGGTCGCAATCGTTTCGGACAAGGTGAGCGGTAAGACAGAAACCGTGGCGGAGGACAAGATCGTCCTCGAAAGGCCGAGCACAGTAAAGCTTGCCCTGTCGCCCAGTGACATCGCCTCCACCGAGCGCGTCGGCGACGACCTCATCATCCATCTGCAGAACGGCCAGGAAGTCGACGTCCAGGGCTTCTATCACAGCCAGGGTGGCGAGCAGAGCGAACTCGTTCTCGAGGATTCCTCCGGAAACGTCTGGATGGGCGACTATGCCGATGCAGCCGGCGATATCACCTTCACGCCCGCAGGCGCAGTCGACCAGCTCGTCGGCGCCGGGGCGGCGGCTGGTGGTGCCGGCGCGGGATCCCTCCTCGGCATCGCGCTGCCTCTTGCTCTTGCCGCGGGCGGTGTCGCGCTCGCCGCCGGCGGGGGTGGTGGCGGCAGCTCGGATGACGACACCGATTCCGACGCGGATTCTGATGCAGATGCAGATGCAGATGCAGATGCGGATGCCGACGCGGATGCTGACGCAGACGCAGACGCCGATGCCGATGCGGACGCGGACGCGGATGCGGATTCCGACTCCGATGCGGATACCGATCCGCCTTCAGCCGCAACCAATCTGACGGTCAACGCATCCGGATTGCTGCTGAGCGGGCTGGGTGAAGCCGGTGCCACCGTCACGGTGAAGGATGCGAATGGCGATGTGGTCGGGACGGGCACAGTCGGCCCGAACGGCGCCTTCTCCATCGCTCTCGATCCGGCGCAGACAGATGGCAGCGCACTCTCCGTTACCCTGGAGGATGCGGCGCATAACGTCTCTGTGGCGGCAAACGTCACGACGCCCGATCTAGCGGCGCCGGAAGCCGCGACCGAGCTTGCCGTCAGCAATGGCGGCGCAACGCTCACCGGCCGCGGCGAAGCCGGCGCTACCGTCACGGTCACCGATGCGAATGGCGTCACGATCGGCACGGCAACGGTCGGAAACAATGGGACATTCACGGTATCGCTGGCGCCGCCGCAGGCAAATGGTGGCGAGATCGACGTCGTGCTGAAGGATGCGGCCGGCAATTCCTCCACACCGCAGGGCCTGACGATCACCGACACCGAGGCGCCGGGTACGCCGACCAGTCTGCTCGTCAACGATGCCGGAACGGTCGTGACCGGCCACGGCGAGGCTGGGACGACCGTCACGGTCACCAACGCCGCCGGCACGGTGCTCGGCACCAATACCGTCAATCCCGACGGCACCTTCAGCGTGACCATCGACCCGGCGCAAAGCGACGGCGTGCCCCTGAGCGTCGTGCTGAAGGATGCCGCGGGCAACACCTCCGATCCGGGCTCGGTCCTCGCGCCGGATGCCGATGCCCCGGCAGCTCCGACCGGTCTCGTCATCAACCCGCAAGGGACGGGTTTGACCGGCGAAGGCACTGGAGGCGCTCAGGTCAAGGTGACCAATGCCGCCGGTGATACGGTCGGTACCGGTACCGTTCTTGGAGACGGCACTTTCTCGGTGACGCTCAATCCCGCGCAGACGAATGGCGGGGAGCTGCATGTCGTGCTGACGGATGCCAATGGCACGTCGCAGCCCGGCATCGTACTCTCGCCCGATCTGATCGCGCCCGATGCTCCGACCAATCTGCATGTCGATGACACCGGCGTCTCCCTGACCGGCCGTGGCGAGCCCGGCGCGACTGTCGGCGTCAAGAATGCTGCCGGTGATGTCGTCGGCACCGGCACTGTGGCGCCGGATGGGTCCTTCAACATAGCGCTGGCACCCGCCCAGGCGGATGGCGGCAATCTGCAGGTCACTCTCTCGGATGCTGCCGGCCATACGTCGGCAGCCGCCTCGACGCCGACGCAGGATCACCTCGCCCCCGATGCGCCGATCGATCTCGTCGTCAATCCCGCCGGCTCCGTGCTCACCGGCCGCGGCGAGGCCGGAACGACGGTCAAGGTCACGACCGTTGACGGTGTCCTCGTCGGCACCGCGCTCGTCGGCGCGGGCGGCACTTTCACCGTTCCGTTGAGCCCGCAGCAGGCCGACGGGCGGCCACTGGAGGTCACCCTTCAGGATACGGCCGGCAACACGTCAGAGCCTGGCACTGCCGCGACGGTGGATGCGACGCCGCCTGCAGCCGTCGCCGGTCTCGATGTCAATGATGCCGGCACGGTGCTCACCGGCCAGGGCGAACCCGGAGCAACGGCGACTGTGACCAATGCCGCGGGTACGGTGATCGGCACCGCGACGGTTGGGCCGGATGGATCCTTCACGATCGGCCTCTCCCCGGCGCAGACCGATGGCGGCGACCTGGAAGTCCGTTTGACGGATGCTCAGGGCAATCAATCCGCCGCAGCCACCGTCGCATCGCCCGATCTCCTCGCTCCTGACGCGCCGACCGATCTCGCCGTCGCGGCCGATGGCGGCAGTCTCACCGGCAAGGGGGAGCCCGGCTCGACCGTTACGGTCACCAACGCCGGTGGTGATCCCATCGGCACGGCAACAGTTGGCACCGACGGCAATTTCACCGTCGCACTAGCGCCGCCGCAGACGGATGGCGGCAATCTCAACGTCACGCTGACCGACGCCGATGGCAATGCCTCGGCGCCCGAACAGGTGCCGTCGACCGACCTGCTGGAGCCCGACGCCCCGACCAATCTCTCGCTGAATCCCACCGGCACTGTGCTCACTGGCCGCGGCGAAGCTGGGGCGACGGTGATCGTCACCAATGAAGCCGGCACTGAGGTGGCGACCGGTACGGTCGGTACCGACGGTACCTTCACAATCCCGCTCAATCCGGCGCAAGCCAATGGCGACGACCTCACCGTCAGGCTCGACGACCCCGCCGGCAACCAGTCCGAGACAGCCTCGATAACGACACCTGATCTCGCGGCTCCCGATGCTCCTCTCGACGTCGCGATCAACGGCGCCCGGACGGTGCTGACCGGCGACGGCGAGGCCGGCGCGACCATCACCGTCAAGGATGCCGACGGGGTTACCGTTGGCACCGGGCTCGTTGCGCCTGATGGCAGCTTCTCGATCAATCTCAGCCCGGCGCAAACCGCGGGCGGCACCCTGCAGATCGTGCAGGCCGACGCAGCGGGCAATGCCTCGCAAGCGACGGCCTTGCCTTTGACGGATATTCAGCCGCCGGAGCCGCCGACCAGTCTGCTGGTCAGCGCCAATGGCCTGCAGCTCACCGGTGTTGGCGAAGTTGGTGCCACGGTCACCGTGACCAATGGTTCCGGCACCGTGCTTGGCACTGCACTCGTCGGTGCCAACGGCGCCTTCAGCGTCGCGCTCTCGCAGGCGCAGCTCGACGGGCAGACGCTCAGTGTCACGCAGGAGGATGCCGCAGGGAATGACTCCACGGCGGCTACGGTGCTTGCGCCCGATCCTGATGCCCCGCCCGCACCGGACAATCTGATCGTCAATGCCGAGGGAACGGCCTTGACCGGCGACGGCCTCGCCGGCAGCACGGTCACGGTTTCGCGCGCCGACGGCACGGTCATCGCCATGGGCACGGTCGGCGGCAATGGCACCTTCACTATCCCGCTTGATCCGGCACAGGTCGATGGCAGCGACCTCAAGGTGGTGCTGACCGGAGCCGGCGGAACATCGCAGCCTGGTTTCGCCGAGACGCCCGACCTGACTCCGCCCGATGCGGCGACCAATCTCTCCGTCGACGATGGCGGGGCAACGCTGATGGGCAGAGGCGAGCCCGGCGCGCTCGTCACAGTCACCAATGCTGCCGGTATCGAAGTCGGCACCGGCACGGTCGGCGCCAACGGCGTCTTCAATGTGGCGCTCTCGCCCGCGCAGGCCGATGGCGGCAACCTTTCCGTCGTGCTTTCTGATGCGGCCGGAAACGACTCCGATCCGGCAAGCACAGCCACCACCGATACCACTGCCCCGGACGCGCCGACCGAGCTCGGCGTCAACGGGACCGGGACGTCGCTGACCGGCGAAGGCGAAGTCGGTGCAACGGTCACCGTGACCAATGCCGCCGGCACTGTCGTTGGCACAGGCGTCGTCGGCGCCAATGGCACCTTCACGATCGGCCTCTCCCCGGCGCAGATCGATGGCGGTGACCTGCAGGTGGTGCAGAAGGATATCGCTGGAAACATCTCCGATCCCGGCACCGCGGCTACCCCCGATCTCGTCGATCCGGCCGCGCCCAGCGGGCTTACGGTCAACGCTACCGGCACCCTGCTCACCGGCCAGGGTGAGGCAGGCGCGACGGCGACGGTCTATAACGCCCTCGGCGTCGCCGTCGGCACGGCGATCGTGGCCGCAGGCGGTGCCTTCAGCGTCACTCTGTTCCCGGCACAAGCCAATGGCGGCGCGCTGACGGTGGTGCTCGAAGATGCCGCACACAATATCTCCGATCCCGGATCGATCCTGACACCGGACCTGCTGCCACCGGATGCGCCCACAGGTCTTTCCGTCAATGCATCGGGCACGGAGCTGACGGGGACCGGCGAGGCTGGAACCACGGTCACCGTCGTTGATACCGATGGCAATGTCGTCGGTACCGGCGTGGTTCACGCCGACGGCACCTTTAGCATCGGCCTGTCGCCGGCGCAGGTCGATGGCGGCGCGCTGGAGATCGAGCTCAGGGATACCGCCGGCAATATCTCGCTTCCCGGCAGCATTCTCGCGCCAGGGCTCGACTTCCAGCTTACCGATGCCAGCGCCACAGCGACGCTCGATCGCACCGTGACGGATATCCCCGAAGCGAGGCCCTCGACCGCATCCGACACGCAGTTCGATCTGCTCGGGCTCAACATCGGAAATCTTGCAAGCGTCAATCTCGGCTCGGCAAATCAGCCGGTGGTGAACTTCAATCTCGGTGGGGCAAACAACCATGTCGCCCTCGATCTCGGGATATCGGGCGCGCTGCAGATCGGCCTGCTGAGCAGCTACACAGTCATCATCGAGCGCTTCCAGAATGGCGCCTGGGTGCGTCCGGGCGATCTCGGCAATCAGGTGCACAACGGCATCCTCGATCTGCTCGGTCTGGGCAGCACCCATGCCGTGATCAGCCTCGACGACATACCGGCCGGCACCTACCGCGCAACGCTGGTTCCCGACGCCGGGGTCAATATCGGCGTCGCCCTGACACGCGACATATCGGTGGTGGCAACGGATCTGACGGAACAGGTCAATGTCAGCGTCGGAGAGAAGGCGACCGGCAATTTCATCGCCAGTTCAGCGACCGGCAGCGTCGATGACCTCCAGGTCGGCTCGGTCAATTTCGACGGGCATGCGCACGCGATGGTCAATGGCAGCGTCAGCGTCACCGGTGATTTCGGCACGCTGCTGATCCATGCCGACGGCAGCTACACCTACACGCCGGATACCGGCGTCACGGCGGGCGGTACGGATCATTTCGCGGTGACGGTTTTCGACCCCGATACCGGCAATGCGCTGACCGCCGATCTGAGCATCGATGTCGATATCCATGACGCCTCGTCCGCCACGGCTGCGGCATCCAGCATCTCGACTCTTGCTTTTGCCGAGACCGATGCGGTGGACGCAAGCAGCGCGACGACGCATGCGACGGCCGAACGCACCGATAGCTCCACACATGATACCGGCGATTCAGCCAATCACGCCACCGGCGACGAGACGGCGGGACTGGTGCCGGATCAGGGTGGTCAGGAGATCGATCTCAGCGGCCTCTCGGCCATCTCGCACGATGCCCCGGCAACGGACACGGGATCGGCGGCCCCGGTAGCTGCGGAGACGCATGAGGTCGCGGCCCCCGTCGAGACCGCGGCGACTGTCACGATCGATCCGTTCGAGCCGATCAAGCCGGATGACGATCTGACCACGCATAAGCTTCCTGTCGTGTGACGGTTAGGAGATTGCCGATGGCTCTTGCAGACGACACTCCCGTAGCATTCGAACAGCGAAGCGGGGCCATGGCCGCAGTCGCATCGAACACAGCAGATGATCCGCGTGGCCTGCGCTGGATCGAGATCGTCGGCAGGCTCGCGCAGCACTACGGCATCACGCATTCCCGGTCTGCCAACAGCTATCTGCCTATCATGCGGGAGACGGCGGCACCGTTGCGCCGCATCGAGAAGCTCGCCCGCCGCTTCGGCCTGGATGTGAAGCCGGTTGAACCGGTGGCCAGCGGCATCACCGGCCGGCGCCTGCCGCTGCTTTTGGAATTGAAGGACGGCGCGGTTGGCCTGATCACCGAGATCAGGGATGGCGAAGCCAAGATCACCTTTGCCGAGGATAACGGCCAGTGGACATGGATCGAGACATCCTATCTGCAGGATGGCATTGCCCATCTGCTGATCGCGCGCGACGCCCGTACACGGACCGACGAA
Source organism: Rhizobium sp. FG96 (assembly GCF_057808655.1). Taxonomy (NCBI): domain Bacteria; kingdom Pseudomonadati; phylum Pseudomonadota; class Alphaproteobacteria; order Hyphomicrobiales; family Rhizobiaceae; genus Rhizobium; species Rhizobium sp. FG96. The sequence goes on along the minus strand of NZ_JBMDIL010000003.1, from coordinate 461,210 downwards.
CGGGTGGATGCCTATATCGCGCCCGATACTCATGGCTGGTTCCGCAAGCTGGCGCTCAATGATCTTCGCCCCTACGGCTATGTGCTGCTTGCCTCGCTGATCGCCAACGCCTTGTCGGTGACCGGCGTGATCTTCTCAATGCAGGTCTATGACCGCGTCGTCCCCGCCAATTCGATGAGCACGCTGGTCGTGCTGTTCATCGGCGTCATGCTCGCCGTGGTCTTCGATTTCATCATGCGGAAGATCAGGACGCTGATCATCGACGTGCTCGGAAAACGCGCCGATATCAAGATTTCGGACGTGGTGTTCGGCCATGCGCTACGGGTGCGCAACCAGAACCGGCCGAAGGCGACCGGAACCTTCATCGCGCAGCTGCGCGATCTCGAGCAGGTCCGTGATCTCTTCACCTCGACGACCGTCGCGGCGATCGCCGATCTCCCCTTCTTCTTCCTCTTCCTGGCGCTGATGGCGCTGATCGGCGGATGGCTTGCGGTCATCCCTGCGGTGGCGCTGCTGCTGATGATCGCTCCCGGATTGCTCGCCCAGCGCCGCCTGCGGGCATGCGCGGGGCAGGCGATGCGCGAGGCGTCGCTGCGCAATGCCATGCTGGTCGAGGCGGTACAGGGCATCGAGGATATCAAGGCCCTGCAGGCCGAAAGCGTGTTCCAGGAGAAATGGAACACCTTCAACACGGCGAGTGCCGATGCCCAGGTCCGGCTGCGCTACATCACCAGCATCCTCACGGGCTGGGGCCACAGCATCCAGACCAGCGTCTTTGCCGTTATCGTCTTCTGCGGGGCGCCGATCGTTATGAAGGGCGACATGAGCACCGGTTCTCTGGTCGCCTGCTCGATCCTCGGCTCGCGGATGATGGCGCCGATGGCGCAGCTGACCCAGGTCTTGAGCCGGTTTCAGCATGCCAAGCTCGGTCTGCAGAGCCTCAATACGATCATGAAGATGCCGGTCGATCATCCGCCGGCGGAAACGCGGCTCTCGGTCGGCTCGCTGCTCGGGCAGTACCAGCTCAGCAATACGCTCTATTATTACGGCCAGCCCGTCGGCAAGCCGGCGCTTTCGGTGGCGGAACTGAAGATCGATGCCGGCGAGACGATTGCCCTGCTCGGCAAGAATGGCGCGGGAAAATCGACCCTGCTTCAGGCCCTGTCAGGGCAGATCGAACCTGCCTCCGGCGAGGTGCTGATAGACAATCTCGCCATGGAGCAGATCGATCCCAACGATCTCCGCCGCGAAGTCGGTTTGCTGACGCAGAACTCGCGGCTGTTTCACGGCACCATACGCGAAAACATCCTGCTCGGTGCGCAGAGCGCCTCCCAACAGGCGCTGCTCGACGCCCTCCAGATGACCGGCGCCGACGACTTTATCCGCATGATGCCGAAGGGGCTCGATCACCTGATCGATGAAGGCGGGCGAGGTCTTTCCGGCGGCCAGCAGCAGGCGCTGCTCCTGTCACGGCTGCTGATCCGCAACCCATCCGTCGTTCTCCTCGACGAGCCGACGGCCTCGATGGACGAAGCGACCGAGCGGCTCTTCATCCGGCGGTTTTCCGCCTGGTGCCGCGGCAAGACGGTGGTGATCGCCACGCACCGGATGCGGGTTCTCGATCTGATCGAGCGTGTGGTGGCGCTCGATCAGGGCCGGATCGTACTCGACGCGCCGAAGGAGCAGGCGTTGCGTGCTCTCAGAGGCGAGCCGGCGCCGCAGGCGCCGGAGACGACGATCGCCCAGCGAGAGCGCCTCGAGCGTGCCTTCGAGCAACGTCCTGTTCAGGAGCGGAGCAGCCCATGAGCACCTCCTTTTCCCGCGCCATCGACGATAGCTGGCATTTCGGCGGCGAAGATGCCGTCCGCCTCTCCAAGGCAACGCGCGTCGTCAAGCTCTTCCTGCTGCTCCTCATCGTGGCGATCGGCTGGGCGAATTTCGCTGTTCTCGACGAGGTCTCGACCGGGGACGGCAAGGTTGTGCCGATCCGCCGCGAGCAGGTCATCCAGTCGCTGGAGGGCGGTATCGTCTCGACGCTGAAGGTTCAGGAGAACCAGATCGTCGAGGCCGGGCAGCTGCTGGCACAGCTCGACCCGACGCTGACCGAATCCGATGTCGGTGAATCGACGGCCAAATATCGTGCAGCGTTGGCGAGCTCGGCGCGGCTGACGGCAGAGGTCAATCAGACCCCGCTTGTCTTTCCCGACGAGCTGAAAAGCGATCCCGATCTGATCGCCACCGAAACCAAGCTCTACGATGCGCGGCTTGGAAACCTGAAACAGACGCTGAAATGGCTGGACGAGTCCCTGGCGCTCAGCCGCCAGGAACTCAGCGTCAACGAAGGCCTGAGCGAGATGGGGGCGGCAAGCAGCGTCGAGATCATCAGGCTGAAGCGCGAACAGGCGGAACTCGAGCTAAAGAAGGTCGAGGCGACGACGCAATATGTCGTCGAGGCCCGCGAGCAGCTTTCAAAGGCCAATGCCGACGTCGCCTCGCTGCGCTCGGTGATCAAGGGCCGTTCCGACAGCCTTGCGCGCCTGACGCTGCGCTCGCCGGTGCGCGGCATCGTCAAGAATATCGAGGTTTCGACAATCGGCGGCGTGGTGCCGCCAAACGGCAAGCTGATGGATATCATACCGCTCGGCGATCAGTTGATGATCGAAGCGCGCATGTCGCCGCGCGATATCGCCTTCGTGCATCCGGATCAGCGGGCGACGGTGAAGATCACCGCCTATGACTACGCGATCTATGGCGGCCTGGAGGGCAAGGTCGTGACGATCTCGCCGGATACGATCCAGGACGAGGTGGATCCCGAAATCTACTATTATCGCGTCTTCGTGAAGACCGAGAAGGATGCGCTGAGCAACGCGGCCGGCAGGCAGTTCCCGATTTCGCCGGGCATGATCGCAACCGTCGACATCCATACAGGCGAGAAGAGCGTGCTCGATTATCTGATCAAGCCCTTCAACAAGGCGCGTGAAGCCATGCGAGAGCGTTGAGGCATGATGGGGCTCATCTCCGACGCCGATCTCGCGGCGCTGCGCGAGCAGGTGCGGCGAGGCTGCCAGGAGCTCTCACACCCCTACCCCGTCTTCGTGCTGTTCATCTCCTTCTCCTCCGGCAAGCAGCGCGCGGCGGTCCGGATGGTGCGTGGCGCAACGTTCGACGCCGTTTGGCAGGCCGGGGTCGCGGCGATACGCGACCTTGGGGAGCAGCAAACGGGTGAGAACTTCTGGCTCCGCATCGATTGGCCGATGGCCGTCGAGGCAACGACTTTCGCTGAGCTTCGCCGCATGCTCGCAGGCACCAAGCGCAACTATTTCCGGCTCGGCATCAGTTTCGATGAGAATCTCGAGCATGCCCTCCTTGAGCAGGAGCTGAACGCCAATGCGATGCTCTACGGCGGCAATCATAACCCGACGGCCGAATTCAACGAGGCCAACGTCCGCGCCTATTTTCAAAGCCGCTTCCCCCGCACTCCCCTGCCAACCTTTGGGGACGATACGCGAGTGCATCTCTTCACCAGCAGGGGCGCCTTCTTCGATGGCGATACCTTGCACGATCTCTATCCGACGGGCCGCAATGCCGGCCGGCGGATCATCGATGCGCTGAGCATCCCGTTGCTCAATTCGCTGATTGCGGCCGGATCTGATTTTCTCGCCGATCAGGTCGGTGCGGACGGGTGTTTCGTCTACGGCCTGCATCCATGCTTCGACCGGAGCATCGATAGCTACAATACGCTCAGACACGCCAGCGCGACCTACGCGATGATCGAGTCCTACGAAGTCACGCGCAGCCAGTCGTTGCGCGACGCGATCGAGCGTTCATTGACCCGCATGAGGGACGACTACATCGTCCGCACGGATTTGCCGGATGGGCGCCCTGCCGCGTTTCTGGTCGAGGCGAATTCCGAGATCAAGCTGGGTGGCAATGCGCTGGCGATCCTTGCGCTCGCCAAGCTGGCTGCGGTGGAAGGCGGCGATGCTGATCACGGGCTGATGTCGTGGCTCGCAGCCGGGGTCTCTTTCATGCAGGACGCGGAGAGCGGCGCATTCCGTCACGTTCTCCATTTCCCATCACTCGCCACCAAGGATGCGTTCCGGACGATCTATTACGAGGGCGAGGCTGCCTTCGCGTTGATGCGCCTTTATGATCTCACCGGAGACAAGGCGTTGTTGGCAGCGGTCCAGCGGGCCTTCTCGCATTTTATCGCAGCCGGCAATGAGAGGCATCACGATCACTGGCTGGCTTATGCCGCTAACGAACTCACCCGCCATTGCCCGCGGGAGGACTATTACCGCTTCGCGATTGCCAATGTCGCCGGTCACTTGGATTTCGTCGCCAAACGGATCACCACGTTCCCCACCCTGCTGGAGCTTATGATGGCGTCTCGGCAGGTGATGACCCGGCTGGAAGGTGACCGAGAACACGCGCATCTGCTTGGAGATATCGACCGGAGTCGTTTCGGCGCGGCCCTCGAACGCCGGGCCCTCTATCTGCTGAACGGTCACTTCTGGCCGGAGCTCGCCATGTTCATGAAGAACCCCGCCCGGATCTCAGGCTCATTCTTCATCCGCCATCACGCCTTCCGGGTGCGCATCGACGATGTCGAGCACTACCTGTCCGGACTGATCGCCTATCGCCGGCAGGCCTTGGAAGCCGCGGCAATCGTCGCTCTCGGCCAGCGCAGCCTCGCTGGAGACCGCGGCGCTCCAGAAAGATACCCACAGGCGCAGCCTGTCGGGTAAGTGCGTACGTCATTTATCACGCATAAATCCATTCAAAAACAGCTGCTTAACAGCCATTTTTGATGAAGTAGTTTAAAATTTTTTGGTTTAGGCCGCTCCGCTTTGTCAAAATATATTCAATGGCTTAGGCGGATATGTTGAGCTTATTCTCTAGAAATCTTCCGGCCGCCGCATCGATCTGCGGCGGCCGAGCCTTGGGAGGCTAGTCTTTCTTAGATGATGCCGCCACCGCCTGCGGCCGAAGCCGGGCGCTCGGCGGCGACCTTCTTGCGGTAGCCGCTGGCGCGGTAGGTTGCTACCGGGTCGATCGCGCCGCCGGCGCGGCGGCGGGCTTCGGCGAGGATCGGCTCGACATCGGCGCGGTAGGCGCGCTTTAGCGTTTCGGTTGCCATCAGCGCGTCGTTCTCATCCTGATAACCGGCGAGCGCCTTCCGGTCGACGAGCAGAGCCTGCGCATAGGCGCGGCGGATTTCATTGGCGCTGTTGATCAGGCTCTCGATCGGATCGGTGACGTTATGCGACTGGTCGATCATATGGGCCGGATTGAAGTCGTTGACGCCGCGCTGCTCGGCATCGACGAGCTCGTTGAAGACGAGGAACAGGCGGTAGGGCTCGATCGAACCGGCGTCGAGGTCGTCGTCGCCATATTTCGAGTCGTTGAAATGGAAGCCGCCGAGCTTGCCGAACTGGATCAGCCGGGCGACGATCATCTCGATATTGGTGTTGGGCGCGTGGTGGCCGAGGTCGACAAGGCACTGCGCCTTGGGGCCGAGCGTCTGGGCGATCAGGTAGTTGGTGCCCCAGTCCTGCACGATCGTCGAGTAGAAGGCCGGCTCGTACATCTTGTGTTCGGAGAACAGCTTCCAGTCGTCGGGCAGCGCCTTGTAGATGTCGCCCATCGAAGCGAGATAGCGCTCGAAAGCCTTGGTGAAGTTGCTCTGGCCCGGGAAGTTCGAGCCGTCGCCGATCCAGACCGTCAGCGCCTTGGAGCCGATCGACTTTCCGATCTCGATGCATTCGAGATTGTGCTCGACGGCCTGGGCGCGGGTTGCCGCGTCGGTATGGCTGAGCGAGCCGTACTTGTAGGAATGCTTCTGGCCGGGCGCGTCCGAGAAGGTGTTGGAGTTCATCGCATCGAAGCCGAGACCGAGCGCATCGCCCTTGGCGCGCAGCTCCTTGGCATCGGCCTTGTCCCACGGAATATGCAGCGAGACATTCGGCGTCGCACGCGTCAACTCGTTGATGACGGAGCAATCGTCGAGCTTGTCGAAGATGCCGCGCGGCTCACCGGTTCCGGGGAAGCGTGCAAAGCGCGTGCCGCCCGTGCCGACGCCCCAGGAGGGAACGGCGACGAAGAACTCGGACACCTTGCGGGTGACGTTTTCGATATCGATGCCGCGGCGCGCAAGCGTAGCGCCGAGCGCGTCGTAATCGTCTTTCAGCGCGGTCGCACGCTTGTCGTTCTGCTGCGCGATTACATCCTTGGAAATCTTGAACTCGGCCATCAATTCCTCCCTGGAACGCGAACCATAGATGACCTGTCGCGTTCTATTGCCTGCATTTTCTCACAACCAAAGGGGCAAACGTGGACGTTATCCGCATTCTTCTAGCGATCATCCTGCCGCCACTCGGCGTATTCATGCAGGTCGGTATCGGCCTGCATTTCTGGCTCAATATATTGCTGACGCTCTGCGGCTACGTGCCGGGGATCATCCATGCAATATGGGTGATCCTCCGGAAATAGCTTACCGCGGGAAGCTCTGTGCGTTGCCGGCGTCGACGTTGATGATGTTGCCGGTCGACTTGGCCGAGAGATCGGACGCCAGGAAGTAGATGGCTTCGGCGATATCTTCCGGGAAGACGTTGAGCTTCAGCATCGAACGCTTGCGGTAATGTTCCTCGAGATCGTCCACTTCGATTTTCGAGGAGGCCGCGCGCTGTTCGCGCCATTCGCCGTTCCAGATCTTCGAGCCGCGCAGAACCGCATCCGGGTTGACCGTGTTGACGCGAATGCCGGCTTCCGCGCCTTCGAGCGCCAGGCAGCGTGCGAGATGGATTTCAGCGGCCTTGGCGGTGCAATAGGCTGCGGCATTCGGCGAGGAAGCAAGGCCGTTCTTCGAAGCGACGAAGACGACGTTACCGCCGAGATTCTGCTTGCGGAACAGGCGGAAGGCTTCGCGCGAAACGAGGAAGTAACCGGTCGCGAGAATATCGATATTTTTGTTCCACATCGAAAGCTCGGTGCTTTCGATCGGTGCCGAGGATGCGATACCGGCGTTGGAGACGAGGATATCGACGCCGCCGAACTCGACGCAGGATTCGGCGAAGGCCGAGATGACCGCATCTTCCCGGGTGACATCTAGCTTGACGCTGCGAACCGCGTCGGCGCTGTACTTCTTGGCGAAATCGGCTTCGGCGGCAGAGAGCGCCTCGGCGTCGATATCGGCGAGCACCACACAGGCACCCTCGCCCATCAGGCGGGCGGCCGTTGCACGGCCGATGCCACCGGCGCCGCCGGTGACGAAGGCAACTTTGCCGGCCAGGCTCTTCGGCTTCGGCATGCGCTGCAGCTTGGCTTCTTCAAGCAGCCAGTATTCGATATCGAAGGCTTCCTGCTCCGGCAGGCCCTGGTATTCGGAGACCGTCGAAGCGCCGCGCATGACGTTGATGGCGTTGACGTAGAACTCGCTGGCGATGCGGGCCGTCGCCTTGTCGCGAGCGAAGGAGAGCATGCCGACGCCGGGCACCAGGAAGATGACCGGGTTCGCATCGCGCATGGCGGGCGAATTGTCGTGCTTGCAGTCGTTGTAATAGCGGGCGTAATCGGCGCGGTAGGCTTCGAGTGCCGCGTCGAGACCGGAAATGATGGCATCGACATCCGGCTTTGCCGGGTCGAATTCGACGATCAGCGGGCGGATCTTGGTGCGCAGAAAATGATCCGGGCAGCTGGTGCCGAGCGCGCCGAGCGGGCGCAGGTTCTTCGAATTGACGAATTCGAGCACGGCATGCTGATCATCGAAATGGCCGAGCTTGCGCTCCTGCTTGCCAATGCGGCCGCGGATTTCCGGCATCAGGCGCGCAGCAATGGCGCGGCGCTCGGCAACCGGCAGGCTCTCGGTCGCCGCACCGCCGAAGATCGTCTTGCCTTCGGTCTGCTGCGCGAACCACTCGATCGCCTTGTTGATGATATCGAGCGTCAGCTCGTAGCAGGCCTTGGCATCGTTCGCCCAGGTGAAGAGGCCGTGGCTTTCGAGCACGACGCCCTTGGCATTCGGGTTGGACTTGACGAAGGCTTCGAGATCGAGGCCGAGCTGGAAGCCCGGACGGCGCCAGGGCAGCCAGCCGATATCGGCGCCGAAGATCTGCTGCGTCAATTCCTTGGAATTTTTGGAGGCGGCAATCGCGATGATCGCGTCCGGATGCATGTGGTCGACATGCGTGAACGGCACGAAGCCGTGGAGGGGCGTATCGATCGAGGCGGCGCGGGAGTTCAGGTTGAAGGTGCAATGCGGCAGGAAGCCGACCATGCGGTCTTCGTCTTCGACACCCTTGTAGATGCTCTTCAGCGAATCGAGCTTGTCCTGATAGAGTGTCGCGAAGCCATCAAGCTTGATGGTGCCGACGTCGCCGCCGGAGCCCTTCACCCAGAGAACCTTGACCTTTTCGCCATTCAGCGGATCGGTTTCCATCACCTTCGCAGAGGTGTTGCCGCCGCCGTAATTGGTGATGCGCTTGTCGGCGCCGAGGAGGTTCGAGCGGTAGAGCAGCTTGCCCGGCTCATCGAGTTTCGCCGCGTAACTGTCATCCCAACGGTTATCAAGAAGCCGAACGGTGGCCGCCATGTCATCCTCCCATGTGAGTTCTTGTGCGCAGAAAGATCCACGCTCTTGTCGTGACGGGTATCGCTCATCAAAATGCGCGTTGTCAATCGAAAACGATCAAAAACAGTTATTGTGCAGCGCAATATGAAATTTCTTGATCGTTTTTGATTGACAGCTTTTAACCGATACGAAATAAATGTGACACGGAGGAGCCAATGCACGAACGCGAACGCCATCGCATCATCATGAGCGCGGTACAGGAAAAGTCGGTCGTCACGATTCAGGATATCGCTGAACTGACCGAGGCTTCCGAGGCCACGATCCGTCGTGACATTGCGGCCCTTCACGTGCAGGGTAAGATCCGCCGCGTGCGCGGCGGCGCCGAGGCCGTTCACCCGCCGCAGCTGGGCAATCTTGCCGGCCGTCCGTTCCGGGTGTCAGAATCAGTCAATATCGATAAGAAGCGCGCAATTGCCCGCGCAGCCGTTGATCTCTGCGACCCCGGCGACGCCATCATCATCAACGGCGGCACGACGACATTCCAGATGGTTCACTTCATGTCCGGCCACCGGATGCAGGTGATGACCAATTCCTTCGCGATCGCCGAACATCTGGTGAAGCACTCGAAGAATACGGTGACGGTTCCGGGCGGCGTGATCTATCGCGAGCAGAGCCTGATCCTGTCGCCTTTCGACAATGACGCGATCCGTCATTTCTATGCACGCCGCTTCTTCTTCGGTGCCCAGGGCGTCGGCCCGCACGGCATCATGGAAGCCGATGCGCAGATCATTCAAAGCGAACAGAAGCTGATGCATCAGGCAGACGAGCTCGTCGTCATGGTCGATTCAAGCAAGTTCCGCCGCCGCTCGAGCCTCATTCTGTGCCCGCTCGAGCGCGTTTCGACGATCATCACGGACGATGGCATCCCGGAGGAGGCCGTCCGCATGATCGAGGATGCAGGTATCAAGCTCGTGATCGCGAGCGCAGCCGCACAGGCGGCAAGGGAGGATTCCTCGTCGGTCGCCTGAGGGGCGCCGGCCGGATGTCGTTAGACTTAATCAACGTGGGAGGATGAAAGCATGAAACTAGCAAAGAAACTTGCAATCGGCGTGGCATTTGCCGTCGCCGTGATGGCCGGCTCGGCCAGCGCCAAGGACATCAAGATCGGTCTCGTCGTGAAGTCGCTGGGCAACGGCTTCTTCGACGCCGCCAACAAGGGCGCGCAGGAAGCAGCCAAGGAACTCGGCGGCGTGGAAGTGATTTACACCGGCCCGACCTCGACGACCGCAGAAGGCCAGATCGAAGTCATCAACTCGCTGATCGCCCAGGGCGTCGATGCGATCGCCATCTCGGCAAACGATCCGGACGCTGTCGTTCCGGCCCTCAAGAAGGCCGCACAGCGCGGCATCAAGGTCATCTCCTGGGACTCCGGCGTTGCACCTGAAGGCCGTATCCTGCAGCTGAACCCGTCGTCCAACGAGCTGATCGGCAAGATGTGCCTGACGCTCGTCAAGGATCACCTCGAAGGCGGCAAGGGCGATTTCGCCATCCTGTCGGCAACGACGACCTCGACGAACCAGAACATCTGGATCGACCAGATGAAGAAGCAGCTGAAGGACTTCGCTGGCCTGAACCTTGTCACCACGGTGTACGGCGATGACCTCTCCGACAAGTCCTACCGCGAAGCTGAAGGCCTCCTGAAGTCCAACCCGAACGTCAAGGTCATCGTCGCTCCGACGACGGTCGGCGTTCTCGCCGCTTCCAAGGTTGTCGAAGACAAGGGCCTCGTCGGCAAGGTCTACGTGACGGGTCTCGGCCTGCCGTCCGAAATGGCCGGCGCGATCAAGTCTGGCGCGACCAAGGAATTCGCGATCTGGAACCCGATCGACCTCGGCTATTCCGCAACGCAGATCGCCTATCACCTCGTCAAGGGTGATGCCGACGGCAAGCCGGGCACGGAAATCGAAGCCGGCCGCATGGGCAAAATCAAGATCGACGACAAGGGCGAAGCCGCCATGTCCGATCCGTTCGTCTACAACGCTTCGAACATCGACCAGTTCTCCAAGGTCTTCTGATCTTTCGGAAACATCCGGACACCCGGCGGCACCATGCCGCCGGGCTTCTCTTTCTTCATGGTTTTGCTGATGACGACTGCCCTTCAAGAACCAGTCCAGGCCACAAGGCCCGATGACGCGCCCGCCATTCTCGAAATGCGCGGCATTTCGCAGATATTCCCGGGCGTGAAGGCGCTCGATAATGTCAGCATTGCGCTCTATCCGGGCAAGGTCACGGCGCTCATCGGAGAAAACGGCGCCGGCAAATCGACGCTGGTCAAGATCCTCACCGGCATCTACCGCCCGAACGAAGGCGAGATCATCGTCGATGGGCAGACTGTCAGCTTTACGAGCGCGCAGGCCGCGATCGACGCAGGCGTCACCGCCATCCACCAGGAAACCGTGCTCTTCGACGAGCTGACGGTTGCCGAAAACATCTTTCTCGGCCATGCGCCGAAAACCCGCTTCCGCACCATCGACTGGAAGGCGATGAACGAGCGCTCGAGGGAGCTGCTGATCTCGCTGGAAAGCAATATCGATCCGACGATCCGCCTCAAGGACCTCTCGATCGCGCAGCGCCATCTGGTGGCGATCGCCCGTGCGCTGTCGATCGAGGCCCGGATCGTCATCATGGACGAGCCGACGGCCGCCCTTTCGCGCAAGGAGATCGACGATCTCTTCCGCATCGTCCAGGGCCTGAAGGCCAAGGGCAAGGCGATCCTCTTCATCAGCCACAAGTTCGACGAGCTCTACGAGATCGCCGACAATTTCGCCGTCTTTCGCGACGGCAAGGCGGTCGGTGCCGGGCGTCTCAAGGAGACGCCGCAGGATACGATCGTCAAGATGATGGTCGGCCGCGACGTCGAGAACGCCTTCCCGAAGATCGACGTGGCGATCGGCGCTCCGGTCATGAGCGTCGAGAAATACTGTCACCGTACAGAATTCCGCGACATTTCCTTCACGCTCCGCAAGGGCGAAATCCTCGGCGTCTACGGCTTGATCGGCGCCGGCCGCTCCGAGCTCAGCCAGTCGCTGTTCGGCATCACCAAGCCGCTCTCCGGCCGCCTGACGCTTGAGGGCAAGGAGCTTTCGATCAATTCGCCGCTCGACGCGATCCGTGCGGGCATCGTCTATGTGCCGGAAGAACGCGGCCGTCACGGTCTGGCGCTGCCGATGCCGATCTATCAGAACATGACCTTGCCCTCGCTAACGCGCACCTCGCGCAAGGGCTTCCTGAAGGCTGCGGAAGAATTCGCCCTCGCCCGCAAATATGCCGAGCGGCTGGATCTGCGCGCGGCCGCGCTCTCAGTGCCCGTCGGCACGCTTTCGGGCGGCAACCAGCAGAAGGTCGTCATCGGCAAGTGGCTCGCCACCATGCCGAAGGTCATCATTCTCGACGAGCCGACCAAGGGCATCGATATCGGCTCCAAGGCCGCCGTCCACGGCTTCATCAGCGAGCTCGCGGCCGAGGGCCTGTCGATCATCATGATCTCTTCGGAACTGCCGGAGATCATCGGCATGTCCGATCGCGTGCTGGTGATGAAGGAAGGCCTTTCGGCCGGTCTCTACGACCGCGACAAACTCTCGCCGGAAGTGCTGGTGCGCGCGGCGACCGGAAATGCGTGAGGTAAAAGCATGGCAAGACTGATCAGAAAACGCGAAACCCTGCTTTTCGTCATCATAGTCGTGATGATCGGCATCTTCTCGACGCGCGCGTCCGATTTCGCGACGCCGTCCAACCTCGCCGGCATCTTCAACGACACCTCGATCCTGATCATCCTGGCGCTGGCGCAGATGACCGTCATCCTGACGAAATCGATCGACCTGTCGGTCGCTGCCAACCTCGCCTTTACCGGCATGGCGATCGCCATGCTGAACGCCGCCTATCCCGGTATCCCATTGATCGTGCTGATCGTCGCGGCGATCGCGATCGGCGCCGCACTTGGCGCCATCAACGGCTTCCTCGTGTGGGCGCTCGAAATACCGCCGATCGTCGTTACGCTGGGCACGCTGACGATCTATCGCGGCATGGCCTTCGTTCTCTCGGGCGGCGCCTGGGTCAACGCCCATCAGATGACGCCGACTTTCCTTTCTGTACCGCGCGAGCCGATTCTCGGCCTGCCGGTCTTGAGCTGGGTCGGCATCATCATCGTGCTTCTGATGTACATGCTTCTGAAATACACGCAGTTCGGCCGCTCGGCCTATGCGACCGGCGGCAATCCGACCGCCGCCGTCTATGCCGGGATCGATACCGGCTGGACGAAGTTCCTCGCCTTCGTGCTCTCGGGCGCACTCGCTGGCCTTTCCAGCTATCTCTGGGTCTCGCGCTATGCCGTCGCCTATGTCGATATCGCCAACGGTTTCGAGCTCGACAGCGTTGCGGCCTGCGTTATCGGCGGCATCTCGATTGCCGGTGGCGTCGGCTCGGTCATCGGCACCGTTCTCGGCGCGCTGTTCCTCGGCGTCATCAAGAACGCCTTGCCCGTCATCGGCATTTCGCCCTTCACACAGATGGCGATCTCGGGGACGGTCATCATCCTCGCCGTCGTCTTCAACGCCCGGCGTGAACGCAATCGCGGCCGCATCATCCTGCGGGACAAGGCAGCAGCAGAGGTGGCAGCATGAGCACCGTTTCGTCAACAACACCTGAAAAGCGCGTCGTTCCCGATCGGCTGGGCACGCCTTTCCGCCGCATCATGTCGAGCTGGGAAGTCCTGCTCTTCGGCGTCGCCGTGCTGATCTTCATCTTCAATTCCGTGGCGTCGCCCTATTTCCTCGATGCCTGGAACCTCTCGGACGCGACCTTCAACTTCACCGAAAAGGCGATGATCGCCTTTGCCATGGCGCTGCTCGTCATCGCCGGTGAAATCGACCTCTCCGTCGCCGCCATCATCGCGCTTGCCTCGACGGCGATGGGTGCTGCCGTTCAGGCCGGCTTCGGCACGCCCGTCATCGTGCTGATCGGCATCGGAACCGGCCTCCTGTGCGGCATCTTCAACGGCTTCCTGGTTTCGGTAATGAAACTGCCGTCGATCGTCGTGACCATCGGCACGATGAGCCTGTTCCGCGGCATTTCCTATATCGTGCTCGGCGACCAGGCCTACGGCAAGTATCCGGCCGATTTCGCCTATTTCGGCCAGGGCTATGTCTTCTGGGTGTTCTCCTTCGAATTCGTGCTGTTCATCGTGCTGGCGATCGTCTTCGCGATCCTGCTGCATGCGACGAATTTCGGCCGCCAGATCTACACGATCGGCAATAACGAGTTCGCCGCCCGCTTCTCCGGCATCCCGGTCGAGCGCATCAAGTTCATCCTTTTCGTGCTGACAGGCGTGATGAGCGGCATCGCAGCCGTCTGCCTGACCTCGCGCCTCGGCTCGACGCGCCCCTCGATCGCCCAGGGATGGGAGCTCGAAGTGGTGACCATGGTGGTGCTCGGCGGCGTATCGATCCTCGGCGGCTCCGGCACGATCGGCGGCGTCGTTATCGCCGCCTTCGTCATGGGTCTGGTGACCTTCGGCCTTGGCTTGCTCAATGTTCCCGGCATCGTCATGTCGATCTTCATCGGCCTGCTCCTGATCATCACCATCGCCATCCCGATCATCGCCCGCCGCATCAAGCTGATGAGCTCCAAATGACCATGCAGAAGCACGCCTTCAAGATGAAGCTCAATCCGGGCATGGAAGCCGAATACATCAAGCGGCATGACGAGATTTGGCCGGAACTGGTTGATCTCCTGCATAAATCCGGCGCGAGCGATTACTCGATCCATCTCGACCGCGAGACCAACACGCTGTTCGGCGTGCTGACGCGCCCGGCCGATCACACGATGGCGAGCCTGCCGGAGCATCCGGTGATGAAGAAGTGGTGGGCGCATATGGCCGACATCATGGCTAGTAACCCCGACAATTCGCCCGTCCAAAGCGATCTCGTCACCGTCTTCCATATGCCATGAGCAGCTACCGCCGCATCGCCGTTCTCGATATCGGCAAGACCAACGCCAAGGTCGTCGTCCTCGACGCCGAAACCGGCGCCGAGATCGCCTCCGCCAAGATGGCGAATACCGTTCTGAAGGACGGGGTCTATCCGCATTACGATGTCGAAGCGCTCTGGTCCTTCATGCTCGATGCCTTCCGGCGCTTCGCCAGGGAGCTGGGTTTCGAGGCAATCTCGATCACCACCCATGGTGCATCGGCCGCTCTGCTTGGGGCCGGTGGCACGCTGGCCATGCCTGTCATCGATTACGAGCACGAGTACCCGCAGGCGATCCGCGATGCCTATACCGCGCTTCGCCCGCCCTTCGCCGAGACCTATTCGCCGCGTCAGACGATGGGCCTGAATATCGGCGCCCAGCTGCATTATCAGAAGACGGCTTTTCCGGATGACTTCGCGAAGGTCGCCGCGATCGTCACCTATCCGCAATACTGGGCGGCGCGGCTGACCGGTGTTGCCGCCAACGAGGCGACGTCGCTCGGCTGCCATACCGATCTGTGGAACCCGAAGACCGGGCAATATTCGACGCTTGTCGATACACTCGGCATTCGCGATCTGATGGCGCCGATCCGCTCGGCCTTCGATGCGCTCGGCCTGCTGCTGCCGGAGATTGCCGAGGAGATCGGTATCTCCGTCCCGGTCTATTGCGGCATCCACGATTCCAACGCCTCGCTGCTGCCGCATCTGGTTGCCCGCGAAGCGCCCTTCGCCGTCGTCTCGACCGGCACCTGGGTGGTCAATTTCGGCGTCGGTGGTGATCTGGAACATCTCGATGCAAAGCGCGATGCGCTGGCCAATGTCGATGCGTATGGCCGCGCCGTCCCCTCCTCCCGCTTCATGGGCGGGCGTGAGTTCGAAATCCTTTCGGCCGAGATCGGCAAGGTTTCCGAGGAGGACGCGATCGCTGCCCTGCCGGCCGTCATCTCCGGCAAGATCATGCTGCTTCCCAATGTGGCGCCAGGTTCCGGCCCCTTCCCCGGACGGGAAAGACAATGGATCAATGCCGGTGCGGCAAGCCCTGCCGAGCGCTATGCGGCCGCATGCGTCTATCTCGCGCTGATGAGCCAAGCCTGCCTCGATCTGATTGGTGCCAAAGGGCCTGTGATCGTCGAGGGACCGTTCTCGACGAACGGTCTTTATCTCAAGCTCGTGGCGGCACTGACGCAGCGCCAGGTCATCGCGCTTCCCGGCTCGACCGGCACCAGCCAGGGCGCTTCGCTGCTGACCGGCGTCAAGCCGGCGCCGACCAAAGAGACGGGTTTTGAGCCGTCCGATATCGCCGGGCTCGCGGCTTATCGCACCGCTTGGTATGCGCTGACGGAATAACAGTCTTTCCAAGGGCGCGCTTTACCCCATCTATCTCAGGCGTTTAGTTTGCGCGCACACATCAGGTGGAGGAAATACCATGACAGATTCAGCCTTCGATCCGCGCGCCCTTGCGGCCAAGCTTCGCAGCCTTCGCAACGCCGGCAAGCAGGCCTCCACCGCGGAGTTCCCGCTGCCCGGCGACCATCGCCAGGCCATGGATGCGCAGAATTTCCTTTCGGCCGAGGAAGGCATTCGCAGCAATGCCTGGAAGGTGGCGATGCCGGCGGACAATCAGCCGGTAACGGCGCCGCTGCATCCCTATGTCGAGGCCGTCTCGGGCGCGAAGCTCCCCTGGGTCGCGGGCATGAAGTACGAAGCGGAGATCGCGGTGCGGCTCGGCAAGGACCTGCCGATCCGCAGCAGCGGCAAATACACCCGCGCCGAGATCGCCGATGCCGTTGCCGATGCCTATCTCGGTGTCGAGCTGTCGTGGACCGCGGTCGCCGAGGGCAACAAGATTTCTCCGCTGCTCTTCCTCGCAGACCGCCTTGCCAATCTCGGCTACGTGCTCGGTCAGGTGCTGCCGCGATCGATCCTCGATACCTGCACCGGCACACCGCTGAAGGTGACACTGAACGGCCAGCCGATCTATGATGCGACGGCCCAGCATGTGAAGGTCGATGTGCTCACCTGGCTGGTCGACTATGCCAACGACACGTTCCGGCCCGACAGCTCGCTGCGCTCCGGCGCAGTCATCACCACCGGTTCGCTCTGCGGCGCGATCGAGCTTGCCTCGGGCGGCGAGCTCGACACGACGCTCGGCGATGCCAAGATGCATCTGTCGCTGACGCAGTAATCAGTCCCTGTTGCGGAACATCTCGATGATGGCGGAAAAGTCCTTTCCGCCATTGCCGAGCTTTTCAAACAAGGCATAAAGCTGCGCTGCCTCGGCGCCGAGCGGTGTTGATGCGCCGCTCGACAGTGCCGCTTCCTGCGACAGCCGCAAGTCTTTCAGCATCAAAGCCGCAGCAAAGCCCGGCTTATAGTCATTGTTGGCAGGCGATGTTGGCACCGGCCCCGGAACCGGGCAATAGGTATTAATCGACCAGCACTGGCCCGATGACGTCGATGCGACGTCGAACAGCGCCTGATGCGAGAGACCCAGTTTCTCGGCAAGCACGAAGGCCTCGCAGACGCCGATCATCGAAATGCCGAGGATCATGTTGTTGCAGATCTTCGCGGCCTGCCCCGCTCCCGCCTCGCCGCAATGGACGATCTTCTTGCCCATCGCCTCGAGGATGGGCTTCGCCTTGGCGAAGCTCTCGTCTGATCCACCGGCCATGAAGGTCAGCGTTCCCGCCGTCGCCCCGCCGGTGCCGCCCGAGACCGGAGCATCGAGCGACAGGCAGCCGGCTGCCTTCGCAAGATTATGCGCCTTGCGCGAACTCTCGACATCGATGGTCGAGCAGTCGATGACCAGCGATCCCTCTGCCGCTGATTGCAGGATATCGGCCCAGGCGGTCAGCACATGCTTTCCCTGCGGCAGCATGGTGACGATGATCTCGGCATCCTTGACGGCCTGGCTGGCATGGCTGGCGGGCTTCACGCCGCTTTCTTCCGCCGCCTTCAGCACCGTGGCTGCTAGGTCGAAGCCGGTCACCTGATGGCCCGCCTTGACGAGATTGGCAGCCATCGGGCCGCCCATATTGCCGAGGCCGATGAACGCGATCCGTGCCATTGGTGTCTCCTATCTGTTGTCTTCGAGGATCATGGCCGCCGCTTTTTCGGCGATCATGATCACAGGCGAATTGGTGTTTCCTGACGTGATCGACGGCATGATCGAGGCATCGGCGATCCGGAGCCGCCCAAGCGCCCGCATCTTCAGCCGCGGATCGACGACGCTCTCGCGATCGCCGCCCATCCGGCAAGTGCCGACGGGATGGAAGATCGTCGTGCCGATATCGCCCGCCGCCTGCGCCAGTTCCTCATCGCTCCGGTAGGACGGGCCGGGCTTGAACTCTTCCGGGTTGAAGCGGGCGAAGGAGGGTTGCGCCACGATCCGCCGTGTCAGCTTTATCGATCTGACAGCTATGTCGCGATCGCGTTCCGTCGAGAGGTATCTTGGCGCGATCGTCGGCTGCATGGCGAAATCCGGGCTCGACAGGTGTACCGAGCCACGGCTCTCCGGCCGCAGATTGCAGACGCTGGCCGTAATCGCCGGGAAGGCGTGCACGGGGTCGCCGAACTTGTCGAGCGAGACCGGCTGCACGTGATATTGCAGATCGGGCGTCTCCTTGTCCGGTCCCGAACGGGTGAAGATGCCGAGCTGGCTCGGCGCCATCGCCATCGGGCCGGAGCGGCGCACCAGATATTCAAACCCGATCGCCGCCTTGCCGATCAGCTTCGTCGCCTTCTCGTTCAGCGTCGGAACACCGGTTACCTTATAGACCAACCGCAGCTGCAGGTGATCCTGCAGGTTCTCGCCGACGCCTCGCACCTCGCTCACGACATCGATGCCTGCATTCTGCAGCACGTCGCCCCGGCCGATGCCCGACAGCTCGAGGATATGCGGGGTGCCGATCGATCCGGCCGAAAGGATCGTCTCCTTCGACGCATAGGCCTGCTTTGCCGTGCCGCCATGCTGGAACTCGACGCCGGTGACCACACCCTCCTCGATCAGCAATCGGCGCACCTGCGCCTTGGTCATCACCTTGAGATTGCCGCGCTTCATCGCCGGGCGGAGGAACGCCTTGGTGGCATTCCAGCGGATACCCGAGCGCTGATTGACGTCGAAGTAACCGGAGCCCTCGTTGGTTCCGCGATTGAAATCCTCGGTGACGGGAATGCCCGCTTCCTTCGCCGCCTGCTGGAAGGCCTCGAGCACCGCCCATTTGACGCGCGCCTTCTCCACCCGCCATTCCCCGCCGGCGCCGTGCATCTCGTCCTTGCCGCGATAGTGATCCTCCGACTTGCGGAAGAAAGGCAGCACGTCGTCCCAGCTCCAGCCGGGGCAGCCCATCTGCCGCCAGAGGTCATAGTCGCGGGCCTGGCCGCGCATATAGATCATGCCGTTGATCGACGAGCAGCCGCCGAGCACCTTGCCGCGCGGGTAGTTCAGCGCGCGGCCGTTCAACCCGTCCTCTGGCGCTGTCGTGAAGCACCAGTCGGTGCGCGGGTTGTTGATGCAGTAGAGATAACCGACCGGAATGTGGATCCAGTGGTAGTTGTCGTTGCCCCCAGCCTCCAGCAGGAGGACGCGGTTGTTGCGGTTCTCAGACAGGCGGTTGGCCAGCACGCAGCCCGCGCTGCCGGCGCCGATGATGATATAGTCGTAGCGATCCATCTTCAGCACCGGCCGCTCAGCGGCGATAGACAAAGCCTAGCCTGCGGCCGATCCGCGACGCGTAGAACTCGCCGATGATACCACAGCGGAAAATCAGCACGCAGACCATGAAGACGACGCCGGTGATGATCGTGACAGGGAATTCCGAGGTCGCGAGGTAGTTCTGCAGCGTCACCACGAGCCCGGCGCCGAAGATCGGCCCGATCAGCGTGCCGATACCGCCGAGCAGCGTCATCAGGATCACCTCGCCCGACATCTGCCAGGCAACATCGGTCAGCGTCGCGAACTGGAAGACCAGCGATTTGACCGCGCCCGCAAGTCCGGCAAGGGCCGCCGACATCACGAAGGCACCGAGCTTGTATCGCGCCACGGAATAGCCGAGCGATATGGCGCGCTGCTCGTTCTCGCGGATCGATTTCAGGATCATGCCGAAGGGCGAGTTGATGAAGCGCCAGATGATGAGGAGACCGATGATGAAGACGGCGAGGACGAAGAAATACATGTTCGTGGAGTCGTTCAGGTCGATGAAGCCGAGAAGATGGCCGCGCGGCACGGACTGGATGCCGTCCTCGCCCTCGGTGAACTCCGCCTGCAGGCAGAAGAAGAAGAACATCTGCGACAGCGCCAGCGTGATCATTGCGAAATAGATGCCCTGCCGGCGGATCGCGATATAGCCCATGATCAGCCCGAGGAACGCCGCGCCCGCGACGCCGACGAGAATGCCGAGCTCCGGCGGCAGGCCCCATTCCTTCACCGTATAGGCGGTGAAATAGGCCGCGCCGCCGAAGAAGGTCGCGTGGCCGAAGGAGAGCAGCCCGGTATAGCCGAGCAGCAGGTTGAAGGCGCAGGCAAAGAGCGCGAAGCACAGCAGCTTCATCAGGAAGATCGGGTAGAAGAAGAACGGCGCCAGCAGCAGAAGCAGCAGGCCGATGACCAGGAACCCGGCCTGGACCGATAGCGCGATGCGGCTCTTTTCCGTGCGGATGGTTTCGGTGATGTCAGTCATGTCACGCATCCCGGCCGAAGAGGCCCGCAGGCCGGATGAGAAGCACGATCGCCATGATCACGAAGATCACGATGTTCGACGCCTCAGGATAGAAAACCTTGGTCAGGCCCTCGGCAATGCCGAGCACATAGCCTGTGATGATCGCCCCCATGATCGAGCCCATGCCGCCGACGACCACGACGGCGAAGACGACGATGATGATGTTCGAGCCCATCAGCGGCGATACCTGGTAAATCGGCGCCGCCAAGACGCCCGCGAAAGCCGCCAGACCGGCGCCCAGCGCGTAGGTCAGCGTCAGCAGCAGCGGAACGTTGACGCCGAAGACCTGCACCAGCGTCGTGTTTTCGGTGGCGGCACGCAGATAGGCGCCGAGCTTGGTCTTCTCGATCAGCAGCCAAGTGCCGATGCAGATGACCAGCGAGACGATGACCACCCAGCCGCGATAGATCGGCAGGAACATGAAGCCGAGATTGGTGCCGCCGGCGAGTGCTGCGGGCGTCGCATAGGGCTGACCGGAGGAGCCGTAGAGATAGCGGAACGTCCCCTCGATCGCCAGCGCCATGCCGAAGGTGAAGAGCAGGCCATAGAGCGGATCGAGATCATAGAGCCGCCGCAGGAACAGCCGCTCGATGACGGCCCCGAAGAGGCCGACAACGACAGGCGCCAGGATCAGCGCCGGCCAATAGCCAATACCGCCATAGGCAAGCATCAGATAGGCGACGAAGGCCCCGAGCATGTATTGCGCGCCATGGGCGAAGTTGATGACCCGCAGCAGGCCGAAGATGATGGCGAGGCCGAGGCTGAGCAGCGCGTAGAAGGAGCCGTTGATCAGGCCGATGAGAAGCTGACCGAGGAATGCCTGGAGGGGGATGCCGAAGATCATGGTCATGGGGCGATCTCCTCATTTCTGTGGGATGAAATGCCCTCTCTGGCCTGCCGGCCATCTCCCCCACGAGGGGGGAGAAGACTCGCGGCGCACGCTCGCGTCAATCGGATGTCGGCGGTGCGGCGAAATAAGCCCCTCCCCCTTGTGGGGAGGGGTTGGGGAGGGGTCTTGATCAGGAACGCAACCATAACCTAAACCCCCAAAACCTTGTGCAGCGTATCCATCCGCTGCGGCAGTTCGCCGACCGGGAATTCCGACACCACCTGCCCATGATCCATCAGATAGAAGCGGTCGGCGATGCGGCTGGCGAAGCGGAAGTTCTGCTCGACGAGCAGGATCGTCATGCCGCGCTGTTTCAGCGTCTTCAGCACCTCGCCGATGCGCTGGACGATGACGGGCGCCAATCCTTCCGTCGGTTCATCGAGCAGAAGCATCTTCACGCCGGTGCGCAACACGCGGGCGATCGCCAGCATCTGCTGTTCGCCGCCCGAAAGCTTGGTGCCGGAGCTTGCCCGCCGCTCGTAGAGGTTCGGGAAGAGCTCGTAGATCTCGTCAACAGTCATCCCGCCTTCGGCGACGACGGGCGGCAGCAGCAGGTTTTCGGAGACGGTCAACGTCGAGAAGATGCCACGCTCCTCGGGTACGAAGCCGATGCCCTTATGCGCTGTCTTGTGCAGCGGCACCTGCATCATGTCGGTTCCGGCAAAGCTGATCTTTCCCTTTCGGGCGCGCACGATGCCGGTGATGGTGCGCAGCGTCGTCGTCTTGCCGACGCCGTTGCGGCCGAGGATGGTGATCGTCTCGCCCTCACCGACCGTCATGTCGATGCCATGCAGGATGTGGCTTTCGCCGTACCAGGCGTTCAGCCCCTGAATTTCGAGCAGTGGCGCCATCAGCCCTCCTCCGAGCCCATATAGGCCTGGCGCACACGCGGATCCTGGCTGACCGTCGCGTAATCGCCCTCGGCGAGGATTTCGCCCCGCTGCAGCACGGTCACATGCTGGCAGATATTGGCGACCACGGAGAGATTGTGCTCGACCATCAGCACGGCCCGGTCGCGGGCGACATCGCGGATGATGGCGGAAACGACGCTGACATCCTCCTGCCCCATGCCGGCCATCGGCTCGTCGAGCAGCAGCACCTTGGGATCGAGCGCCAGCGTCGTGGCGATCTCCAGCACGCGCTTGCGGCCGTAGGAAAGATCGGCGGCGATCGCATCGCGCTCCTTGGAAAGACCGACGCTCGTCAAGAGCTGCTCGGCCCGGCCGGTCAGCTGATCGAGCGCCGAGAGCGGCCGCCAGAACTGCGTCGACAGATTGTTCGGCCGCTGCAGCGCGACCCGCACATTGTCGAGCACGGAAAGATGCGGAAAGACCGCTGAAATCTGGAAGGAGCGGACGAGCCCCATGCGCGCCACCCTGTCGGGGGGCGTCCTGGTGATATCGGTGCCCATCAGCGTAATCGTACCCGCCGTCGGCTGCAGGAACTTTGTGAGCAGGTTGAAGACCGTTGTCTTGCCCGCCCCGTTCGGGCCGATCAGCGCGTGGACGCTGGCATCATGGATATCGAGATCGACATTCTTCACCGCGGTGAAACCGCCGAAATCCCGTCTAAGGCCGCGGGCGGAAAGAACCACCCGCGGCTTCGTGTCAGTCACTGGTGCGGAAACCGCCATGGATCACTTCACCAGATCGCAGCCGCTCTTGGCGGGATCGATATAGGCTTCCTTGCCGGGAATGGTGGCGAGCACGTTGAAGTAATCCCACGGCTCCTTGCTCTCGTCAGGCTTCTTGACCTGCAGCAGGTACATGTCGTGGATCATGCGGCCGTTGGCGCCGACTGTGCCGCCGCGGCCGAAGACGTCGTCGACGGGCATTTCATGCAGCTGCTTGGCAACCGCTTCCGTCTCGTCGGTGCCGGCCTTCTGCACGGCCTTCAGGTACTGGAGCACGGCCGAATAAGTGCCTGCATGGATCATGTTCGGCATCTTGCCAGTGCGGTCAAAGAACTTCTTCCCGAAAGCGCGGCTCTCATCGTCGCGGTTCCAGTAATAGCCTTCGGTCAGCGTCAGGCCCTGCGCCGCTTCGAGGCCAAGGCCGTGGACTTCGGCGAGCGTGAAGAGCAGAGCCGCAAGGCGCTGGCCGCCCTGGACGATGCCGAATTCGGCCGCCTGCTTGATGGCGTTCGCGGTATCGAGACCGGCATTGGCAAGGCCGATGACCTTGGCACCCGAAGACTGCGCCTGCAGCAGGAAGGACGAGAAATCCTGGCTCGACAGCGGGTGACGCACCGAACCGACGATCGTGCCGCCATTCGCCTTGACGAAATCGCCGGTCTGCTGCTCCAGCGAATAGCCGAAGGCATAGTCGGCGGTCAGGAAGAACCAGCTGTCGCCGCCCTGTTTGACGAGCGCGCCGCCGGTGCCGACGGCGAGAGCGTGCGTGTCATAGGCCCAGTGGAAGCCATAGGGGCTGCAGGCCTTGCCGGTCAGGTCGGTAGTTGCCGCACCGGTGACGATGTCGATCTTCTTCTGTTCCTTGGCGACGGCCTGGACGGCGAGCGCCACCGAGGATGTCGTCAGCTCCATGATCGCATCCACCTGCTCGGTGTCATACCACTGGCGGGCAATATTCGAGGCGACGTCGGGCTTGTTCTGGTGGTCGGCATCGACGATCTCGATCGGCATGTCGAGAACCTTGCCGCCGAAATCCTCGACCGCCATCTTGGCGGCCTCCACCGAAGACTTGCCGCCGAAATCCGCGTAGACGCCCGACTGGTCGTTCAGGATGCCGATCTTGACCTTGCCGTCGGAAACCGTCGCGCTCTGCGCGAAGACGGCCGTGCTGCTTGCAAGCAGAAATGCAACGGATGCAATGAAGCTCTTTCGCATATGTCTCTCCTCCCAGAGATTGGCAGATTGCGAGTCTGTTCAAATTTGACGAGCCGTCCTCCTCAAGACAGCCACTCAACGCCCACGATCACGGAATTTTTCCGATGAAGCAACCAAGCGTTTACAAATAATTCCAAACAGTATCTGTTCATTTTTGCACAGAACCGTACCAAGAGCGCTGAATCCGGCCTCGCGGCGACACGCCGCCGCAGCCGGCATTAGACCAAAGGCTAAGACCGATACGGAGCCGAATGACCAATTCCTCGCAGTTTACTTGGGACGACCTGCAGTTTTTTCTAGCGGTGGCCAGAACCGGGCAGCTGTCGACGGCGGCGCGGCAGTTGCGGACCAGTCATGCGACGGTGTCGCGTCGGATCGACCGGCTGGAATTTGCACTAAAGGTGAAGCTGTTCGAGCGCAATCCGCGCGGCTATGTGCTGACGGCGATGGGCAACCGGTTCGTCGAGACCGCCGAGAAGATGGAACAGGAGACGGAGCGGCTGCGCGCCGACCTCGCCACCGGCGCGATGGCGCAGCGCGGTGTCGTGCGCCTCAGCGCGCCGGAGGGGTTCGCGAACTTCTTCTTTGCGACCGTGCTGCCGCAATTTGCCGAGCGGCATCCGCATCTGTCGCTGGAACTGGTCACGATCCAGCAGATCATGTCGCTGTCGCGTAAGGAGGCGGATATCAGCGTCGTGCTCGATGAACCCAAGGGCGGCCCCTACTATGCCGAGAAGCTCACCGACTATCATCTGCAGGTCTATGGATCGCGGGATTATCTCGCCGCCAGCGCCCCGGTCTTGAGCCGCGAGGATCTGCTGTCGCATCCGTTCATCAGCTATATCGAGGAGATGATCTTTGCCCCGGGGCTCGATTATCTCGGCGATGTCCATCCGCGCATCCGGCCGCAATTCCAGAGCTCCAGCATTTTCGCGCAGCTGACGGCGACGCGTAACGGGCTGGGGCTGTGCGTGCTGCCCTATTTCTTCGCCAGCCGCTATCCGGAGCTCGAGCGCGTGCTGCCCGAGGAGGTGGATCTGACCCGCAGCTACTGGATCACCTGCCATCAGGACCTGAAGCAGGCGCCGCGCGTGCGCGCCGTCATCGATTTCCTGCGCGAGGCCGTCACCTGGCCGGATGCCCGGTTCATTCCGCCCTTTGCCGTGCAGGCCGGGCGCAAGGGCGGGTGAGTGTTTCAGTACCGGCGAGGCCGTCAGGCGGCTTGCCTGCTCCCTGACACAAGGCGCATGATGAGACATCGTTTGAGTCTATTTGCCCCATGAATTCAGAACCGGATATTGCCATCATCGGAGCGGGCGCCGCAGGCGTCGGCGCAGCAAGAAGGCTTGCGGCAAGCGGCCTCTCGGTTTCCGTCTTCGAAGCCCTGCCCCGCATCGGCGGCCGTGCCTGGACGTTGCAGACACCTGTCGCCGCGATCGATCTCGGTTGCGGCTGGCTGCATTCCGGCGACCGCAATCCCTGGACGCGGATTGCCGAAGACGCCGGGATTTCAGTCGATCGCAAGCCAAGCGCCTGGCACCGGCAGGATCGCGATTTCGGCTTTCCGCAGGCCGAACGTGAGGCTGCCCGCGCCGCCTTTGCCCGCTGGAGCGAGCGTGTCGCCGATACGCCGCCGCCAAGCGATTGCGCCATCGACGCGGTGGAGCCCGGAGAACCCTGGCTCGCCTATCTGCAGGCGCTGAGCGGCTATATCAGCGGCGACGAGCTGGAGGGGATCTCCGCTAAAGACTATGCTGCCTATGACGAGGCCTCGACGGAGTATAACTGGCGGGTCGAGACCGGCTACGGCGCGCTTGTCGCCTCGACCATGCCGGCTTCGGTGGAGCTGCATGTCGGGACGATGGTGCAGTCGATTGCGCTCGGCGGAAGCCGGGTGGTGCTGCAGACAGCGCAGGGCGCTGTGAGGCCGAAGGCTGTCATCATCGCCGTCTCCACCAATGTGCTTGCGGGCGGCTTTATTCGGATGCCCTCGCCGCTCGATCCGTGGCGCGAGGCAGCGGCAAAACTGCCGCTCGGCAATAACGAGAAGCTCTATTTCCAAATAACCGGCGGCAACAGCTTCGAAGCCGAGAGCCATGTCCTCGGCAATCCGCGCGATCCGAAGACCGGCACCTATTATATACGCCCCTTCGGCAAACCCGTGATCGAGGTCTTTCTCGGCGGAGCCGGAGCCCGCGCCGTCGCAACCCATCCGGACGGTGCCTTCCCGCATGCAATGGATGAACTGGCGGCGATCTTCGGTTCCGGTATCCGCAAAGAGTTGCGCCCGCTCGCCGCCTCGGAGTGGACGAATACGCCCTCGATCCGCGGTGGCTACAGCCACGCCCTGCCCGGCCAGGCCGATGCTCGCCTCGAGCTGGCAAAGCCCTATGACGGCAGGGTATTTTTTGCCGGCGAAGCAACGCACCAGACGGATTTTTCGACGGCCCACGGCGCCTATCAAAGCGGGCTTCGCGCCGCGGAAGAGGCGCTGCAGGCACTAGGCCGGTAGAGCCGTCTACCCCCAATTGCAACCGGTAGAGCTTTGTGCCACGCTGGCTTTGCCGTTTCGGCAGTCGCAGAGGAAGGGGACCCTCGCATGCTTCTATTTCTTGCATTTTTGATTGGGATCATTGCCGGCCTTCGGGCCATGACTGCACCCGCCGCCGTTGCCTGGGGCGCGGCTCTCGGCTGGTTCGACGTATCGCAGACCCCGCTTGCCTTCATGGGCTACAAGTGGACGCCGTGGATCTTCACGGTGCTCGCCGCCGTCGAGCTGATCACCGACCAGCTGCCGACGACGCCGAGCCGCAAGGTGCCGATGCAGTTCGGCGCCCGCATCATCATGGGTGCACTGACCGGCGCCACGATCGGGGCTTCCGGCGGTTCGCTCGTAGGCGGCCTGATTGCCGGTGTGGTCGGCGCGGTCGTTGGAACGCTTGGCGGCGCTGCCGTCCGCGGCAAGCTCGCGGCCATTTTCGGCAAGGATACGCCGGCGGCGCTGATCGAAGACGCGATCGCCATCGTCGGCGCCATCCTCATCATCTCGGCGGTCGCATGAAGACCTACGACGCCATCTTCATCGGGGCCGGCCAGGCCGGTCCCTTTCTTGCTGCCCGCATGGCCGAGAAGGGCATGAAGGTGGCGCTGATCGAGCGCAAATATCTCGGCGGCACCTGCGTCAATGCCGGCTGCATGCCGACCAAGACGCTGGTCGCCAGCGCCCGCGCCGCGCATGTGGCACGCACCGGCGGCGATTATGGCGTCAAGATTTCGGGTCCGATCGGGATCGACATGAAGGTGGTGCGCAAGCGCGCCGAAACCGTGACGATGAACGCCCGCAACGGGCTGACCGGCTGGTTCTCCGGCATGGAGACCATGGAGGTGATCTATGGCCACGCGACATTCACCGGCGCCAGGACCGTCGCGGTCAATGGCGAGGTGCTGACTGCGCCGCAGATCTTCCTGAATGTCGGCGCCCGGCCGACCATTCCGGATTTTCCGGGCCTCACCGATGTCGATTATCTCACCAGCACCTCGATCATCCAGATCGATACCCTGCCCCGCCATCTCGTGGTGATCGGCGGCAGCTATATCGGCTTGGAATTCGCACAGATGTACCGCCGCTTCGGCGCCGAGGTGACGGTCATCGAGCGCGGCCCGAAACTCGCCTCGCGCGAGGACGAGGATATCTCGGATGCGATCGAGGAAATCATCGCTTCCGAAGGCATCGCCGTTCATACCGGAGCGGAGAACATCGCTTTCGCCAAGGCGGGTGACGGCATCGCCGTCTCGATTTCCGGCAAGCCGGATATCAAGGCCAGCCATGTGCTCGTCGCCACCGGTCGCACGCCGAATACCGGCGATCTCGGCCTCGACAAGGCAGGTGTCGCGACTGACAAACGCGGCTTCATCACTGTCGATGACCGGCTGATGACCAATGTCGAGGGCATCTATGCGCTCGGCGACTGCAACGGCCACGGCGCCTTCACGCATACGTCCTATAACGACTTCGAGATCGCAGCCGCCAATCTGCTTGATGGCGGCGACCGAAAGGTGTCGAGCCGCATTCCCGCCTACGCGCTCTATATCGATCCGCCGCTCGGCCGGGCCGGGATGACGGAGAAGCAGGCGCGCGCGTCCGGCCGCAAGGTCGCCGTCTCGAAACGGCCGATGAGCCGTGTCGGCCGCGCCAATGAACGCGGCGAGACCAAAGGCTTCATGAAGATCGTCGCGGATGCGGAAACCCAGGAAATCCTCGGCGCCGCCTTCCTCGGCATCGAGGGCGACGAGGCGATCCACGGGATCATCGACGCCATGAATGCCGGGACGACCTATCCGGTCCTGCAATGGTCGGTGCCGATCCATCCGACCGTCTCGGAGCTCATTCCGACGATCATCGGCGATCTCAAGCCTGTTTGACCAAACAGGTCATCTGACGCCGTTTCCGGACTTGCATCCTTGCTGAAATTGGATTTATCTCGCGCTGTTCTCAGGGCGGGGTGCAATTCCCCACCGGCGGTATCGGGGAAACCCGGAGCCCGCGAGCGCTTCCGCAGATGGAAGGTCAGCAGATCCGGTGAGAGGCCGGAGCCGACGGTATAGTCCGGATGGAAGAGAGCATGCAGGCAGCACCTTTCCGCGCGAGAGGTGTGCAGTGCTGTTCGCCCAAGGGAGAATTGGGCCGCTTCGCGGCTCGACGCAACCGCCAGAAATGGCACCCTTGAAAGGCAGAGACATGACTATCGCAACCAAACCCCAGGGCATCAAGATCGCCGTCGTGCGCGCCCGCTGGCATGCCGGTATCGTCGACCAGTGTGTGAATTCCTTCGTTTCGACGTGGCAGGCGCAAGGCGGCAATGCCGCCGATGTCGAGATATTCGACGTTCCCGGCGCGCTTGAAATCCCGCTTCACGCACAGACGCTCGCCCGCACCGGCAAATATGCCGCGGTCCTCGGCTGCGCCTTCGTGGTCGATGGCGGCATCTACCGGCACGACTTCGTCGCGGGCACCGTTCTCGATGGCCTGATGCGCGTGCAGCTGGATACCAGCATCCCGGTTCTCTCGGCAGTGCTGACGCCGCATCACTTCCAGGAGAGCGAAGCCCATATCGAGTTCTTCATGAACCACTTCGTAATCAAGGGCCAGGAGGCTGCCAACGCCTGCCGGGCAATTCTCGAGGCACGCAGCAACCTCGCGGTCGCCGCGCTCTGATCGGATGAAACAAGCCAACGCGCCGGTAGCCGGCGCGTCTGCCATTAGGCGGCTTTAGCCCGAAGCCGGGCGCGGGGTTTTTTCGCGGCCGGCAGCCGGCGCAGTGCTCGTCAGCGTCTGGCCGTGGAAGCGGCTCAATTGACCGGTGACGTCGGCGATCTCGCTTTCCGTTCGCGCCGCATCCCAGCCGAGCGCTGCGGCTGTGATGCCGGCGATCTCCCGCAAGCCTTCGATCGTCAGCCGCCCCTCGATCGCCAGCGTCGTGCGGCGAAGCACGATATCGGCGAGGTGGACGACAAGCTCGCTTCTGGCGATCCAGTCGATCTCCCTGAAGCTGTGTCGGGGCGCGCCTGTCAGTCTCGTCTCGTCTGACTGAACCGAAGCGAATGTGAGGATCGCAGCAGCCGTCGTGCCGTAGCGGCTCAGCAATTCGTCGGCGCGTTCGATCGTCACGCCGCCCTTCGCGGCCAGATCCTTGATCCAGTGTCCGCGCTTTTCGCCATCGACGGGAAAGCCCTTGCCGCCGCCGATCGCCAGATAACGCGTGGATTCCCGGCGGTCGCGCTGCAGGCGGGAGAGAACGGTATCGGCGACTTCTTCGGCAAAGCCGCGGAACGTCGTCCATTTGCCGCCGACCAGCGAGACGATCGGGAACGGGCGGTTGTCTTCAGGTTCCTTCACCGGTGCGGAATGATCGCGGCTGATCAGGCCCGGCGCCGTTGCATCGGAGGCGGGCAGCGGGCGGATGCCGCTGTAGCTGTAAACGATCTGGTCGCGGTCGAAGCGCAGCGTCGGCAGCAGCGAGCGGACGCTTTCGAGGAAGTAATCGGTCTCCGGCTCCTCGCAGAGGACATTGTCTGGGTCATCCGCCGGAATATCGGTCGAGCCGACCAGCGCCAGCCCGAGATAGCTGTAGACGAGGCAGATGCGGCCGTCGTCGGCCTCGAAATAGATCATATGGCCGTTCAGGCTGCGCACCAGTTCAGGGTGGTCGAGCAGGATATGCGATCCCTTGGTGCCGCCGATCAGGTGTGACGGCGCCCCGAGTGCGGCATTGACATGATCGATCCAGGGACCCGCCGCGTTGACCACGAGCTTTGGCTCCACGGCGAAGCCCGATCCGTTGGCTTGCCGGAATGTCAGCCGGCCCTCCTCGACGGAATCCAGCGTCGCGAAATTGGCGGCCAGACTTTTCGGATTGGCATCGCAGCCATCCTTGACCAGCTCATAGACAAGCCGCTCCGGGCGGCTGATCTTGGCGTCGTAATAGATGCCGCCGGCGACGATCGCTGGCGTGACATGCGGCATTTCCTTGCGCGCCTGGCGCTTCAGGATCAACCTGTGCTTCGGCATGACGCGGTCGCGGGAGCCGAAGAAATCGTATAGCCCGAGGCCGATCTTGATCAGCACGGCCCCGCGGCTGCGCGGTGCCGTCTTCGAGCCGAAGAGCGTGCGCAAGGCCGCCCAGATGCCACGCGTCCAGGAGAAGACCGGGATGAAGGTCGGCAGCGGCTCGACGCAATGCGGCGCGTTCTTGAGAAGCAGATTGCGCTCCAGCGTCGATTGCGCCACGAGGCCGAATTCGCCGGTCTCGAGGTATTTCAGGCCGCCGTGGATAAGGCGTGAGGGTGCGGCGCTGGTGCCGGATCCGAAATCGCTCTTGTCGACGATCAGGCAGTTGACGCCCTGCGCCGAGAGATCGCGGAAAAGCCCCGCGCCATTGATGCCCGCCCCGATGATCAGGACGTCGATATCGCCCTCTCCAAGGTTCGAGAAGCGCTGCTGCATGTCGGCTGTCATGGTCGTATCCTAAATCGCCGGTGGGAGCGCCGGCTTTCGTCTTGTCAGTTTGCCGCGTTTACGGGTGCGAGGCCGGCAATCTTCGGCCAGAGCGGCGTCATCGCCTCGGCGATTTCGCGAAATACCTGGTAGCGCTTCTCGTAATCGGCGCTGCGCGCCGCATCCGGTTCGCAGGTCCTGGCGATGCTTGCTATGTCACGGGGATCGGCTTGCGGATCGGCATAGATCCCGGCGCCCGATCCGGCGCAAAGCGCCGCACCCCAGGCCGCCGCCTCATCGGTCTCGGTCACCGTCACGGGCATGCCGAGGACGTCGGCAAACATCTGAACGACGGTCGGATTGCGCGACACGCCGCCTGCAAGCCGCGCCCGATCGAAGGAAAAACCATCGCGCAGCGCGTCGACATGGATGCGATGGTTGAAGGCAATGCCTTCGAGGACGGCGCGTAGCATATCGCCGCGATCGTGCCAGCCGCCGAGCCCGAAGAAGCTGGCGCTGGCTGCGGCGCCATAGGGCGAACCGAAGAGATACGGGTGGAAGAGCGCGGTCGATGGGCGTTCGAAGGCCGCGTCGATCTCCGGCGCCAGCAGCGCGTGGATGGCGCCGCCCTGTGCCCGCTCGCTGGCGCAGAGCGTATCGAGAAACCAGTCGTAATTCGCGGTCGAGGCCGGCGAGATCGACATGCTGTTCCAGATGCCGGGCGCAATGCCGTTGCGGCAGAACCACCGCCTGTCGACGCGCGGCTCGGAAGACAGCGTCTCGTTGATCGAATAGGTCCCGGCGATAACGGCGACGACGCCCTGCCCGTATCCGCCAGCGCCCAACGCCGAGGCGGTGACATCATGCAATCCGGCGACGACGGGCGTGCATTCGGCTAGGCCGGTCCGTAGCGCCGCCTCGGGCGTCACCCGTCCGACGATCTGGTCGGAGCGGGAGGCCGGCGGCAAGGCGTGAACGAGCGCTTCGAGACCGAAGAGTTTCAGCGCGTCCTGGCTATAATCCTGCGTGCGCACATTGGTGAAGGAGGTGCTGGCCTCGGTGCGGTCGGTGCCGATAATGCCCGTGAGGCAGAAGCGCAGCCAGTCCTTGCAGCTGATGAAATGGCCGATTTGCTGAAAACGCTCAGGCTCGTTCTCGCGGATCCAGGCGAGCAGTGCCGAGGGCGCCGAGACATGCGGAATCTGGCCGGTCAATTCGATCGAGGCATCCGCCACCTCGCCCTCCCAGCGATCGACGATCTCCCCTGCCCGGCTGTCGAGCGAGAGGATGGCGCGGCCGAGCGGCTTCTGGTCGTGATCGAGGAGATAGATGCCATCGCCATGCGCCGTGGCGGAAATCGCCTGGATGTCGTTCGCCGGCCGGCCGCTCAGCGCGATCGCCTCGCGGATGGCATCGGCGGTCGCCGTCCAGAGCTCCTCCATATCGCGCTCGATATGGCGCGCCTTCGGCATGAACTGCGTGACGCGGCGCCTGCTGACTGCGAGCGGCGTCCCGTCGATATCGAAAATGACGGCCTTGGTGACCGTCAGGCCACTATCGATCCCGAGCAGACTCGGCATTCGCCCTTACCTCGTTTGTGCAACGGGCAAGCCGCCTTACGAGCGCCCCTGGGCACCCCGGGCAACCACCACGTTGATATCCTTGGACCGCATGCGGTCGATATGCACGGGATTGGTCTTGTCGTCGACGATGACGACATCGAACTCGTCCAGTGCTGCGAAACTGTGAAGTGCCCGCCGTTCGAACTTGGTGTGATCGGCAAGCAGGATACGTTTGACGGAACAGTCGAACATGGCGCGCTTGGTATCGACGGTCTCGGGCGACTGGTGCAGCACCGTGCCGTCGCTGATCGCCGACATCGAAATGAAGGCAACATCAGCGCGCAAACCCTTGATTTCGCTGATCGTCATGCGTCCCATGAAGGCGTTGCACCAGTTGTAATATTGCCCACCCAGCGCCAGCAGCGTCACGTCGTGCATGCCGGTCAGCGCGTTCATCAGCGTCAACGAGTTGGTGATCGCGGTGACGGGAACCCTGGACGGCAGATGCGTTGCCATCTGCAGAACCGTCGTGGAGTCGTCGAAGAAGATCGCCTGGCCGGGCTCGACGAATTGCATCGCCGCCTCGGCGATCAGCTTCTTTTCAGTCGCCTGGCGGTTAGAGCGGTAAACGTCGCTGGATTCGATGAGATTGGTGGCGGCGGCCGTCACGATGCCGCGCGTCTTGCGAAACAGCCCGCGGCTGACCAGCTCATCGACATCGCGATGCGCCGTCATCAGGCTGATGCCGAAACGGTCGGTCAGGTCTTCAATCCGCATAGAGCCTTCACTCATCACGGCCTCTGCGATCATGCGGCGGCGCGCGATCTGGCGCGTCTGCCGGCTGTCGCTCGTAAGCTGCTCCAACAGATCTTCGCCCTGGCTGGTCTTCTGTGTCACGGGTCACCCCTGTCGCTGAATTCTGGATACCAGCTTCGTACAGTGATTGCCGTGCCAAGGCAAAATGGCGAAACGGAACGGGCGGCTTATACCGCGGGCAACCGTTTCAGGCATGCGGGGAGCCGGGCGGGTGATGCCGCCCGGCTTGGAGAGCGCCCTTGCGGGCGCCCCGACCGATTACTGCTCGAGAACGAACGGACCGGTGTACTTGTCGACATTGTCCTTGGTGATCAGCAGGCAATCGAAGAGCTGCTTTTCGCTCTTGGCGCCGGTGCTGCCGTTCTTGATGACATTGTCGGCCTGCTTGACGGCTTCTTCGGAGAAGATCGCAACCGGCTGGAGGACGGTGTACTGCAGTTCGCCGGCCTTGATCGCGGCAACAGCATCCGGAGAACCGTCGAAGCCGCCGACCTTGATGTTGGCGAGCTTGCCGGCTTCCTTCAGCGCTGCGATCGCGCCGAGAGCCATTTCGTCGTTGCCGGAGATGACGCCGACGATGTCAGGATTTGCCTGCAGCATGGACTGCATCTTGTTGTGACCCTTGGTGCGGTCCCAATCGGCAACTTCCTTGGCAACCTTCTTCAGGTCCGGGTACTGCGACAGCACGGTTTCGTAACCGTTCGAGCGCGTTGCGGCGTTGTTGTCGGAGGGAGCGCCGAAGAGTTCGGCATAGTTGCCCTTGTCGCCGACAGCTTCGACCCACTGCTGCGCACCGAGGGCGGCGCCCTGGGCGTTGTTGGAAACGAGCTGCGCCTTCGCCAGGCCTTCCTGGTTGATTTCAGCGTTGACGAGGATGACCGGGATACCGGCGGCAACAGCCTTCTTCACCGCGCCAACGGAGCCGTCAGCGTTTGCCGGGTCGAGAATGATCGCGACCGACTTGTTGGTGATCGCCGTGTCGATCAGGTTGCTCTCGGTGTTGGTGTCACCCTTGTGGGCGCTGACCGAAGCCGTGTAGCCGAGCTTTTCAGCGGTTGCCTTGGCAACGTTGCCTTCCGTCAGCCAGTAGGGGTTGGACGGGTCGTTGACGATGATCGTCATCTGACCTGCTGCCCAGGCGCTGCTGACGAGGATCGGTGCGACAGCCGCGGCGGCCAGAAGAATGCGCATGCCTTTCTTAAACATAGTCTCTCTCCCATTAGTGAGCTCAGTTGGTGCCGATGATCCGGCGGTGCTTTCCCCAATCGGCCTTTGCGCCAGAGGCCTGCCGTCGTGGATAAGTTCGGTTTCAGCCGTCAGGACGATTTGACCCGGCGGCCGTATTGGATGCTGTTCATCAGGACGGCGAGAACGATCACCGCACCGGTAAAGACGGTCTGCCAGTAGGCGGAGACGCCGATGATCACTAGGCCATCAGACAGGAAGCCGATGACGAAGGCGCCGAGCATGGTGCCGCGCACCGTGCCGCGTCCGCCCGTCAGCGCCGCGCCACCGATGACGACGGCTGCGATCGCCGTCAGTTCGTAGGTGGTGCCCGCCGTCGGACCGGCGGAGGTCAGCTGCGAGGACAGCACCAGGCCGGCGATCGCGGCGCAGACGCCGGAGAGCACATAGACGATGATCTTGACGCGCTTGACCGGAACGCCCGAGAGGTCGGCAGCGCGTTCATTGCCGCCCGATGCATAGAGCCAGCGGCCGAAGGCAGTACGGCTGAGCACGATACCGCAGACGATGGCGAGGACCGCGAGAACGATGACACCGATCGGCACGCCGCCGAGGCGGTTGAAGCCGAGCCAGTCAAAGCCGGTATTGCCGAGTTCGGGGCGGCCGCCGAGGTTGTTGTAGGTCAGGCCGTTGGTCATCAGGAGGGCGATACCGCGGGCGACATAGAGGACGCCCAGCGAGGCGACGAAGGCAGGCACCTTGAGATAGGCGACAAGCACGCCATTGACTGCGCCGACCACCGCGCCGAGCGCGCAGGTCAGCACCACAACGGCCCAGACTGGCGGATAGAGGATGACGCCGAAATAGCTGAGCGTGACGCCCTGCATCAGGAAGCCGGCGATACACCCGGCAAGCCCCAGCGTCGAGCCGACCGAAAGGTCGATGCCGCCGTTCAGGATGACCAGCAGCATGCCGATCGCCAGGATCCCGAAGATCGCCACATGCGAGGCCATGATCAGGAAGTTGTTGAGGCTGAAGTAATAGGGCGACAGGAAGGAGAAGACCGCGATGATGACGATCAGCGCGAAGAACGCACGTCCTTCCAGGATCAGGCGCACGATATTGGTGTTCCGCTTCTGCCCGTTCGAAACTGACTTCTTCTCGGTGACGTTTGTGACTGACATAATCAGTGCTCCATAATTCCGGGCTAGTGCGCGACCATGGATTCGCCGGAGGCGGCCATGATCTTTTCCTTGGTGACGTCAGAGCCAAACTCTGCCGAAATGCGGCCGCGGTGCATGACGATGATGCGATGCGCGATGCTCAGGCATTCGTTGACTTCCGAGGTCGAGTAGATGACCGCGAGGCCCTGCTTGGCGCGCTCGGCGAGCAGCTTGAAGACTTCGGCCTTGGCGCCGATATCGATGCCGCGGCTCGGTTCGTCGAGCAGGATGACCTTCGGTTCCGTCGCCAGCATCTTGCCAATGACAACCTTCTGCTGGTTGCCGCCTGAGAGCGAGCCGATCGCCGCCTCGCCGCCGTCGGTCTTGACGTGGACGCGGCGGATCGACTCGGTGACGAGATCGCGTTCGCGGCGGCCGGATGTGAAAAGGCCCTTGGTGAAGGCGCCGATGCTGGCAAGCGACAGATTGGAGCCGACGGTCATGGTCTGCACCAGGCCGTCACGCTGTCGGTCTTCGGGAACGAGGACGAGGCCGCTTTCGATGCGCCCGGCAATGCTGAGAGCACCGACATCCTGTCCTTCAAGCAGAACCCGGCCGCCGCTGGAGCGCAGCCGTCCGGCGACGCATTCCAGAAGCTCGGTGCGCCCTGCCCCCATCAGCCCGTAGATGCAGACGACCTCGCCGGCCCGCACTTTCAGCGACATGCGGTCGACGGCGTTATAGGCGGCGCCCGAGGGGCCGGGAACGGTCAGGCCTTCGATCGACAGCGCCACTTCGCCGAACTGGTGTCCTTCAGGCGGGCTGCCGAGATCGAAATTCTCGCCCACCATGTTGCGAACGATCCATTCGAGATCGATGTCCTTGCGCTCGGCATAGGCAGTCATCGTGCCGTCGCGCAGGACGACGGCGTGATTGGTGATCTGCAGCGCCTCTTCGAGGTGGTGCGAGATATAGACGATCGAGACGCCACGGCCCGTCAGGTCGTGAATGACCTTGAAGAGAACTTCGACTTCGGTGGCGCTCAGCGCCGAGGTCGGTTCGTCCATGATCAGGATGCGGGAATTGACCGAGAGTGCGCGGGCGATCTCGACGATCTGCTGCTGGCCGAGGCGAAGGTCCTCGACGCGCGTCAGCGGATCGATGTCCTCTTCGAGCTCTTCCATCAGCGCCCGGGTCTGGCGCTCTTCCTCGGCGAAATCGACGACACCGCCCTTGATGATCTCGCGGCCCATGAAGATGTTGTCACGAACGCTGAGATTGGGGGCGAGACTCAGTTCCTGGTGGATGATCGAGATGCCGCACTCGCGGGCATGGGTCGAGGACGCGAAGCTGATCGGCGAACCGTCGAGAACGATCTCGCCGGAGGTCGGCTGCACCACGCCCGAGAGGATCTTCATCAGTGTCGACTTGCCGGCGCCATTCTCACCGAACAGCGTCGTCACCTGACCGCGATGGATATCGAAGTTCACGCCCTTGAGCGCGTGAACGTTGCCATAGGACTTGGCGATGTTGCGGGCGGCGAGCACGACCTCGCCCTGGGTTCCGGGATTGCGCAGCGGCTGGCTCATTTGACCTCGACCTTCACCGGCGTGATCAGCCAGTTCTTCGGGTTGATGAGCTTGAAGACGCCGACAACGGTGGCAGTTTTTCCGTCCAGCTGGTCCGGATCGAGGCCGGAAAGCACGGTCTTCTTCATCTCGTTGTTGATGGCGGATCCGGCATCCTGATACTGGATCTGGTTGGTGAACTGGCCGAATTCGATCTCGCCGGTGGCATCGCGGAGGTCCGTGCCGTTGACCGCGGGACCGGTCTGGACACGGACCACCGTCTCGGGAGGCAATCCGTCGATCTTCATTTCATTGGTGTTCGACTTGCGGGCGCCGAAAGTGCCGGTCAGCGTCACCGGAATGACCGGACCTGTGCTCGTTGCGGTGCCGTATTTCTCGCTCGCGGCCTTCTTGTCGGCGGCAATCGCGGTTGCCAGTTCGGCGGCTGCGACGGCGCGCTGCTCGACATTGGCCTGGATCTTCGGGAACTGCTCTGTGCCGAAAGTCTCAGGCGAAAACGCCTGCTGCCGGACATCGTTTGCCGAGCCGATCTTCACGACCGTGGTGTCGAGCGCCATGGCGCCGATGACGACGACCGCGAATGCGGCGCTGACGATGAGCTTCAGATTGCCGCTGCCGGGCTTGGGGGCTGCATAATCGGGCTGTGTACTCATGTCGTGACGGCCTTTTGTCCAGGAGATGGTGAAGCGGAGGGGCTGGGTGCGATTACGATCGGAGCCGTGCCGCGGCACGACGGCTGGCCGGCTGAAGAGCCGGCGTGCAGTCCGCGGCGACGCAGGGCGCGATGAAAATCAGCATTGGAAGCCTCCTCGACAGAGAGCCGGCGCCTGTCTCCTCCAACCGCCGGAACCTGCAATCTCCATCCGGAAGTGAGCTTCCGTGATAGAACTGTGTTATTTATGCCGGAAATAATGTTATGAATTTTAACAGATGTCAACGGCCATTTTATCAGTACATGCTTGCCTAATCAGACCCTCACATGGCTTTTATCGCGCTGCATCGCAGCAAACTGATGTGGCCGGCGCACAAAAAGCCCAAAGTTGTGACGTTCAGTAAGTATCTGTATATAAACGAAAAATAAGAATTTCCATCAGCTGTATACTGGCTGATCGTTCGCTCATCGAGACTTGGCCGGAGCCGACGCTCTAAATTCCTATGTCATCCATTTTATCTGAAAAATTTTTCATGACCAGAAAAATCTTGCTGGCAATGTGATATCTTTATGTTATGTTTTGCGATGAGGCCTATGGGAGGTTTCGGCAAATATTCGATCCGGCATTTGCAGAGGCCGCGGCTTGCCGCTGGCGGCATGCGGATCAAATGATGCGGCTGGGGGATTGTTCCCTCGTGAAAGGCCGATCGGGAGGATTTGAGATGGATTGGACGCGCGTATTGCCCGTCGCGGCGTTCGCAGCATTGGCGAGATAGTCTGCGATGACATCGACCCAGAACATCATCATCGGGATCGACGCCGGAACATCCGTGATCAAGGCGGTGGCGTTCGATCTCGCAGGCCAGCAGATCGCAACCGCTTCCGTGCGTAACAAATACGCGACCGGCGACGATGGTTCGGCAACGCAATCCCTCGCGCAGACCTGGACGGATTGCGCCAGCGCATTGCGCGGTCTCGGCGAAAAGGTCGCCGATCTCGCCGCGCGCACTACCGCGGTCGCAGTCACTGGACAGGGCGACGGCACCTGGCTCGTCGGCCGCGATAATGCGCCTGTCACCGACGCATGGCTGTGGCTCGATGCCCGCGCCGCCTCGACGGTCAACCGGCTCGCCGGCGGAGTAAACAACCGCGCCCGCTTCGAAGCGACCGGCACCGGCCTCAACACCTGCCAGCAGGGCGCTCAGCTCGCCCATATGGACAAGGTCGCGCCGGAACTGCTCGATCGAAGCGAAGCCGCCCTGCACTGCAAGGACTGGCTCTATCTCAATCTCACCGGCATCCGCGCCACCGATCCCTCCGAGGCGAGCTTCACCTTCGGCAATTTCCGGACGCGTGAATACGACAGCGTCGTCATCGATGCGCTCGGCCTTGAGCGGCGCCGCAATCTTCTGCCGGAGATCATCGACGGCACCGAAGTCAGTCATCCCCTGACAGCGGAAGCCGCCAAGGCCTGCGGTCTGCTTGCGGGAACGCCCGTCTGCCTCGGCTATGTCGATATGGTGATGACGGCGCTTGGCGCCGGTGTGCGCAGCAGCGGGCGCAATGCCGCCTGCTCGACGATCGGCTCCACCGGCGTCCACATGCGCGCCAAGGCGGTGGCCGACGTTCATCTCAACAGCGAAGGCACGGGCTATGTCATCGCCCTGCCGATCCCCGGCATTGTCACCCAGGTACAGACGAATATGGGCTCGACGATCAATATCGACTGGATTCTGGAGATTGCCGCTTACCTGATGGCAGACGCCGGGAAGACCGTTTCGCACTCTGACCTGATCGCCCGGATCGACAGCTGGTTTGCCGAAAGCAAGCCGGGGTCGGTGCTATACCACCCCTATATTTCGGAGGCCGGCGAGCGCGGGCCTTTCGTCAACGCCAATGCCCGGGCAGGCTTCACGGGCCTTTCCACCCGTCACGGCTTTCCGGATCTCGTCCGCTCGGTCGTCGAGGGCCTCGGCCTTGCGACCCGCGATTGCTACGCGGCGATGGGGGCGATGCCTGAAGAACTGCGCATCACCGGTGGCGCAACCCGCTCGCTCGGACTGCGCCGCTCGCTTTCTGCTGCCGTCAACGCGCCGATCCGCCAGTCCCGGCGCGAAGAGACCGGTGCAGCCGGTGTGGCGATGATGGCTGCGGTCGCGGTCGGCGTCTACGCCACGATGGACGATTGCATTGCCGACTGGGTGACGCCGCTGCTCGGCGAGCCCGAAATCCCGGATGCCGCCGAAGCCGCGCGCTTCGATCGCCTTTTCTCCGCCTACACGGACGTGCGCCAGGCCATGGCGCCCGCCTGGGACAAGCTCGCCACTGCTGCGAGGCCAGGCGCGTAACTCAAGTTCTGATGCAGAAGCATCGAAGGAGCATGACATGACCGAACCGGAAACCCTCGACCTCTTCGTCATCGGCGGCGGCATCAATGGCGCGGGCATCGCCCGCGATGCGGCCGGCCGCGGACTGAAGGTGGCGCTCTGCGAAAAGGACGACCTGGCGCAGGGCACGTCGTCGCGCTCCGGCAAGCTCGTGCATGGCGGCCTTCGCTATCTCGAATATTACGAATTCCGTCTGGTGCGCGAAGCGCTCATCGAGCGCGAAGTGCTCTTGAACGCCGCTCCGCACATCATCTGGCCGATGCGTTTCGTCCTGCCACACAGCCCGCAGGACCGCCCCGCCTGGCTCGTGCGGCTCGGCCTCTTCCTCTACGACCACCTCGGCGGCCGCAAGAAACTGCCGGGCACGCGCACCCTCAATCTGCTGCGCGACCCAGAGGGCACGCCGATCCTCGATCAATACACCCGCGGCTTCGAATATTCCGATTGCTGGGTCGATGACGCCCGCCTCGTCGTGCTCAACGCCGTCAGCGCCGCCGAAAAGGGCGCACTCGTGCTGACCCGCTCGCCCGCCGTCTCGGCCCGGCGAGAAAACGGCGCCTGGACCATCACCACGAAGAACAGCACCAGCGGCGAGACGCGCACCTTCCGCGCCAAATGTCTCGTCAACTGCGCCGGCCCCTGGGTCAGCGACATCATCAACCGCGTTGCCGGCTCCAACTCGTCGCGCAACGTCCGCCTCGTCAAGGGCAGCCACATCATCGTTCCGAAATTCTGGGCGGGCTCCAATGCCTATCTGGTCCAGAACCACGACAAGCGCGTCATCTTCATCAACCCCTATGAGGGCGACAAGGCGTTGATCGGCACGACCGACATCGCCTATGAGGGCCGTGCCGAGGACGTCTCCGCCGACGAGGCCGAGATCGATTACCTGCTGAAGGCCGTCAACCGCTACTTCAAGGAGAAGCTCCGCCGGCAGGACGTGCTGCACAGCTTTTCCGGCGTGCGCCCGCTCTTCGATGATGGCAAGGGCAACCCGTCCGCCGTCACCCGCGATTACGTCTTCGATCTCGACGAGACGGGCGGCGCACCGCTGCTCAATGTCTTCGGTGGCAAGATCACCACCTTCCGCGAGCTGGCCGAGCGCGGCCTGCATCGCCTCAAGCACATCTTCCCGGCGATGGGCGGCGACTGGACGCAGTCGGCGCCGCTCCCAGGCGGTGAAATTCCGAATGCCGACTACGAAACCTTCGCCAACAGCCTGCGCGATGCCTATCCCTGGATGCCGCGCAAGCTCGTCCATCACTACGGCCGCCTCTATGGTGCCCGCACCAGGAATGTCGTCGCAGGCGCGACCGGCCTCGAGGGCCTTGGCCGCCATTTCGGCGGGCAGTTCTACGAGGCGGAAGCGCGCTATCTGGTGGCGACCGAATGGGCGGAGACGGCCGAGGATATCCTCTATCGCCGCACCAAGCACTACCTGCATATGAGCGAAGCCGAGCGCGCGGCCTTTGCCGACTGGTTCGCCTCCTCCCGCCTCGCCGCCGCCTGAAGGAGGTTTCGATGCCGCTGACGCTTTCGCTGAACACCAATCCGCTGGTCAACCGCTTTGCCGATCCCGACGACCTGATCGATACCGTGGCGCGCGACCTGAAGATCCGCGACCTGCAGCTGACCCATGAGTTCATCAATCCGAGCTGGCAAGCGCCGGTTATCCGCCGCCTCACCCGCAGCATGAATTCGGCGCTGCGGCGCACCGGCGTTCGCGTCACCTCCGGCATGACCGGCCCCTATGGCCGCCTCAACCATTTCGGTCATCCGGACGCCGATGTGCGCCGCTACTACATCGACTGGTTCAAGACCTTCGCCGATATTACCGCCGATCTCGGCGGCGATTCCGTCGGCACTCAGTTTGCGATCTTCACCTACCGGGATTTCGACGATCCGGCGAAGCGAGAGGAGCTCATCAAGATCGCCATCGACTGCTGGGCCGAAGTGGCGGAGCATGGCCGCGCCGCCGGTCTTTCCTATGTCTTCTGGGAGCCGATGAGCATCGGCCGCGAGTTCGGCGAGACGATCGCCACCTGCCTGTCGCTGCAGGAGCGGCTGACGGCGGCCAATATGGCGATACCGATGTGGATGATGGCCGATATCGACCATGGCGACGTCACCTCCGCCAACCCTGACGATTTCGACCCCTATGCCTGGGCACGCGCCGTCCCCCCGGTCTCGCCGATTATCCACATCAAGCAGAGCCTGATGGACAAGGGCGGCCACCGGCCGTTCACCGCCGAATTCAACGCCAAGGGCCGGATCCAGCCGGCACCGCTTCTCAAGGCGTTCGCCGAGGGTGGCGCTGTTGATAACGAGATCTGCCTCGAGCTCTCCTTCAAGGAGCGCGAGCCGAACGACCGCGAGGTCATCCCGCAGATCGCCGAAAGCGTCGCCTTCTGGGCGCCCTATATCGACACCGGCATCGACGACTTGAACATCTGAGGCAGAGATCCTTAAAAGGCTGCATATATCGCAACGGAATCGTTGCAGGACTTATTTTGAAAGGGAGCGGCGATGACGGACGCCGATGATACGCTTGCGGTACGCGCTGCCTGGCTTCACTACGCCGGAGGCCTGACGCAATCCGATGTCGCCCGCCGTCTCGGCGTGCCCTCGGTGAAGGCGCACCGGCTGATTGCCCGCGCTGTCGCCGATGGTGTCGTCAAGGTGACGATCGACGGCGATATCGTTGAATGCGTCGAGCTCGAGTCCCGCCTTTCGGAGCGCTACGGCCTGCAATATTGCGAGGTCGCCCCCGATCTCGGCGA
Organism: Rhizobium sp. FG96; assembly: GCF_057808655.1. Lineage (NCBI taxonomy): Bacteria > Pseudomonadati > Pseudomonadota > Alphaproteobacteria > Hyphomicrobiales > Rhizobiaceae > Rhizobium > Rhizobium sp. FG96. The sequence goes on along the minus strand of NZ_JBMDIL010000003.1, from coordinate 418,036 downwards.
GGAAGGCCTGCCGCTTCGCGCCCTCGGCCATGCCGGCGCTGGCTACCTGAAGCGTGAGATCGAGCGCGGCGACAACAAGGTCATCGGCCTCGGCCACGGCCGCACGCTGTCGGCCGCCGTCCAGTACATGCCGCGCGTCGGCGCCAAGAACCTGCGCTTCGTCTCGCTGCTCGGCGGCCTGACGCGCAACTATGGCGCCAACCCCTATGACGTAATGCATCGAATCGCCGAAAAGACGGGAACGCAGGCCTATGTGATGCCCGTCCCGTTCTTTGCCAATACAGGCGACGACCGAGAGGTGCTGAAAGCGCAGCGCGCCGTCAAGGAGGTCTTCGACCTCGCTAACAATGCCGACCTGAAGCTTGTTGGCCTAGGCACTGTCGATGCCGATGCGCAGCTGGTGCTCTCGGGTATGGTCGAGCCGAGCGAGATCGACGATATCGCGACGGCCGGCGGCGTCGGCGAAATCCTCGGGCATTTCTTCAATGCCGATGGCGACATGCTGGATACGGCGCTGACGGCGCGCACGTTGTCGGCCTCCTTTCCTAAAACCAAAGACGAGCGGCTCGTGGCGCTTGCCGGCGGCCAGTCGAAGGTTCCGGCCATCCGCGCCATCCTGAAAAGCCACCGCCTCTACGGCCTGATCACCGATGAACGCACGGCGCAGACGCTGTTGAAATGATGTGATCGGCAACAATAGTTGATCGCAAAATAACACGAATAATGTTGATTATCACGATTTATCCGTTATCTTAACATCAGGAGATGGGTGGAGACCGGAATGAAGCGCGAGGAACGGCAGCAGCTGATTGTCAATCTGCTCGTCGAGAACAAGACCGTCGATCTCGACGATCTTGCCGACCGCTTCATCGTCTCGAAGATGACGATCCATCGTGACCTCGACGATCTTGAGCAGGCGGGCGTGCTTCGAAAGGTGCGAGGCGGCGCGACGATCGACGCCGGAACGCAGTTCGAAAGCGACTTCCGCATCCGCGAGCGCCAGGGCCACGCGGCCAAGGTTGCTATGGCCAGGAACGCGCTGGAACTCGTCGAGCCCGGCATGACCGTGATGGTCAATGACGGATCGATGGCGGCGGTTCTCGGCGAAATGCTGCTGCAGAAGCGGCCTTTGACCGTGATCACCAACAATGCGGCGATCATGGAGCGGCTGAAGGCAGAAGCAGGCATCACGCTGATCGCGCTCGGCGGCATCTATTCGGCGAAGTTCAACGCCTATCTCGGCGTCGTCACCGAAGAGGCGCTGTCAAAGCTCAGGGCCGATATCGCCTTCATCTCGACGCCCGCCGTCAGCGGCAGGCGCGCCTATCACATGGACGACAACGTGGTCCGCACCAAGCGGGCGATGATGGCGTCTTCGGCAAGGTCCTGCCTGCTGGTCAATCACCAGCGCATCGGCCACACGGCGCTGCATGTCATGGCCGACCTTGCGGATTTCGACGCCGTGATCACCGACAGCGCGCCGGACGCTGCTGTCATCGACGAATTCGTACAGGCGGGCATCACGCTCACCATCGCATCAGAACAGGACCCGACATGACCGAAAAGCCGCGTTTCTGGATTGGCACCAGCTGGAAGATGAACAAGACGCTCGCCGAGTCGCAGCAGTTTGCCCGCGGCCTGGAAGCGGCCGATGCCGCCCGCGATCCGCGCATCCAGCGTTTCGTCATTCCGCCCTTCACGGCCGTGCGCGAAGTCAAGGAGATGCTCGCCAAAACCTCCGTCAAGGTCGGCGCCCAGAACATGCATTGGGCCGATCAGGGTGCCTGGACCGGCGAAGTCTCGCCGGTGATGCTGAAGGATTGCAACCTCGATATCGTCGAGCTCGGTCATTCCGAGCGCCGCGAGCATTTCGGCGAGACCGACGAGACAGTCGGCCTGAAGACCGAAGCTGCCGTCCGCCACGGCCTGATCCCGCTGATCTGCATCGGCGAGACGCTGGCCGACCGCGAAAGCGGCAAGGCGGCCGACATTCTTGCTACACAGGTGCGCGGCGCGCTTTCGAAGCTCTCGGGCGACCAGAAATCCGCAGAAATCCTGCTCGCCTACGAGCCCGTCTGGGCGATCGGCGAAAACGGCATCCCGGCATCAGCCGACTACGCCGATGCCCGTCAGGCCGAGATCATCGCGGTCGCCGAAGAGGTCCTCGGCCGCAAGATCCCCTGCCTCTACGGCGGATCGGTCAACCCCGGAAACTGCGAAGAACTGATTTCGAGCCCGCATATCGACGGGCTCTTCATCGGCCGTTCGGCCTGGAATGTCGAAGGCTACCTCGACATTCTCGCAAAATGCGCCGCCAAACTCTAAGGAGAACGACAATGAAGCTTGCCATTGCAGGAGACAGCGCCGGCGAAGGTCTCGCCAAGGTTCTGGCCGATCATCTTAAGGACCGTTTCGAGGTGCACGAAGTGTCGCGGACCAACGGCGGTGCCGACCCCTTCTACGCCAACCTCTCCGACCGCGTCGCATCGGGCGTGCTCGACGGCACCTACGACAAGGCGATCCTCGTCTGCGGCACCGGCATCGGCGTCTGCATCTCGGCCAACAAGGTACCGGGCATCCGCGCCGCACTCACCCACGACACCTACTCCGCCGAGCGCGCGGCCCTCTCCAACAACGCCCAGATCATCACCATGGGTGCTCGCGTTATCGGTACGGAACTGGCGAAGTCGATTGCCGATGCGTTTCTGGCGCAGACGTTCGATGAGAACGGCCGGTCTGCCGGGAATGTGAAGGCGATGGACGAGCTGGACGCGAAGTATAACGCGCGGTGAGTTTTGGTGGGGGCGCCTTCGCGATGAGGCACCCGCGCCTGTGACGCGTGCGATTATCATCAACCCGAAGGCCCCATGCGGGAATTGAAAGGACTGCTGTGCCCGGAGCCCCCTCACCCTACCCTCTCCCCGAGGTGAGAGGGGAAGCTGGCGTGGGCCGACCCTCATCTTCCCTTCTCCCCGGCGGGGAGAAGGTGGCCCGCGGGGCCGGATGAGGGGGCTCCGGGCACAGTTCTTCCCTTATCCCTATCCCCGTCACAGGGATCGACCAGCCGCGCGTCGGCGCGGCGGAAGACTCGTCTCATTCTGCAGACGCGCCGTGGCTGGTTTCCTATGACAAGCACAAGAATGAGGGAGGAGTTGGCGGTTGCGCGCCTAGAGCAGACGTCGGCAGCATTAGGCACACGGGCGCACGCCCGGAACCATTATCCCAGACTCTCCGCCATCGTTGCAACAACCAGCACCGCCGAAACCGCACCCGGGTCGGCATGCCCGAGCACCCGCTCGCCCAGTCGCGACGCTCTGCCCTTGGTCGCTAGCATCGACTTCGTCGCCTCGGCCCCGGCGCTTGCCGCATCCGCTGCAGCCTTGAGGCAAACAGCCAAGGTCGCGCCCTTCGCAAACTCCGCTTCCGCCGCATCTGCCGCAGGCCGCCAGGCGTCGACCATGGTTTTCTCGCCCGGCACCGCCTTGCCGCGATCCTCGATGCCCTTGGCCATGGCGGCGAAGGCCTTGACCATGTCCTCGTCTCCGGTCGTGGTCTTGCCCTTCAGCACAGCTCCGGCACGCATGAAGGCGGTCGCGTAGAGCGGACCTGACGACGCCCCGACGGCATTGAGGAAGGATTTGGCGGCGAGGTTGAAGATGGCTCCGAGATCGGCTTCGGATTCGTTTGCCACGAGGCTCGTCTTCACGGTCGAGAAACCGAGCTCCATGGTGATGCCGTGATCGGCATCGCCGATGACGCCGTCGAGTTCGCTGAGGCGATCGCGATTCTCCGCGATGGCCGCGGCAATCGCCGAGAACATGGCGCGCAGGTCCTGTGCGGTGATCTCGGCCATCAGCGGCCGCTCCGGAACATGGCGCAATCGCAGGGGTGGTCGAGAAGGCTCTGCAATTCTTCATCGAGATGCATCAGCGTCACAGATGCGCCCATCATGTCGAGCGAGCTGCAATAGTTGCCGACCAGCGTCGAGTGGATCACCAGACCTTCGCCATCCAGCCGCTCCTTGACGCGGGCCATCATGATGTAGAGTTCCATCAGCGGCGTCGCGCCGAGGCCGTTGACCAGCACGGCAACGCGGTCGCCACGGGGAGCATTCATTTCCGGCAGGATCTTGTCGAGCAGCTGGTCGGTGATCTCGTTGGCGCTTTTCAGCGGACCGCGCTCGACGCCGGGTTCGCCATGGATGCCCATGCCGATTTCCATTTCGTTTTCGCCGAGTTCGAAATTCGGCTTGCGCGTCTGCGGCAGGGAGCAAGGGCCGAGCGCCACGCCCATCGTGAAGGTGCGGTCGTTGGCCTTGCGGGCCGCAGCCTCGCAGGCGTCGATATCCATCATCCGGTCGGCGGCGGCACCGGCGATCTTGAAGACGAAGACATTGCCGGCAACGCCGCGCCGATCGGCTCTCCGGTCACGGGGAGCAGAGGCGACATCGTCGGTCGTCAGGATGGTGCGGACTTCGATGTCCTCCATCGCCGCCATTTCGGCCGCCATGTCGAAATTCATCACGTCGCCGGCATAGTTGCCGTACATGAAGAGCACGCCGGCACCGCCATTGACGGCCTTGGCGCATTCGAGGACCGGATCCGGCGGCGGCGAGGCGAAGACATTGCCGATCGCCGCGCCATCGGCGAGACCGCGGCCGACGAAGCCGACAAAGCTCGGCTCGTGGCCCGAGCCGCCGCCGATCACCAGGCCGACCTTGCCCTGGCGCGGGCCATCGACGGCAACGACCGAACGGGCCGTACCTTCGACGCGCTTCAGGTGATTGGGATGGGCGGCGAGAATGCCCGCCAGCATTTCGTCAACGGCATCGGCGCCGTTGTTGATGATCTTCTTGACCGTCATCGATCCTCCTTCGATGCATGCCGCCGCCCCTCTTCCCAGGCGGACGGCTGCCTATTTCGTGTAGAGCGCCCGTGAGCGTTCGAGATGTTTCAGCACCGCCGATTCTGCACCGTCGGCATCGTGGGCCGCAAGCCGTTCGACGATCTCTTCGTGCTCGACCAGCGTGAATTTCTCCTTGCCGGTCCAGATCAGCATTTCCGTGTGATATTCGCGCAGCCACGCAAGCATCGCCTCGCTGACGGCGCCGAAGATCGGGTTGCCCGATATCTGCGCGATGCGGGTGTGGAACTGCATGTCGGCGGAGATGAAATCCTCCGCATTTCCGAGCGATTCGCGCTGGCGCTCGATGATCCGCTTGAGCTCGGCGATATCGGCCTCGCTCGCCCGCTGGGCGGCCTCTCGCGCCATGCCGCGCTCGAAGAAGATACGGGCGCTCTTCAGGTTTTCCAGACTGTCCGCCGATTGCGACAGCATGATCTTCGCCGTCAGATCGACCTGTTGGAAGATCGATTTCGCCGTCAGCTTCAAAACCTTGGCGCGCTCGCCGTGGGAAATGTTGACGAGCCCCATCCCCGCCAGCGACTGCATCGCTTCGCGGATCGCCGGACGGCCGACGCCGAAACGCTCCATCAGCACGCGCTCGGAGGGCATTTCATCACCGGGCTTCAGTTCGCCCGAGGTGATCATGCGTTCGAGCCTGTCGAAAACCTCGTCGGAAAGCTTCCGGCGAACGATTTGCTCGATTGGTTGGGTCATGATGTCTCGCTGGCTCAAACTCCCCTCCCTTTAGCATTTTGCGCCGCCGCGACAAAGGCCGCGATGGGCTCATTTGCGCTCGGATCGAACTTTCCGATTGCGCAAATTGGAATACTCATTATACCAGTTAATGAGTGACGCCAAGATGCCGGTCTTGGCCCGAGGAGCATTACTGACGTGAGCATGATCACCCTTACCTACCGCATCGAAACCCCTGGCAGCATCGAGGCCATGGCGGAGAAGATCGCCAGCGACCAGTCGACCGGCACCTTCGTTCCGGTTCCCGGCGAGACCGAGGAACTGAAGGCGCGGGTTGCCGCCAGGGTGCTGGCGATTCGCCCGCTCGAGGATGCGAAGGCGCCGGGCTGGCCCGAGGTTACCGAAGGCCACGGTCCGCTTCGCCGCGCCGATGTCGATATCGCCTTCCCGCTCGATGCGATCGGCACCGATCTTTCGGCGCTGATGACGATCGCCATCGGCGGCGTCTATTCGATCAAGGGCATGACCGGCATCCGCATCGTCGACCTGAAGCTCCCCCAGGAATTCAAGGGCGCGCATCCCGGCCCGCAATTCGGCATTCCCGGTAGCCGCAAGCTGACTGGCGTCGAGGGCCGCCCGATCATCGGCACCATCGTCAAGCCGGCGCTGGGCCTGCGTCCGCACGAGACGGCCGAGCTCGTCGGCGAACTGATCCAATCTGGCGTCGATTTCATCAAGGACGACGAGAAGCTGATGAGCCCGGCCTATTCGCCGCTCAAGGATCGCGTCGAGGCGATCATGCCGCTGATCCTCGATCACGAGCAGAAGACCGGCAAGAAGGTCATGTATGCCTTCGGCATCTCGCATGCCGATCCCGACGAGATGATGCGCAATCACGACCTCGTCCTGAAGGCCGGCGGCAATTGCGCTGTCGTCAATATCAACTCGATCGGCTTCGGCGGCATGAGCTTCCTGCGCAAGCGCTCCGGTCTGGTGTTGCATGCGCATCGCAACGGCTGGGATATCCTGACCCGCAACCCGGCGACCGGCATGGATTTCAGGGTTTACCAGCAGTTCTGGCGCCTGCTCGGCGTCGACCAGTTCCAGATCAACGGCATCCGTGTCAAATATTGGGAGCCGGACGAAAGCTTCGTCGCCTCCTTCAAGGCGGTCAGCACGCCGCTTTTCGATGCCGCCGATTGCCCGCTTCCCGTCGCCGGTTCCGGCCAGTGGGGCGGCCAGGCGCCGGAGACCTACCAGCGGACGGGCCGCACGACCGACCTTCTCTATCTCTGCGGCGGCGGCATCGTCAGCCATCCGGGCGGCCCGGCAGCCGGCGTGCGCGCCGTGCAGCAGGCATGGCAGGCGGCGGTCGCCGATATCCCGCTCGATGTCTATGCCAAGGACCACCCCGAACTCGCCGCATCGATTGCCAAATTCGCTGACGGCAAGGGCGCGTGAGAGTCATGAGCAAGCTGCTCCTCAGCTATTACGGCGACGATTTCACCGGCTCCACCGATGTCATGGAGGCGCTCGCCTCGAATGGCGTGAAGACGGCTCTGTTCCTCGGCGTCCCGAGTGCCGAAATGCTCGCCAAATTCGCCGATTGCCAGGCGATCGGCATCGCCGGGACCAGCCGCAGCCAGACGCCGCAATGGATGTCCGCTAATCTCGGCCCTGCTTTCGCCTGGCTGAAGAGCCTCGAGGCGGCGATCTGCCATTACAAGGTCTGCTCGACCTTCGATTCCAGCCCCGAAATCGGCAATATCGGCAAGGCGATCGAGATCGGTCGGGAAACCTTCGAACAGGACTGCGTGCCCGTGATCGTCGGCGCGCCGCAGCTGAAGCGCTACACGGCCTTCGGGCATCTCTTCGCCGCCTATCAGGGCAAGGTCTACCGCATCGACCGCCACCCGGTGATGAGCCGCCATCCGGTGACGCCGATGGCCGAGGCTGACCTGACCGTACATCTTGCCGCCCAGACCAGCCTGCCGATCCGGCTTGCCGATCTGGCGATGACCGCCGGAGACGCAACAGCAGGTATCGACGCGCTGCTCGCCGACAAACCCGGCATCCTGCTTGTCGATGTCGATGGACCGGCTTCGCAGGCTGTTGCCGGGGAGCAGGTCTGGCGCCTTCGTGGCGATCGCGGCCTCTTCGTTGCGGGATCATCGGGTATTCAATACGCCCTGCTCCATGCCTGGGAAGGCGAAGGGCTGACATCGGGCAAGGTCGAGTTTTCCCTCCCCGGTGCGGTGGAGCGTCTCGCTGTCGTCTCCGGCAGCGTCTCGCCGACGACGGAACGGCAGATCCGCAATGCAACGGAGAGCGGCTTCGACGCCATTCCCGTCGATCCCCTGGCGCTGGTCGGCGAAAGCGGCGATGCGGCGATCGAAAGCGCCGTTGCCTCGGGCCTGTCGGCGCTGAAATCCGGCCGCAGCGTCATCCTGCACACCGCCCTCGGCCCCTCGGCCGATCGCGGCACCGAGATCGACCGCATCCCCGAAGCGCGCCATCGCCTGGGCATCCGCCTCGGCATCATCCTGCGCCGTCTTGTCGAAACCGAGAAGCTGACGCGCGCCGTCATCGCCGGCGGCGATACGTCGAGCCATGCGCTGAGCGAGTTGCGTGTCGAGGCGCTGACGACGCTGCTGCCTTTGCCGCAGACGCCGGGTTCACCGCTTTGCACGGCGCACGGCTCGTATACCCCGACCAACGGCCTGCAGATCGCCCTCAAGGGCGGCCAGGTCGGCTCGGACGGTTATTTCGCGCAGATTCGCGATGGACGCAGGGCCTGACGGCCAGGGAAATGTTGATATTAACTGCTATAGTGATTGACTCATCATACCAGTTGAGCTAGCTGATAGAAAAATCGAAAGGCGAGGAAACATGACTGCAATTGCCCTCTTCGGCGCTGGTGGCAAAATGGGCTACCGGCTCGCCAAAAATCTCAAAGGTTCCCGCTTCGATGTCCGCCATGTGGAGGTCAGCGACGCCGGCAAGGCACGCCTCAAGAACGATCTCGGTATCGATTGCGTCGGTCCCGATGAAGGTCTTGCCGGTGCAGAGGTCGTCATTCTCGCGGTGCCCGATACGGCGATCGGCAAGGTCGCAGCCGGTATCGTCGACAAGCTGAAGCCGGGCACGATGGTCGTCGCTCTCGACGCCGCCGCCCCCTTCGCCGGACATCTGCCGGAGCGCGCCGATCTCACCTATTTCGTCACCCATCCCTGCCATCCGCCGATCTTCAACGACGAGACGGACATGCAGGCGAAGAAGGATCACTTCGGCGGTCTGTTCGCCAAGCAGCACATCGTCTCGGCGCTGATGCAGGGGCCGGAAGGCGCCTACGCGCTCGGCGAGGAAATCGCCAAGGTCATCTGGGCGCCGGTCATGCGCTCGCACCGTGTCACCGTCGATCAGATGGCGATGCTGGAGCCGGGCCTTTCGGAAACCGTCTGCGCCTCGCTGCTCGTCGTCATGCGCCAGGCGATGGACGAATGCGTTGCCCGCGGCGTTCCGGCTGAAGCCGCCCGCGACTTCCTGCTCGGCCACATGAACGTGCTCGGCGCCGTCATCTTCAAGGAAGTCGACGGCGTGTTCTCGGATGCCTGCAACAAGGCGATCGAGTTCGGCATCCCCGCGCTGATGCGCGACGACTGGAAGAAGGTCTTCGAACCTCAGGAGATCGCCGAAAGCATCCGGCGCATCACCTGACAATGCCGCGGCAAGGCTCAGGTCTTGCCGCATCGCCGGCCCGGTGGGGAGTCCAAGAGACGGTCCGGCAATGGAATATCGCATGAATTCTGGTCGGGCCGGGGTGGTCCGGCCCATGCGTCAAACTCGGGAGGAGAAACCATGACTTTTACACGTAGACTGACCCTTGCTGCCTTCGCCGGCGCCCTTTCGCTCGGCGTTGCCATGCCGGCATTTTCGGCTGATCTGATCGCCATCATCACGCCGGCCCATGACAACCCGTTCTTCAAGGCTGAGGCCGTCGGCGCCGAAGCCAAGGCCAAGGAACTCGGCTACGAAGCGCTCGTCATGACCCATGACGACGATGCCAACAAGCAGTCGGAAATGATCGACACGGCGATCGGCCGCGGCGCCAAGGCCATCATCCTCGACAACGCCGGTGCCGACGCCTCGGTTGCTGCCGTCAAGAAGGCCAAGGACGCCGGTATCCCGTCCTTCCTCATCGACCGGGAAATCAACGCCACCGGCGTTGCCGTCGCCCAGATCGTGTCCAACAACTATCAGGGTGCGCAGCTCGGCGCGCAGGAATTCGTCAAGCTGATGGGCGAGAAGGGCAACTATGTCGAGCTCGTCGGCAAGGAATCCGACACCAATGCCGGCATCCGCTCGCAGGGATATCATGACGTCATCGACGACTATCCGGATCTGAAGTCGGTTGCCAAGCAGTCGGCCAACTGGAGCCAGACCGAAGCCTACGCCAAGATGGAAACCATCCTTCAGGCCAACCCGGACATCAAGGGCGTCATCTCCGGCAATGACACGATGGCCATGGGCGCGATTGCCGCTCTGCAGGCTGCCGGCCGCAAGGACGTGATCGTCGTCGGCTTCGACGGTTCGAACGACGTTCGCGACTCCATCAAGGCAGGCGGCATCAAGGCCACCGTTCTGCAGCCGGCATACGCGCAGGCGCAGATGGCCGTCGAGCAGGCTGACGCCTACATCAAGAACAAGACGACGCCGAAGGAAGAAAAGCAGCTGATGGATTGCGTTCTCATCAACGCTGACAACGCTTCCAAGCTCGAAACCTTCGCTCTGGCGAAGTAATCGGCATAAAACAGCGGCAGAGGGTTCGGGAGACCGGACCCTCTGCGGTCTATTTCACATCATTTCGAGGTTCACAGCATGTTGAGGATCAGGGGCGCCCTGATCGCCGCTCTCGTGGCGGCGGCTTTGCCTGGCTGCAAGATCATCAAGACGCCGACTGCCGAGGAAAAGGCCGCGGCGGCTGCAAAGGATGCATTCGATCCGAATGCCAAGGTCGAGGCGATCTGGCAGTCGCAGGCAGTGCCCTATTTCGAAAAGCGTGCGGGTGAACTGAAGGACGTCGTGGCGGCTGTCGCTGCCGGCGCCGATCAGGCCGGCGAGAAATACGGTAACCCGAAGAAGCAGGCGAGCTCGCCCTGGACCTATGCCGTGAAATTCACCGGCAAGGTCGTGGCTGCCGATACGCAGTCGCGCGCCGCAACGCTCGAAGTTGACGCCGATGGCGATGGCAAGGCGGATGCAAAAGTGCAGATCGGCCCGGCGCTGCGCGGCACTGCGCTCCGCGACACGCTGGACTTCGTCAATTTCAACGAGTTCAAGAACCAGATCGAATGGGCCCAGTTCGGCAAGGCCTTCAACGAGAAGGCCAATACCGCCTTCCTCTCGGCCATTCCGCGTGACGGAATCACCGGCAAGACCGTGACCGTTGTCGGCGCCTTCCCGTTGCCATCCGGCAGCGACCTGCCGCTGGTCACTCCCTCGGAACTGACGGTGGCCCCATGACGGATGACGCCGCCAAGAACGATATCATCCTGCGCCTCGACGACGTCTCGAAGGTCTATTCGGGTATCGTCGCCGTCAAGCGCGCCAATCTCGAATTGCGCCGTGGTGCGGTCAATGTGCTCGTCGGTGAAAACGGCGCCGGCAAGTCGACGCTGATGAAGATCATCGCCGGTGTCGAGCGCCCGACGCTCGGCAAGATCATCCTCGATGGCGAACAGGTCTCCTTCGACAGCCCGGCCGATGCGCAGGCGCATGGCATCGGCATGATCTTCCAGGAGCTGAACCTCTTCGCCAACATGACGGTTGCCGAAAACATCTTTGCGACCCGCGAGATCACCCGCGGCGTACTCGGCATCGATCACAAGGCGCAGGTGGAGAAGGCCAACGGCTTCCTGAAGCGCCTCGATGCCGGGATCGACGCCGAGACTATGGTGGAAGACCTGCCGATCGGCCAGCAGCAGCTGGTCGAGATCGCCAAGGCGATGTCGCTCGACGCCCGCATTCTGATCATGGACGAACCGACATCGGCGCTTTCGGCGGCCGAAGTCGAGATCCTCTTCAAGGTCATCGCAGAGCTCAAGGCGCAGGGCGTGGCGATCGTCTACATCTCCCACCGCCTCGAAGAGCTGATGCGGATCGGCGACTACATCACCGTTCTGCGCGACGGCCAGATCACCGGCCAGGCGATGGTGAAGGACATCGACACCCGCTGGATCGTCCGCTCGATGATCGGCTCCGATGCCAAGGATTTTGCCAAGTCGGTCAATCACACCGTCGGCAAGGAGATGTTCCGCGCCGAGGATATATCCCTGCCGCGCCCGACGGGCGGGCTTGCAGTCGATCACGTCTCGCTCTCGGTCAAATCAGGCGAGATCCTCGGCATCTATGGCCTGATGGGCGCCGGGCGCAGCGAATTCTTCGAATGCGTTATCGGCCGCCACATGCATTCGACGGGCAAGATTTTCATCGGCGGCGAAGAAGTGCGCGCCCGCGATACGACGCGCCGCATCCGCCGCGGCCTGGCGCTGATCCCTGAGGATCGCCAGCGCGAGGGCCTGGTGCAGGTTCTCTCCATCGCCAGCAATCTCACGCTCGCGAGTTTGGGCCGCTTCGCCCGCTTCTTCCATATCAGCGCTACGGCAGAGAAGAATGCCATCGCCGAGGCGATCAAGGATCTCTCGATCAAGGCTCCCAATCCCGATTTCGAGGTCACCTCGATGTCCGGCGGCAACCAGCAGAAGGTGGTTATCGGCAAGGCGCTGATGACCAATCCGAAGGTTCTGCTGATGGACGAGCCGAGCCGCGGCATCGATGTCGGCGCCAAGGCCGACGTCTTCAGAACCATGCGGCGGCTGGCGGCCAACGGGCTCGCCATCCTGTTTTCGACTTCTGACCTCGAAGAGGTCATGGCGCTTTCCGATCGCATCGCCGTCTTGAGCAACGGCCGGCTGATCGCGGTCTTCGATCGCGACGAAGCGACGGAAGATGCCATTATCGCGGCTTCGGCCAAGGGACACGGACACCAGGGGAAAATCGCGTCATGACGGCGGCAACAACGACACTCGCGCCAAAGGGCGCCAACGGCTCCGCGCTTCTGACGCTGATGAAGCTCAGAACCTTCATCGCGCTCTTTGCCGTCATCATCTTCTTTGCGATCTTCGCGCCGAACTTCACCTCGACGGCGAACATGATCCTGATGTCGAAGCACGTGGCGCTGAACGCCTTTCTTGCCATGGGCATGACCTTCGTCATCATCACCGGTGGCATCGACCTTTCGGTCGGCTCGATCGTCGGTCTCTGCGGCATGGTCGCCGGTGGCCTGATCCTCTATGGCATCGAACTGCCGATCGGTTACACGATCTTCTTCAACCTCTTCGAGATCGTGCTGATCACGCTCGCTGTTGGCCTCATCATCGGCCTGATCAACGGCCTGCTGATCACCAAGCTCAACGTCGCGCCCTTTATCGCGACGCTCGGCACGCTCTATATCGCCCGCGGCCTGGCGCTGCTCTCCTCCGACGGCCAGACCTTCCCGAACCTCGTCGGCCGTCCCGAATATGCGACCACGGGCTTCGATTTCTTCGGCGCCGGCCGCATTCTCGGCCTGCCGGTATCGATCTGGATCCTGATCGTGCTGGCGCTCGTCGCCTCTTATGTCGCACGCTCCACCCCGATCGGCCGCCACATCTTCGCGGTCGGCGGCAATGAGCGGGCAGCGCGCATGTCCGGTATCCGGGTCGATCTCGTGAAGATCTTCGTCTACATGTTCTCCGGCCTGTGCGCCGCGATCGTCGGGGTCGTCATCTCCTCCGAGCTGATGGCAGCGCATCCGGCGACCGGCGAAAGCTTCGAACTGAACGCCATTGCGGCAGCCGTTCTCGGCGGCACCTCGATGTCGGGCGGGCGCGGCACGATCGGCGGTACGATCATCGGCGCCTTCGTCATCGGCATCCTGTCGGACGGACTCGTGATGATGGGCGTGTCGTCCTTCTGGCAGATGGTCATCAAGGGCCTCGTCATCATCATCGCCGTCGTCGTCGACCAGGCACAGCGCCGCCTGCAGCAGCGTGTTACCCTCATGCAGATGGCAAAGGCAGGTTGAAATGACGGAATTGAAGGGTGCCCTGATCGGTTGTGGTTTCTTCGCGGTCAACCAGATGCATGCCTGGCGCGATGTCAAAGGCGCCGGGATCGTGGCGATCTGCGACCGCGATCCGGCCCGCCTGAAGGCTGTCGGCGACCAGTTCGGCATCGAGCGCCGCTATGCCGATGCGGCCGAACTCTTCGCCGCCGGCGGCTTCGATTTCGTCGATATCGCGACGACGGTTCCGAGCCACCGCCCGCTGGTCGAGATGGCCGCAAGACACAAGGTGCCCGTGATCTGCCAGAAGCCGTTCGCGCTGTCGCTGGCGGACGCCAAGGCGATGGTAGCGGCCTGCCGCGAGGCCGGTATCCCGCTGATGGTGCACGAGAATTTCCGCTGGCAGACGCCGATCCAGGCGGTGCGCCGGCTGCTCGACAGCAAGGCGATCGGCACGCCCTTCTGGGGCCGTTTTTCCTTCCGCTCCGGCTATGACGTCTTCTCCGGCCAGCCCTATCTCGCCGAAGGCGAGCGCTTCATCATCGAGGATCTCGGCATCCATACGCTGGATATCGCCCGCTTCATCCTCGGCGACGTCAAGACGCTGACGGCACGCACCAAGCGGGTCAATCCGAAGATCAAGGGCGAGGATGTCGCGACGATCCTCCTCGATCACGAGAGCGGCGCGACCTCCGTTGTCGATGTCAGCTACGCCACCAAGCTCGGCACCGAACCCTTTCCCGAGACGCTGATCGAGCTCGACGGCAGCGAGGGTACGATCCGGCTTTCCGCCGGCTACCGGCTCGAAGTCACCAATGCAGCCGGCACCATCGTCTCCGACGCCTCGCCACAGCTGCTTTCCTGGGCCTCGCGCCCCTGGCACAACATTCAGGAAAGCGTCTACGCCATCCAGGATCACTGGGTCGAGCGGCTGAAGAACGGCGGCGAGCCCGCGACATCGGGCGCCGACAATCTCAAGACCTTCGCACTCGTCGAGGCAGCCTATGAAAGTGCTGCGACCGGCAAGACCGTCGATGTGGAGGCCATGCTGAAATGACGACCGACGCCTTCGCCCTCTATGGCACGCATGAGGCCGAAGAGCGTCCCGCCATGCTGACGGCCGGGCGGCTTTCCGCCGACCTGGCAAACGGCAACCTTCGCTCCATCCGCTATGACGGGATCGAGGTGCTCCGGGCACTTTCCTATCTGGTGCGCGACCGCGACTGGGGCACTTACAGCCCGCGGATCGAAGATCTTGCGGTCCGGCAGGACCGCGACAGCTTCTCGATCGGCTACACCGCCCATTGCGACGGCCCCGATGCCAGCAGACTCGCGATTTCCGTGCGGATCGACGCAAGCGAGAGCGAGCTGACCTTTGCCGCCGAGGCCCTCTCACCAACCGGCTTCGAAACCAACCGCTGCGGCTTCTGCATCCTCCATCCGATCGTCGGTATCGCGGGCACCCCGACAACCGTCGAACATGTCGACGGCCGTATCGTCGAGACGCGCTTCCCGGATCAGATCGATCCCTGGCAGCCGTTCATGGACATGCGGGCGATCAGCCATAGCGTCATGCCGGGCGTCAGCGCCAAGTGTCTGATGGAAGGCGATACATTCGAGATGGAAGACCAGCGCAACTGGTCCGACGCTTCCTACAAGACCTATGTTCGCCCGCTCGCCCTTCCCTGGCCCTATCAGATCCCTGCCAACGAGCGGCAGACCCAGCGGATTGTCCTTTCCATTGCCGACAGCAGGCCGCGTGCCGCATCACCGGCGACCGAAGCGAAGCCGGTGACCATTGCCAAGGGCGAAAAGACCGGCGTGATGCCCTCGATCGGCCTGATCGTGACACCCGAAGAAGCCAAGGCCACACTCGCGACTGCCGCGTACCTCGCCGAAATCGGCCCGCAGGAGCTGCTCTTCCACTACGACCCGCTCGCGGGCCACGGCGCCGCGGCCTTCGCCGATTTCGCGGCGCTGGCAAGGATCCATCGCGGCAGCACGACGCTGGAGATCGCTTTGCCCTGCAAGGCGTCACCGGCAGAGGAAGCCGCCGCGATTGCGGCTGAGATGGCGGCGGCCGGTTTCTCCCCCGATGCCGTCGTCGTCTCGCCCGCCGTCGATCGCCAGTCGACGCCGCCCGGCAGCAAGTGGCCGGAATGCCCGCCGCTGGAAGAGGTCTATACCGCAGCACTTTACGCCTTCCCGAATGCCCGGCTCGGCGGCGGCATGCTCAGCTATTTCACCGAGCTGAACCGCAAGCGCGTCCCGGCCGAAAATCTCGATTTCATTGCCCACTGCACCAATCCAATCGTCCATGCGGCCGACGATCTGAGCATCATACAGACGCTGGAAGCGCTGCCCTTCATCACCCGCTCAGTGCGTGCGATCTATGGCAAGAAACCCTATCGCATCGGCCCCTCGACGATCCCGATGCGCCAGAACCCCTATGGCAGCCGAACGATGGACAATCCCGGCGGCAAGCGCATTCCGATGGCCAATACTGATCCGCGCCACAACGGCCGCTTCGCCGAAGCCTTCGCGCTCGCCTATGCCTCGCAGGTTCTCGATGCGGATCTGGAATGCCTGACGCTCTCGGCGCTGACCGGGTCTTTCGGCCTGATCGCAGGCGATAACGAGCCTTCGGAACCGGGCGCCGTTCGTCCGCTGTTTCACACGGTCAAGGCGCTCGCAGGCATGGCCGGGCTTCGCTGGCATGAATGCCAATCATCAACACCATCGCGGGTTCTCGGCTTTATCGTCGAGAAGGCAGAGGGCAATGCGCTTTGCCTTGTGAACATCACGCCGCAGGAATTGAGCGTCGATATCTCCGCAACGGTCGCCGAAGGCGTGGCCGTTGTCCTGGCGCCCTATGGCACCGCAATCGTGGAGTTCCCGGCGAACGGCTGAGCCATCCGCCGGCTTCACGTTCAGCCGAGAACGATCTGCAGCTTCACATCGTCAGGACGCGCCTCGACGGCGCGGTCGAAGGCCTTGATGGAATCTTCGAAGGTGAAAGTTTCCGAAATCAGCGGCTTCAGATCGACGCGGCCGGAGCCGAGCAGGGCGATCGAACGCTCATATTGGTGCGCGTAGCGGAAAACCGTCTCGATGCGGATTTCCTTGGTGGAAGCCGTCGAAACGTCGAAACCGACAGGATTGACCGGCAGGCCGACGGCGACGATGACGCCGCCCGGGCGCGGTAGGTCCATGATCGTTTCCCAGGCCTTCGGCGAGCCGGAGCATTCGAAGATCACATCGGCACCCCAGCCATCGGTCAGGCGCGCGACTTCCTGTGCCAGGTTCTTCTCGCGAATATTGACCGGGATGACGCCCTGATACTGCGCGGCGATATCGAGTTTCGGCTGCGCGAGATCGGCGACGATGGCGCGCGAGCAACCGCCGGCGAGTGCAGCGATCGCTACGATAGTGCCGATCGGACCGGCGCCGAGGACGACGGCCGTGTCGCCCGGCGCAATCTTCGCCTTCGATGCGGCCTGCATGCCGACGGCGAAGGGCTCGACCATCGCGCCTTCGGCGAAGCTGACATTGTCAGGCAGCTTGAACGTATAGTTCGCGGGGTGGACGACTTCAGGCGTCAGCACGCCATGAACCGGCGGCGTCGCCCAGAATGTTACGGCCGGATCGATATTGTACATCCCGAGGCGGCTCGCCTTGGAGTTCGGATCGGGAATGCCGGGCTCCATGCAGACGCGGTCACCGACCTTCAGATGCGTGACGTCTTCGCCAACCTCGATGACCGTACCGGCCGCCTCGTGGCCGAGCACCATCGGCTCGTTGACGACGAAGGGGCCGATCTTGCCATGCGTATAATAGTGGACGTCGGAACCGCAGACGCCGACCGTATGGATCTTGATCTTCACCTGACCGGGGCCGGTGTTCATTGGCAGATCGATATCGCGAAGCGCGAGCTCATGCTGGCGCTCCAGAACAAGAGCACGGACTTTGGTCATTGCGGTTTCCTTCCCTGTGGCGCTTACGATTCAGCCGCGCCGTTGGCGATGACTATAGAGCCGCGGCCGAACGAAATTCAATCGTCTCAATTCAGCTTTTGCTCATCAATCGATGAAATGCTCACGCCTCACCGTATAAAGCCATTTATAAGATTTTTATATCGGCGCCTTCACGCGCGTCTCGAACCTTTATGTGCATCGGCAGATATTCAGGCCCGAGAGATCGCAAGATCGTCTCCATGCCAGAAAGTCTAAGGTGCCGATCCCGCGGATTGGCGCCCTTGTCTTGTCTGACTCCAACCAGAACATCAGGAGTCAACATCGATGATGGATCTCATTTTGCTCGGCACTGCGATCGTCTTCTTCGGACTGTGCTTTGCCTATACGCGCGCCTGCGACCGGCTGTGACAGGAGAGATGGCTATGACCCTCGACTATATCCTGAGCGGCGCCGTGACCGTGTTCCTCACCGTCTACCTCACCTACGCCCTTATCCGACCCGAGCGCTTCTGATCAGCTGCCGGGTACTCGAAAGTTCCTCCCATGACACTCAACGGATGGCTACAGATCCTCGTCTTCTGCGGGATCCTCATTGCGTTCGTCAAACCGCTCGGCGGCTACATGACGCGCGTCTTCTCGGGCGAGCGCACGCTCCTCTCACCCGTCCTCGTTCCGGTGGAACGGGGACTTTATGCGCTTGCCGGCACCAGCGAGCGCGAAGAACAGCATTGGACCTCCTATGCATTCGCGATGCTGCTCTTCAACCTCTTCGGCGTTTTCGTCCTCTATGCGCTGATGCGGCTGCAGGCGGTCATGCCTTATAATCCCGCGGGGATGGCGGCTGTCGGGCCGGAACTGTCCTTCAACAGCGCCGTCAGCTTCGTCACCAACACCAACTGGCAGAACTACGGCGGCGAAAGCACCATGTCCTATCTGACCCAGATGATGGGCTTCACGGTGCAGAACTTTGTTTCTGCCGCAACCGGCATGGCGATTGCCATGGGCCTGATCCGGGCCTTCTCGCGCGCTTCGGGGAAGGCGATCGGCAATTTCTGGGTCGATATGATCCGCGCCACGCTCTACATCCTGCTGCCCTTCTGCATCGTGCTGACGCTGATCTATGTCTGGCTCGGCGTGCCGCAGACGCTTGGCCCCTATGTCGATGCGGCGACGCTCGAAGGCGCCAAGCAGACGATCGCGCTCGGCCCGGTCGCCTCGCAGCTTGCCATCAAGATGCTCGGCACCAATGGCGGCGGCTTCTTCAATGCCAATTCCGCCCATCCCTTCGAGAACCCCGACAATATCTCGAACATGATCCAGATGCTGTCGATCTTCGCGATCGGGGCGGCCTTCACCAACGTCTTCGGCCGCATGGTCGGCAACCAGCGCCAGGGCTGGGCAATCCTTGCCTCGATGGGCCTGCTGTTCATCGTCGGCGTTGCCATCACCTATTGGGCGGAAGCTGCGGGTAACCCGCTGATGCACGCCTTTGGTCTCGGCGGCGGCAACATGGAAGGCAAGGAAGTCCGCTTCGGCATTGCCATGTCCTCGCTCTTCGCCGTTATCACCACGGCCGCCTCCTGCGGCGCGGTCAATGCGATGCATGGCTCCTTCACGGCGCTAGGCGGTCTGATCCCGCTGATCAACATGCAGCTGGGCGAGGTTATCGTTGGCGGTGTCGGCGCAGGCTTTTACGGCATCATTCTCTTCATCATCATCGCCATCTTCGTGGCGGGCCTGATGGTCGGCCGTACGCCTGAATATCTCGGCAAGAAGATCGAGGCGAAGGAGATGAAGATGGCCGTGCTCGCCATTCTCTGCCTGCCGCTCGCCATGCTGGTCTTCGTCGCCATCGCCAGCGTGCTGCCCTCGGCGGTCGCTTCCGTCGGCACGGCAGGTCCGCATGGCTTCTCGGAGATCCTCTACGCCTATACCTCGGCTGCGGCCAATAACGGCTCCGCCTTCGGCGGCCTGACCGGCAATACGCCCTGGTACAATGTGACACTCGGCATCGGCATGCTGATGGGCCGCTTCCTGGTCATCATCCCTGCCCTTGCGATCGCGGGCTCGCTGGTCGCCAAGAAGACCGTTCCGGCCTCCGCCGGCACCTTCCCGACCGACGGTCCGCTGTTCGTCGGCCTGCTCGTCGGCACCATCCTGATCGTCGGCGGCTTGACCTTCATGCCGGCACTGGCACTCGGTCCTGTCGTCGAGCATCTGGTGATGACCGCGGGCCAGACCTTCTGAGGCGCGCCGATGATCATCCGTCACGCCTTCCGTAAGTCGATCCACCCACGCTTCGGGCAACCGGAGCGTGGGGCACGCAAGACCCTGCGCGCGACCGACGCGATCCTTGTGCTGCTGGCGGCCATCCTCGTCGTGGCCGCCGTTCTCAGACTGTTTCATGGCTGACCGGACAGACCGGTTTCGCCTTACTCTTTCAAGCTGGAGTCTCTTATGAGCCAGGCAAAATCCGCGAGTATCCTCGATAGTCGCATTCTCATCCCGGCGATCGGCGCCGCCTTTACCAAGCTCAACCCGCGCACCCTGGCCAAGAACCCGGTGATGTTCGTGGTGGCGACGGTATCGGCGCTGACTACCGTCCTCTTTCTCCGCGACGTCGCGACCGGCGGCGGCAATCTCGGCTTCTCGTTCCAGATCAATCTGTGGCTCTGGTTCACGGTGCTCTTTGCCAATTTTGCCGAAGCCGTCGCCGAAGGCCGCGGCAAGGCGCAGGCGGATTCGCTGCGCAAGGCCCGCACCGAAACGCAGGCCAAGCTTCTGACCGGCAACAATGGCTCTGCCTACCGCATGGTGCCGGGCACCAGCCTGAAGGTCGGCGATCTCGTTCTCGTCGAAGCCGGCGACATCATCCCGTCCGACGGCGAAGTCGTCGAAGGTGTGGCCTCGGTCAACGAAGCCGCGATCACCGGCGAGTCCGCCCCCGTCATCCGCGAATCCGGCGGCGACCGCTCGGCCGTCACCGGCGGAACGCAGGTGCTGTCGGATGTCATCCGCGTCCGCATCACCGCGGCTGCCGGCTCGACCTTCATCGACCGGATGATCGCGCTGGTCGAAGGTGCCGAGCGCCAGAAGACCCCGAACGAGATCGCCCTCAACATCCTGCTCGCAGGCATGACGCTGATCTTCGTGCTCGCCACCGCGACGATCCCGAGCTTTGCCGCCTATGCCGGCGGATCGATCCCGATCATCGTGCTGGTCGCCCTCTTCGTCACCCTGATCCCGACCACCATCGGCGCCCTGCTGTCGGCCATCGGCATTGCCGGCATGGACCGCCTCGTCCGCTTCAACGTACTCGCCATGTCCGGGCGCGCCGTCGAAGCGGCTGGTGACGTCGATACGCTGCTCCTCGACAAGACGGGCACGATCACGCTCGGCAACCGTCAGGCCACCAGCTTTCGCCCGGTCCGCGGCATCACCGAGCAGGAACTGGCCGATGCGGCGCAGCTCGCTTCGCTTGCCGACGAGACGCCCGAGGGACGCTCGATCGTCGTGCTCGCCAAGGAGAAATATGCGATCCGCGGCCGTGATATGGGAAGCCTGCAGGCGACCTTCGTGCCCTTCACTGCGCAGACCCGCATGAGCGGCGTCGATGTCGGTGGCTCCTCGATCCGCAAGGGCGCCGTCGAGGCCGTACTTGCCTATGTCGGCGCCAACAACGCGCCGTCGAACGGCAATGCGGCGATCGCTCTCCGTCCAGAGACCGATGTCATCCGCGAGTTGCAGTCGATTGCCGACGAGATCGCCAAGGCTGGCGGTACGCCGCTCGCTGTCGCCCGCGACGGCAAGCTGCTCGGCGTCATTCAGCTGAAGGATATCGTCAAGGGCGG
Source organism: Rhizobium sp. FG96 (assembly GCF_057808655.1). Taxonomy (NCBI): domain Bacteria; kingdom Pseudomonadati; phylum Pseudomonadota; class Alphaproteobacteria; order Hyphomicrobiales; family Rhizobiaceae; genus Rhizobium; species Rhizobium sp. FG96. The sequence goes on along the minus strand of NZ_JBMDIL010000003.1, from coordinate 396,510 downwards.
CATCCGCGAACGCTTCGCCGAACTGCGCCGCATGGGCATTCGTACCGTGATGATCACCGGCGACAACCCGATGACCGCGGCCGCAATCGCTGCAGAAGCCGGCGTCGATGACTTCCTGGCGCAGGCAACGCCGGAGAACAAGCTGTCGCTGATCCGCGAGGAACAGGCCAAGGGCAAGCTCGTCGCCATGTGCGGTGACGGCACCAACGACGCCCCGGCGCTCGCCCAGGCCGATGTCGGCGTCGCCATGAACACCGGTACGGTGGCCGCTCGCGAGGCCGGCAACATGGTGGATCTCGACAGCGATCCGACGAAGCTCATCGAGATCGTCGAGATCGGCAAGCAGCTGCTGATGACCCGCGGCGCGCTGACAACCTTCTCGATCGCCAACGACATCGCCAAGTATTTCGCGATCATCCCGGCGATGTTCCTGACCTTCTACCCGCAGCTCGGCGTGCTCAACGTCATGGGTCTTTCGACCCCGCAGAGCGCCATTCTGTCGGCGATCATCTTCAATGCGCTGATCATCGTCGCGCTGATCCCGCTTTCGTTGAAGGGCGTCAAATATCGGGCGATCGGCGCTGGTGCGCTGCTCTCCCGCAACCTCTTGATCTACGGCCTCGGCGGTATCGTCGTCCCGTTCATCGGCATCAAGGCGATCGACATGGTCATCACGGCCGTCGGTCTCGTCTAAGGAGCACATGTCATGTTGAAAGAACTTCGTCCCGCCGTCGTCATGATCGTCGCTACCACCGCCATCACCGGCCTCCTCTACCCGATCGCCATGACGGGGGCCGCCCAGGCGCTCTTCCCGAAACAGGCGAATGGCAGCCTGATCGAGAAGGACGGCACCGTCATCGGCTCGACGCTGATCGGCCAGGCCTTTAGCAGCGACAAGTATTTCCAGGGCCGCCCCTCGGCCGCCGGTGACGGCTACAACGCTGCCTCGTCCTCAGGCTCGAACCTCGGCCCGACCAGCCAGAAGCTGATCGACCGCGTCAAGACCGACTACGAGGCTGCAAAGGCCACCAATCCCAACGCCGACGTCCCGATCGATCTCGTGACCGCGTCAGGCAGCGGCCTTGACCCGCATATCTCGCCGGATGCTGCCTATTTCCAGGTGGCGCGCGTTGCCAAGGCGCGCGGGATGGATGAGGCGAAGGTGAAGGCGCTGGTGGATGCGGCCGTCGAGGCACGTGAACTCGGGTTCCTGGGTGAGCCTGTCGTCAATGTGCTTGCGTTGAATATGGCGCTTGATGCACCTATGACACGATAATGTTCGGAACAAGCGGCCCCCTCATCCGCCTGCCGCCACCTTCTCCCCGATGGGGAGAAGGGAAAAAGCCGCAACGCCCCGGTTCCTCCTCTCCCCTCGGGGAGAGGGTGGCCGAGCGAAGCGGAAGCCCGGTGAGGGGGCCGCTGGCTCCGGCCATCGAGAAAGACCGCCCGCATGCCCGACAACAGTCGTGACACCGATGCCAGACCATCCCCGGACGCTCTCCTTGAGCGCGCCGAGCGGGAAACGCGCGGCCGTCTGAAAATCTTCCTCGGCGCCGCCCCCGGCGTCGGCAAGACTTACGAAATGCTGGTTTCCGGCCGGGCCAAGATCGCCGACGGCATGGATGTGGTGATCGGCGTCGTCGAGACGCATGGGCGCAAGGAAACCCAGGCGCTGCTGGCCGGCTTCGAGATCATCCCCCGGGTCAAGGTCGCCTATCGCGGCCAGGAGCTGGAGGAGATGGATCTCGACGGCATCCTGGCGCGCAAGCCTGATCTCGTTCTCGTCGATGAGCTGGCGCATACCAATGCCCAGGGCAGCCGGCATCCGAAACGTTATCTCGACGTCAAGGAGCTGCTCGACCGCGGCGTCGACGTCTATACGACGCTCAATATCCAGCATGTCGAGAGCCTGAACGACGTCGTCTCGCAGATCACCCGCATTCGAGTGCGCGAGACGGTGCCGGACTCGGTGATCGACATGGCCGACGATATCGAGATCATCGACCTGACGCCTGATGACCTGATCAAGCGGCTGCATGACGGCAAGGTCTATGTGGCGCGCACCGCCGAGCGGGCGCTCACCAACTATTTCACGCCGGGCAACCTGACGGCGCTCCGCGAGCTCGCCTTGCGCAAGACGGCGCAACGCGTCGATGACCAGCTGCTGACACATATGCAGGCGCATGCGATCCCCGGCCCGTGGGCGGCAGGCGAGCGGGTGCTGGTCTCGATCGATCATCATCCGCGTTCGGCCTCGCTGGTGCGCTATGCCGCCCGCATGGCCTCGCGGCTGCGCGCACCCTGGTCGGCCGTCTATATCGAGACCAACCGCTCGATCAGCCTTTCGGAAGAGCAGCGCGACACGATCGCCGCGACGCTCCGGCTTGCCGGCCAGCTCGGCGGCGAGGCGCTGACGCTGCCCGGCCGCGAAGTCACCGAAGAGCTGCTGCGTCATGCCAGCGCCAACAATGTCACCCACATCGTCATCGGCTCGCCGAAGAAGCCGACATGGCGCGAATGGCTGCAGCCTTCGGCGACAGACCAACTGATCCGTCAGGCCGGCGATATCAGCGTCCATGTCATATCGGGCAACGAGAAGGACCAGACCGCCCAGCGGGGCGTCAAGGCCGCCTCGACGGCGCCGCTGTTCGACCTGCGCGCCTATGTGCTGGCGACCGCCTATGTAGCGATCGCGCTTGGCGTCGGCGTCGTGCTCGATCAGGTGCTCGATGTCCGCAACCTTGCCCTCGTCTTCCTGATGGCGGTGCTGACTTCAGCGGTTCTCCATGGCCTGCGCCCGGCGCTCTACACCTGCATTATCAGCGCCCTCGCCTTCAATTTCTTCTTCCTGCCGCCGCGCTACACGCTGACGATCAGCGACCCCGAAAGCGTGCTGGCGCTCTTCTTCTTCCTCGGCGTCGCCATCATCGCCTCGAACCTGACCGCAACCGTGCAGCGCCAGGCTGCCGCCGCGCGCCAGAGGGCGCGCACCACTGAGGACCTCTATCTCTTTTCCAAGAAGCTCGCCGGAACCGGCACGCTCGACGACGTGCTCTGGGCGACCGCCTTCCAGATCGCCTCGATGCTCAAGGTCCGCGTCGTGCTGCTGCTGCCGGAAGACGGAGGCATTGCCGTCAAGGCCGGCTATCCGCCCGACGATACGCTCGATGACGCCGATATCGCGGCTGCGCGCTGGGCATGGGAGCACAATCACGCGGCCGGGCGCGGCGCCGATACTCTGCCCGGCGCCAAGCGCCTCTACGTGCCGCTGCGAACCGGCCGCACCGCCGTCGGCGTCATCGGCCTCGACAGCGACCGGCGCGACGGCCCGCTGCTGACGCCGGAGCAGCAGCGGCTGCTCGATGCGCTCGCCGATCAGGCAGCCCTCGCCATCGAGCGCGTCCAGCTCGTCGCCGATGTCGATCGCGCCAAGCTGGCGGCCGAAGCCGACCGGCTGCGCTCGGCGCTGCTGACCTCGATCTCGCACGACCTGAAGACGCCATTGGCCGCCATTCTCGGCGCGGCGGGGACGCTGCGCGACTATCTGAGCTCGATGCCGGAGGAAGACCGCAACGATCTCCTCTCCACGGTTGTCGACGAATCCGAGCGCCTCAACCGCTTCATCGCCAACCTGCTCGACATGACGAAGATCGAATCCGGCGCCATGGAGCCGAATTACGCGCTCCACTATGCCGGCGATATCGCCGGAAGCGCGCTGCGCCGCGCCGCCAAGATCCTCGAGCGCCACCGGACGGAGATGAACATCCCCGGTGATCTTCCCATGGTGAAGGTCGATCCGGTTCTTTTTGAGCAGGTGCTCTTCAATCTGCTCGACAACGCCGCCAAATATGCACCCGAGGGTTCGACGATCCGCATTCGCGGCTCTGCCGACGCCTTCAGCGTTGCGCTCGAAATCTCCGACGAAGGCCCCGGCATTCCGGAAGGCGATCTCAACCGCATCTTCGATACTTTCTACCGTGTCCGCAAAGGCGACCAGGTGCGTGCTGGAACCGGGCTCGGGCTCTCCATTTGCCGCGGTTTCATCGAGGCGATGGGCGGCACGATCACCGCCGGAAACAGGACGGACCGCTCTGGCGCCGTCTTCACCATTCGGCTTCCAAGACCTAACGACATTCTCAAACTGGATGAACTCAAATGAGCGGCTCGCCCATCAAGATCCTCGTCGTCGATGACGAGCCCCCTATCCGCAAGCTGCTGCGCGTCGGTCTGACGGCGCAGGGATATGAAGTGCACGAGGCGGCCAATGCGCTGGCGGCACGCGAATCCGTGGTCGATGACCTGCCGGATCTCGTCGTTCTTGATCTCGGCCTGCCGGACACGCCGGGTCACGACCTGCTGCAGGAATGGCGCGATGACGGGCTGACCATGCCCGTCGTCATCCTCTCCAGCCGCACCGATGAGGCCGGGATCGTCAAGGCGCTCGAAACCGGCGCCGACGACTATGTCACGAAACCCTTCGGCATTGCCGAACTTGGCGCCCGCATCCGCGTCGCGCTTCGCCACCGGCTGCAGCAGCAGGGCGAGAAGGCGATCTTCCAGACCGGCGGCCTGTCGATCGATATCGTCAAGCGCATCGTCAAGGTCGACGGCAAGGAGATCAAGCTGTCGCCGAAGGAGTACGACATCCTGCGTGTGCTCGCCCAGCATGCCGGCAAGGTGCTGACCCACCAGTTCCTGCTGAAGCAGGTCTGGGGACCGGCGGCCGATGTGCAATATCTGCGCGTCTATGTGCGGCAGCTGCGGCAAAAGGTCGAGCAGGTTCCGGACCAGCCGCACTATATTACGACAGAGACCGGGGTCGGCTACCGGCTTCGGGAACCGGACTGAGTGGTCCCGCCGCTTCTGCGAACATCTATGGAAATGACATGAATCTCGCTGATATCATCCTGCCGGAACACACCTTCATCGGCGTTTCCGCAGCAACCAAGTGGCGCGCCCTGCAGGCCATGGCGGAAAAGGCCGGCAAGGCCTTCGCGATCGAGGAGCAGCCGATCATCCGCGCGCTCGAAAGCCGCGAAAGCCTCGGCTCGACGGGGATCGGCAACGGCATCGCCGTTCCGCATGCGGCGATCCCCGGCATGACGAGCCCGCGCGGACTGCTCATCCGCTTCGCCCAGCCGCTCGATTTCGAGGCGATCGACGACATCAAGACCGATATCGCTTTCATGCTGCTCTTCGGCGAAAACAATCGCGGCGAGTATCTCAATGTGCTCGCCGCCATCGCCCGGCGCCTGCAAGCGCCTGGCGTGCTGGAATCGATGCGCAAGGCGCGCAGCGCCGATGAGCTCTATTCCGATTTCATCGCGGACTCGCGGCCCTAGTTAGAAGTCCCGCTGCAGACGCATAAAGCCGAAGATGCCGTCATCGCCGTCGTCTTCATCGCGATATTGCAGGCTGAGCTTGGCCTTCAGATCCTCGACGACCTTGTAGTCGACGGTCACGCCGGCCGCCCAGGCATCGCGGTTGCTGTATCCGCCGCCATCGGCAACGCCGTCGTCATCGGCATCGGCAATCACGTTGCCGAAATACTGGCAGCCCGGCGTCACCGCCCATTTGTCGGTCAGCTTGTATTCGTACTGGGCGCCGACGGTCCATTCGGATGCCTCGTAGTAATAGTTGATGCCGCTCGTCCAGACGCCATAGACGCCGAGCGTGCCGGGGCCGAGATCGGCATAGACAATGGCGCGGATCGCGACGTTGTTCTCGTCGGTGTCATAGCCTGCGAGCAGGTAGCCGGTCACGGCGCCGAACTTGCCGGAGAACTGGCTGGCGATGCCGAGATCGTTGCCGCCGAACGCGCCGGGCTCCGAGTGGATGTAGTTGGTGCCGACCTCGTCGAGCGAGATGCCGGCAGCAAAGTCACCGCTTTCGTATTGATAGCGGATCGAGTTCATCGTCGTCTCGTTGCTGGCGAGAATGTCGGTCTCGCCGGTCGCATCGTCGTCCCACCAGCTATATTGCTTGCCGACGCGGAAACCTGCGAGCTCCATGTAGCCTTCGTCGAGCGTCGGATCGTTTTCGCCGCCCTGATATTCGATGCGGTAGGTGATGACGCCGGTCAGCGTGCCGAATTCCGTATCGCTCTTCGAGCTGAAGGTCACCTGGGCGCGGTTGAAGAAGCTCCAGTCCTCGTCATTGTTGGCCGCATCGCCGAAGCGGACTTCGCTGCGGAGGTAACCGCCAATCGCCAGGCAGGTCTGAGTGCCCGGAATATAGAAATAGCCGCTGCCATAGGCATCGCAGACGCGGACATATTCGACTGGCTCGGGTTCGGCGGCGACGATGGCGTCGGCAGCGTGGGCGCCGGAAACGGCAGCAAGCACCGCGGCGGAGGCAAACAGGACGGTCTTGATATGCATGTCGATCGATCCCTTCGACAGGGTGGGGCAATGCCGCCGTTGCAGTCGGCAAGGCCTCATGTAGGAAGCGATCGGGCGAATGACCGTATTTGTTTCAGTTGGCCAACACCTATCTCATACCGTGTGCCATTATTAGCACACACGAGAGGGATGGCCGCCCCACAGGTCGCGCCCGGTAAGTCCGTTTCAGAAACTGAATGTAAATGAAACGACATTCCAGAAAGCAGCTCTTTAAACGGAAGAACTTTCGTTTCATTATACGACCAAGTTGATAGAGTTTACGCAGAAACGAAGGAGGTTTTCATGCAGTCAACTCGGATCACACGGCTTCTCGCCGCCGCGGTCTTCGCCGGCAGCTTAGCAATCGGCGCCGTTGCGCCGGCATTTGCCGACCAGCAGCTTCTCAATGTGTCCTACGACCCGACGCGTGAATTGTATAAGGATTTCAACGCCGCCTTCGCTGCCAAGTGGCAGAAGGATACCGGTGAAGCGGTCACCATCCAGGCCTCCCACGGCGGCTCCGGCGCGCAGGCCCGCTCGGTTATCGACGGTCTCGAAGCCGATGTCGTGACGCTCGCTCTCGAAGGCGATATCGACGCTATCGCCAAGGCGACCGGCAAGATCCCGACCGACTGGAAGACCAAGTTCCCGAACAACTCGACGCCTTACACCTCGACGATCGTCTTCCTTGTGCGCAAGGGCAATCCGAAGGGCATCAAGGACTGGGGCGATCTCGTCAAGGACGACGTCCAGGTCATCACCCCGAACCCGAAGACCTCGGGCGGCGCCCGCTGGAACTTCCTGGCGGCCTGGGCATGGGCCAAGCAGGCAAATGGCGGCGATGAAGGCAAGGCGCAGGAATATGTGACCCAGCTTCTGCAGCACGTTCCGGTTCTCGATACCGGTGCGCGCGGCGCTACCACCACCTTCGTCCAGCGCGGTCTCGGCGACGTTCTGCTGGCATGGGAAAACGAGGCCTATCTTTCGCTTGAGGAACTCGGCCCCGACCAGTTCGAGATCGTCACCCCGAGCTTCTCCATCCGCGCCGATCCGCCGGTCGCGATCGTTGACGGCAATGTCGACAAGAAGGGCACCCGCAAGGTTGCCGAGGCTTACCTCAATTATCTCTATTCGGACGAAGGCCAGAAAATTGCTGCCAAGCACTACTACCGTCCGATCAAGCCGGAAGCCGCCGACAAGGCAGATATCGCCCGCTTCCCCAATCTGAAGCTCGCCACCATTGACGACTTCGGCGGCTGGAAGGAAGCTCAGCCCAAGTTCTTCGCCGACGGCGGGGTATTTGACCAGATCTACAAGCCGGCCCAATAATAGAGTTCATGAACGCACATAGCCACGCGCGGTGGCGGTTCAAGCGGCCGAGTGTCATTCCGGGTTTCGGAATGGCGCTCGGCTTAACCTTGACCTGGCTCACCCTTCTGATCCTTATCCCGCTATCGGGCCTTGCATGGCGCTCGAGCGAGCTCGGCTGGGAGAAATTCCTGTCGATCGCGCTCGATCCGCGTACGGTCAATGCGCTTCGCATCAGCTTCGGCGGCGCCTTTGTCGCCGCCTGTATCAATGCCGTGTTCGGCGTCATCCTCGCCTGGGTTCTGGTGCGCTACCGCTTTCCCGGCAAGCGCATCATCGACGCCATGGTCGACCTTCCCTTCGCGCTGCCGACGGCAGTTGCCGGTATCGCGCTGACGACGCTCTACGCGCCGAACGGCTGGATCGGCCAGTTCCTGACGCCGCTCGGCATCAAGATCGCCTTCACCCCCGCCGGCATCGTCGTCGCCCTCATCTTCGTCGGCCTGCCCTTCGTGGTGCGCACAGTCCAGCCGGTCATGGAAGAGATCGACAGGGAGGTGGAGGAAGCCGCGGCGACGCTCGGCGCCAACCGTTTCCAGACGATCACCCGCGTCCTGCTGCCCGGCCTTGCGCCAGCGGTGCTGACGGGCTTTGCGCTCGCCTTTGCGCGTGGCGTCGGCGAATACGGCTCGGTCATCTTCATCGCCGGCAACCTGCCGTTCAAGTCCGAGATCGCGCCGCTTCTGATCGTCATCAAGCTCGAAGAGTATAATTACGCGGCCGCCACGGCGATCGCCGCCGTCATGCTCATCATCTCGTTCACCATGCTGCTCGTCATCAACCTGATCCAGAGCTGGCGCAGACGGAGGTACGGACATGGCGCTTGATACGGCCACCGCCGCTCCCAAAGTCCGCTCCGTTGTCACCGAAAGCCGGTTGGCGCGCTGGAGCCTGGTCTTCCTGTCGCTGCTCTTCCTGCTGCTGATGGTCTTCCTGCCGCTGGCGGCAGTCTTCGTCGAAGCCTTCCGCAAGGGCATCGTCGCCTTTTTCGAGGCGCTGCAGGATACGGAAACCTTCTCGGCGATCCGGCTGACGCTGATCGTCGCCGGCATCAGCGTGCCGCTGAACCTCGTCTTCGGCGTCGCCGCCGCCTGGGCGATCGCCAAGTTCGAGTTCAAGGGCAAGGCGTTCCTGACGACGCTGATCGACCTGCCCTTCTCGGTCTCGCCGGTTATTTCGGGCCTGGTCTTCGTGCTGCTGTTCGGCGCCAATACTTATCTCGGCAAATGGCTCGATGCCCACAGCATCAAGATCCTCTTCGCCGTTCCGGGCCTGGTGCTCGCCACCATGTTTGTCACCTTTCCCTTCGTTGCCCGCGAGCTGATCCCGCTGATGCAGGAACAGGGGACAGCGGATGAAGAGGCGGCGCTGTCGCTCGGCGCCAGCGGCTGGCAGACCTTCTGGCATGTCACGCTGCCGAACATCAAATGGGGTCTGCTCTACGGCGTGCTGCTCTGCAACGCGCGCGCCATGGGCGAATTCGGCGCCGTCTCGGTCGTCTCCGGCCATATCCGTGGCCAGACCAACACCATGCCGCTGCAGGTGGAAATCCTCTATAACGAGTATAATTTCACCGGCGCTTTCGCCGTCGCGACCCTGCTTGCCCTGCTTGCCCTTGTGACCCTTGTTTTGAAGACGCTGCTCGAAATGCGATACAGCGCGGAAATCGCCGCCAGCCGGCGGCACTGAAGGATTGAGAATGGAAGTTCGCGTTCAAAACATACGCAAGGAATTCGACCGGTTTCCGGCGCTCCACGACGTTTCGCTCGATATCCGCTCGGGCGAGCTGATCGCGCTGCTCGGCCCTTCCGGTTCCGGCAAGACGACATTGCTTCGCCTGATCGCAGGCCTCGAAAGCCCGACCGACGGCAAGGTGTTCTTCGGCGACGAAGATGCCTCGAAGAAGACCGTACAGCAGCGCAATATCGGCTTCGTCTTCCAGCATTACGCGCTGTTCCGCCACATGACGGTGCTCGACAATGTCGCCTTCGGCCTCAAGGTCCGCAGCGGCGCGCGCCGTCCGCCGAAGGCCGAGATCCGCAAGCGGGCGCTCGAGCTGCTCGACCTCGTGCAGCTTTCCGGCCTTGAGAAGCGTTATCCGGCGCAGCTATCCGGCGGCCAGCGCCAGCGCGTAGCGCTCGCCCGCGCCATGGCGGTCGAGCCGAACGTGCTGCTGCTCGACGAGCCCTTCGGCGCGCTCGACGCCCAGGTTCGCAAGGACCTGCGCAAATGGCTTCGCGAAATCCATGACCGCACCGGCCATACGACCGTCTTCGTCACCCACGACCAGGACGAGGCGATGGAACTCGCCGACCGCGTCGTCGTCATGAGCCAGGGTGCGATCGAGCAGGTCGGCACGCCGGATGAAGTCTACGACCGGCCAAACTCACCCTTCGTCTTCGGCTTCGTCGGCCAGTCCAACTGTCTGAACGTAAAGATCGCCAATGGCGACATTCTGTTCGAGGGCCGCACGCTCGGCCTGAAGGCGGATGGGGAGCCTGATGGCGAGGCCCAGCTCTACTTCCGCCCGCACGACATCGAACTGCTGGACGCAAATCGCGGCGGCATTCCCGGCAAGCTGGCCTCCAGCCGCCGCGTTGCCGGAACACGGCATATCGAAATCGATATCGGTACCGCGCATCAGCATATCGAGCTGGAAGTTCCGCCCTCGCACACCGAGGTCCTCGACAGCAAGCATATCGCTTTCCGGCCGACGCGCTGGAAGCTGTTCCGGAAGGACTGACCCCTCTACGCCGTCATGCTCGGGCTTGTCGCGAGCATCCGCAACGGCTGCGGGCGGCAAGACCGCCCGCTCTCACATTCAATAGACTTCCGGAACATACATGTCCGGCGGAACCGGAACGCGCGAGTAATCGTCGTGACGTACGCGCGGCGGCAGGACGATGTGATCCTTCGGCACGTCCTCATAGGGGATCTGCTTCAAGAGGTGGTTGATCATGTTGAGGCGGGCGCGCTTCTTGTCGACGGCCTGAACGACCCACCACGGCGCCTCGGGGATGTGGGTATATTCCAGCATCTCTTCCTTGGCCTTGGTGTATTCTTCCCAATGCACGCGGCTTTCGAGGTCCATCGGCGACAGCTTCCACTGCTTCAGCGGATCCTGGATGCGCATGCGGAAGCGGAACTCCTGCTCCTCGTCGGTGATCGAGAACCAGTATTTGACGAGGATGATGCCGGAGCGCACCAGCATGCGCTCGAATTCCGGAACCGAACGGAAGAACTCGTCGAGTTCATCCTTGGTGCAGAAACCCATCACACGCTCGACGCCGGCACGGTTGTACCAGCTGCGGTCGAAGAGCGCCATTTCGCCTGCCGACGGCAGATGCGGGACATAGCGCTGGAAATACCACTGGTTCCGCTCACGCTCGGTCGGCGCCGGAAGTGCGACGACGCGGCAGACGCGCGGGTTCAGACGCTGCGTGACACGCTTGATGGCACCGCCCTTGCCGGCTGAATCGCGGCCTTCGAAAAGCACGACGACCTTCAGCTTCTTGTGCTGCACCCAGTCCTGCAGCTTCACCAGCTCGTGCTGGAGACGGAAGAGCTCGCGGAAATAGGTCTTGCGGTCGAGCACATCCTCAAGGCCGCCAGGCATGTTTTCGGCGACCAGCTCGTCGAGCCGGTCCTCCTCCATCTGCATTTCCAGTTCCTCGTCGAAACTGTCTGCAATCTCATCCTTGATGCGGCGGAGCTGGTCGATTTCTTCCTGAGTCATGGTCCTGTCCCTCTGATCGGCGCCACATCAACAGGGTTTGACGACAGTAATGTGACAATGCGAGCCGCGCGAGGAAGGCCGCCGGAGATACCGCAAAGTTCTGTCACGCAAGGTTCACGGGGCGGACGTAGTTTTGGTTGCTTTTCCATGAAAGGACAAGGACATGGCTGATATTGCCCCCGATCACCTGTTGCCTGAGTCCGGTAAGCACCCGCTGCATTCGTCGAGTGCAGGCAAGTGGTTCGTGCCGGTCTTTATCGTCATTCTTCTCTGCGGCCTTGGATATGTCGCCTATGCGCTCGGCCGCGATCTGACCGAAGCCTCCGCGGTTCCGTGGATCCTGCTTGGCCTTGCGCTGCTAATTGCGCTCGGCTTCGAGTTCGTCAACGGCTTCCATGATACAGCTAACGCCGTCGCCACCGTTATCTACACGCGCTCGATGCCCGCCGAGCTCGCCGTCATCTGGTCCGGCTTCTTCAATTTCTTGGGCGTGCTGACATCGACGGGCGCCGTGGCCTTCGGGATTCTGGCACTCCTGCCGGTCGAGCTCATCCTGCAGGTCGGCTCGGGATCGGGCCTTGCGATGGTCTTTGCGCTGTTGATCGCCGCGATCTTCTGGAACCTCGGCACCTGGTATCTCGGCCTGCCCTCCTCCAGCTCGCACACGCTCGTTGGCTCGATCATCGGCGTCGGCCTCGCCAACCAGTTTCTCGCCCCGGCGGGAAGCGCGACCAGCGGCGTCGACTGGTCGCAGGCGACCAATATCGGCCTGTCGCTGCTGATTTCTCCGCTGATCGGCTTCGCTCTCTCGGCCGTGCTTCTCCTCGTCATGAAGTTCCTTGTGCGCAAGAAGGAGCTCTATGAGGAGCCGAAGGGCAACCAGCCACCGCCGCTCTGGATCCGGGCAATCCTGATCTTCACCTGCACGGGCGTGAGCTTCGCCCATGGCTCCAACGACGGGCAGAAGGGCATGGGCCTGATCATGCTCATCCTGATCGGCCTCGTGCCGACGGCCTTCGCGCTGAACCGGACGCCCGATGTCAACTACCTCGAAGCCTACAAGCAGGCCTCGGCCCAGGTCGAAACCGCGCTCGGCAAATATGTAAAGCCGGGCGTGACTGTGACCGACTACAAGGCCGAGGTCAGCAATGCGGTGAAGACCAAGACGTGGACGGACGCGACGACGCCTGCCCTGCAGCAATATATCCACCAGACGAGCGCCGAAGTCGCCGGTTTCCCGACGGTCGAGGCCGTTCCGACCAACATCGTCGGTAACGTTCGCAACGACATCTATCTCATCGGTGAATCGCTGAAGCTGATCGACAAGCAGAAGCTGCTGCCAATGGATGCCGCCGATCTGCAGGCTGTCACCAACTACCACAAGGCCGTCGACAACGCGACGAAGTTCATCCCGCTCTGGGTCAAGGTCGCCGTCGCACTCGCCCTCGGCCTCGGCACCATGGTCGGCTGGAAGCGCATCGTCGTCACCGTCGGCGAGAAGATCGGCAAGACGCATTTGACCTATGGCCAGGGCGCCGCCGCCGAAGTCGTCGCCATGGTCACGATCGGCGCGGCAGACCATCTCGGCCTGCCGGTCTCGACGACGCATGTGCTCTCATCCGGCGTTGCCGGGACGATGGCGGCCAACGGTTCCGGCCTGCAATGGTCGACCGTCCGCAACATGCTGATGGCATGGGTGCTGACGCTGCCGGCCTCGATCGCCATCGCCTTCGTGCTCTTCATCATCCTTCGCCAGGTCTTCTAAGGCTCCTGACGAAGGAAAACCGCGACAAATGCTGCGGCGCATGATAAGCGCGCCGCAGCTTCTTATCAGGTACCCGCTTTCCCATGATCCGCATCGAAAATATCAGCAAGCAGAACAGCCACCGCATTCTCTATCTCGAGGCATCCGCCGCGCTCAACAAGGGCGAGAAGATCGGCCTCGTCGGCCCGAACGGCGCCGGCAAGACGACGCTGTTCCGCATGATCACCGGCGACGAGACGCCGGATGAAGGCCAGATCTCCGTCGAGAAGGGCATGACCGTCGGCTATTTCAACCAGGATGTCGGCGAGATGTCCGGCCGCAGCGCCGTTGCCGAAGTCATGGAAGGCGCCGGCCCCGTCAGCGAAGTCGCCGCCGAACTGCGCGATCTCGAAGCCGCCATGTCCGACCCCGACCGCATGGACGAGATGGACGCGATCATCGAGCGCTACGGCGAAGTGCAGGCCCGCTACGAAGAGCTCGACGGCTACGCGCTGGAAGGCCGCGCCCGCGAAGTGCTGGACGGTCTGAGCTTCACCCAGGAAATGATGGACGGCGATGTCGGCAAGTTGTCCGGCGGCTGGAAAATGCGCGTGGCGCTCGCCCGCATCCTGCTGATGCGCCCGGACGTGATGCTGCTCGACGAACCGTCGAACCATCTCGATCTCGAAAGCCTGATCTGGCTCGAAGACTTCCTGAAGAATTTCGACGGCGCGCTGCTGATGACCTCGCACGACCGCGAATTCCTCAACCGCATCGTCACCAAGATCATCGAAATCGACGCCGGTTCGCTCAACAGCTACTCGGGCGACTACGCCTTCTACGAAAACCAGCGGGCGCAGAACGAGAAGCAGCAGCAGGCGCAGTTCGAGCGCCAGCAGGCGATGCTCGCCAAGGAAATCAAGTTCATCGAGCGCTTCAAGGCCCGCGCGTCACACGCAGCGCAAGTGCAGAGCCGCGTCAAGAAGCTCGACAAGATCGAACGCGTCGAGCCGCCGCGCCGCCGCCAGACCGTCGCCTTCGAATTCCTGCCCGCACCGCGCTCGGGCGAAGACGTCATCAACATCAAGAACGTTCACAAGAAATACGGCAGCCGCAGTATCTATGAAGGCCTGGACTTCATGGTCCGCCGCAAGGAGCGCTGGTGCATCATGGGCGTCAACGGCGCCGGCAAATCGACGCTCCTGAAGCTCGTTGCCGGTTCGACTGACCCCGATCAGGGCAGCGTCGCGCTCGGCGCCAGCGTCAAGATGGGCTATTTCGCCCAGCACGCCATGGACCTGCTCGATGGCGAGCGCACGGTCCTCGAATGGCTGGAGGATTCCTTCCCGCTCGCCGGCCAGGCACCGCTTCGCGCGTTGGCAGGCTGCTTCGGCTTCTCGGGTGACGATGTCGAGAAGAAGTGCCGCGTGCTCTCGGGCGGCGAAAAGGCCCGCCTGGTCATGGCCAAGATGCTGTTCGACCCGCCGAACCTGCTGGTCCTCGACGAACCGACCAACCACCTCGACCTCGACACCAAGGAAATGCTGATCAAGGCGCTCGCCGATTACGAAGGCACCATGCTCTTCGTCTCGCACGACCGCCACTTCCTGGCAGCACTCTCCAACCGCGTGCTGGAACTGACCCCTGACGGCATCCACCAGTATGGCGGCGGCTATACCGAGTATGTCGAGCGCACCGGCCAGGAAGCGCCGGGTCTGCGGAGCTAATTTCGCGCTCGGAGCGAGATCGTGTGGTGGCGCAAATGCCCGCGATAGATCTCGCAGATCGCAAAGGAGGGAGCGTCGGTCAGCGCAGGCGTTGGCCTGCCCTCAAGCAGAAGCGGATTGGGCTCGCAGAGCGAGCCGCAGATGTGAACTGGCGTGGTGCCTAGCCTGCCGGAAACAGGGCGGTGAACGTGTCCGCATAATATTGCCAGCACGGCGCTGTTCGCACCTCCCAAAACCTCGGCAAGCGCATCCGCTTTTCTGCACATCATCGCGTCCAGCAGCGCGATACCCGTCTCGACCGGCGGCTGATGCATGAAGATCATGGAAGGTGCGTTCGCGGCCGCTAGCGCGTTTTGCAGCCAGGCAAGATGGGGAGCCGCGTCTCCATGGCTGGCACCGGGTACGGTGACATCGAGACCGAGGAATGTGAGGCCTGCCTGGGCACAGCTGAAATGCATCGGCTGGCCCGCGGCACAGAACTCCGGCAATTCACGAGACATCATCTCCTGGCAATCACTGTTTCCGGGTAGGACATGGACCGCGCAATCGAGGCCTCGCAGCATATCGCCCACCGCCCGGTAGCCTTCCCGCCATCCATCATCGACGAGGTCGCCGGTTATGACGACGAGATCGGGGCGCAGGCCATGGATCCACCCCACAGCGTCGCCAAGCCGGTCGAGACCCGTTGAATGCGGGCTTGCGTGGATGTCGGATATCTGGGCCAAAAGCATTGCACTCTCCGGTCGGCTGAAACCGGAGAGTGCAACATGCGTTTCAAAGCTGCAACTGCGTACGTCAGCTGGCCCGGTTGCCCGCTTCGTCGAAGACATGCAGGTGCTGTGCCGGGAAGGTGACGTTGACCTTCGGTCCGGCCGAGAGCGCCTCGCGGTTCAGCGTGAAGACCTTGAACGGCAGGCCGTGCAGCGACAGGTGCAGGATGATGCCGAAGCCGGTTGGTTCGATGAGTTCGACATCGGCGCTCATGCCGTTGCCGTCGGATGACATGACGACATGCTCGGGGCGGATGCCGAGCGTGACCTTTGCGCCGTTGGCAACGGATAGCGGTGCAGAAAGCGGGACGATCGTGCCGTCCTTCAGCTTTACGCCGCCATTCTCATAGGTCGCGTCGAGGAAGTTCATGCCCGGAGAGCCGATGAAGCCGGCGACGAACAGGTTTGCAGGGCGGTCGTAAAGTTCCAGCGGGCTGCCGACCTGCTGCACGACGCCGCCATGCATGGCGACGATGCGGTCGGCGAGCGTCATGGCTTCGATCTGGTCGTGGGTGACGTAGATCGAGGTTGCCTTCAGGTCGCCATGCAGTTTCTTGATCTCGGCGCGCATCTGTTCGCGCAGGCGCGCATCGAGGTTCGACAACGGTTCGTCGAACAGGAAGGCCTTCGGCTGGCGCACGATGGCGCGGCCCATGGCGACGCGCTGGCGTTGGCCGCCAGAGAGAGCCTTCGGACGGCGCTCCAGCAGCGGATCGAGGCCGAGCTTGGAGGCTGCGGAGCCGACGGCGCTGGCGATCTTTTCCTTGGCCGTCTTCCGGAGCTTCAGGCTGTAGCTCATGTTGCCCGCGACATTCATATGCGGATAGAGCGCATAGGACTGGAACACCATGGCGATGTCGCGATCCTTCGGGTGCAGATCGTTGACGCGATTGCCGCCGATGCGGATCTCGCCGCCGGAGATGTCCTCGAGACCGGCGATCATGCGCAGCAGCGTGGACTTGCCGCAGCCGGACGGGCCGACGAGGACGACGAATTCGCCGTCGCCGATCTTGAGGTCGACATCGTGCAGCACCTGCACATGGCCATAGGCCTTCTTGACGTTCTGGATATCGATCGATGCCATGTGTTTAACCCTTGACCGCGCCGGCCGTCAGGCCCTGCACAAGATAACGTTGGATGAGCAGGAAGAAGAGACCGGCCGGAATGAGCGCCATGACGCCCGCCGCCATCATCTGCCCGAAATCCACGGAGAATTTCGAAACGAAGGTGAGAAGCCCGACCGGGAAAGTCGCCGCATCATTGCCGTTGATCAGCATCAGCGCGAAGAGCAGCTCGCTCCATGCCGCGGTGAAGACGAAGCCGAGCGTGGCCGCGATGCCGGGCAGCGTCAGCGGCAGGATGATCTGCCGGAACGCCGTGAACTGCGTCGCGCCGTCGATCATCGCCGCCTCCTCCAGATCCTTCGGAATGCCGTCGAAGAAGGACTGCATCAGGAAGGTGGCGAAGGGAACGTTGAAAGCCGTGTAGACGATCACCAGACCCGTCAAGCTGTTCGTCAGATGCAGCGGCGTCAGGATCTTGAAGATCGGCGCCACCAGCATGACGAGCGGGAACATCTGGGTTAGCAGCATCAGCGCCACGATCCAGTATTTTGCCCGGAAGTTGAAGCGAGAGAGCGCATAGCCGGAGAGCGAAGCGCAGATCGTTACCGTGATCGCGGTAGAGGCCGAGACAATCAGGCTGTTCTTGAAGAAGGTCGGAAAGGCGCTGTGCTGCAGGACGAAGGAATAGTGCTCCCAGGTCGTGCGCGACGGCCACATGCGAACGCCCTCGGAATAGAGAAGATCGTTCGGCGTCACCGAAACCTTCAGGAGCCAGAAGAGCGGGAAGAGCGCAAACAGGATGTAGCAAAGAATTGCCAGACGATGCGCGATAGTAGGGATGACGGATCGCTTCATGGTCTCAATCCTTGTTCAGCAGGGTCTGCCGCAGCAGGATGATCAGCATGGAATAGGCGAGCAGCAGCGCGAGCAGGACGAGCGCGATCGCCGAGGCATAACCGAAATCCAACCGCTTGAAGGCCTGAGTGAAGATGTAGCTTGCGACGATCTGCGTGCGGTCCGCCGGGCCGCCGCCGGTCATGACGACGATCAGGTCGGCGAAATTCGAAATCCAGACGGTGCGCAGCAGCACAGTGATGGCGATCGTCGGCGCCAGGAACGGCAGGGTGATCGAGCCGAAGCGCTGGAACCAGCCGGCGCCGTCGATCGAGGCGGCCTCATAGAGATCGCGCGGGATCGCCTGCAGGGCTGCGAGCAGCGTGATCGCGAAGAACGGAATGCCCCACCAGACATTGGCAATGATCGGTCCCCACATCGCATATTGCGGGTCCGAAAGAATATTGCCCGGCTCGCTCATCAGGCCCATCGCATAGAGCCAGTGCGGGATCGGGCCGATAACCGGATTGAAGAGCCAGGCCCAGTTGAGACCTGCGAGAAAGGACGGAACGGCCCAGGGCAGGAAGACCAGCGCCTGGACGATGCCCCTGCCCCAGAACGGCTTGTCGAGCAGCAAAGCGAGGATCAGGCCGAAGACGAACTGCAGGATGACCGAAGCACCGGTCCACCACAGCGTATTCTTGAGCGCGCCGTAGAAGGCGGCGTCCTTGGAAAGGTCGCGGAAATGCTCGAGCCCGATGAAGCCGCCGGAGAAAGGATTGAGGAGCTGGATGTCGCGGAACGCATAGGAGATCCCGATCACCAGCGGCACCATCATCACGCCGATGATGAGGATCAGCGAAGGGGCGCTATAAAGATAGGGTTCCGAGGCATCGGCGAGACGCTTCAGCCACGGCCTGCGGTCGCGGCGCCTATCGAGCGTATCGGCGGTCATAGTCATCGGTGGTCGGCTTTCGTTTTATACACAGAAGTAAGATTTTCGGTTGGCCTTGGGTGGGTGGGCCCCCTCATCCGCCTGCCGGCACCTTCTCCCCGCTGGGGAGAAGGGATGTGCCTCAAGCTCTCCGTCCCTTCTCCACTGGGGGAGAAGGTGGCCCGAAGGGCCGGATGAGGGGGCCGCACGCTCAAAGGCCTGCGGTCTAATTACTTCTTCGCCAGATGCTTCTGCTGAGCCTTGGTCAGGTAATCAGCCCACTGGTCGGCAAGGTCCTTCGGCGAGATGTCGCCGAGTAGGGCCTGCTGCGAGGTCTTGATCGCCAGCGAGTCCTTGAAGAAGGCGAATTCTTCGAGGTAGGTCGGCATCACGGTCGGGACGGTGTCCTTGTCGGCCAGTTCCTGGAACCAGCCCTTGAACTGGTCACCGGCGTAGAACGGATCCTTCTCGGCGGCCGTATAGGCCGGCAGAGCGCCGATCTTCTTGTTCCACTCGATGTTGCCATCCGGGCTTTCGAGGGTTTCGATCAGCTTCCAGGAGAGATCCTTGTTCTGGCTCGTCGTGAACATCGACCAGCCGGCATAGCCGATGGTCGGGAAGGATTTGCCATCCGGGCCCTTCGGCAGCGGGATGACGCCGAAGTCTTCGGCCTTCATGCGCTCGGCAATGGCGATGAGCGCGTCCGGATCCTGGTCGAGGAAGGCGCAGGTGCCGGAGTAGAAGCCAGCCACGACTTCGTTGAAGCCCCAGTTGACGCTATCCTTCGGCGCATAGCCCTTCTTGTAGAGATCGACCATCCATTCCAGACCCTTGGCCCAGCCTTCGCTGTTCATGGTCGAGGTGCCGTCGTCGTTGAAATACTTGTTGGAGCCGGCCATCGAGGCGGCGAAGATCATCCAGCCGTTCAGGCCGCCCGGGCCGCCGCGCATGCAGTAGCCGTACTTGCCGGAGATCTTGGAGACGGCTTCGGAAGCCTTGGTGAACTCCTCCATCGTCTTCGGCGGTTCCTTGACGCCGGCTTCGGCGAGCAGCTTCTTGTTGTAGAACATGGCGCGCAGATAGAAGCCGTAGGGCAGCATATAGGCGGTGTTCTTGACGTCGCGGCCAAGTTCGAGGGCGCGCGGCGTCAGGTCCTTGGTGTGTTCCCACTTGGCGAGATAGGGCTCAAGGCTTTCGAGCATGCCGTTATTGCCGTAGAGCGACAGCCAGGTGTCCGGCATTTCCATGACGTCTGGCGTATCGCCGGCCGAAACCATGGTTGCGAACTTCTGGAAGGCTTCGTTCCAGGGCAGCGAGATGATCTCGACCTTGGTGCCCGGGTTGGCGGCTTCGAACTTGCCGACGATCGACTTCAGCGTCTCGGTGCGCTCCGGGCTGGTGATAACTTCGACGAGTTTCAGCGTCGTGTCGGCGAAGGCCGTTCCTGCCATCATGGTGGCGAAGAGCGTAGCGGTTATCAGTCTTTTCATGCTCAGTTCCCCTTTTGTTGAAGGTGTTTCTCTCACTATTGTCGTCACGAAGCGGCGGCGATCGCCTCTTCGATATCCGTCCACAGGGCCTCGGTTCCTTCGAGGCCGACATGGAGGCGTACGGACCGCGGATGAATGCCAAAGGCATGCGCGGAATTCGGCTGTGCCTTCTGCTGAAGCACGACCTCGCCCGGTACGATCAGGCTTTCATGTCCACCCCAGCTCACGCCCAGTTTGAAGAGCTTGAGGTGATCGGCGAAGGTGCGGATGTCCACGCCTTCGCGGAAGATGAAGGAGAAGAGGCCCGACGTGCCGTTGAGGCCCGAAGGCAGGCGGTTAGCGAGGCCCGGATGGCAAACCTGCTCGACGCAATCGAGCGCCTGCAGGCGCTGGGCAACCGTCATCGCCGCCGTCTGGTGGGCCTTCATGCGGATCGGCAGGGTGCGCAGGCCGCGGATCAACAGCCAGGCATCGAAGGGCGAAAGCTTGCCGCCGAGATAGGGATAGGCCTCGGCCTTGATGCGGGCGATCATCTCCTTCGAACCGGCGACGATACCGGCGACGACATCGCTATGGCCGCCGAGATATTTCGAGGCCGAATGGATGACGATATCGACGCCCAGCGTGATCGGCCGCTGGAAGATCGGGCTTGCCCAGCTGTTGTCGATCATGGTGACGACGCCGTGCTTCTTCGCAAGGGCGGCAAGGGCGCCGACATCGTGGGCTTCCATGACCCAGCTCGTCGGGCTTTCCATGTAGAAGACCTTGGCGCCCGGAAGCGCCTTGGCGACCTCTTCCTCATCGCGGCCATCGACATAGGTGACCTCGACCTTCATGCGCTTCAAGATGGTGCCGAACAGACGGAAGGCATCGGGGTAGACATGCTTGACGGCGACGATGCGATCGCCCGGCTCGACGAAGCTCAGGACGGCGGACGAGATCGCCGCCATGCCGCTTGCAAAACCGAGCGCGTCTTCCGCGCCTTCGAGCTTCGCCAGCATCTCCTCGAACATGCGCACCGTCGGGTTCAGGCCGCGCGTATAGATCGGCCGCACCTTTTCGCCGCGATAGGAGGCGATCATGTCGTCGTAGCCGGAGAAGGTGAACAGCGACGTCTGGAAGATCGGCGGCACCACGGCCTCGGCGAAATTGCCGTCGTCATGAGCGGTGATCAGCGAAGCGAAATCGAACGGTTCGGAGCCGTCAGTCATTTGGACATTTCCTTGATGTCTTCCTCGACGACGTCGAGGATTTTCAATGTTTCGCAGCGCGCCGCTTCGGGGTCCTGAGCGGCGATCGCGTTGAAAAGCGTACGGTGAAAGGGAAACGAGCGGCGGGCAAAGTCCTGCCGGTCGAAAGGATGCGACCAGAAGCGCACGAAGGTCTCGCGCATCTGTTCCAGAAGCTGGCCGAACATCGGATTGTGCGTGGCGTCATAGACGGCCATGTGGAAGGCGAGATCCTCGGGGCCTGACGTTCCCTTGGCGATATGGACGCGCTCCATCTCGTTCAGCTTGGTCTCGATGTTGACGACATCCTCAGCCGTGCGCTTGCGCGCCGCGACCATTGCCGCCTCGCACTCGATGCCGCGGCGCACTTCCAGCGTCTGCAACAATGCATCGCGCAGATTGGCGCCCTCGAACGAGAGTGGAACGTGAATGGTCGCCTTCGAAACCGGTTTCAGTAGATAGGTTCCGCTGCCCTTCCGGGTCTCGATGACGCCGAGCGCCTGGAAGTGGCGGATGGCTTCGCGGATGGTGGAACGTCCGACGGCAAGGGCGGACATCAGCTCGCGCTCAGCCGGAAGCCGGTCGCCCGCCTTCAGCTTCGCATCCTCGACGTAATGCGCCAGCGCCTCAGTCACCTGACGCGCACGATCGATCGCCGGAAGCGGCCGGATGACCGGCCTGTCGCCCACATTTGCCTTCATGGTTCCCCATTTTTCTTTATCAGGCAGCCGACCTTAAATTGGTCTGACATCTTAGCATTCCGTAAGAATCTTTCGCCGTCAAGGGCGGTGACGAAAGAATTGGTTCATGAATTGGGGATGGCGCGCCGGCCCGCATGGTGGCGCGAAAAAGCGGTCAGCCCTGCAGGCTGGCGGCGACGTTGAGAAGCATGCGGCGGCAGTCTTCGAGTTCCGACATCAGAATGAATTCGTCGGCCTTATGAGCGCGGGCGATGTCGCCGGGGCCGCAGATGATTGCGGGAATGCCGGCGCGCTCGAAGAGGCCGGCCTCGGTTCCGTAGCTCACCGCCGGGACGGCTGCCACGCCCGAGGCATCACCGACCAGCGCAGCGAGCGGGCTACCGGCCGGGAGCGCCATGCCGGGATAATCGGAGATCGTTTCCGTCGTCACCTCGAAGCCCCTCGCCTGGAGCGCGCTTGCCGCGGCCAGCACAGGCTGCAAAAGCGCGGAGGGTTCGATGCTCGGTACGGCGCGTACCTCGATGTCGAGCCGCGCATGTTCCGGGATGACATTCAGCGCCACGCCGCCGCTGACGATTCCAGCCTGAAGTGTCGAATAGGGCGGCGCGAAGAGCATGTTCTGCTCGGCCTGTTCCAGCCGCTCCGATTGCCGGACGGCCTCCGACAACACGCTGGCGAGCGCGTGGATCGCATTACGGCCGAGATCGGGGCGCGAGGAATGGCCTGCCGTTCCCCTGATCGAGATGCGCGCCGCCGCCTTGCCCTTATGTGAAAGGATCGGCGCCATACCGCTCGGTTCGCCGACGATGCAGCCGGACGGCAAGGCGCAGAGCGACGGTATCGCGGCGATCATATGCGGCACCCCGCGGCAGCCCGCTTCCTCGTCGTAGGAGAAGGCGAAATGCAGCGGGCGGTCGAGGCGCATGGCGGCGATTTCGGGCACGACCGACATTGCCGCGGCGAGAAATCCCTTCATGTCGCTCGTTCCCCGTCCGTATAGACGGTTTTGCTCGGCGCGGAGCGTGAAGGGATCGGACGACCATGTCTGACCTTCTGCCGGAACGACGTCCGTATGGCCCGACAGGATCACTCCCGGCCGCTCCACAGGGCCGAAACTGGCGAACAAGTTGGACCGGTCGCCTTCCGGGCCGGGAAGGATATGCACGCTCGCACCGAAGGACTGAAGATAGTCCCTGACATAGGAAACGATTGCCGCATTGGGTGTGCCGACGACCGACGGAAAACCGATCAGCCGGGCCAATATGTCCTGCACATCCGCCGTCATCCTCGCCCCTCCCCTAAAGCTCGATCAGCACGCTCTTCTGGCGGCGATTCGACTTGTAGGCCTCCTTGCCGAGATCCTTGCCGATGCCGGAGCTCTTGTAGCCGCCGGTCGGCAGGATGTGGTCGCGCGAGCGGCCGTAGCGGTTGACCCAGATGGTGCCCGCCTCGATCCGCTTCGCCGCCCTCAACCCCTGCGAGAGGTCCGTCGTGTAGATACCGGCGGCAAGGCCGTAGGAGGGATGATCGCTGAGCACGAAGGCTTCCTCTTCGTCGTCGAAAGTCTGCAGCGTCAGCACCGGGCCGAAGATCTCCTCGGCGAGCGCCGGCGAATTCGCGGCGAGGTTCGCAAGGATCGTCGGCTCGTAGAAATAACCCTGCCGTTCCATTCGCTTGCCACCGATGACGCATTCGGCGCCACCTGTAATCGAGGCATCGACGATGGTTTCGATGCGCTGCAGCTGGCGTTCGGAAATGACTGGCGAATAATCGCTTTCGGCGTCCCAAGTCGGCCCGGCGCGGTGCGTGGACATCGCCTCCGTGAGCGCTGCCAGCAGTGGCTCCGCGATACGCCGGTCGGCGATCACCCGCGTACCGGCGACGCAGGTCTGCCCGGCGTTCAGGAGAATGCTGCGGGCGATGCAGCCGGCGGCTTTCTTGAGATCGGCCGACGCGAAGATCACTTGCGGGCTCTTGCCGCCAAGCTCCAGCGTCACCGGCTTGATCTGCGACGAGGCGATCGTCTTCATGATCGCGCCACCCGCAACGGTCGATCCGGTGAAGCTCACCTTGGCGATATCGGGATGCGCGACGATGCTGGCGCCGGTCGTCGGACCGTCCCCGAGCACGACATTGACGATACCGGCTGGGATACCGGCGCGCACGGCGAGTTCCGCGAGATAGAGTGTCGAGAATGGCGTCAACTCGGACGGTTTCAGCACGATTGCGTTGCCTGCCGCGAGCGCCGGTCCCATCTTCCAGCCGGCCATCGAGAGCGGCACGTTCCACGGGGTAATGGCGCCGACCACGCCATAGGGCTCGCTGAGGATCATGCCGAGATGGTTGCCGTCCGTCGGCACGACGTCTCCGCCCTCCTTGTCGGCCATTTCGGCGAAGAAGCGGATCTGCTCGGCTGTCACCGCGACATCGATCGATACGGACTGCGCGATTGGACGCGCCGAGGAAAGGGATTCCAGCCGCCCGAGCTTTTCGCGCTCGGCGATAATCAGATCGGCCCAGCGATGCAGCGCCTCGGCGCGCAGGCGCGGACGCCATGTAGCCCAGCCGCTCGATCTCAGTGCGCTCTTTGCCGTCGAGACGGCCTGATCGACGATATCGGCACTGGCGACCGGACAGCGCGCATAGCTGACGGCGTCGGACGGGCGCAGCAGTTCGATCTCCGGTGCGCCAGAGACAAGCCTGTCACCGATCCAGTGGCCGAGGGGAAGTTCGATGCGATCGGGATCGAAGGAAATCGTCATGGCAAAACCGTCAGGAAATGGAATTGAAAAGAGACGGCGGCGCATGGCCGCCGGAAAGGCAAATGACCGCGGGGCGCAAACCCCGCGGCCGTTCGATCAGGCCTGTTTGACGCGCGGCGTCTGGCTGCCTTGCAGATTGCGGGTCAGGAGCGTGACGACGACGAGCGTGACGACGTTCAGGACGAGCGCGACGATGCCTACATTGAGATCGGCCAGCGGCGTCGGCAGGAAGGGGAAGAGCGCCGCAACCGTGCTCTTCGTCAGCGTGACCCAGGCAACGGTCGCCTCACCGACGATGACGCTGGCGAAGGCAGCCGTGCGCGTCACCGGGTTGTTGCGCATCAGGCTCGCCAGCAGGACCGGGAAGAGCTGCGTGACGAAGGCATAGGCCATCAGCAGCAGCGCGACGATCGTATCGCCACCGCCAAGCGTGAAATAGACCGCAACCAGCATGACGCAGGGCGCCATCAGCTTGGCAACGAAGCCGACATGGGCTTCACTGACCTGCGGACGTAGCGGGCGATAGATGTTGTTGGCGACCAGCGTCGCTGCCGTCACCAGGATCATCGAACCCGGCACAAGTGCTGTCAGAACACCGGCCGCGCCGATGACGCCGACGAACCAGGGGTCGAAGGTCTGCAGCGAGATCTTGAACAGCGCCAGGTCGATGTCGCCGCCCTGCAGGCCGGGGACCTGAAGAACCGTGGCAAAGCCGACGAAGAAGATGAACAGCAGCATCAGCTGGTAGATCGGCAGGACATAGGCGTTCTTGCGCAGCGCATCTTCCCGCTTCGCAGCGAAGGTGGCGGTGAACATATGCGGCCACATGTAGAAGCCAAGGGTCGAAAGCAGCACGGTCGAGACCAGCCAGGTCGAGCTCTGGCCACTTTCCGGCAGGGCCAGGAAGCCGGGTTTTGCCTGATCGATCGCCTCGAACATCGCGCCGATACCGCCATAATAGTGGTATGGCAGGTAGAGCCCGAGGAACACTGCGACGGACATCACCAGGATATCCTTGACGACGGAGGTCCAGGCCGAGCCATGGATGCCCGAGACGAAGACATAGGCGGCAACGATGACGGCGCCGATCCAGATGCCCTGGGTCGACGAGATCGCCGAATAGGAGGCGACGTTGATGATGATGCCGAGACCCTTGAGCTGCAGGATGAGATAGGGGATCAGCGCCACGACGCCGACGATGGCGACGAGCACGCCGAAGGACCGGCTCTCATACTTGGCCGCGAAGAAATCCGGCTGCGAGATGAGCTTGCGCTCCTTGGCATAGCGCCAGATCGGCGGCAGCAGCCAATAGGAAAGCACGAAGCACAGGCTGCCATAGCCCAGCATGTAATAGGCCGGTGCGCCCTTGCCATAGGCATAGCCGCTGCCGCCGAGGAAGACGAAGGTGGTGTAGATCTCGCCTGCCATCAGCAGGAAGATGATCATGGCGCCGAAGCCGCGGCCGCCAACGGTCCACTGCTCGAGGTTCATGTCCTTGCCGCGGCGGGCACGAAGGCCGAGCGCCAGGGCGACGATGAGGATGCCGGAAATGAAGAAAAGGGCGCTGTTCACTTCCGCTCTCCTTCAGCTGCATCGCTGGCATGGGCGCCGGATGCCTTGTCGGAGAAATAGATGCAGGCCATGACGATCGAGGTCGCCACCAGCATCAGCGAATACCATCCGAGCATGAAGGGCATGCCCAGAATGAACGGCTTCACCTGGTTCAGAAAGAACGGGGCAACGAGAACCCCGCAGATCGGTATCAGACTCAGTAAATGTATAGGTCGCATATGTTCCATCCTCTATGAAGCGACTGGTCGATTATCCCGCTCTTCCGGCGGATTGCTCCCGCACCCCTCTCCTCCTGAGAGATGGTTCGGTAATTCCGGTGATGTCGTGTTTGGCCGCTAGCGCCGCCCGCCGGCGAGCAGCCTGGCCTCCGGATCCCGCCGCAATCGCGACATCGCGATACAGCCGGCGAAGGGGCCGATTGCCAGTATGGTGAAGGCTCCGGGCCAGCCGAAGAGATCCCGCACTTCGGGCACCAGATGAATGCTGGCCATGGTCAGCAAAAATCCCGCGCAGGTCTGCGCCGTCAGCAGCGTTCCGACCGAACTCGGCTCGGCAAGCTCGGCGATCGATGCCGAAAACTGCGCAGAATCGGCGATCACGGTGACGCCCCAGATGATCGCGACCGGGATCAGCACGGCGAGCGGCGCAGCATAGAGCCAGCCGATCAGCGCTGCGCAGGTGCCGCTTGCGGCCATGGCCGTGATCGTCACGAAGGTACGCCCCCGGCGATCCGCAAGTATGCCGCCGAACCAGGATCCGACTGCGCCGACCGCGACGGCCGCGAAAGTCAGCCACGCCGCCTTCGCATCCGAATTTTCCATGCCGCGATCCGCGAAGGACTGGTGCAGGAAGACCGGCAGCCATGCCCACATGGCGTAGAGCTCCCACATGTGGCCGAGATAGCCGAGATTGACGCGCCTGAGCGACGTGCGGCGCCAGCTCTGAGTGATCTTGCTCATGTCGACCGCGCTGGCGCGGCGGATGTTCGGGCCGAGCTTGACGAAGCCGATCAGCACCGCCGCTGCCAGAGCGGAAGCCGAGGCAATACCATAGATCGCCCGCCACTCGACATCGCCGGTCGCAGCCAGCAGATGCGGGCTTGCCGAACCCAGTGTCAGCGCCCCGACCAGCAGGCCGATGAGCAGGCCGAGATCGCGATTGGCCCAGGTCGCCGCCATCCGCATGCCGACGGGATAAACGCCCGCCATGCAGACGCCGGTCAGAAAGCGCAGCAGGATTACCGCGCCACCGGTCGGCGGCAGCAATATCAGGCAGGCGGTCGCAACCGCGGCGATCGCCGCGCAGAGCGCAAACAGCCGCCTTGGGTCGAAACGGTCGGCGAGCGACAGCAGGGCCGAGACGATGGTCCCGGCGACAAAACCGATCTGAACCGCCGTCGTCAGCAGCGCCTCCTGCGAGGCGCCGATCGTATAATGCTGCTTGATGCCGGCGATTGCCGCGCTCGAAGAGAACCAGACGCTCATCGCCGCCACCTGCGCGGCGAGGATCAGTGCCAGCGATAGAGCCTTGCCAGTGCCTGGCGCGGCGAGCGGGTTGGCGCCGGGGGGTATCGTTCGCCCGCTCATCGGATCAGGCCCTCGCCTCGGCAGCCGGGACCGGCTTGCCGACCCGGTGGAAGTCGCGGCCGAAATAGATCAGCCCGTCACGGTCGAGCTGGTTGCGGACCGCCTTCACGCGGCAGTAGAAAACGGTGTGCGTGCCGACTTCGGAGACGGAATCGACCTCGCAATCGATGGCACAGACCGCGCCGTCCAACGCCGGAGCGCCGGTTTCGAGAGTGCCCCAGCTGGCGCAGGCGAGCCGCTCATTGATCGACAGGCCCTTGGTCGCAAACTGCATGGCGACCGTCTTCTGTTCGGCCGAAAGCACATTGACGCAGAGATTGCCGTTCTTGCGGATGATCTCGTTATTGGCGCTCGAACGGTTGATGCAGACGAGCAGCGTCGGCGGCTCATCGGTCACCGAGCAGACAGCCGAGACCGTGCAACCCGCGAGACCGGCTTCGCCATTCGACGTGATGATGTTGACGGCGGCCGCCAGGCCGGCCATAGCATCGCGATACGCGGATTTGTCGACCACGTTCAATCCTCCTCCAGATCCCTGCAAGCCTTAGCGGGCGGCTGCGCCGCCGCGATATTGCGCGGCCGAATGCGTCGACGGCAGGCGCGCATGGCCAAACAGCTTGTCGCGATAGGTGCCGTCGGCATAGCTGGTCTTGTAGGCGCCCTTCTCCTGCAGCACCGGGATCAGCAGGTTGACGACATCGTCGATGCTTTCGGGAGCGACCGTGCGTGACAGGTTGAAGCCCGCCACGCCGGTTTCCTCGCTCCAGCCGATAAGGGTGTCCGCCACTTCCTCAGCCGAGCCAACCCAGGGCGCCTGGCGGCTGCCGAGCACCATCTGCTCCAGGAGCTTGCGGCGCGTCCATTTCGGACCCGCAGCCTTGTTCATGATCTCGACATTCGAGGTGATCGCCTGGCTCTTGCCGGTCTCGATCGGCTCGTCGATGTCATATTTCGAGAAGTCGATGCCGAGCGAGGCGGCGGCATGCACCAGTGCCGCTTCGGAGCTGACATAGCGCTTGTATTCCTCGAATTTCTCCTGCGCTTCGGCTGTCGTCTTGCCGAGCACCAGCGTGGCGCCGAGGAACAGCTTAACGTCATCGGCCGAGCGGCCCTTTGCAACGGCGCGCGCCTTGATGTCGTCGGTGATGCCGCGGACATCTTCCTTCTTCTGGCCGTTGACGAAGACACATTCCGCATGGGTCGCGGCAAATTCGCGGCCGCGTGGCGAAGAACCTGCCTGATAGAGAACCGGCGTACGCTGCGGCGACGGCGTGCAGAGATGCATCGCATCGACCTTGTATTGCGGCCCCTCGTGATGGATGACGCGCACCTTGCTCGGATCGGCAAAGACCGCGTTGGCGCGATCCATGACAACGGCGTCGTCATCCCAGGAGCCTTCCCACAGCTTGTAGACCAGCGACATATATTCGTCGGCGAGATCGTAGCGGTCGTCATGGGCGACCTGGCCCTGCAGGCCGATGGCGCGCGCCGCGCTGTCGAGGTAGCCGGTGACGATGTTCCAGCCGATGCGCCCACCGGTCAGATGATCGAGCGTCGACATGCGCCGGGCAAACAGGAAGGGCTGCTCATAGGTCAGGTTGCAGGTGACGCCGAAGCCGAGATTCTTGGTGACCGCGGCCATTGCCGGGATGACGATGGTCGGATCGTTGGCCGGCAGTTGCACGCCGCCACGCACCGCCGCGTCCGGGCTGCCGCCATAGACGTCGTAGACGCCGACCACATCGGCAAAGAAGATACCGTCGAACAGGCCGGCCTCGAGCTTGCGGGCGTATTCCGTCCAATATTGTAGATCATTGACGCGCACTGACTGATCACGCGGATGCGTCCACATCCCCTGCTGGATGTGACCCGGGCAAAACATATCGAATGCGTTGAGATGGATTTGGCGAGGCATTTATTGGCTCCCCCTCGTAAATGTTCGCTCTATCTGTCCACCATATTGGACTTTATGTGTCACTATGGTGAGCGATTGATCTATGTCAAGGAATTTTCTGAAAAGCGTGATCACGCCGCAGAACGCCCGCAGCACTGCACAAGCACGCCAGAACGCGGGCAGAAAGGCTTCGCCTGGCGACGCAGAGCCGTCACTATAAGAGTACGGAACACACAAGAAAGTTGCGGATAGACATGCTCCGCCTTCAGGCAGCCTGGAAAATCAGGACCGCTCGATCAGGAATCGCGTAGCACGATCACCGCGTAGCGGCAGGGCCGGTCGCTCTCGTTGCGGAAAGTACAGTCGTTGGGCGGCCCGAGCTCCAGGCAGTCGCCTTCCTTCATCTCATGGCGCGCCTCGCCTTCGAGGAAGACCAGTTCGCCATCGAGCACCCAGATGATGTGCTTGCGATTGATATAGGACGCTGCAGGGAAGGACGATTCCTTGCCGGGCGGGAAATCGATATTGATGACATCGATCGGGGTCGCCGACCGCGGCGAGACATGGCGACGCGCATAGCCGGTCACGGGATCGATCCAGACGGGCTGCTCGCCCTTGCGCAGCAGCATTCCCTCCTGCATCTCGGCACGCACCATCAGCGTCGACATGCTCATCTCGAACGCACCCGCAAGCCGCGCCAGAAGCATCGCCGTCGGGCTCGCCTCGCCCCGCTCGACCTTATGGATCATCGCCCGCGACACGCTCGACCGCTTCGCCAGCTCCGTCAGCGACCAGCCGCGCAGTTCCCGCTCAATTCTCACCCGTGCGCCGAGACGCTCATCGATATTATCCAACATGCGGATATCATTAGCGTCTCACGCCCCTCCCCGGCAACTGCCGCAGCGGAACTGTCAGATACTTTAAAAAGCCTGAGCAAGCTGCCTACAGCAGCTTGTCCAGGGTGATCGGCAGATCGCGGATGCGCTTTCCGATGGCGTTGTAGACGGCATTTGCGACGGCTGCGCCGACGCCGGTGATGCCGATTTCGCCGATGCCGCGGGCGCCCATCGGCGCCTGCGGGTCGGGCTCGTTCGTGTAGATGATGTCGATTTCGGGGACGTCCATCTGAACCGGCACGTGATATTCGGCGAGCGACGCGTTGACGACGCGGCCATAGCGCTCGTCGAAATTGGTCTCTTCGGTCAGCGCCAGTCCAATCCCCATGATGATCCCGCCCTTGAACTGGCTGATCGCCGTCTTGGCGTTGAGGATCACTCCGGCGTCGAAGGAGCCCAGGAAGCGCGATATGCGGGTTTCGCCGGTGATTTCGCTGACCCTGACTTCGCAGAATTGCGCGCCGTAGGAGTGCATGGAGAAGGCCTCCATTTCCGCCGGTGGCGGTGCTTCACCCTGAACGACAAGCTCGTCCCTCCCCGCGCGTCGCAGGATCGACGGATAGGATTCGAAGCGTCCTTTCTCGTCGCGATGGCCGATACCACCGTCTCTCGGCTCGACCTCGGCAAGCGAAAGGCCGGCAAGCGGCGAGTCGTTTCCGGCGAGCTTCAGCAGTTCGTCGACGAAGATTTCCGTGGCCGCGATCACCGCGCCCGCGATCGACGCCGTCTGCGTCGAGCCGCCAGCGATCACGCCGCGCGGCAGGGTGGTGTCGCCATAGTCGAAGGTCACGTCCTCGAATGGGATGCCGAGGCGGAGCGCGATATGCTCGGCCTGGGCGGTTGCCGTGCCCATGCCCATATCGTGGACAGCAGTGGAAACCGTCACCTTGCCCTCGGCCGTCAGCCGCATCCTCACGGCGCCGCCGGGGAAGCGGTGATAGGGATAGGTCGCGGTTGCGCATCCCATGCCGATCAGCCATTCGCCGTCGCGCTTCTGGCGCGGCACCATGCTGCGCGCGCTCCAGCCGAATTTCTCGGCACCCTTCTCGTAGCATTCAATGAGGCGGCGCGATGAAAAGGGCTTGCCGCTGGTCGGGTCCTTCTTTGGCTCGATGCGGCGGCGGAGTTCGATCGGGTCGAGCTTCAGCTTTTCCGCCAACTCGTCGATTGCCGATTCCAGCGCGAAGGTGCCGACGGATTCGCCGGGAGCGCGCATGAAGGTGTTGGCGAGCATATCCATGTCGGCCACTTCTTGCGCGAGCCGGAAGGCCCCGGCCGCATACATGTGACGGGCCGGGAAGGTGAACTGCTCCGGACAGGAATTGTGCAGCGTCATCGCGACGATGCCGGTGTGGATCAGGGCGTCGAGCGTCCCATCTGCCTTGGCGCCGAGCGCGACACGCTGCTCGGTAACGGTGCGCCCGCCGACAAGACGGAAGACGCCTTCGCGGGAGAGCATGATGCGCACCGGCCGCCCGGCGAGCTTCGCTGCCGCACAGGCAAGGATCTGGTGATCCCACAGGCATTTCCCGCCAAACCCGCCGCCAACATAGGGCGAGGTGACGTGCACATTCTGCTGATCGATCCCGAAGATGTCGGCGAGCTGCCCGGCAGTCAGATCCAGAAGCTGGCTGGCATCGTGCATTCGCAGGTGATCGCCATCCCAGGCGACGGTCGCCGCATGCAGCTCGATGGCGTTGTGATTATGCCTGGGCGTCCGGTAGATCTGGTCGACGCTGACTTCGGCACGTTTCAGAGCGGCTTCGGCGTCACCGATCTCCAGGATCGGCGGCTGGCCGAGCAGTGTTTCAAGCTGCCTCGGTGTCTTCTTCGCCTCCTCGAACGAGGTGACAGCCGGCAAGGCCGCGTATTCGGTCTTGATCAGGCTCGCGGCGTAATCCGCCTGCTCCTGCGTTTCGGCAAGCACACAGGCCACCGGCTGGCCGTTCCAGTGTATCTCGTCGTTCTGCATCACCGGCAGGTCGCTGGCGCCTGCGGCCGTCGGCGACGACATCATCAGCGACGGCGCCTTCATCCGTGGGGCGTTGTGATAGGTCATGACGAGAATGACGCCAGGCGCCTTTTCGGCTGCCGCGGTCTCGATCGACAGAATTCGCCCGCGCGCAATCGTGCTGAAAGTCAAGGCCGCGTAGCAGATGTTGTCATAGGGATATTCGGCCGCATAGCGGGCGCCGCCCTGAACCTTCAGCGGCCCGTCGATGCGCGAGACCGGGCGCCCGAGCGCTCCATGCCGGCGCAACATCGGATCCGATGTCACGGCCGGCTGCCAGCGGCCGGATTTTGCGGTGGTGGTTTCCGGCTGGGTGCTCATGCGCCCTCTCCCTTCAATTCGTTGAGGACGGCAACGATCGTTCGCTTGGCGAGCTCGATCTTGAAGCCGTTGTCGCGAAGTGCCTTTGCGGATGAGAGCTCGGCCTCTGCCGCGGCCCGGAAGGTCTGTTCCGTGGCCGGTTGCCCTCTCAGCGCGGCCTCCGCTTTCGAAGCACGCCACGGCTTGGGCGCGACGCCGCCAAGCGCCAGCCTGACATCGCGGATATTACCGGCATCATCGATGTCGAGCGCGGCCGCCACGGAGACGAGCGCGAAGGCATAGCTCGCCCGATCGCGCACCTTGCGATAGGTCGAACGCCGGCCGAAGGATAGCTGCGGGATTTCCACTGCCGTGATCAGCTCCCGGGGCCGCAATTCGGTTTCGAGATCGGCACGATCGCCGGGTAGCCGGTGAAGTTCCGCAAGCGGGATCGCGCGCCGGCCCGACGGACCCTCGACATGAACCACGGCATCGAGCGCCACAAGCGCCGCGCACATATCGGAGGGATGTGTCGCCACGCAGGATGAGGAGGCCCCGAGAACGGCATGATAGCGATTGAAGCCGCCGATCGCGTCGCAACCGGCACCCGGTTCGCGTTTGTTGCAGTGAGAGGCGTTGTCGTAGAAATAACGGCAGCGCGTCCTCTGGAGGATATTGCCGGCGACGGTCGCCATGTTGCGGATCTGCGCGCTGGCGCCGGAGAGAAGCGCACGCGACAGCACCGGATAGGCAGATCGCACCCGCATATCGGCCGCAAGCGCCGTGTTCTTGACCGCGCCGCCGATCATCAGCGTGCCATCGCCAGCCTGGTCGATGCCATCGGCGAGTGCGGTGACATCGATCAGTGTCTCCGGACATTCGACTGTCTCCCGCATCAGGTCGACGAGGTTGGTGCCGCCGCCGAGATATCTGGCGGCGCTGCTCTTTCCGGAGAGCTCGATCGCGGCGGATGGGGTGGATGCCTTCTCATAGGTGAAGAGGTTCATGCGCGTGCCCTCTCCTTCGTCTCAGCGGCACTCCGGCCGGAATAGGTCTCGGCTATTGCTTCGACGATGCCGTTATAGGCTCCGCATCGACAGAGATTGCCGCTCATGCGCTCGCGCAATTCAGTTTCCGTCAGGTCCACCTGATCCGCCGCCAGATCCCGGGTTACGGCGCTCGGCACGCCGCGGCTGATTTCCGCGGCCATGCCGATGGCGGAACAGAGCTGTCCCGGCGTGCAATAGCCGCATTGAAAGCCGTCATGCTCGATGAACGCCTTCTGCAGCGGGTGAAGATCGCCATTTTTGGCCAGGCCCTCGACCGTAGTGATGCTGCGCCCCTGATATTGGACGGCGAGCGCCAGACAGGAGTTGATGCGCTCCCCGTCGACAAGCACGGTGCAGGCGCCGCACGCCCCCTGGTCGCAGCCCTTCTTGGTACCCATGAGGCCAGCATAGTTTCGCAAGAGATCGAGCACCGACGTGCGGATATCCGCGGTGACATCGATCGGCTTGCCATTGATGGTGAATTGCATAAGCGTTCTCCTTATGCGCTGACGGTTTTTGAAACTTCACCCCAAGGGACCTAGAAAGCGGCGCCGAAGTTTCAAACGATTTGTGATGGGGATTTCGCTGCGTATCGGCGGCAAAGATCAACTCTTTGAATATTCGAGTCGATCCGATACAATCGACCGTAGAAATGCGCTCGCGCGGCAAGTGTCAGAACGTCGCACCAAGCAACGCCCAAGTGCAGGCTTCAGCCTTTACTAAGGAGTCCCCGGCATAATGCTCGCCAAAGAGGGGCGGGCACGCGTCAGTGGGCAATAAATTAACGTGGACGAACAACGAGCTTGAAGACCTGGTCAGGCAGCTCGGCATTGCGCTTGAGGCATCCGGCATCGGGATTTGGCAGCACAATATCGCCAAGAACCAGACCCGGTGGGACGATCAGCTGCAGCGCATTTACGGCGTTGCCAAGGGCGAACACGACGTCATCTGGCTGGAAAGCGTGCATCCCGACGACTGTCCGGGTGCCAGCACGATCTTCAAGGCGGCCATTGCCAACAAGAGCGATTATGCCTCGGAGTTTCGCATCATCCGCCCGGATGGCGAGATCCGCCATATCCGCTCCCGCGCCCAGTACTTCGTGGACGGCCAGGGCGAGGCCTGCTTCATCGGCGCGGAATGGGATGTGACCGAAGACGCATTGCGCAACCAACAGCTCGCCAAGCAGCGCGAGGCGGCCGAGCAGAGCCGGGCGGAAGCGCGCTATGCAGCCGATCACGATTCTCTCACAAGCCTGCTGAACCGCCGCGCCTTCGACGATGCCTTTGCGCGCCTGCTGCAAGCGTCCGAACCCGTTGCCTCGCTCTGTCATATCGATATCGACCGGTTCAAGGAGATCAACGACCGCTTCGGCCATGGCGGCGGCGATACGGTGTTGCGGCATGTCGGTTCCGTGCTTGCTTCGGGGATCGCCGGTGGCGAGATTGCAGCGCGCCTTGGCGGTGACGAATTTGCGGTTCTGTCGCTTTCGCCTCAGCCGGATCGAATGCGCGAGATCGTCGCGAGAATCCGGCAAGACCTGCGCAAGCCGGTCTTTATCGATGGCGAGCCTTTCACCGTCGAATGTTCCATCGGCTACGCCCATGCGAGCGGCAGCGATGTTGCCGCGCTGCTGACGTCTTCCGACATCGCGCTCTACGAGGCGAAGAAGAACGGCCGCAATCGCGACCAGCTGTTCACGCCGGCACTTGCCGAGAAGCGCAACGCTGAAAAGCAGATGCTGCAGGAGTTGCGCAGCGGCCTGCACATCGGCGAGATCGTGCCCTTTTATCAGGTAAAGGTCCGAGCCAGCGATTATGCGATCTGCGGTCTCGAAGCACTTGCCCGCTGGGAGAGCCCGAAGGGCTTGCGAATGCCGGGCGATTTCCTTGAGCTTGCTGCCGCTAACGGCCTGATGGACGCCGTCGATGACGCTGTCTTCCGCCGCGTGATCTTCGATATCAATCGCTGGTCGATGGCGGGGATCAAGGTTCCGACGGTGTCCGTCAACCTCTCGGCCGCCCGGCTCGGCGATCCGTCGCTGCCCGGCAAGGTTAGCGCGCTCGGTATTGCACCCGGGCAAATCAGCTTCGAATTCATCGAGACCATCTTCCTGGATACGCTTAGCGAGCAGGTGAAGCGCAATATCGAGCGCATCCGCCAGCTCGGCATCGATATCGAGATCGACGATCTTGGTTCCGGCCATGCCTCGCTGCTCGGCCTGCTCGAGCTCAGGCCCAATCGCGTCAAGATCGACCGCCACCTCGTGCTGCCGATCCTGAAGAGCGAGACTCAGCGGCGGCTGATCGGCTCGCTGATCGACATTGCCCGCACGCTCGAGATCGAGGTCGTCGCCGAGGGTGTCGAGACGCTGGATCACGCCCGCCTGCTGGCCGGGCTTGGCGCCGATACGCTGCAGGGATACGCCTTCGGCCGGCCGCAACCGGCGCAGGTGACACAGGCGGTTCTGGAGACGGCCGCTGCCCGCAGGATGGAGAATGCCGGCTGAGATGGTTCAGAACTGTCCTACGCCGTGCGCCTTCAGCGCATCGAGAAACGGTTTTGGCCGCAGGTCGGTATCGAGCGGCAGGCCACGGTTGAAGCCGGGCGAGGTTCCGTCGCGCCAGTAGCCATGCTGCTTGTAGGCCTCGACCTCTTCGGGCGGTAGCCCAAGCCAGGAATAGCGATCCGTCAGCCCCCAGGTGGCGACGCCGCGCAGATCCTCGAAATCGCAGACCACATCGAGATAGCGCGCCACCTCGGCCCCGACTTTCGCATCGCGCTCGACCGCTGACATGACATAGTCGGCTTCGGTGACATCGAGCTCGGTGACGAAGACGAAGAGACCGAGATTACGGATCTCCTTCAAGAAGCTCGAAATGGCAGCCTGCGACACCGGCCCCTTGCGCAGGTCGAGATGGGCCTGCAGCCCGATGCCACCGATCGGGACGCCACCCTTCTTCAGCCGTTCGAGCAGCCGCAGGAAGTGATAGCGCCGGTCATGCTCCACGGTCAGATCATATTCGAGCCCATACTCGTTGATCAGCAACTCAGCACCCGGTGATGCCGCCCGCGCCGCCTGAAGTGCCATCGCGATGTAATCGGCACCAAAACAGTCCAGGAAGACGGATGGCCTGAGGCCGTCGTCCCGGAACCCCGTATCGATCGGCTCGTTGACGACGTCCCAATAGCGGACACCCGCATAGCGGCCGACCATCCGGCCGATATGACCCGTGACGGTACTCCAGTCGCGGGTCTCGCGGAGATGATCCGGCAGCCAGGGCGGCATGCTGCGGTGCCAGAGCAGCGTGTGGCCGTAGATTTCCTTGCCGTGATCTCTGGCGAAATTCGCTACCGTATCGGCTGCTTCGAACGAGAATTGCCCTTGCCGCGGCTCGATCTGGTCCCATTTGAACTCGATCTCCGGCGTCAGGCGGCTGCAATATTGCAGGAGAGAATCCCGGTATCGCCCGTCCGCTTCGATGAATTGGGTACGGGCGGCTGACCCGAAAGGGATAGACCTACTCCTTTGGGATGAGTACGCTGGCTTTAAGGATGAAGCGGCTGCAATTGCGCCCATAGCTCCGGTTGCAATATTCCTCAGGAAGCCCCGCCTCGACAACTCTGGCATTGTATTTCCTCAGATATCGGCTTCTGCATTTCACAGAAACAAGGCCTTCAGAAGATTAAAATCGCAATTTCCGGTTATCATATGTAATTGTATTTTCGGAAAAGCTATATTAATGGACCGTTAACAACAAGAAATAGGGGGAAGCCTCAAGGACATTCTATCAACTGCTTGCTGAAGAGCGTTGTTCTTCGGAGCGCTATTGTATGGAGTCCTAAGGTGATAGAGTTTAATCATGCGACCGGGTCGCTGCGTCCCGCTCTTGAGGGCGCGAATATCCTGATAACCGGCGGCGCCGGTTTCCTCGGATCTCATCTTGCAGATCTGCTCGTTTCCCGTGGCAATCACGTTTATTGCCTCGACAATTTTCACACCGGCCGTGCGTCCAATCTCTCCAGACTCCAGTTCAGCAACCGCCTGAGCGTCGTGCAGCATGACGTCACCGACGAACTGCCCGATACGCTGCCGAAATTCGCCGAGATCTACAATCTCGCCTGCCCGGCCTCGCCCGTCCATTACCAAGCCGACCCGGTTTCGACGGCGATGATCAACTGCAAGGGCGCCTGGAACGTGCTGCGCCGCGCCGAACGCGACGGCGCCCGCGTCTTCCACGCCTCCACCTCGGAGATCTACGGCGATCCCGAAATCCACCCGCAGCCGGAACACTACTGGGGCAACGTCAACACCGTCGGCCCGCGCTCCTGCTACGATGAGGGCAAGCGCTTTGCCGAGACGCTGTTTACCGATTTCGGCAAGACCCGCGGCGTCATCGTCCGTATGGTCCGCATCTTCAACACCTACGGCCCGCGCATGCAGCCGGACGATGGCCGCGTCGTCTCGAACTTCGTCATCCAGGCGCTGCTCGGCCAGCCGCTGACCGTCTATGGCGACGGCAGCCAGACGCGCTCCTTCTGCTATGTCGACGACCTGATCCGCGGCTTCGATCTCCTGATGCGCAGCGAAGTCGCCGACAGCCCGGTCAATATCGGCAATCCCGGCGAATTCACGATGGAAGAACTCGCACATCTCGTCCTCGAGATCACCGGCTCCCGCTCGCCGATCGTCCGCCTGCCGCTTCCGGTCGACGATCCGAAGCGCCGCAAGCCCGATATCAGCAAGGCGAGCGAGCTTCTCGGCTGGCGCCCTGAAGTGAGCCTCCGCGAGGGGCTGCTCAAGACCATCGAATATTTCGACGGCGAACTCAGACGGCAGCCCCCCGCTGTCATCAGCGCTGCTGAATAACCATCAGATTATAGGTGAAACATGAAAGTCGTAATTGTTGGCTCCGGCTATGTGGGCCTGGTTTCCGGTGCGTGCTTTTCCGCCCTCGGTCACTCCGTCGTCTGCGTCGATAGCAACGCGCAGAAGATCAACCTCCTGAACTCCGGCGGCGTGCCGATCTTCGAGCCCGGTCTCGACGCGCTGATCAAGACCAATATCGATGAGAGCAGGCTGACCTTCTCGACCGATCTCAAGTCATCGCTCAAAGGCGCCGATTTCGCCTTCATCGCCGTCGGCACGCCGACCCGCCAGGGTGGCAGCGAAGCGGATCTGACGAGCGTCTATGCCGTCGCCTCCGAAATCGCGCTCAGCGCCGAAGACGGCCTCGTCGTCGTCACCAAGTCGACCGTGCCAGTCGGCACCGGCGATGCCGTCGAGGCGATCATCCGCACCTCGCGGCCCGATCTCGTCTTCGCCGCCGTCTCCAATCCGGAATTCCTGAAGGAAGGCAGCGCCATCGATGACTTCATGAGCCCGGATCGCGTCGTCGTCGGCTGCGATGTTCCCTGGGCGACCGAGAAGATGAAGATGCTCTACGAGCCGCTGCGCGCCCAGGGCGTTCCGATCCTCTATACCGGCCGCAATGCCGCTGAAGTCATCAAGTATGCGGCAAACGCCTTCCTTGCCATCAAGATCTCCTTCATCAACGAGATCGCCGATTTCTGCGAGGCGGTCTCCGCCGATGTCTCGGAAGTCGCAAACGGGATCGGCCAGGACACCCGTATCGGCCGCGCCTTCCTGAACCCGGGTCCAGGCTATGGCGGCTCCTGTTTCCCGAAGGACTCGCTGGCATTGCTGGCAACCGCGCAGAGCCATTCGGTCAGCCTGCGCGTCGTCGAGAGCTCGATTGCCGCCAACGATGCCAGAAAGCGTGGCATCGGCCGGCGCGTCATCACGGCGCTCGGCAATCAGGTACGCGGCAAGACGATCGCCATCCTTGGCCTGACCTTCAAGGCCAATACCGACGACATGCGCGAGGCGCCATCGCTCAACATCATCGCCGCCCTGCAGAAGATGGGTGCCCGTGTCCGCGCCTATGATCCGGAGGGCATGGAGCAGGCGCGTCACTATCTGCAGAATGTCGATTATGCCGAGAACGCCTATGACTGCGTCGCCGACGCCGATGGCATCGTCGTCGCGACCGAGTGGAAGGAATTCCAGGGGCTCGACTTTGCCCGCCTCGGCTCGCTGGTCAGTCATCCTGTCATCGTCGACCTGCGCAACATCCTCGACAGCCGCAAGGTCGAGGCTGCCGGTTTCGAGCTTCACCGGATCGGCTCGCCGCGCCGCACCGAGACCGCATCGATCCAGGTCACCCCGCGCCTCCTGAAGCCCAAGAATGCAGGCCGCGTCGAGCGGGAGCATCCGGCGGCCAATGGTTCGGTGCGCCCGGCACCACAGCCTGCTGCAGTGTAATATTTATATCCAATCAAAGGTTTAGCGTACGATGGATATGATCTCGATAACCGGCCAGTATGCCCTGCTCACGCTCTTCTTCGTGGTGCAGATCGCCTACAGCCTCAGCCTCGGGCTGAACTTCTTCTTCGCCAGCCTGCCGACGAACATGGTGACGCAGGCAGATATCGATGCGGTGACTGAGGAGGAATGCCCCTTCATCGTTCTCTTCTATCCGGTTCTGCGCGAGCTGGAAGGAACGATGCGCACGACCTTCACCTCGCTCTCGCAGCTTCGCTACCCGAAGCATCGCTACAAGGTCGTGGCGATCCCCAACGAGAACGACTACGAGACGGTGGCTTCGCTCCGCCGTCTCAAGCAGGAATTCTCCTTCCTCGAAATCGTCGAGGTGCCGCCGACCACGCATCCGAGCTGGCAGGCGGTCTGGGACGGCTGGGATTCCACGCGGAAGGCCTATTGGTGGCATGAGGGGCACCGCGCCTACAATCGCGACCTGCCGCCGAAGAAGACGCGCCAGCTGGTCTATGCCTTCTACAACGTCGCCAAGAAGTTCGAGGGCCGCGAGGACTTCCTGGTCAACTATATCGATGCCGACAGCTGCCCGCCCGCCGATCACTTCCTGGCCGGTGCCGCTGGCATGAAGAAATACGATGTGCTGCAGGCACAGAACATCGCCGGCAATCTCAACGAGAGCATGGCGGCGACCTGGCATGCGGCCGATCACATGTCCTGGGACGGGCTCACCTACCCGCACCTGACAGCCAATGGCCGTCAGCCCTATTGGGTGCTGGGCAAGGGTCTGTTCTTCCGCGCCTCGGACCTGATCGAACTCGGCGGCTTCCACCCGTGGATCACCATCGAGGATCCCGAGGTCGGCATGCGGTTCTGGACCAACGGCCGCAAGCTCGGCGTCATCGAAAACCCGTTGATCGAGGAAGTGCCCTCGACGCTGATGCACGGCATTACGCAGCGCAAGCGCTGGGTCTGCGGCTTCTTCCAGAGCCTGACCTCGCCGCTGACGTCGATGGGCATGACCCGCTGGCAGAAGTTCCGCGCCTGGCTCAATTTCCTGCCGTGCCTGTCGATGTCGATCAACACGATCGGCATCCCGATCGGGATATGGGCGATGTGGCAGTATTTCAGCGGACAGGGCAATCTGCCGGCCGCGGCCGCGATCTTCCCGATCCTCAATCTCAGCATGTTCTCGCTGCTTCTGTTGCGTCTCTACATCAGCGTCTGGACGCGCAGCAAACTGGTCGCCGAGAGCGTCTGGACGAGGGTCTGGTACCTCGTGCGCATCAATCCGGTATCGCTGATGGTCTGGTGGCTGATCTGGCTCATCCCGCTCTACATCGGGCTGCGCATGTACATCAAGGATCAGGGCCTCGTCTGGGAGCGCACGGTCAAGACCAATGCAAACGAAGACCTGATCATGACGCAAATCGCGGCTGAATGACCCGCAATCAACCTCAATGTAAGGAGTAGGGAAAATGACGAAAGGACATGTACTGGTAACAGGTGGCGCCGGCTTCATCGGATCGCACCTTGTCGATTATCTCCTCGAGCGCGGCTTCGAAGTCACCGTTCTCGATTGCCTGCTGGACCAGGTCCACGGCGATGCCGAGAAGGATGCGCAGGGCTGGCCTGTCTACCTCAACAAAAGGGCCAAGCGCATCAAGGGCAACATCCTCGATGACGGCGTCTTCGAGGCGAGCCTGACAGGCATAACGCACCTTGCCCATCTGGCTGCCTCGGTCGGCGTCGGCCAGAGCATGACCAACATCGTCGAATATACGCGCAACAACACCATGGCTGCGGCCGTCATGCTGGAAGTGCTGTCGCGCATGCCGCTCGACGCCGACGGCAACCATCCGATCAAGCGCATGGCCGTCGCTTCCTCGATGTCGATCTATGGCGAAGGGGAATACGAGATCGAAGGAAGCGGTGATAGCACAGCACCCGAACTGCGCAGCCATGAACAGCTTGCCGACCGCAACTGGGAGCTCTTCACCGGCGATGGCGCCAGGCTCATCCCGATCCCGACGACCGAGAAGAAGCTGCTGCAGCCGGCCTCGATCTATGCCGTCAACAAGCGCGACCACGAGGAGATGTTCCTCTCCGTCGGCCGTGCGCTGAACATCCCGACCTCGGCGCTCCGCCTGTTCAACGCCTACGGTTCTCGCCAGGCATTGAGCAATCCCTATACCGGCGTCGCCGCGATCTTCATCTCCCGTCTGCTGAACGACCAGCCGCCGCTGGTCTTTGAAGACGGCGAGCAGAAGCGCGACTTCGTCCACGTCATGGACGTCGCCAATGCCTTCGCGACCAGCCTTGAGAGCGACAAGCGCGTCTGGGACGTCTTTAACGTCGGCAGCGGCAAGTCGATTACCGTCAACGACATTGCCCGGACGCTCGCGCGCCTGCTGCAGAAGAATATCGCACCCGATATCCTGCAGAAGTACCGCGTCGGCGACATCCGCCACTGCTTCGCAGACATTAGCAAGATTCGCGATGTCTTCGGTGTAACGCCGCAGCGCGACTTCGAGGAGGGGATGGCCGAATTGATCGAATGGGTCAAGACAGCCAAGAAGCCGGTAGACAAGACGGCGGTCAGCATGGCCGAACTCAGCAGCAGCAAGCTGATGGTCTGACGCCTGCGGGAGCCGGTCCGCCGGCTCCCCTTTCAGCCGATGCGCGCCGCGGAAAACGCGGTGTTCATCGCGTAATAGAGCTCCTTTGGCCGCATGTCGTTGTCGAAGGGCAGACCGCGATTGCTCGATGTCGTGGCACCCTTGACGTCACGACGCTTGTATTCGTCCGAATTGAGCCAGGAAAGACCGTCCGACAGCCCCCAGGAGGTGATGCCTTTGACAGCGGGGACTTCGAGCACGATGTCCAGATAGCGGCGAACCTCGTCCGACACCTTCCGGTCACGCACCGCCTTGGGCACGCTGAGATCGGCTTCCTGAATATCCAGCTCCGACACGAAGATCTCCAGCCCCAGATCGGCCGCCGCCTCCAGGAACGGCTTGATCGTGCTGCGCTTCACCCTGCCCTTGGTGAGATCGAGATGCGCCTGAACGCCGAGGCCATCGAAAGGCAACCCTGCCAGCTTCAACCGCTCCAGGAGCCGCAGCACGGCGACGCGGCGCGCGGCATCGACGGGGTTGTCATATTCGAGGCTGTATTCGTTGATCAGGAATTTGGCCTGCGGCGCATGTTGCCGGGCCTCCGTCAGCGCACGCTCGACATAGTCAGGGCCGAAAGTCTTGTAGAAGATGTTGCGGCGAAGATTGTCGCTCTCGGCGGTGTCGACGACCTCGTTCAGCAGATCCCAACGGCCTATCCTGCCGCCGAAATGCGAGAGCACTGCCTGCATGTAAGTCGAGATGACGGACCAGTCGCCCGGATTGGCGGCCATATGTTCCATCGCCCAGGGCGGTACGCTTTGGCCCCAGAGCAGCGTGTGGCCGTGCACCGCGATGCCGCTTTCGCTTGCCATGCCGATCAGCTCGTCGACCGGTTGGAAATTATAGGCGCCCCGGTTCCATTCGAGTGCTGCCCATTTCAGATCGATCTCCGGCGTCACCGCGCCGCAATTCTGCAGCACCGCGTTGCGTAAAGCCGAACGCTCGCGCAGCTGGTCTATCCTGACTGCGGTGCCGAAGTACCGGCCCTGCGGCGCGAGATGGGCGTTCAAACCGGACATAGCAGGGCTCCATGCCGTGGCTGCCGCACGCGGAAAGGCAGCGGCTGCGGCTACCGCCGCCAGCCCCGTCAGCATCGATCGCCTGCCAAACTGCCGCGTCATCGCAAGATGCTCCACCTGATCGCGGAGCATCTTCGGCTCCTTCCGTTATTTATTCGCTAATTTAGGGATGCCTTTATTCGCAGTATTCGGCGAAATACTTGCCATCAATACTGCCGAAGCTTGCTGGCGACGCTCTGCAGTGTCTTGAACCCTTCATAGCGAGCCGTATGCGTGGCGGCATGGGCGCCAC
This sequence comes from Rhizobium sp. FG96, assembly GCF_057808655.1. Classification (NCBI taxonomy): domain Bacteria; kingdom Pseudomonadati; phylum Pseudomonadota; class Alphaproteobacteria; order Hyphomicrobiales; family Rhizobiaceae; genus Rhizobium; species Rhizobium sp. FG96. The sequence goes on along the minus strand of NZ_JBMDIL010000003.1, from coordinate 352,140 downwards.
CGGCGGGGGCAAACGTCGTATCGACGGCCGTCAGCCCGGTCATTGCCTCGCGGACATCGCTAAACAGCCCGGCCGCGACAGAACCCAGGATCGCCGCGCCCAGCAGCACCGGTTCGTCCGCCTTGGTGGCGATGACGGGCTTGCCGCTGGCATCGGCGAGCAGCTGGCGCACGAAGTCATGCTGGCCCGCTCCGCCGCTGATGACGATATTTTCGACGCTGACGCCTGCGGCGGCCTGCGTATCGACAATCTGCCTGAGGCCATAGCCGATGCCGCAGAGGCCCGCGATGTATAGCGAGACGAGATTGTCCAGATCCCGTTCCATGCCGAGACCGGTGATGACCGCCCGAGCATGCGGATCGGCGAAGGGCGCGCGGTTGCCGAGGAATTCCGGGACGACGTGGAGCCCCTTGGCGAGCGCTACGGCGTCCGATGCGGAAGAAACCTTCCTCGCCGCCTGATCCGCCAGGAAGACGGGGAGCGGCACACCGGCGCTCTTGGCCCGCTCCTTCGCTTCGCCTGCGGCCGGGTGGAAGGAGAGAAGCTGGTCGATCGCAGCACCGGCAGCACTCTGGCCGCCTTCGTTGAGCCAGAGCCCCGGAACCATGGCGGAATAATACGGTCCCCAAACGCCTGGCACGAAAGCCGGCTCCGAGGTCGATGTCATGGTGCAGGAAGAGGTGCCGAAGACATAGGCGAGATTGGCCTGCGGGCCGCTGCCGATCCCGACCGTACCGATGCCGCCGGCATGGGCGTCGATTAGCCCTGCCGCAACAGCCGTGCCGGCAGGCAATCCAAGCTCTTCTGCCGCTGCGGCCGTCAATCCATGACCAAGCGGCGAACCGGGTTCGACGATCGACTGACCGATGCGGAGGAAGTTCTCGTCAGCCAGAGCACCGAGGCCGATCTCTTCGAAATAGCCAGCATCCCAGCGCTTCTCATGCGCCAGATAGGTCCATTTGCAGGTGACGGTGCAGGTCGAGCGCGACAGGTCGCCAGTCGCACGCCATGTCAGGAAGTCAGCGAGGTCGAAGAACTGCCAGGCCGCATCGAAGGTCTCCGGCCGGTTTTCCTTCAGCCAAAGAAGCTTCGGCGTCTCCATCTCAGGCGAGATCTTGCCACCGACATAGCGAAGCACGTCATGGCCGAGTGCGTTGATCCGCTCCGCCTGCGGAACTGCGCGGTGGTCCATCCAGACGATGATGTCCCTATCAGGATTTTCGGAGGGCCCGACGGCGAGCGGCTTCCCGCCCTCGCCTAGAACGACGAGCGAACAAGTGGCATCGAAGCCGAGACCGACGACGGAAGCCGGATCGACAGCGGCCAGCGACACGGCTTCGCGCACGGAGGCACAGACCGCCGCCCAGATCTCCGTGCTCGACTGCTCGACCATCGAGCCCGGCTCATGGAACAGCGTGATGTCCCGCTTGGCGGAAGCCAGCATCCGGCCGGTGAGGTCGAACAGTCCGGCGCGGGCACTGCCGGTGCCGACATCGACGCCGATGACGTGTTTGGCACCCGCTTGTGGCGTGTGAGATGTGTCGCTCATGGTCTCTCGTTTCGGTCAGGCGGAACAGGGTCGATCGCGGCCCTTGAGCGGGCCTTGCGATGTTCAGAGATCGACGCTGTTCGGCAAAATCACCAGATCGCGGATCGTCACGTTGCGCGGACGCGACAGCATGAAGAGAACGGCGTCGGCCACTTCTTTCGGCTGCATCAGGCTGCCATTGGCAAGCGCCTCGTCGAGCTTGGCCTTCGGCCAGTCGTCGAGCAGAGCCGTCACCACCGGACCCGGCAGAACCGCGCCGACGCGCACGCCATGCGGCGCCACCTGACGGCGGGTGGAGTGGACGAAGGCCTGTACCGCGAATTTCGAGGCCGTATAGATCGGCTCCCAGACGACGGGCACCATGCCGGCGATCGAGCTCGTAAACAGGATGTCGCCCGACTTCTGCTCGATCATGTGCGGCAGGACCGCATGAACCGAACGGAAGGCAGCGTTGATGTTGAGGTTCAGCATCCGGTCCCAGGCATCAGGGTCGCCTTCTGCCACCTGTCCGCCGATATAGGCGCCGGCATTGGCGTGGAAGATGTCGAGCCGTCCGGCAATCTCCAGGATGCGAGGCAGCATGCCGGAAACCTGCTTGCCGTCGAGCAGATCGACGACCAGCGGCAAAGCGCCCTCGCCGATCTCCTTGCAGAGCGCCTCGAGCTTGTCCTTGGCGCGGTCGACGAGCACGACGGTGGCACCTTCTGCATGCAGGGTGCGGGCGCATTCCAGCCCGATACCCGATGCAGCACCCGTGATGGCGGCAACCTTGCCCTTCATCAATCCAGTCATGGCAAATACTCCTTCATAAAATGCGGATCAGGCGCGGCCGTGGCTGACACGGGAACGGCGGGCAAGCGAGTCGACGATGACGGCGATCGCAAGAACGGCGCCGGTGATCATGTAGCGCAGCGACGAGCTGAGATTGAGAAGCGTCAGGCCGTTGGAAATGGCCTGGATGACGATGATACCGAGCAGCGCGGAATAGGCGCTGCCGCGGCCGCCGAAGAGGCTGGTGCCGCCGATGACGGCCGCCGCGATGGCGTTGAGGTTCACGTCGCCGGTGCCGGCTTGCTGGCTGGACGAGGCAAGACGCGAGGCAGACAGGATACCGCCGATCGTCGCCAGCGTCGAGCAGAGCACGAAGGCGCTGAGATAGATCCGGCGTACGTTGATACCCGCGCGGCGCGCAGCTTCACGATTGCCGCCGACTGCAAACATCGAGCGGCCCCATTGCGTCCGCGTCAGCGCATAGTTGAGGATCACGGCGATCGCGACGAACAGGCCGAACATCCACGGCACGCCGCGGCCGAGATTGAGATAATAGGCGGCAAATTCCAGCGCTGCGGTTAGGACCACCGCCTTGACGACCAGCGCGCCGAGCGGCGCCTGCGAAAGATTGACGGACTGGCGCTGTTGGCGCTTGCGCAAGCCGTTGACGATCAAGATCAGACCGGGCAGCAGCGCGAGCAAATGCGAAAGCCATGCCGGCATGACGAGGATCTGGCCGAAGCGGACGAGCGACGAGGCGAAGGGCAGATTGATGCTGCCCGTCGGGCCGAGGATATAAAGCTGCATACCGAGCAGTGCCAGCAGACCGGCCAGCGTCGCGACGAAGCTCGGCATTCCCAGCCTGTTATAGAGCACGGCGTAGAGCGAACCGACGACGATACCGGCAACGATCGCGACGGCGATCGCCAGCGGCAGCGGCCAGCCGGTATTGACCCAGAGGACGCCGAGAATTGCCGAGGAAAGACCGCTCATCGACCCGACCGAGAGGTCGATTTCGCCGAGCATCAGCACGCAGACGATGCCGAGCGAGATGACGCCGACGGTGGCGCAGTCGAACAGCAGGTTGACGAGATTGTTCGGGGCGAGGAAGACCGGGTTGAGGATCGAGAAGACCGTCGAGATGACGATCAGGCCGACAACGACCGGCAGCATGCCGAGATCGCCCGAACGGACACGATCGAAAAAGGCCTTGATCATGGCGCCGATGCTGTCGTCGTGACGGACGCGCTCATCGCTCCGGTCGAGTGCGGCAGCCGGTGCTGTTGTGGATGGTTTCTGGCTCATGCCGGGCTCCCGCTGTTTTCCTGGGCCGTGCTGCTCTTGCGCTCGAGGCGCCGGGATACGGAGTTTTCCGTCGCGCCGGTGATGGAGGCGACGAGTTCCTGGTTGGACGCATCGGGCGTGAAGACGCCGTTGTTGCGGCCGAGGCGGAGAACGACGATGCGGTCCGCGACAGCGCGCACGTCCTCCATGTTGTGGCTGATGATGATGACGCCGAGGCCGCGCTCGCGCACCCGCTCGATCAGGTTCAGCACTTCAGCTGTCTGTGCCACGCCGAGTGCGGCGGTCGGCTCGTCGAGCATGATGATCTTCGGGTCGAGCAGCAGCGAGCGGGCAATCGCCACCGTCTGGCGCTGGCCGCCGGAGAGCGAGGCGATCGGCTCACGTACCGAGGGGATGCGGGCGGCGAGTTCGCGAAGCAGCGTCCAGGCGCGTACTTCCATCGCCACCTCATCGAGGCTCCAGGGCGACAACTCGTGGCCGAGGAAGAGATTGGCGACGACATCGAGATTTTCGCAGAGCGCCAGATCCTGGAAGACCGTGGCGATGCCGAGTTCGAGCGCCTTGCCGGGACTGTCGAGCGTGACGTTCTGGCCGCAGAATTCGATACTGCCCGACGACGGCTGGTGCACACCGGCGAGAACCTTGACGAGCGTCGACTTGCCGGCGCCGTTGTCGCCGACCAGCGCCACGACCTCGCCTGCCTTGACCTCGAGGTCGATGTCGGTCAGCGCCGAAACCGCGCCGAAATTCTTGGAAACATTGCTGAGCCGGAGGATCGTCTGTCCCTTCTCCGGCATACCCTTAACGGTAACCATTGGCTGAAGCCCTTCTTGCCCGGGAAACGTCCGGCCGCGGCGATCGCGGCCGGACACTATAGGCAGATTTAGTTGGTGATGCCGAGCTTCTTGCAGCCGTCGGCATATTCGCCGGTGCAGATCTGATCAGCCGTCTGGATCTTCTTGTCGAAGATTTCAGCCTTGATGTTCTCCTGCGTCACGACGGCAGGAATGAACAGCTCGGACGGCGTCTTGTAGAGCGTCGTCTTGGCTTCCGGCGTTTCACCCTTCAGCATCTGCACGGCCACCTTGGCAGCCGCTGCCGCAACGATTTCGGAAGGCTTCGAGATCGTGTTGTACTGATCGCCTGAAATGATCAGCTGCAGGGCAGCGATCGTTGCGTCATTGCCGGTGATCGGCGGAACCGGCTTGACGCCAGCAGCCTTGAATGCGGCAATTGCGCCACCGCCGGTGCCGTCATTGGCGGCCACGACTCCCTTGATATCGGCGCCGAAGCGGGTGATCTGGCCGGCAGCCCATTCCTGAGCCTTCGGCGGCGCCCATTCCGGCGTGTCATATTCGGCGAGTGTCTTGTAGGCGGATTCCTTCAGGCCGCGATGGATACCGTCGCGGATGAGGCCGGCAGCCGCATCGGTCGGCGAGCCGTTGATCTGCAGAACGCCTGCGCCATCGGCAGCGCCTTCCTTCTTCAGGTGCTCGACCAGCGACTTGGCGATCGCGTAGCCGATACCTTCGTTATCGAAGGAAACGTAGAAGTCGGCCGGCTTGTCGGGGATCGGGCGGTCATAGGCGATAACCTTGACGCCCTGCGACTGGGCAATCTCGACGAGACCGGCAGCTGCAGCGGAATCGACCGGGTCAAGCACGATGACCTTGGCGCCCTGGGCGATCACGGAATTGAACTGCTGCTGCTGAAGCGAGGCATCGGCATTGGCATTCTGATAGACGACGGTGCACTTGGCGCAGAGCTTTTCCATCTCGGCCTTGAAGCCCGGGAAGTCATGCTGCTCGTAGCGCGTCGATGCCTGGTCGGGCATCAGGAAGGCAACGGTGGACGCCTCCTGTGCGGAAGCCGCACCGACAAAGCCCATGACGACGGTCGCCGAGGCCAAAAGCAAATTGCGATAGTTCATTTTCTCCTCCTTGGTGTGTTCGAAAACAGGCCCAGGCATTGCTGCCAGTCGCCACGGTTACCGCGCATTCGCCACCGTCCCCGCCGCCTCACGAAAGGCAAAGCGAAACACCCCTGCGAAAGGACTCGGAGTCCGCAGCTTCTTAGAAATACCTCCCTGCGCCGGCAACGAGGCCAGCTTGTAACATCGATTGCGCAAGCTTGCTCAATCGATGAAGCAAGAATTGCCACTTCTCTCGATTGGTGTCAAGTTACGTCGAAATGGAGAAGCAAATTTTGAATCACGTAAAGCAGGCCAAGAGGACGACGATCTACGATCTGGCGGAGCTCGCGGGCACCTCCGCCAGCGCCGTCAGCGCCGTTCTCAATGGCAATTGGAAGAAGCGCCGGATCAGCACGCAGCTTGCCGAAAAGATCATGAAAATCGCCGAGGAACAGGGCTATGCGCTGAACATGCAGGCAAGCCTTCTAAGGCGCGAAAAGTCCCATATCATCGGCATGCTCGTGCCGAAATATGATAACCGCTACTTCGGCTCGATCGTCGAACTGTTCGAAGACATGGCGCGCGCCCGCGGCCTTTTCCCGATCATCACCTGCACGCGGCGAGATCCCGAACTGGAGATCGAGGCGGCGCGCACCATGCTCTCCTATCAGGTCGAATGCCTGATCGCGACGGGTGCGACGGACCCCGATAAAATCACGGAAATGTGCGCCGCCGCCGGTGTACGCAGCCTCAATCTCGACCTTCCGGGCGCCCTTGCTCCATCTGTCATCTCCGACAATTTCGCTGGCGCGCGCGAGCTGACGCGCCGCATCCTGATGAATTGCGAGGAGCGGCTTGGGAAGAAGGAACCGCTCCTCTTTATCGGCGGCCGCGGCAGCGACCACAATACCGCCGAGCGTATCCGCGGCTTCCGCCAGGCACATGCCGATCTTGGCGTCGCGGTCGAGGAGGATCACATCCTCGCCTGCGGCTATGCCCCTGAGAAAGCTGAGAAAGCGTTGGATGATCTCGCCATGAAGGGCAATGCGCTGGCCCGCGGCATGTTCGTCAACTCGACCATCTCGCTTGAAGGCGTCATCCGCTGGATCCGCCGCTCCGGCCATCTCGACGACCGTAGTCTGGTCCTCGGCTGCTTCGACTGGGATCCTTTCGTCACCCTGCTCGGCAACGGCATCGAGATGGTACGCCAGGATGTGCCGGGTATGCTGACCAAGGTCTTCGAGCTCATCGAATCAGGTTCGAACAAGCCGGGAATCATCCAGGTTCCGCCGCTGATCCCCGAGCGGGCCTAGCGTCCCGCTACACCACCGTCTCGCCGCCATCGACGACGAGGATCTGGCCGGTCATGTAGGATGACCGGTCGGAGACGAGGAAGAGGATCGGCTCGGCGATCTCCGAGACATCGGCCCAGCGGCCGAGCGGCACCTTGTCAGCGATGTAGCTCTCGATGGCGCCGCGCCCGCCCATCTGCGCGATGAAGGGTTCGTTGAACGGCGTATCCACCCAGCCCGGGCAGAGCGCGTTCACGCGGATGCCAAATTTCGCGTAGTCGCCGGCCATCTGCCGGGTCATGGCGATGACGGCGTGTTTCGTCGTCGTATAGGCGATCATCTCGCGGTCGTAGAGCACGCCCGACGACGAAGAGGTGTTGAGAATGACACCCTTGCCGGCCTTCTTCATGATCGGCATCACCAGCCGCGAAGCCATGAAATGCGCCCGCACATTCAGTCCCCAGGACCTGTCGAACCCGTCGATGGTCACCTGTTCCAGATCGCCCGCCACCTGGGCACCGGCATGGTTGTGGAGGATGTCGATGCGGCCGTGACGCAGCACGACGGCGGCAATGCCGCTTTCCAGCGCCTTGTCGTCCGTCACGTCGACCACCAGGCTTTCGGCGCAGCCGCCCGCCTCGGTTATCTGGCTGACCGTCTCCTCCGCATTCATGAAATCGATGTCGGCGGCAATCACATGGGCGCCCTCGCGCGCCATGATCAGCGCGCCTGCCCGGCCGATGCCGGAGCCTGCCCCGGTGACGATTGCAACGCGATCCCTAAGTATCATGGCATTTCCCCGGTCAGTTTGTTGTTGCCTTCTCGCGCATCAGGAAGCGCGCGATCAGGATGAGGATTAGCGAGGCGATCAGCACCATCGTCGCGATCGCATTGATCTCCGGCGTGACGCCGCGGCGGATCGAGGCGAAGACGTAGATCGGCAGCGTCGTGTTCGATCCGGCGACGAAGAAGGCGATGATGAAATCGTCGAAGGAGAAGGTGAAGGCGAGCAGGAAGCCGGCAAGGATCGACGGCATGATCTGCGGCAGCACGATTTGCCGGAACGTTGTGAGCGGCGTCGCATAAAGATCGCTCGACGCCTCGACGATATCCCGGCCAAGGCTGGCGATCCGGGCTTTGACGATCATCGTCACCAGCGCCATCGTGAAGAGGCCATGCGCGGCGATGATCGAGCCGTAGCCGAGCGCCAGCTTCGGCGGCTGATCGCCAGGCCAGATCGCGGCGATGACGGGATTGACGAAACCGAAGACCTCGACGAGGGCCACCAGCGTCGCGATGCCGATGACGACGCCGGGTACGACGATAGCAGCGGCAAACAGGCCATCGAACAGGGCCCGCATCCGGGTGCCCAGCCGCTCCATGCCGATCGCCGCCATGGTTCCGAAGATCGCCGCGAGCCCGGCGCTGGTGAAGGCGATAATCAGGCTGTTCTGCAGCGCTTCCATCAGGAAGGTATTGGAGAGCGCCCGCCCATACCACTCCGTCGAAAAGCCGACGAACTCGCTGGCATTGCGGCCGGAGTTGAACGAGAACAGCACGACGAGCGCGATCGGCGTGTAGAGGAAGAGATAGACGAAGGTGACCAGCGCGCGCATCAGACGAGATCCACCTGACGGGTACCGGCGACACGCCAGGCAATACGCATCGCAACCAGCAGAATGACGACGACGACGGCGACCAGGGTCACCGCGATCGCCGAGCCGAACGGCCAGTTGCGCGACTGCAGGAAGAGATCGACGAGCGCATTGCCGATGAAGAACACCTTGCCGCCGCCGAGGAGCTGCGGGATCAGATATTCGCCAAGCAGCAGGATCGTCACCAGCGCCACCCCGGTCATCACGCCGGGTAGCGACAGGGGCAAGGTTATCCCGAAGAAGGTCGAGACGGGCTTAGCGCCGAGGTCGGCAGAAGCCTCCAGCAGGCGCCGGTCGAGCTTTTCGAGCGAAACATAGATCGGCATGATCATCAGGGGCAGGTAGCCGTAGACAATGCCGAGCAGCACGGCGCCGGGCGTGTTGATCAGCCGGACATTCTCGATGCCGACGAATTCAAGGAGATGCGGAATGCCGCGGGCGCCGAGCAGATACATCCATGCATAGGTGCGAACGAGAAGACTTGTCCAGAACGGCACGACGACCAGCGATACCAGCAGCAGGCGCCGCTTCGGGCTTGCCTTGACGGCAAGATAATAGGCGACGGGATAGGCTACCAGCAGGCAGGCGGCAGCGCCGATCGGCGCCAGGATCAGCGTGTTGACGAATGCCGCAGAGCGCGAGCCGAGATTGGCGAACTGCGCGAAGGTGAACGCCGCCTGATACCCGCCCTCCGGCGCCCGCTCGCCGAAGGCGAAGACGATGATGGCGATGAAGGGCAGGACGAGGAAAACGAACAGCCAGATGCTGGCCGGCCCGACAAGGGCAGCAGTGACAAGGCGCCGTTTCGTGGCAAGGGTCAGGGGCATACGTCTGTTTCCGCAGCGTCGGGCTCCGGTCCCCGCTAAGAGACCGGAGCTCTCAACGGAGATTAGGCCGACTTGAAGCGTGCCATCAGCTCGGCGCGACCTGGATCGGTGAGCGTCACGGCGGCGCCGAACTCCAGCGGCGTCAGGGCCGCATCGTCCGGATAGACGATCTTGTTGGATGTGATGTCCTTCGGCAGCAGAGCGATGACGCGGCTGTCCGTCGTCGGCGCGCCGTTGGCGATATGCTCCTTCACGGCGTTCTGCGGATCCATGAGGTAGTTGAGCAGCGCATAGCCGGCCGCCTTATTCGGCGCATCCTTGGGGATCGCGTAATAGTCGGTCCAGATCTCGCCGCCATCGGTGCCGAGCACATAGGCGAGCTCCGGCATGTCGCGGTTCAGCTGCGCGCCGTCATTGGTCCAGCACATGGTCAGCCACGCATCGGTGGAGCGCATCGACGGCTGGTAGTCGGAATTGATGGCGAAGAGATGCGGCTTCACCTTGATCAGCAGCTCCTCTGCCTTGGCAAGCTCGTCGGCCTTGATCGAATTGAAATCGTAGCCGAGCGAAACCAGCGCGCTGCCGATCGTCGTCAGCTGGTAGTCATGCACCATCGTGCGGCCGTCGCCTTCGGTCTGGGCGATCTCGAAGAAGTCCTTCCAGCTCGAAAGCTTGGTCTTGATCTTCGAGGTGTTGACCGAGAAGCCCGTCGTGCCCCAGTTTTTCGGCACGGCATAGGTCTTGCCGTCGATCTGGCCTTCCTTGGTGAAGCGCGGGCTTTCGGTCGCCTGGCTGAAATTCGGGATCTTGGAAAGATCCAGCTCATCGATCAGGCCGAGCTTGTGATGGGTCGAGATCGTGTAGTTGGTCGGCACAAACAGCGACCAGCCGGAGGCGCCCGCCTGCAGCTTCGCCAGCATTTCCTCATTGGAACCGAAGACGTTGACTTCGACGGCAACGCCGGTGGCGGCCTTGAAGTTCTCGAAGGTTGCCGGATCGTGGTAGTTCGGCCATGTGGCGATCGACATCTGCGTACCGAGTTCGCCGGCGGCATAAGCGGGCGTCGAAAGCGCGCCGGGGAAGCGCGACAAGACGGCGGTCGCGAGACCGAGGCCGGTGATGCCGAGGAAATGACGGCGGCTGACGGAGCCACGCTTGAGGCGCATGAACTCGTCCATGAAGCCTTCGGCGGAGATCGGGAGATTGTCCTTATAATCCTTGCTCATGATGCTGTTCCCTTGTTTTGGTTTATGCATTCGATGCTGGAAAGACATGGATGGCGGATGGGTCGAAGCCGAGGAATACCTCCTCGCCCGGCTCCACGAGATCGCTCTCGTTCATGCTGCGGCGGTCGGCGGTGATCAGGAAATCGCCGAGGCCCGGAACGCTGACGGCATATTCCGCCGACGAGCCCAGAAAGATCCGGTGCGTGACCGTGCCCTTGAATGCGGCGCCGCCAATAGCCTGCCCACGCGTCAGCCGGATCGCTTCGGGACGAAGGGCGGCGATCGCCTGGCCCGGCGCAAGCTGCTTTCCGGATGCGATCGCCGAGCCGTCGGCGAGCCGCAGCGTCGTGCCATCGGCCTCCATCGTCGCGGCAATGCGGTTGGTCTTGCCGACGAAATCGGCAACGAAGAGATCGGCCGGGCGATCGTAGACTTCCTGCGGCGAGCCGAGCTGGCGGATTTGCCCGGCGCTCATGACGCAGACGATATCGGCCATCGACAACGCTTCTTCCTGATCGTGGGTGACGAGCACGAAGGTGATGCCGAGCTCTCGCTGCAACGTCTGCAGCTCGATCTGCATCGCCGAGCGCAGCTTCTTGTCGAGGGCGGCAAGCGGCTCGTCGAGCAGCAGAACGGACGGGCGGTTGACGATGGCGCGCGCCAGCGCCACGCGCTGCTGCTGGCCGCCCGACATTTCATGGATGCGGCGCTTGGCAAAGCCGCCGAGACGCACCATTTCCAGCGCTTCGGCCACCCGGCGGTCTATCTCGCGCGCCTCGATCTTCGGGCGCATCTGCTTCAGCCCGTAGGCAACATTCTGCTCGACATTGAAATGCGGAAACAGCGCGTAGTGCTGGAACACCATATTCACGGGGCGGCGGTAGGCCGGGACGCCGTTCATCTCCCGCCCGTCGATCAGCACCGTGCCCTCGCTCGGCTGCTCGAAGCCGCCGATCATGCGCAGGCACGTCGTCTTGCCGCAGCCGGAAGGGCCAAGCAGCGCCAGGAAGGCACCCTTGGGCACATTGAGATTGATGTCCGTCACGGCGGTCACGGCGCCATAGTTCTTGGTGACCGAACGGAATTCGATATCGTTCGTCGAAGCGGATGCCACGTCTGTTCCCTGCGGTTGGTTTGGAATTGGCAGTCTTTGCTGCCTTATTGCCACCGTCGTTAAGGAAAGAGTAAGCCTGAGCTTCCGGCGCGGTATATACCCCGAGAGAGGTATTTAAGCGGATTAAGCTTCGTGGAAGGTGTATATGGGGATGCGCAGAATTTCGCGCCGGCGGCAGAGGGAGACCGTCACATGAGCACCGATCTGGAAGCCTTGTTCGGCGCCTTCAACGCGACGGTCGGCCGGCCTGCCATGGGTGACGCCGAGTTCGGCGAGACCTTCCGGCAGATGATGGCGGCGCTGGTGCGCTTCGACTACGTCGTGGTCTTCGCCTATCGTGGCAAGGACCGGCCGATCGATCTCTACTCCACCTTCGATGCCGAAGAGCATGTGGTCTTCGTCACGCTCTACCAGGCCGGTCCCTACCTGCTCGACCCCTTCTACCATACGGCCCGGGAACGGCGCGAAGGCGTGCTCAGGATGCGCGAACTGGCGCCGGACCGCTTCTTTTCCAGCGAATACTACCGCACCTATTACGTTCAGACAGGGCTCGCCGAAGAGATCGGCTTTTTCATCAATGCCGACAAGGACATAACCATCGTCCTGTCGCTGATGCGGCGCGAGAAGACCGGCGCCTTTCCGCCGGCCGATTTCGCGATGCTGAAGAAAGCCGAACCGCTGATCGCCAATATGGTGCGGCACTACTGGGCGGGCCTCGCCCCGCGCTTCGACGCGCAACTTGCAGCCGGCGGAAAGAAACACCGCAAGACCGGCGGCAACCCGAACCTTGCCCCGGCCGATACCGTGTGGCGCGACCTCAATCTGACGAGCCGCGAAACCGCGATCGTCGATCTTGTGCTGCAGGGCCATTCATCCGAGTCGATCGGGTTGAAGCTCAATATCTCGACAGGCACGGTGAAGGTCCACCGCCGCAACGTCTACCGCAAGCTCGGGATTTCCTCGCAGACGCAGCTTCTGTCGATCTATTTCAAGAACCTGCTGCCCGCCGGCTGAGCCGCAATTGTCTGTGCGACGGCGACGAGTCCCGCGACCGGCGAAGGCTCGTCGGAGGCCGCGTCGTAGATGCAGGATGCGGCGAGAACATTGGCTGTCAGGATGCCGATGATGATGAATTTCATGGGATGCTCCAGGGACGAGGCAAAGGCCTCGTCCCGTTTGTTCGTACTGGCGATCAGACGATATTCAGTTCGACATTGATGTTGCCGCGCGTCGCCTTCGAATAGGGGCAGGTCTGGTGCGCTTCCTCGACAAGTTCGCGCGCCAGCTCGGCGTCGATACCGGGAAGACTGACATTCAGGCGGGCCTGCAGGAAATAGGCACCGTCGGTCTGGCCGAGATCGACTTCGGCGTCGACGGCAGTCTCCGCCGGAAGACGGATCTTACGCTTGCCGGCGGCAAGGCCGATCGCGCCGATGAAGCAGGCCGACCAGCCGGCGGCGAAGAGCTGCTCCGGATTGGTGCCCGGACGGCCGCTGCCAGGAGGCGAGAGCTTGACATCCAAGGCGCGGTCGCTGCTCTGGGCAGCGCCCTCGCGGCCACCGGTGGTGTGGGTCTTGCCGGTATAGAGAACCTTTTCGATCGTGGTCATGTAACACTCCTTGGTTTCTGCCGCGCGACGCGGCTTCAGTTGACGGGGAGTGTTTTGACCCGGCGACGTATCCGGCATGTTTCCCGGATGTACGGGATTTGTAACGAAGCTTAGCAGGCGCCAGAAGTGATACGAGCCGCTACAACAAGCGGCTCGCTTTTCAGTGGATCACCAGCTCGGCCGCGAGGCCACCGCCGTCGCGGTTATAGAGGCGCATCGTCCCGCCGATTGCCGCCGTCAGCTGCTGCGCGATCGCAAGCCCGAGACCGGAGCCACCGGTCTCGCGGTTTCGCGATTGCTCCAGGCGGAAGAAGGGCTGCATGGCCGCCTCGATCTGATCGCCGGGAATGCCCGGGCCGCGGTCCATGACGGTGATGGCGATCGCCCCCTCTTCTCTGCGCTCGACGCTCACCTCGGCCGCGCCGCCGAATTTCAGGGCATTGTCGATGAAGTTCGACAGGATGCGGCGCAGCGAGTGCGGCTTGGTCGATGCGGTGCCGCCGACAAGCCCCAGGATAGACACGGGCTTTCCCGTATCCTGATAGTCATAGCAAAGGCTCTCGATGAAGGACGCGAGGTCTATGCGGGAGAACTTCTCGCCATTTCCATGCGAACTGCGGGCATAGGCGATCCCGTCCTGAACCAGCCGCTCGATCTCGCCGATATCGTGCAGCAGCTTGGTCCGCTCCGGAGATTCGTCCGCCATGTCGGCGCGCAGCCGCATGCGGGTGATCGGCGTTTGCAGATCATGCGAAATCGCTGCGAGGATCTGCACTCGCTCTTCGAGATAGTGGGCAATGCGGTCTCGCATTGCGTTGAAGGCGCGTGCGGCATGCGCCACCTCGCTGGGGCCGCTGTCACTCATCACCTCGCCCTTCTTGTTCGGATCAAGGGCATCGGCGGCGGCGGCCAGATCGGCGAGCGGCCGCGTCGCCTGGCGAACGGCAAGCCAGGTCAGGAGAACGATGAGCAGCATCTGCACGCCGAAGACATAAGGCAGCCAGCCGGCAAGCGGCATGACGCCCCTCGGCGTGATGTCGATCGTCAGCGGCGTGCCGTCGGTCAGCGTCAGATGCGCCTGCAGGCGCGTGACGTCGCCGGGGATCGCTTCCATGCGGATCGGAAAGCGATGGCCGATCGCATCGCTGATGGTCGCCGCAATCTCGCCGCCGCGTGTTGAATGATCGGGAACACCCGGCAGGCCCGGGCCGAGCACGAAGCGGTAATTGCCGCGGCTCAGGGGATCAGTCAGATCCGCCCGCTGATCCGCCGGCAACCGGTCGAGCACGGCGATCGATGTAGCAACGTCACTCTCCAGCGTGCCGAGCATGACCGCCTTTGCCGACATCATGCGCTCGGCATAGAGCACGCTGAACGACAGGCCATAGGCGATCGCGAGGCCGAGGAGCAGAATGATGGCAATACGCGAGCGCAACGTACTCGGCCAGACGCGGCCGAACGTTGCAAGGGCCACCGCGCTCATTGCCGCAACTCCGAAATCTCGATCGGCACGGAGAAGACATAGCCCTCGCTGCGGACGGTCTTGATATAGATCGGCTCACGCGCATCGTCGCCGAGCCGCTGCCGCAGGCGGCTGACGAGCAGGTCGATCGAACGGTCGAAGAGCTCGGCATCGCGCCCCTGAGTGAGGTTCAGCAACTGATCGCGATTGAGAACCCGCTGCGGGTGATCGATGAAAACGCGCAGGAGCCGGTACTCGGCGCCGCTCAGCGCAATCGTCGTGCCCTCCTTGTCCAGCAGATGGCGCGCGACCGTATCCAGACGCCACTCGCCGAAGCTCAGCATCTGGCCGGCCTCGCTCACCTGGAAATTCGGCGGCAGCATGCGCGTGCGGCGCAGAACGGCCTTGATGCGCGCCAGCAGTTCTCGCGCCGCGAAAGGCTTCGGCAGATAATCGTCGGCGCCCATTTCGAGCCCGAGAATGCGGTCCATCTCGTCGCTGCGCGCCGTCAGCATCAGGATCGGCGTCGCCTTGTGCTTGCCGGCGCGCAGTTCGCGGCACAGTACGAGACCATCGTCTCCCGGCATCATCACATCGAGGATGATCAGATCGACCGCATTAGCTTCGAGAAAGCTCCGCATCTGGCGCCCGTCGGCAACGGCGGTGGCGCGCAGCCCATTCTTCTTCAGATAGCTCGAAACGAGCTCGCGGATTTCCCTGTCGTCATCGACGATCAGGATATGGTCGACATGCTCCATGGCGCTTTCGGCAACCTCCAATGCGGGCAATCCGCACCGTCCGGCTGACGTCTCGGGCAGCAGGATGGTGCGGGATTCGTGACACCCTATATTCGATCTAGAAACGATCAACATCCAGGATCGCCTGCGCGAAGGCTTCCGGTGCCTCCTGCGGCAGATTGTGACCGATACCGCCGGAGATCGTGCGGTGCTCATAGCGTCCCGAAAACTTCGCGGCATAGGCCGAGGGTTCCGGATGAGGCGCGCCGTTGGCGTCGCCTTCCATGGTGATGGTCGGGATCGAGATGACCGGCCCCTTGGCGAGCACGGCCTCATAGGCATCGTACTTTGCCTCGCCCTTTACCAGCCCGAGGCGCCAGCGGTAATTGTGGATAACGATCGCCACATGATCGGGATTGTCGAAAGCGTCGGCCGAGCGGTTGAACGTTTCGTCGTCGAAATTCCAGGTCGGCGATGCGGTATGCCAGATCAGCTTCGAGAACTCGCGGCGGTTGGCGTCGTAGCCCTGACGGCCGCGCTCTGTGGCGAAATAGAACTGATACCACCAGGCAAGCTCGGCCTTCGGCGGAAGCGGCTTCTTGTTGGCTTCCTGGCTGCCGATCAGATAGCCGCTGACCGAGACCATCGCCTTGCAGCGCTCCGGCCAGAGGGCCGCCATGATATTGACGGTGCGGCCGCCCCAATCATAGCCGCCGACGATCGCCTTCTTGATATGAAGCGCATCCATCAGCGCGATCATGTCGGCGGCGAGTGCCGCCTGCTGGCCGTTACGCTTGGTCTTTTCCGAAACGAAACGGGTGGTGCCGTAGCCGCGCAGATAGGGGATGATCACCCGGTAGCCCTTGGCGGCAAGACGGGGCGCCACATCGGCGAAACTGTAGATGTCATAGGGCCAACCATGCAGCAGGAGGACGGCCGGACCGTCAGCGGGACCTTCCTCGGCATAGCCGATATCAAGCACGCCGGCGCGGATCTGCTTCAAGGCTGAAAAGCCGTTGCCGCTTGCCTTGACGGCGGGCGAAGCCGGCGCTGCCGCCTGCGCAGCACTTGCGACACTGCCGATACCGAACTCGACGGCTGCGACGGTCATGGCGGCGACACCGAAGAAGCGGCGGCGCTGGTGGTTGATTTCCTCGGACATTGTTTTCTCTCCGTTTCCTGAACTGTGATGATGAGCAAAAGACAGTCCGGATGTATCCCCGATGTGTCGCGGACCACGGTTTTGTGCATGCCTTTGTAGCGTGGGGGCCTGCAGATACATTCCGATACAATTCGCTGCAGCCCGCTACATTGCGGTACATTTCTGCCGGATATCAGACACATCCGGGATACGTCGCCCCTTCAGTTTCGCGGCATCGCTGGCAAAGGCCACGAGCAACCAAGCGGAAGGAACCGACCATGACGCTTCTCATCATTGCCTATCTCGGAGGCGCGCTGACGATCCTCAGCCCCTGCATCCTCCCCATCCTGCCCTTCGTCTTCGCCCGCGCGGGCCAGCCCTTCTTCAGAAGCACGCTGCCGATGCTGGCAGGCATGGCCGGCACTTTTGCGCTGGTCGCTACACTGGCGGCCGTCGGCGGCAGCTGGGCGATCAACGCCAATGAATATGGACGGCTTGCCGCTCTATTGCTGCTCGCCATCTTCGGCGTCAGCCTGCTCTCGCCGCGCGTTGCCGGCGGCATCACCCAGCCCGTCGTCGATTTCGGCAGCAGGCTGCTCAATGCCTCGGGCAATGGCGCCACCGCCTCTCCGGCAAGCTCGCTGCTTCTCGGTGTTGCGACGGGCCTGCTCTGGGCGCCCTGCGCCGGGCCGATCCTCGGCCTGGTGCTGACGGGTGCTGCCCTCCAGGGCGCCAATCTGCAGACGACCTTTCTGTTGCTCGCCTATGCCGCCGGGGCGGCCAGCTCGCTCGCCACAGCGCTTCTCGTCGGTGGCAGTGTCTTGGCTGCCATGAAGCGGTCGCTCGGCGTCAGCGAACGGATCCGCCAGGCGCTGGGTGCTGCCGTTCTCGCCGGTGTCACCGTCATTGCGCTCGGTCTCGATACCAGCCTGCTGTCGCGCTTCTCCTATGCCAGCACCACCACTCTGGAGCAGGCCGTCCTCGACCGTCTGCACGTCAAGCCGCAGTCTGGTCCCGAAGTTGCCAGCAACGGCGCGATGATCGATACCGTCGCCGACACCGGGCAGCCGTTCAAGAGCGATCTGCCGGTCGAAGGCCCTGCCCCATCGCTCGATGGCGCCGTGCAGTGGCTGAATTCCGGGCAGCTCACTAAGGAAGCACTTCGCGGCAAGGTCGTGCTCGTGGATTTCTGGACCTATTCCTGCATCAACTGCATCCGCACCACGCCTTATGTCCGCGCCTGGGCCGAAAAGTACGCAGACAAGGGCCTCGTCGTCATCGGCGTCCACGCTCCTGAATTCGCCTTCGAGAAGAACATCGACAATGTCCGCAAGGCGGTTGGCGATTTCGGCATCAAGTATCCCGTCGCAATCGACAACGACTACAAGATCTGGCGCGCCTTCCAGAACAACTACTGGCCAGCTCACTATCTGATCGATGCCAACGGCCAGATCCGCTACACCCATTTCGGCGAGGGCAACTACCGCCAGACCGAAAAGGCGATCCAGGACCTGCTGCATGAGGCCGGAAGCCAGATGGCTTCGAGCGCCGCCGTCACACCCGATGCGAAGGGCGCCGAGGCAAGCCCGGACTTGCGTCATGTCCGCTCCGGCGAGACCTATATCGGCTACCAGCAGGCCTCGAACTTCGCTTCCCCCGGCGGTCTCGCAGCGGACACCCCGCGCGACTACAGCGCAGGCTCCCTCGGCCTGAACCAATGGGGTCTTTCAGGGCGCTGGACCGTGGGTCCGGAAGCCGCCAGCCTCGATGCCGCCGATGGCGGCATCAGCTACCACTTCAGCGCCCGCGACCTGCATCTCGTTCTCGGACCCGGCGCTGACGGCAAGCCGGTTCGTTTCCAGGTGACGGTCGACGGCAAGGCGCCGGGCGTCAATCATGGCACCGATACCGACGAGAACGGCAACGGCATCGTCACGTCGACAAAGCTCTACCAGCTGGTCCGGCAGAGCGGCGAGGTCGAGGCCCGCAACTTCGAGATCCGCTTCCTCGATCCCGGCGTCGCCGCCTACGCCTTTACCTTCGGCTGACCATCAATCCGCATTTCCCAATCCCAAAAAGGAGTTTCTTCCATGACCAACCGCACGCTCTCCACCGTCGCTCTCGCCTTAGCAATCAGCGCCGCCGCCTTCACCGCCCAGGCGGCCGAGATCAAGAATATCGTCATCGTCCACGGCGCTCTCGCTGACGGATCGGGCTGGCAGAAGGCCACCGAGATCCTCGAAAGGCGCGGCTTCAACGTCACCATCGTCCAGGAGCCGATCACCTCGCTCGCCGACGACGTCGCCGCCACCAACCGCGTCCTCGACCTGCAGAGCGGTCCATCCCTCCTCGTCGGCCACAGCTATGGCGGCATGGTCATCACCGAAGCCGGAAACCGGCCCGATGTCGCGGGCCTCGTCTATGTCGCCGCTTTCCAGCCGGACAAGGGCGAAAGCCTGATCGGCCTCGCAAGCTCGAAACCGGCGGGCGGCATGAACATCAGGGAGACCAAGGACGGCAAGTATCTCTACCTCGATCCCGCGGCCTTCGCCGCCGACTTTGCCGCAGACCTGCCCAAGGACGAGGCAGCCTTCATGGCAAAGTCGCAGGTCTTCGCCGCCAAGGAAGCCTTTACCGCCAAGGTCGGCGATCCTGCCTGGCGCGCGAAGAAGAGCTGGACCGTCGTTGCGACAGAGGATCGCTCCATCAATCCCGACCTGGAGCGGGACATGGCCAAGCGCGCCGGCAGCAAGGTGACGGAGATCAAGGCAAGCCACGCCGTCTTCGCATCGCGAGCGCAGAAAGTCGCGGAAGTGATTGAAGAGGCTGCGAAAGAGGCCGGCAAATAAAAGATGGGACGGCGGGTAAACAGCCCGCCGCTTCTCATTTCAGGGCAGGATTGCCGAGCACTTCGACGGCCTCGCCGGCGGCCCGTATGCCGCTTTCCCATGCACCATGCGCCGTCGAAAAATCCGTGCGGTGCGTTGCCTCGCCGGCAAAGAACAGCCGGTCGCCGACCGGCCGCGCCAGCACCTGCCTCTGGCTCGCCTGCCCGGGCAGGGCGTGGCTATAGGAGCCGCCGATCCAATCCGTCCGGCACCAGGACGATGCCGCAAGCGGCAGCAGATGTTTGCGGATGCCGCTTCCGAGCAGCGAAGAAAGCTGCTCCAGCGCGAAGGCGAAGGCATCGAGGAGACCGGCGCGCTCGATCACCACCGCACCCGCTCCGCCGAAGAAGCCTTCGAGCACCGGCCGCCCCAGCGGACGGATATAGTAACTGCCGGTCTCCGGGTTCTGGGGATCGCCAAGCAGATGGGTTTCCGCCTCAAAACCGTGATTGCCCTTGAGTTCGAAAGACAGCTTGTCGGCGAGACCAAGCGGCAGCTGGCTTGCGGCATGGAGGTGGTCGTCAGCTCCGGCGTCAAAGCCGATCGCCCCGCCCGCCAGCACATTGGTCGAAACCGTGACGATTGCTGCACGGGCCGCGATCGTACCTCGATCCGTTTCCAGCCTGACACCCTGTCCATCGAGGAGAATCCGCCGGACCGGCGTCGAGAGCCGAAGCTCGGCCTTCGGCATGGCCGCCGCAATCAGGCTTCCATAGCCTTCATGCACCCGCCAGTTCGCATTGGAGGCGGCATTGTCATAGGCGAGGAAATCGGTGATCGACAGCCGGTCGAGCGCCGCGCCGTTCATATAGCCGCTGAGCGAGTTGCAATAGGCATTCCATCGCCCGCCCGGCTCAAGAGCATCGGAGGCCCGGTCACTCGCCGGAGGATCCGACTTAAGGCGCCCGTCCAGCGCATTCCAGGCGGCCTCCGCTGCCGCCTGGTCGGCGGGCGGAAAACCGAGATCGCGCCATTGCGTCTTCCAGGCCGTCGGCCCCTGCTCGATGGTGAAATTGGCTTGCTTGCCGATCGTCACCAGCGGATTGCGCTCGGCGGAGTGCAGCCAGCCACAGCCCATGTCGAGCGGCATGCCGGCAAGCTCGATCGTCCAGGCACGCCCCCCGGCGCGGTCGCTCGCCTCCAGCAGCACGACGGAGCGGCCGGCGGCCACGAGCGTCCGCGCGGCAGCGATCCCCGCAGCCCCTGCACCGACAATCGCCACATCGTAATCCATCGCCGCTCCGCTTCTGCGAGATGCCATCGCCTTGATATGGTGCAAACTTTACATAGGAAGGCGACCGGCTTCAACGCAGCCAAAACGCTGCTACTATGCGCCATGACCTTCTTCGAAACGCTCGTCGCCCTGCTTGCGGTTGCCATCCTGCTCTTGCAGGTCACGCGGCGCATGCGCCTGCCCTATCCGGGCATCCTGGCCGCTGCCGGCGTCGGCGTCGCTATGCTGCCGGGTGCCCCGACGATCCCCATCGATCCGCCGACGGCGCTGGCATTGTTCATCGCCCCCGTGCTGATCGATTCCGCCTATGATTTCCCGCTCGGCGCGGCCAGGCGCATGCTGCTGCCGCTGTTTCTCTATGCCGTCGTCGCGATCCTGGTCACGACAGGCGTCGTCGTCACCATCAATGCCTTCACGATCGGCCTGCCGCTTGCAGTCGCCGTGACGCTCGGCGCCATCGTGGCACCGCCGGATGCGGCTGCCGCGACCGCCGTGCTCTCCAACCTGCCGGTGGCGCGGCGCGTCGATGCGCTGCTCAAGGGCGAGAGCCTGTTCAACGATGCGACGGCGCTCTTGCTGTTCGGCGCGGCGCTGACGGTTCAGGCGCGCGGCGGGCTCGATACGGAAACTGCCTTGCGGATCGGCTTTGCGGCGCCGGGCGGTATTCTCTTCGGCATTGCCTTCGGCTTTCTCGTCTCGCGCCTCAGGCCGGTCACCGAAAACACAGTCGGCGGCACGCTTCTGCAATTCGTCTATGCCTTCGCCACTTGGCTGATTGCCGAGCACCTGCATCTCTCCGCCGTGCTTGCCACAGTCGCCAGCGCCATGACGATCGCGACGCTGGCGACGGTCGAGGATTCGCCGCGGATGCGCGTCCATTCCTTCGCCGTCTGGACGACGGTCGTCTTTCTGCTCAACGTTGTCGCCTTCCTGCTGATGGGCCTGCAGGCGCGGCGCATCGTTGCGGCGATGTCGGCGGCGGATCTGGAGCGTGCGGTCAGCTTCGCCGCGATCGTCGTCGTCGCCATTATCGCGACACGGCTGGCGATGGCCTTCCTGTTCCATGCGCTCGTCGCCCACCGCCACCGGCGCGGCCATGTGCTGGCGCCCTTCAATCGCGGCGAAACGCTGCTGGTCGGCTGGGCCGGCATGCGCGGTCTGGTCACGCTCGCGACCGCCTTTGCCCTGCCCGCCGATTTTCCGGATCGCGATCTCGTCGTCCTCACCGCCTTCTCGGTAGTCTTGGCGACGCTCGTCATTCAGGGGGCAACGCTGGCGCCGATGATCCACCTCCTGAAGCTCGGCCGTCAGGGCGAAGTCCAGGAAGAGCTGGAGGCCGCCCGCAAATCGCTGGCCGAGGCAGCACTTTCCCGACTGGAACCAGAAACCGGCGCCGAAGCCGACGCCTTGCGCATCGTCTACAGCGATCATCGCGCCCGAGCATCCAGAATGCCTGACCGCCCGCCCTCCGACCGCCGCCGAAACCTGGCGATGGCGGTCGTGATCGCCCAGCGCCAACGTCTCGAAGAATTGCGCCATGCCGACCAGATCGGCCCGACCCAATATCTCGAGCTGCAGGAAGACCTCGACTGGAAGCAGCTCTCCGTCGGCACCGACGAAGAGCGGCGGATCACCGAGAGCTGACGCTCAGCCGGGTGATTGCACCTTGTAGCGCAGTGCGACTACGCCGTGATCGCGCGCTTCGGCCGATTGCAGCGACAGCTGCGCCTTCCCTTTCAGCCCGCCTTCAAAGGCGATGATTGCCTGTCCGCCGGTGGCGTCGATAGCAGGCGCCACCAGCAGATAGATCTCGTCGACCAGCCCCTCCGCAAGGAAGCTGCCATTGATGCCCGCCCCGCCCTCGAGCAGCAGGCGCTCGATGCCGAGCTCGCTATGCAGCGTCTGAAGCGCCGCCCTGAGATCGATCGTCGGACTATCGGAGACGATGTAGGAAACGCCGTCGCCCGCCAGCTCGGCCAGATGGCTGTCGCTGACGCCACTGCCGAGCAGCACGACGACATGGTCACCGCCGATGTCAGGCGCCTTGAAATGCAGCTTCGCGCCGGGATCGACACCGATCGCATAGACCGGCGCATCCTTCCGGGCGAAATGGAACGGACGCTTGACGTCGCCGGCAACAGCCGGCGGATGAGGCGACCCCTTCGCCATCTCGGCCATGGTGACGCGACCGACGAGCCAGGCATCGCCCCGCAGCGCCTCATGCGTTTCCTCATAGATCGACGACCACTCCTTGCGCCCGGCATCGGGATTGTCGGTCCAGGTGCTCGGGTGCAGGCCACCGTCTATGGAAGACATCATCAGGCAGGTCACATGCGGCTTCATCAGGTTTCCTCGATTCGAAAAGCGTTCGGGAAACGCCCGATAGCGGCGAAAGTTCAGAGCCTTGGCGATCCCGGATATGATCCTAGCCGCTGGCGAGCTTGAACAGCAAGGTGGTGCGCAGCTTCGCCGGATCGGGCTCATCGACGGGGTTGTTGTGATAGTGTTCCAGCCGGGCTGCGAAGCGATCTCCCTCCGACGTTTCCTCCATGTCCCAGCGAATGCCGCGCTCTTTTGCCCAACCGATCAGCATCGCCGTGACCTCATAGAGATTCTCATAGGGGCCGGTATAGGTCGTCTCGATATAGCGCCCACCCGGCAACTCGCCTTCCATCAACGCGCCGGACAGCGGGATGGCCGCATCCGTCGTCATCCCTATCTCGATCTCCAGATCAGGCATGTCGATCAGGTTATATTTGATGAACTCCATTCCGTCGGCGGCGACGCCGGCATTCGCGAATGCGGCGAACAATTCTCCGAAGGCCGGGCCGACGGTGTCTCCGAAAGGCATCGTAACCTTGCGGCGCACCGCGACATAGCGCTGCGGGCCGCGTTCAGTCTGGCGTGGCAATGTGAGCATGACGTCCTCCTCTATTCCAGACAAGGACGACTGGTGCCGGCGCCATCCGACACGGGTGCCAGATTTTCTGCGCCGCTCACTCCTGCCCGTTTGCGAGCTTGCGAATCCGGTCCGCGGTGGCGGGATCGACGGGATGATAGATCACCAGCCCGAGATCCGGCCGGCCATCGACGGAAAAGGCCGAATATTCGAGCTCGATCGGGCCGAGCTTCGGATGCTGCAACCGCTTGACCCCGTCACCATGGATGCGGACGTCATTCTCCTTCCAGTGATGGGCGAAATCGGGGCTGGAGGCCGAAAGCTCTTCCACCAGACGGCTGACTTCCGAGCCCGCCCCGG
The DNA here is from genome assembly GCF_057808655.1 of Rhizobium sp. FG96. Taxonomy (NCBI): domain Bacteria; kingdom Pseudomonadati; phylum Pseudomonadota; class Alphaproteobacteria; order Hyphomicrobiales; family Rhizobiaceae; genus Rhizobium; species Rhizobium sp. FG96. The sequence continues at coordinate 328,159 of NZ_JBMDIL010000003.1, read as the reverse complement.
CGCGCGCCACATCGGCGCGAAATGCCGCGACGACGAAGCCGGCGAGCGTCTGCCAATCGTGCTGCTTGGCGCGGATCGCAGGATTGGAGAAGATCAGCCGGAGGATGTTGCGCTGCTCCGGCGGGATTGTGCTGTAATCGGTCAGGACCACGGCGGCAGCACGGTTCCAGGCGACTACATCCCACATCGCCGTCTTGATGAAGGCGGGGCTGGAATCGAGCGAGTCCAGCAGCCGCTGCAACCGCGGCGTCACACCTTCGACGGGCGTGTAGCGCACTTCAGGCGGACGGCCGAGGCCGAGCATGAAGAGATGCTCGCGCTCCGGCTCGGTCAGCATCAGCCCGGCCGCGATCCGGTTCAACACGTCGGCAGACGGCGCGCCGCCGCGCCCCTGCTCCAGCCAGGTATACCATGTGGGGCTGATATTGGCGCGCTGCGCCACCTCCTCGCGGCGCAATCCCGGTGTGCGCCGGCGGCCGGAAAAGCCGAAAGAGGCCGGGTCGAGCCGGGTGCGGCGATCCTTCAGAAAGGCCGCGAGCGAACCTGCATTGTTGATCGGCATGGCGATCCTGTTAGCAATTATACTAGGATAAAGTCACTACTTTAACAGGATGGATAGTAGCCGATAATGGGCGCAGATCAAACATGAGGAGACATGCTGTGCGCATTTTCTTGACAGGAGCAACCGGCTTCATCGGTTCGGCCATCGTGCCGGAACTCATCAGTGCCGGCCACGAGGTCGTCGGCCTGACGCGGTCCGATGACGGAGCACGGGCGCTCGAAGCCGCGGGGGCAACCGCCTATTTCGGCACGCTGGAAGAACCCGACAGCCTGCGCCGCGGCGCGCTTGAATCCGACGGCGTCATCCATACGGCCTTCGACCACGACTTCTCGCGCTTCGTCGCAAATTGCGAGAAGGACGGTCGTGTGATCGCGGCCTTGGGCGACGCCCTCGAAGGCTCCGACCGCCCGTTTCTGATCACATCGGGAACCGGCATGGGCAATGCCGAATTCGGCGAGCTGGCAAGCGAAGACGTCTTCAACACCAGCCATCCCAACCCGCGCATCGCCTCCGAGCTTGCCGGTCAAAAGCTGCTCGAAAAGGGCGTCAACGTCTCGGTGGTCCGGCTGCCGCAGGTGCATGACACGCGAAAACAGGGCCTGATCACGCCACTGATCGAGATCGCCCGCGACAAGGGCTTTGCCGCCTATCTCGGCGAAGGCCGCAACCGCTGGCCGGCCGGCCATGTCTCGGACGTCGCGCTACTCTATCGCCTCGCCGCCGAACGGGCCGAGCGCGGCGCACGCTATAATGCCGTCGCCGAAGAAGGCATCGATGCCCGGACGATCGCCGAAGCGCTCGGCCGCGGTCTCGGCATCCCGGTCAAATCGCTCACCGCCGAGGAGGCACCCGGCTATTTCGGATGGATGGCGATGTTCGCCTGCATGGACTTCCCGGCCTCCAGCGCCAGGACACGGGAAAAGCTTGACTGGCACCCATCCGGCCCCGGCCTGATCGCCGATCTCGATGCCATGAACTACAATTGAAGCTGATGCAGCCGGGCCTCAAAGCCCGGCTGCAAACCCTATTGCGCGGGAACGCGCCAGACGGTGTTGCCGACATGATCGGCAACCAGCAGAGCGCCCCGGCGAATGGCGACACCCTGTAAGGCTGAATTGAAATGCCTGAAGTTGAATATGTCATGGTCCTCAGCCGAGCGGGGCCTTGCCCGCCCGGATCAAACCTTGCGCAATTCAATTTGTTCAGGCGTTCACGCGATTGAGACTAGAGCGCAGACGCCCGGGCCGGATGCCCGCGCCGCCAGTCTTCTGCCGCCTGCAGCGCGGTTGCGATCCGCTCGTCGCTGAACGGTTTGCCGACAACGGCGAAGGCGCCATCAAAACCTTGTGATACGGCCTGCGGCGCGCCCGTCACGAAGATGACGCTGATGCCGAAACGGTCGATCAGACGGCGCGCCAGCTGCGTTCCGCTCGTTCCATCGGACAAGCCCACATCCACAAGCGCCACATCCGCCCGCGGCGCAAAGGCCAGCGCTTGTTCGATGGTCGCCGCCGGACCAAGGGCGCGGTGGCCGCTTTCGGTGGTTATTCGCTCCAATTCGAGGGCGATGAAGCCCTCGTCTTCGACAATCAATACGTTCATGTTCCTATCTCCTCGCGTCAGGAGGAGATTGCTCGCGCCGTCCGATTTTCAAGCGAGGCGATCGGGATTTTCGCGCAACATGAAATCTGATCGCATTTGCGCGATCGGGCCGTGCAATCCGGCCGTTGGCGTACCATATTAAAGGGTATGTCGATCCAGGTCACAAAACGCGAGAAGGAAATCCTCGAGCTGATGAGCGCCGGCAAGACCGCGCAGGAGATCGCCATGATTCTCGGCTGCTCCGTGCACACGGTGCGCACCCATATCGACGCCCTGAAGGACATTTTTGCTGTTTACAAGGACACCGCGCTCGTTGCGGCCGCCCTGCGCAAGGGCGTCATCGATTGACTTTCAGGCTGCCGCACTGAAAAGCATGCGGCTTCGTGCGTGGCCATCAGTTCGCCACGATGCGCTACTTTAGCTTCGCCTGTCTGCCCCAAACGAGAATCATTGAATGACAAATCTTACGAAAATCGGCCTCGGCCTGCTTCTGGCAGTGGCTGGCGTCGTCTCGACGTCGAGCATCGCTTCCGCGCAATATTACGATCCCTATGACCGTCCGCCGCCGCCGCGTTTTGCACCGCAGCCGGATTGGCGCCGCCCTCCGCCGCCCCCGCCGGGTTACGGCCGTCCGCCGCGCGGCTGCGATCCGCGCTGGGCTGAAGACAAGGCCCGTGATTTCGGCTTCCGCCGTGCACGCGTCGTCGACATCACGCCGCGCCGCGTCATCGTTCAGGGCTGGACGCGCCGCGGACAGGACGAAATCAGCTTCGCCAATGTGCGCGGCTGCCCGGTTATCGGACGCTAATTCTGAAATCGCTGACGTCCCGCCGGGACGTCAGCCCCCTTTTCAGGCGGATGTGACGTCTTCGACGGCAAGACGCGCCAGTTCCAGAGCCGCCTCGCGGGTCTTCGCCGCGGCGATGAACCGGCCCTTGTGGCAGAAGGTAGCGCCGGCAACGCCGGACGCCTTTTCCAGCTCCGCATTCGAAAGTCCCGCCCATGCCGCCGGCAGATCGGCGCGCAGCTCGAAACCCTCGTCGGCACGGCGGATCCCGGTAACGCACCAGTCGTTTTCGCGGGGATGGACGACGAAGAGCAGATGTTCCGCGCCCGCCTTGATGATCGCCGGACGGAAGGGCATACCCATCGGCAGTTCCAGAACGCGGTTGTCGCCCGTCGTCTTGATCGCTTCCAGCACCAGCGCCTCGGCGCGAAGCTTGGCATCCTGAACGCGGATGCCGCCTTCAACGAAGATCGCAGCAACGGCGAGCGCCGCATGGAACGCCCGCTCGTCGGCATCCTCGCCCCGCGCATCGAAAGACGGCTTCAGCGTGTCGAAAAGCGCAGGCAGCGTCAAACCGGCGAGTTCGCCGGCGATCGACGGGTCGATGGCGCCGTTATCGACGAGATCGATCGGCAGCACGAATTTCCGGTCGAAGGCCGCATGAACCGCAGCCGCCCGTTCGGCGGGAACGCCCAGTGCTGCAAGATAATCCATGCCGTACTGGCGCCAGATTAGGCCGAACGAGCTGAACGGCCGACCATCTTCGCGCACCGGCGCGCCGCGCTGATGATGGTCGAAGATGCGAAGCTCGGGATCGAAGGCACCGCCGACGTCATAGACGATGCGATCGGCTGCCGGTGCAATCCATTCCGGGCTGCGCGACCGCACGATCCTGGCTGCAGGAAACAGCTTCGTCAGCACGACGCTCGACATCAGCTCGTCGGCATGGAAGCCGCCGGAATGGGTGACCAGAAATTCAATGTTCACGTGAAGACCTTCGACAGGGAGATGTTGCCTGAGCCAATAGCCGCAGAGCGCCTCAAGCTCAATCGCTATCCGCCACGCTCTGGCGGATCGGTGCCGATTCCGGCATAGTCCTGATATCAGCAGTCGGCGGAGGCGCGTTTGGTCGAGAAAATATCGAAGATCTCCGCATCCGCGGCGCCGATCGCAACACGCATCGAACACAGCATTTCGGTGGCAGAACCCGAAATCGCATGGGCAGCGCGCCGCCAGGCGGAAATCGACGAGGGGCTTGAGGACCGCAGGAAGTCAGGCGAGCACCCGCATCCGGAAAGTAATGCCGAAGACGCCGACAGCCGCCATCTCGATCTGCATCACTCCGAAAGCGCGGAGCAGACCAACGACGCCGAGAAGCTGTCGGGCGAGAGCGAGCGCATCGGCACCGGCAATCTTGATGAAGAAGACGTGCCGTTCGGCGAGCATTCCGGCTACATCTGAAAGACTGGCCTGAGGCGCAGCGATGCGCGCCTCAGGCCCTGATATCACTTCGCCTCGGCGACGGCCTCGCCGGGCTCCTCTACCACCGGCCGCGCCTTGAACACGCGACGGACGGTGACGAAGAGCAGCGGGATGAAGAAGACGCCGATGACGGTGGCCGAAATCATGCCGCCCATGACGCCGATACCGATCGAGTTCTGGCTGCCCGAGCCCGCGCCGCTTGCGACCGCCAGCGGCAATACGCCGAGGATGAAGGCGAGCGAGGTCATCAGGATCGGCCGCAGGCGCTGGCGCGCCGCCTCGACGGTGGCGGTAACCAAATCCTTGCCGGACTTCTGCTGATCGATCGCGAATTCGACGATCAGGATGGCATTTTTCGCCGCAAGGCCGATCGTCGTCAGCAGGCCCACCTTGAAGTAAACGTCGTTGTTCTGGCCGAAGAGCAGCGCCGCGGCGAGAGCGCCGAAGACGCCGATCGGAACGGAGAGCATGACCGCAAACGGGATCGCCCAGCTTTCATAGAGTGCGGCAAGCGCCAGGAAGACCACGAGGATCGAGATTGCGTAGAGCTGTGCTGCCTGGTTGCCGGAGAGACGTTCCTGCGCCGAAAGGCCGGTCCACTCATGGGTGAAGCCACCCGGCAGCTGGCCGACGATCGCGTCGATCTCGTTCATCGCGTCACCTGATGATACGCCCGGTGCCGCAGCACCCTGGATTTCAACGGCGGACGAGCCGTTATAGCGCTCCAGGCGCGGCGAGCCGAACTTCCAGTGGCCGTCGGCGAAGGCCGAGAACGGCACCATCTCGCCATCGGAATTCTTCACATACCACCGGTCGAAATCCTCAGGCTGCATGCGGAATGCCTTGTCGGCCTGGACATAGACCTTCTTGACGCGGCCGCGGTCGATGAAGTCGTTGACGTAGTTGCCGCCCCAGGCGGTCGACAGCGTCGTGTCGATATCCGAGAGATTGAGGTTGAGCGCGCTCGCCTTTTCCTGGTCGATATCGACCGAATATTGCGGCGAATCCTCCTGGCCGTTCGGGCGCGTGCCGACGAGCTTGTTGCTCTTGCCTGCGGCAGCGAGAAGCTGGTTGCGCACCTGGATGAGCTGCTGGTGGCCGGCGCCGTTCATGTCCTTCAGATAGAAATCGAAGCCGGCATTGTTGCCGAAGCCAGGGATGGCCGGCGGCGACAGAGCGAAGACATTGGCGTCCTTGATCTTCGAGAATGCTCCCATCGCCCGCTGCGCAATGGCCTGAGCCTTCGCCTGCGGCGTCGTTCGCTGATCGAAATCCTTGAGCTTCACGAAGGCGAGGCCGACATTCTGCCCCTGCCCGCCGAAGCCGAAGCCGACGACGGCCATGACGCCGGTGACGTAATCCTTCTCGTCGTTGAGATAGTGGTCCGTCACCTGCTTCAGCACCTTCTGTGTGCGGTCCGCCGTGGCGCCGACAGGCAGCTGGACGCTGGTGATCAGAATACCCTGGTCTTCATCCGGCAGGAACGAGCTCGGCAGTCGGGTGAAGAGATAGCCGGTCGCGACAGCAATCAGCAGGAACATGGCGATGAAGATGCCGGACCGGCGGATGATGCCACTGACGCTGCGCTGGTAGCCGCGGGTGCCGCGGTCGAAATTGCGGTTGAAGAAGCCGAAGACGCCGCGGCTCTTGGCACCGTGCTTCGGCTTCTTGAGAATCGTGGCGCAAAGCGCCGGTGTCAGGATCAGGGCGACGACGACCGAGAGCAACATCGCCGAGACGATCGTCACTGAGAACTGCCGGTAGATGACGCCGACCGAGCCCGAAAAGAAGGCCATCGGGATGAACACCGCTGAAAGCACGGTGGCGATACCGATCAGCGCACCGGTGATTTCCTCCATCGACTTGATGGTCGCCTCGCGCGGCGAAAGCCCCTCTTCCTCCATCACGCGCTCGACATTCTCGACGACGACGATCGCGTCATCGACCAGAAGACCGATCGCCAGCACCATGCCGAACATCGTCAGCGTATTGATCGAGTAGCCGAAGAAGGCGAGCACGCCGAAGGTGCCGAGCAGGACGACCGGAACGGCAAGCGTCGGAATGAGCGTCGCGCGGAAACTCTGCAGAAAGACGAACATGACGATGAAGACGAGAACGATCGCTTCAACGAGCGTCTTCACCACGTCTTCGATCGACAGCTTGACGAAGGGCGTCGTGTCATAGGGATAAACGACCTCGACATTCGGCGGCAGCGTGCCGCGCAGCGTCTCGACCGTCGACTGAACCGCCTCTGCCGTATCGATGGCGTTGGCGCCGGAGGCGAGGTTGATCGCCAGGCCGGCGGCCGGATTGCCGTTATAGGTCGAGAAGCTCGAATAGCTCTCGGCGCCGAGCTCGACTGTCGCGACGTCGTTCAGCCGCACCAGCGAACCGCTGCTGGCGCTCTTCAGGATGATGTTCTGAAACTGCTCGGGCGTCTGCAGGCGGCTCTTTGCCGTCACCGTCGCATTGAGCTGCTGGCCCTTGCGCTGCGGCAGCGCACCGAGCTGGCCGGCCGCGACCTGGGTATTCTGCGCCTCGATCGCGTTCGTCACATCGCTGACCATCAGCGAATATTTCGCGAGCTTGTCCGGATCGACCCAGATGCGCATCGCGTAACCGGAGCCGAAGAGCTGCGTGTCGCCGACACCGGGAACGCGCTTCAGCGTGTCGTTCAGCGAGCTGTTGACGTAGTCGGCCAGGTCGGTCGATGTCAGCTTGCCGTCCATCGAGACGAAGCCGATGACCATCAGGAAGTTCGAGGTCGACTTCGTTACCGTCAGGCCGGTGTTCTGAACGCTCTGCGGCAGCTGCGCCTCGACGAGCTGCAGCTTGTTCTGCACCTGCATCTGCGCAACGTCGGGGTTGGCGGCGCTGGTGAAAGTCAGCGAGATCGACGCCTGACCGGTCGATTGCGAGGTCGAGGTCATGTAGTCGAGATTGTCGATCCCGGTCATGCCCTGTTCGATGACCTTGGTGACGGAATTTTCGACCGTTTCGGCGTCGGCACCCGGATAGGTGCCGGAAATGCGCACGGTGGTCGGGGCGATCTGCGGATATTGCGAGATCGACAGTGTCGTGATCGACAGGATGCCGGCAAGCATGATGACGATGGCGATGACCCAGGCAAAGACCGGCCTGGCAATAAAGAACCGGGACACGGGCTTACCTCACTTCGTTACGGGCGTGTTCGCCGCTTCCTTGACCGGGGCAGCCTCGGCCGCATCGGCCTGCTTGATCTCGCCGGTCGCGTCGTCGAGCGTCACGTCGTCGACCTTGACATCCTGGCCGTCCCTGACGCGCTGGATGCCCTCGACGATGACGCGGTCGCCATCATTGATGCCGCCGGCCACCAGCCAGCTGTTGCCGATGCTGCGCTGAACGCTGAGCGTCCGCCGCTGCACCTTGCCGTCCGTGGAAACGAACATTGCCGTCGGATCCCCCTTGGTGTCGCGGGTGACTGCACGCTGCGGCACAAGGAAGCTGTTGGGCGCCACGCCCTCTTCGATCGTCGCGCGGACATACATGCCGGGCAGCAGCAGCCGGTCCGGATTGGGGAAGGTCGCACGCGCCGTCACGGTGCCGAGCGTCTGCGAGACGGAGGATTCGAGGAATTCGAACTTGCCGGGTTTGTCGTATTTCGAGCCGTCCTCGAGCTTGACGTTGACAGAGACATTGTCGCCCGTCGTCTTGATGCGTCCCTCCGCGATCGACTTGCGCAGGGCGAGAAGATTGGTGCTCGATTGCGTGACGTCGACATTGATCGGGTCGAGCTGGTTGATGGTCGCGAGCGCCGTCGTCTGCTCGGCGGTGACGAGCGCGCCGACCGTGACAGCCGATGCGTCGATGCGGCCACCGATCGGCGCACGGATCTTCGTATAGCCAAGATTGATGCGCGCGGTCTCGAGGGCAGCGCGCGCCGAGGCGACATCAGCGAGAGCCTGCGCCAACGTCGAGCGGGCATCGTCGAGATCCTGCTTGCTGACCGCGGCCTGCGATGTCAGGCCCTGGTAGCGATCGACCTTCGCCTGAGCGCTTGGAACTGCACCCTCGGCCTTCTGAAGCGTGGCGACGGAGCTGTCAAAGGCTGCCTGGTAGGGGCTCGGCTCGATTTCATAGAGAACGTCACCGGCATTGACCTCGCTGCCCTCCTTGAAATTACGGGCGCGGATGATGCCGCCGACCTGGGGGCGGACCTCGGCGATCAGCGATGCGGCGGTGCGGCCCGGTACTTCGGCGGTGATCGTCACCGATTGCGGACGCAGCGTCACGGCGCTCACCTGCGGCTTGGCATCGGCGGCGGCCTTCTGCTGCTGCGGCGCCTGCTCGTTGCAGGATGCGAGCGCAAGCGTGAGCGCGGTGGCATAACCAAGGTTCGCAAGCCATCTGGTCTTGGCGATAGGCATTCAAGGCTCCTGTGTCGCCTGACGATCGCTTGGGAGGCAATGCAGGCCGTTCGTGATTTGTAATGGCGGCCGCCGCTATAACGGCGGATCGCGAAATCGGTTTCGTTCGCACGCCGCCGCAGCTCGTGAAAGCGCAGGCGGCATGGCAAGCTCTCAGCTCTGCTCGATCTTGCGGGCTGCCTCATCGAGAGCCTCGGCGACAGCGCTGATCGTCTCCTTGGTGACGGCGCCTTGCCGCAATTTCATCCGCAGGGCCATTTTGATGTTCTGCATGCCGCGCACCACTTCATCGGGCGCGTCGCGCGGCGGACCACGCTCACCGGCGATGACGGCGCGCGCCAGGATATCGTCGATTTGCTTCCTGTTGGCATCGACGAAGAGCCGCCCTTCCGCCGTCGGCCGGTAGAGCTTGCGGCCACCGTCTTCGAGGGTGATCGAGGCGTAGCCCATATCGTCGAGCCAGGAGAGCGTCGGATAGATGACGCCGGGGCTTGGCGAATAGCTGCCGCCGAGACGCTCCTCGATCGCCTTGATCAGTTCATAGCCGTGCGCCGGACGCTCGACGATCATCGCCAGGATAAGAAGACGCAGATCCCCATAGTCGAACAGCCGCCGCCCGCGCCCGCCACGCGGATGGCGCCCGGGGTGATCCTCCCGCTCGTCTTCAGGGCGGGCATCATCGGAAAAATGCAGGTCTCGGCCGGTCATGCGGCGGAACCTATCGTCCCGATATATCGGCAATCAAGATATATCGCGATATATGACGAAAATTTAATCTCGCGTGACGGTTCCGTGATGCGCGGGCGTCAGACCGGTGTCCCGACGCCAAGCAGCGCTTCCTTCTCGTTCACCGACAGGCTGGTCAGCCGGTAGAGAATGAAGCCTGCTTTTTCCGAGCGGATGGTGGCCAGCGTTTCGCCGAAGACGTTCCTGATTTCGCCAAGCACCTCGCCTGCGATCACGGGGTCGCCGAGATCCTTTGCCGGATACCAGAGGCCTTTGACGGATGCGGTTGGTACCCACATGGTCACGACGTCAAGCTTTGTTACCGGGGCCTTGCCCGGGAGCATGCCGATATGCTGCATCACCCGGCGGATACCGTCGGTCATCTGCGTCACCGTCGTCTCGCCCCAGAGACCGTTGCCGCTGACCTCCGGCAGGATGCTGGGAATGCCGAGCTTGTGAGAGGCATCGACCGTATAACCCGAACCGCCGGCTGCGACCGCGATCTTGATGCCGAATGCGGCAGCAAGCGCCTGCGATTTCTCGCAACCGGCCGGGAAGATCGTGAAGGGTTCGAGGCCCTCGTCGAGATCGCCGCCATGGCAATCGATATAGGCATCGGCCTTCGGGAAGACTTCTGTGACCAGCCAGTGGGCAAGCTGCTCGCTGGTCGTGCCGTCAGGCTTGCCGGGGAACATCCGGTTCAGGTTCTTGCCGTCCTGCGGCATGATGTAGATGTTGCGCCGGTGAAAGGCCTCGACATTGAGGACCGGCAAGACGAGCAGCGTGCCCCTGATCTCCTCCGGCCGCGTCTTCATCAGCCGCACAGCCGCCTCGATCGAGCAGTATTCCGAGCCATGGACGCCCGCGGTGACCAGCAGGCATGGCCCCGCCTCGGCTCCTTCGATGATTGCATAGGGGATCTCGAGTTCCGCCGTCGGCTTGATATGGCCGAACTCGGATCGGGGCTTTCCGGTCCTCAAGGCTGGCAGGGCGGTCATCGCTTATCCTCCATCACTAGATCGTCTCAGGCGGCGGCGAGCCGTCGCAGCAGCATGGTCCAGGCGCGCATGCCCAGCTTGAAATTCGACAGCCGGAAGAATTCGTTCGGTGCGTGGTAATCCTCATCCGCCGTCGAGAATGAGAAGAAGATCGCCGCACAGCCGAGATGCTTGCGGAAGGCGCTACCGATCGGGATCGTCGCGCCCATGGCGACACGCAGCGGCTTCTGGCCCAGCAACTCGCCCAGCACCTCTTCCGAGATTTTCAGCGCCGGCAGATCAGGATCGACGAAATCGGCCTCGCTGCCCGGCCCATGGCGATGGATTTCGAGCTGGAAACCCTTCGGCAGGCGCTGCTGCAGGTGGCGAGTGATCGCAGCGATAACCGTATCAGGCTTTTGTCCGGCAACGAGGCGGCAGGTGATCTTGGCGCCAGCGGTATTCGGGATGACCGTCTTGGTTCCCTTACCCTGATAGCCGCCCCAGATGCCGTTGAACTCCAGCGTCGGCTCCAGCCACTGGCGGATCAGCAGTTCGCGGCCGGTATCGATCGGATCGCCACCGGCAACGCCGATCTCGCGGTAATAGGCGGCACTATCGAAATTCGAGGCGTCGATCGCCGTGAGGATGCGTGGATCGGGCGGTGTCGCGCCATCGAGAAAACCCTCGACGCTGACCCGGCCATCCGGGCCATGCATCGAAGCGAGCAGCGCCGAAAGCGCAGCAATCGGGTTCGGTGCGCTGCCGCCGTGGCGGCCGGAATGCAAATCCTTGGCCGCGCCCGTCACGGTGATATCGAGGGCAGCCAGACCGCGGCTTGCGACGGTGATCGATGGCTTGTCCGGCCGCCACATGGCGCCATCGGCCGAGAGCACCAGATCGCAGCGGAGCTTCTCGCGATACTTTTCCAGCGTCGGCGCAAAATGCGGACTGCCGGATTCCTCCTCACCCTCGATCAGCACCTTCAGATTGACCGGCAACTTGCCTTCGACGCGCATGAAGGCTTCGGCGACGAGGATCGGGATCAGCAACGGCCCCTTGTCGTCCGAGACGCCGCGGGCATAGAGCCTGCCATCGCGCTCGTTGGGCTCGAAGGGCGGGGTCTGCCATTTCTCCAGCGGGTCCGGAGGCTGGACATCGTAGTGACCGTAGACAAGGAAGGTCGGCAGTTTGGGATCGGCGATGATCTCGCCATAGACGGCCGGATGGCCGCCGGTTTGCAGCATCTCCACCGAAGCGAAGCCCGCTTTCCGCAGCCGCTCCACCACGAAGGCGGCCGCCTGATTTATCCCATCGATGAAGGCCGGATCGGTGCTGACGCTCGGGATCCGGCAGAAGGCCTTCAGGTCTTCGAGGGCTGCCGGATAATTCTCTTCCAGATAGACCTCGACGCTCATTTGCCGCCATCCACGCTGATGACCTGGCCGGAAACCCAGCCGGCATAATCCGAGGCGAAAAACATCACCATGGCGGCAATATCCTCCGGCACGCCGAGGCGCTTCAGGGCGATGTTCTGCAGCAGCCGCGCCTGCCCCTCCTCGCCCATCGCATCCCACTGGCGCTCGGTGGTTGGATTGGAGCGGACGAAACCGGGGGCGACATTGTTGACCGTGATGCCCCAGGGGCCAAGCTCGTGGGCCAGCTGGCGCGTCAGGCCGATCTGCCCGGCCTTCGCGCTGGCATAGGCCTGGATGCCGGTCAGTGAAATACCGAGGCCGGCGCCGCTCGAAATATTGATGATGCGGCCAGACTTGCGCTTCTTCATGACAGGCGCGACCGCCTGCGACATGAAGAAGGCGCCGGACAGATTGACGTCGAAGATCGTCTGCCAGTCGCTCTCGGATATGTCCTCGATCGGCCGGCCGACCTGGCCACGCACGCCGCCGGCATTGTTGACGAGAATATCGACATCGCCGAACCCAGGCACCAGTGCCTGGACATCGGTGCGACTGCCGACATCAAGCACATGGGCGCTCGTCCTGTCACCGCAGAGCTTTACCGTCTCCGCCAACCCCGCCACATTGACATCGCAGACATGGACCCGCGCGCCGCGGCTCGCAAACCCCTCGGCAATCGAGCGGCCGAAGCCATGCGCTGCCCCGGTCACGATCACCGTCTTTCCCTCGAAGGAAATGTTCATGCCAGCCTCGCAAGCTCTTCGATATTCTCCATCGAAAGCGGCCGCTTGCCGTCCTCGATCTCGTGGATCATCTCGATGACCCGGGCAGCAAGCGGTGTCGGCACCCGCGATTCCTTTCCGATCTCGACCACCGGCAGCACCTGCGCATCGACCTCGGTCTTGCGCTTGCGCACCGCGAGATCGCGCCAGATGCCGGAATGCGATTTCACCGATTTGCGGTTGTGCACCGACATGTCGTCGAAGGATTTGCTGGTCTGCTCCGGCGTCGCCAACGGCCCGAAGGCTGCCGGATCGAAACCGTCAAAGGCTTCCGGGCGAATGTTGTTGATGGCAGCAACCGTTGCCACTTCAAGCGCCAGCTTGCGCAGCACCGGCCTCGCGACCGGATCGTCGAGCACATCGGCGATACTGTCATTGGTGAGCGCCGTGCCGAAGAGCAGCGCGCCGTAGATCAGTTTGCCCCAGAGAAAACCCCAGATATTGTTGGTGATCAGCGCCTTCGGCTCGAACTGTTTCATCAGGTCGTAGATATCTTCGGCTCGGTCCGTAAACCGCCCGTCGAGCTCGCCGATCACCACGGCGCCGTGACCGCTATATTGGACGACACCCGGCTCCAGATAGTCGGCGCCGAAATTGACGAAGCAGCCGATGACCCGGTTTTCGCCGGTGATCCGCGCGATCACCCGCTCGTTGAGACCGTTCTGCGCCGAGACGACATAGCCGTCGGAGGCGAGATGCTCGACCAGCATCTTGGCCGCCGCTTCGGTGTGATGCGCCTTCACGCAGAGGAATGTCCGGCTGTAGGTGCCCTTGAGATTTTCGGGCAGGCAGGCCTTCGCCTGGACCACATCCTCGAAGATCGGGCCGACGATCTTCAGCCCCTTGGTGTTGATGGCATCGACATGGTCCTTGACGTTGTCGACGAAGATCACCTCATGGCCGGCGCGGATGAAGGCGGCGCCCAGCGTGCCGCCAATGGCGCCCGCGCCCCAGATCAGGATCGGATCGCTCACGCCCAGCCTCCTTCGAGAAGCGCGCGGGTCTCTTCGACGGCCACATCCCAGATCGCCTGCATTTCCTCATCCGGCCGCTCGTAATAGCCACCGAAATTGCCATCGCCGAGATAGGCCTTCACGGCATCCGGCGACATCACCCGCATGCGGGCCAGATCGATCATCGGCTTCTGCTGCGTCGGCTGCTTGACACCTTCAAGACGCGTCCAGGGGAAGTTCTCCATCCACGACGCATGCGAGGCGACCGTATCGATCTCCTGCACTTTGGCGAAGGTCTTCGGCGAGTTCCACCAGTTGTGGAATTTCACCGCCGTATCCGGATTATCGGCCATCCACTCGATCGCCATGCTGCCCGCCGGCTGATTGCCGCCATGGCCGTTGACGATGAGGATGCGGCGGAAACCCTGCAGCCTCAGCCCATCAAGAATATCACGCACCAGCCGGATATAGGTCTCCTGCCGGATGCTGATCGTGCCGGGATATGAGAGGAAATACGGCGTGATGCCATAGGCGACGACCGGGAAGACAGGAATGCCGAGCGGTGCCGCCGCATCGGCCGCCACCTTCTCGGACAGGATGGAATCGACCGAAAGCGACAGGCCGGCATGCTGCTCGGTGCTGCCGAGCGGCAGGATCGCCCGGTCATCGGTCTTCAGATAGGCTTCGATCTGCTGCCAGTTGGTCTCCGATACTCTCATCGCATCTGCCTTTCCTAGACCTTCGCGTCGGCTTCGTTCCGTTTCGGGCTTTCCTCGCCCTGCGCCTGCACGCCCGCAGCACGGATGATCGGCACGATCACCCGTTCGATATCGGCGGTATCAGGAGCATGGCGGTATTCGATCGCCTGCACGCCCTCGGGCAGCAGGCCGGTGACGCTCTCGGCGCCGGATGCGTAGATAACGACCGAGACCTTCGAGAGCAGCTCTTCGAGGTCCTTGGCCTCCAGCGTCGTGGCGCTGATCTCGCTGACATGCGGGGCGAAGCGCTGTACGCCGCTCTTCATGATCGGCAGGAAATCCGGGAAGCGGGAGACGACGGCGATCGAGGCAAGCGAATCCAGCGAGGCCAGCGCCCGGCGCGTCTCCTCCGATGGCGTGAAGCTGATCGTCACCACCTTGGTATTAGCAACCAGCGTCGCCACTTCGCGATGCCGGTTGGCGAAGGTCACGGCAAGGTCGGCGGAATTGGCACGCGCCTTGGCGGCCGGATCGCGCTCGATCGAGGCGACCGTCAGCGGCTCGACCGTCACCTCGCGGCCGAGACGGGCAGCGATGAAACGCGCGTAACTTGCCGTCGCATCCTGGAAAATGCCGATCATGACGATCCGCAGCCGCGGACCGATGCTGTCTCGGTAGAAGGCCCGCGCATTGACGAGCGAGACGAGGTCGGCGGTGCGGATACCGAGCCGCTGGCTCTCGTCGATCAACTGGTCGATATGGAGATGCAGATCGGTGGTATCGGCGCGCGCCGCAAGCCGCGCCTGGTGGCTGTCGCTGACGAAGGTGCCGGAACCGGGACGCGTATCGATCAGTCCCGCAGCCTTGAGATCGGCATAGACCTGGCTCACCGTCATCGGTGCCACGCCGACCTTTTCCGCCAGATCCCGGACCGATGGCAGCGCTTCGCCGGGCGCCAATTCACCGCAGGCGATACCGTATTCGATAAGGCCCTGAAGCTGCGTGCGCAGCGGAACTGGCAAATCCCGGTCGATGAAGAAGTCCATGAAACCCGTTCGGCTAGCTGTTCTATTTATATATAACGGTTAGCTCGAAATCCGCTTGCAGGCAAGCGAAGCGTCTTAGGGTTGTTGGATAAAAACTGGTTGACAGTCATTTTTTGGCGTGAAATCGTTATAGCCAATAATAACAGTCAGACCAAATATAAAAGGGGAATGCCATGAGAATGATCGCTCGGGCGGCCATTGCCGCTGCAGTTCTATTGAGCACCGGTGTGTCTGCATTTGCCCTGGAGCGGGGCGGCACGCTGGTCTACGGCCGTTATGCCGACAGCCTGTTCCTCGATCCGGTGCTGAACGACGCCAATGTCGATATCTGGATCCTGTCGAACCTCTACGACACGCTGCTTCTGCCGACCGATGACGGCAAAGGCGTGCAGCCGGGTCTCGCCAGCGCCTACAAGCTTGCCGACGACGGCATGAGCGTGACGCTGACGCTGCGCGACGGCATCAAGTTCTCCGATGGCTCCCCAATCACCCCCGGCGACGTCGCCTGGTCGCTGAAGCGCGCCTCCAAGAAGGACAACGGCATCTGGGGCTTCATGATCGAGTCCATCGATGACGTGACGACCGAAGGCGACAAGACCGTCATCATCAAGCTCAAGCATCCCGATCCAGCCATTCTGGCAGCGCTCACCGTCTTCAACACCGGCATCCTGCCCGAGAAGACATTCGAGGCATCGCCGGGTGCCACGGAGGAGGAAAAGGCCAAGGCCTTCGCCGAGCATCCCGTCGGCTCCGGCCCGTTCATGCTGAAATCCTGGGATCGCGGCTCCAGCATGAAGCTGGTGCGCAACGAATACTACTGGGGCAAGGGTGAGGACGGCAAACCGCTGCCTTATCTCGACGGGATCGACTTCGAGCTCATCCCGGATGATGCCACCCGCATTCTCAAGCTGACCTCTGGCGAAATCGACGGCGCCGAATTCATTCCCTATTCGCGCGTCGAAGAGCTGAAGTCGGCCGGCAATCTCGACATGGAGCTCTTCCCATCGACCCGCGTCGAATACATTACCCTGAACGTGCGCCCGCAGCTTGGTGGCAAGGACAATCCGCTGTCCAACGTCAAGGTGCGCCAGGCGATGAACTATGCCGTCAACAAGGACGCGATCATCCAGATTGTCACCCACGGCGTCGGCACGCCGCAGACCTCCTACATGTCGACGGCAACGCCGCTGCATGTCGGCGACAAGCCGCTCTATCCCTATGACATCGAGAAGGCGAAGAGCCTGATGAAGGAAGCGGGCTTCGAAAACGGCTTCTCGACCAGCATCCTCGTTCTCGCCGGCAACCAGGACGAAGTCGGCATCTCCACGGCGCTGCAGCAGATGTGGGCGCAGATCGGCATCAAGCTCGAGCTGCAACAGGTCGACAACCCGACCCGCACCCAGCAGTATCGAGACGGTACGTTCGTGATGCGCAACGCGGCCTGGACGGATGATATCGCCGACCCGAACGAAATCACCTCCTACTTCGTCTATTCGAAGACGATCGACGCGCTGCATAGCGGCTGGAAGAACGACGAGGCCGACCAGCTCTTCGAGGCCTCGCAGAAGGAAATGGATCCGAAGAAGCGCGCCGATCAATATGCAAAGATGCAGGAGATTTACAACGATCAGGGTCCGATCGTGCCGCTCTACGAGACGCCCTATCCGGTCGCTCTGAGCAAGAAGGTTCACGGCTTCCTGCAGATCCCGCTTGGCAACAACATCTTCGCCAAGACCTGGAAGGACAAGTAACGCCTGACCCCAGCCTGCTGCGCGGGCCTCATAGCGAGGCCCGCGGCCTTTTTCGACCAGAGGAAGACCAGGAGCGGCTATTGCCCCTTTTCAGTTTTATTATCCGCCGCATACTGCAGATGATCCCGACGGTGATCTTCATTCTCATCGTCACTTTCGTTCTCGTGCGCCTGCTGCCCGGCGATCCCGCCAGCGCCATGCTCGGTGATCGCGCCCTCGATGCCGATGTCGAGCGTATCAATCGACAGCTCGGTCTCGACCAGCCGCTTCCCGTCCAGTTTCTCTATTATGTCGAACGCATCGTGACCGGCGACCTGGGCAATTCTATCGGCCTCAAGGTTTCGGTCATGTCGCTGATCCTGCAGCGCCTGCCGGTCACCCTGATGCTGACCTTGATGTCGGCAGTGATCGCGCTCGCCCTCTCCGTGCCGCTTGCCTTCGTCGCCGCGCTGAAGCGCGAGCAGCTGCCCGACAGCATCATCCGCGGCACCTTCCAGGTCGGGCTTTCGATGCCGGTCTTTTATGTTGGCATAGTGCTTCTGACGGTGTTTGCCGCACAGCTGAAGCTCTTCCCGGTCGGCGGCTATGGCGACAGTTTCGGCGACCGGCTCTATCACCTTTTCCTGCCCGCCCTCACGCTGGCGCTGAGTTTCGCCGCCGTGCTGATGCGCAATCTACGCGCCTCGATCATCGGCGTCATGAATGCCGAATATGTCGATTTCGCCACCGCCAAAGGCCTCCGGTCGCGCGTCATCCTGATCCGACACATCCTGCGCAATGCGCTGATCTCCACGGTGACGCTGTTCGGCCTGCAGATCGGCTCGCTGTTCGGCGGCGCCGTGATTACCGAGACGGTCTTTGCCGTTCCCGGCGCCGGACGCCTGCTGATCGACAGCATCTATGGCCGCGATTACCCGGTTCTTCAGGGCCTGACCATCGCGCTGGCCATCTTGGTTTCGCTCACCTTCCTGGTCACCGATATCGTCCAGGCCTGGCTCGACCCGAGGATTGCACGATGAGCGCGCCGGCGGCCAAAGCCGCTCACAGCCTCGTCCAGTGGCGCAAGCCACCCCGCTCGCTGATCTGGGGCGGCATCATTCTCGGCCTCAGCCTGATCGTGGCGATCTGGCCCTCGCTGTTTGCTCCCTATGATCCAACCACCTTCGACTACAACGCGCTGCTGAAGCCGCCAAGCGCGGCGCATCCCTTCGGCACCGACAGCTTCGGCCGCGATGTGCTATCGCGCGTCATCCATGCCTATACGCTCGACATGCAGATCGCCGTTTTCGCGACGATCGGGCCCTTCATCTTCGGCACCATCATCGGCGCCTTCATCGGCTATGCCGGTGGTATCTGGGAGGCGATCTTCGGGCGTATCGTCGATGCGACCATCACCTTCCCCTTCCTCGTGCTGGTGATCGCCATCGTCTCCGTGCTCGGCCCCGGCCTCGGCAACATGTATGTCGCCGTCGGCGTTGTCGGCTGGGTCTTCTATGCCCGGCTGGTCGCCGCCGAGATCAAAGTGCAGAAGCGGCTCGATTATGCCGATGCCGGCAAGGTGATGGGGTACGCGCCGCTGCGCATCGTCTTCCGCCATCTGCTGCCGAACGCCATCACCCCGGCGATCGTCTACTGGATGACCGACATGGCGCTCGCCATCCTGCTCGGCTCAAGCCTCGGCTATCTCGGCCTCGGCGCCCAACCGCCCGCGGCCGAATGGGGCGTGCAGATCGCCGACGGCAAGAACTTCATGAACACCGCCTGGTGGATTTCGGTCTTCCCGGGCGTCGCGATCGTCCTCACCGGCCTTGGCTTCAGCCTGGCCGGGGACGGCGTCGCCGAACTGTTGAGGGTCAGACGATGATGGGCGCAGCCAGCGAAAACAGCGGACTGATCGTGCGCGGCCTGACGACGACCTTCGATACGCCGCGCGGCCAGGCAATCGCTGCCGCCGATGTCGATTTCGATGTGGCGCCCGGCGAAGTCGTCGGCCTAGTCGGCGAATCCGGTTCCGGCAAGAGCGTGACATTGCGCTCCATCATGCGCCTGATCCGCGAACCCGGCCATGTCAGCGGCCGTGTCGAATGGCGCGGGCGCGATCTGGTCGCCATGCCGGCGGAGGAACTGCGCAAGGTGCGCGGCGGCGAGATCGCAATGATCTTCCAGGAGCCGATGACTGCGCTCAACCCGGTTCTTCCTGTGGGCGTGCAGATCGAGGAAAACCTCGTTGCCCATACGACACTCAATGCCCGCGATCGCAAGGCGCGCGCCCTCGAACTGATGAACATCGTCGGCATTCCCGCCGCCGAGCGGCGTCTGCAGGAATATCCGCACCAGTTTTCCGGCGGCATGCGCCAGCGCGCCATGATCGCCATCGCGCTCGCGTGTTCGCCCAAGCTGCTGCTCGCCGATGAACCGACGACGGCGCTCGATGTCACCATCCAGGACCAGATCCTGAAACTGCTGCTTGACCTGCGCGACCGGCTGTCGATGAGCGTCGTGCTCGTCACCCACGATCTCGGCGTGGTTGCCGCAACCTGTGACCGGATGGCCGTGATGTATGCCGGAAGGATCGTCGAGACCGGGACGGTCGCCGATGTCTTCCGTCAGCCGCACCATCCCTACACGCGCGGGCTGCTCGGTTCCGTGCCGCGCTCGGGCGCGGCCCGCACTGTCCTGCAGTCCATCGAGGGAACGCCGCCAAGCCTGACCAACCTGCCCGAAGGATGCGCCTTTCATCCGCGTTGCAGCTTTGCGACCGAGCGCTGTCTGAAGGAACGGCCGCCGCTGGAAACGGTGGGCGCTCCAGGGCGGGCGGCCGCATGTTTCCATCACAGCCAGGTGGCCGCAGCGGAGGCGATCCTTTGAACGCGACCCTCCCCATCCTCTCCATTGACGGCATCTCGAAGCGTTTTGCCGGCCCCTACTCCCTGACGCGGCGCCTGCAGGGCAAGCCGCCGCTCGCCGTCCAGGCGCTGCGTGATGTGACGCTGGAAATTCATCGCGGAGAGACGCTCGGCATCGTCGGCGAGTCCGGCTGCGGCAAATCCACGCTCGCCCGCTGCCTCGTGCGGCTTCACGAACCGGATGGCGGGGCGATCCGCTTCGAGGGCGAAGACATCGCGCGCCTGCGCGGCGGCGAGCGGCGTGCCTTCAACCGGCGGGTCCAGATGATCTTTCAGGATCCCTACGGCTCGCTCAATCCGCGCATGACGGTGCAGCAGATCCTTGGCGAAGCGCTCTCCGTCCACAGGATGCGGCCAAAGGCCGAGATCCCGCACCGGATCGCCGAACTCCTGGAGCTGGTGCGGCTGCCGCAGGACGCCGCGGCGCGCTATCCCCATGAATTCTCCGGCGGCCAGCGGCAGCGCATCGGCATTGCCCGGGCGCTTGCGGTCGAGCCCGATGTGATCGTGGCGGATGAACTGGTCTCAGCGCTCGACGTCTCGGTGCAGGCGCAGGTCGTCAACCTGTTGCTCCAGCTACAGGAACGGCTGCATCTGACTGTCGTCTTCGTTGCCCATGATCTCAGACTGGTGCGGCACATCTCGCATCGCGTCGCGGTCATGTATCTCGGCCAGGTCGTCGAGGTCAGCACCTCGGAAGCCCTCTTCACCGCGCCGCGCCACCCCTATTCCAAGGCGCTGCTCGATGCCGCGCCGGAACTCGATCCGTCGCGCCGCAGCCGCACGGTTGCCGCCCGCGGCGAGTTGCCGAGCCCGCTCGACGTTCCGCCCGGCTGCGCCTTCGCCAGCCGCTGTCCGCATGCCTTCGACCGCTGCAGGGTGGAGCGCCCGCTTCTAACGCCGCGCGGCCACGGCCAGCTCGCCGCCTGCCATATCGAGGATTTCGGCGCCCCTCCGGCGCAATGAGGATTTGAGACAATGACCTATGCCAGTTTTGAAGCTGAGATCGCCCGGATCAACGATGTGCTTTGCGCCGTGAACCTGCTGACCTGGGATGCCCGTACGATGATGCCGCCAGGTGGCGTCGATGCCCGCGGCAAGCAGATCGCCACGCTGGTCGGCATCGCCAGGGATCTCGCGACCGGCGACGGCCTTCAACGCGCGATCGAGAACGCGCGAGCCGAGCTCGCGGGCGCGGCACTTGGCGACCGGCGCAGGCTTGCCGTCGAGCAGGCCGCCGAAGCGATCGGCACGCTGTCACGCATTCCGGCAAAGCTGGTCAGCGACGCGGCCGAGCTGAAGACCGTTGCCCAGGCGGCCTGGAGCAAAGCGCGCGCCGCCAATGATTTTGCGGCCTTCGCGCCGATGCTGGAACGGACGATGGAGATGCAGCGCGAGATCGCTGCAGCGATCGGCTATGCCGAGCATCCCTATGACGCACTTGTCGGCACTTACGAGCCGGGTATGACCTGGTCGCGGCTACAGGCGATCTACGGAGAGCTGCGCGACGGCCTGCTTCCACTGCTCGCCCGGGCCAAGGAAGCGAACGTTCGCTCCGAAATCCTTGATCGTGCCTATCCGGTCGAGAAACAGCGCGCCTTCTCCAGCCTGATCTCCAGCCGCTTTGGCTACGACTTCAACCGCGGCCGCCTCGACGACACCGTCCATCCTTTCGAGATTTCCTTCACCCGCTCGGATGTGCGCATCACCGGCCGCTTCCGCGAGACCTGGCTGCCGGGCGGCCTGTTTGCCGTTTGGCACGAGGCCGGTCACGGCATGTACGAGCAGGGTATATCGGAGGAATTCAGCCGCTCGGTCTTCACCACCGATTTCGTCAATCTCTACGCCGTCGGCGGCACCAGCTTCGGCACCCATGAATCGCAATCGCGCCTCTGGGAGAACCGCGTCGGCCGGTCGCGCCGCTTCTGGGAACTGAACTTCGCCGACCTGCAGAAGACCTTCCCAGATCAGCTCTCGGACGTCACGCCCGAGGATTTCTGGCGGGCCGTCAACGCCGCCCGCCCCGGCTTCATCCGCGTCGAGGCCGATGAACTGACCTACGACATGCACATCATGCTGCGCTCCGAAATCGAGGCAGGGCTGATGGCGGGCGACATCCGGGTGAGTGAGCTGCCGGCGATCTGGCGGGAGAAGATCAAATCCTATCTCGGCCTCCATGTGCCCTCCGATACGCTCGGCGTGCTGCAGGACGTTCACTGGTCCTCCGGCATGGTCGGCTCTTTCCCGACCTATACGATCGGCAACATCATGTCCTCGCAGTTCTTCGCCGCCGCCTGCAAGGAGCGCGCAATCGCCGACGGGCTTGAGAGCGGCGATTACCTGCCGCTGAAGACCTGGCTGAACGGCAACGTCCACCAGTTCGGCCGCTCGAAGAGCGCGAGTCAGCTGCTGAAGGACGCGACGGGATCGGATCTGTCGACCACGGCCTATATCGCCGACCTCGCACGCAAGGTCGACGATCTCACCGCGTGATCGTCAATCGTATTTCGACAGGAAGCCGGAGACGGTGGCGAGGCAAAGCTCCTTTTCCTCGACATGCGGCATATGGCTGGAATGCTCGAACAGCACCCACTCGCACCCTTTGACCCGGTCGATATAGGGCTTGACCACGAGCGGCGTCGCCTCGTCGTATTTGCCGGAAATCAGCAACGTCGGCGCCTCGATCAGCGGCAGCCGGTCCTCGATTGTCCAGTCCTTCATCGTGCCGATGACGTGGAATTCCGTCGGGCCGTTCATGTTGCGGTAGACGGTATTGTCCTCGTCCATGGCCGCGAAAGTGCGCGCCACATCGTCCGGCCAGGGCGTGACGCGGCAGACATGGCGGTCGTAGAAGATACGCGAGGCAGCAATGTATTCGGGGTCGGTGATCGTTCCGGCTTCTTCGTGCTTCAGCAGCGTGTCCTGCACATCCTGCGGCAGCTCTTCGCGCAGGCGATTGGCCTCCGCGACCCAGGTATGCATGTTGGCGGGCGAATTGGCGATGACGAGGGCCTTCAGACCCTTCGGCTGGCGCACCGCATGTTCGGCGCCGAGCATCCCGCCCCAGGACTGGCCGAGAAAGGCGTAGCGGTCCTGAATGCCGAGATGCTTCAGGAGCGTATCGAGTTCTTCGAGAAACAGCGCCGGCGTCCAGAAATCCGGTCCCTTCTCAGGCAGCCGCGTCGAATGCCCGTTGCCGAGCTGGTCGTAATGGATGACGGCACGGCCATCGAGCGCGGCGATACCCTTGAAGGAATCGACATAATCGTGCGTGCAGCCGGGACCGCCATGAGCGACAACGAGCGGCAGCTTTCCCGAATCCAGTGAACCGGTGATGCGATACCAGGTGCGGTAATCGCGAAAGGGCAGATAGGCTTCTGTCGTCTGAACGGCGGCCACTGGCGTCTCCATCGTGAGGGCAATGATGGAAAAAGCATAGCGGCGGCGCAAAGCCGAAGGCAGCTATCAGAAGTTATAGGATGGACGATCGTCGAGAAGCCGGTAATGCGTGGCGCGCACGACCGCCTGCGTGCGGTTACGGGCGCCGAGCTTCTTGGCCGCGGCGTTCAGATGCATCACCACAGTCGGCACCGACCGGTCGATGATCCGCGATATCTCCTTCGCCGATAGCCCCTCGGCCGAATATCGCAGGCATTCGCGCTCGCGCTCCGTCAGGCGGATCTTGCCAACGCTGCGGGCCTCGGCATCGAAAAGCGAGAAGGCGGCCTCGTGGAAGACATGCGCCAGGAGATTGAAATCGGCGATGTAGCGCAGCGCATGCTGCTCGAAATCGCCATTGGCGCCAAAGCGGATGCCGGTCACCGTCGCATAGTCGCCGCCCGGCATATGGACCGGCACGGTTACACCCGTCGACATGTCGCGTTCGTTGAGAAAGCGGGTCACAGGCGCCGTATCGGCGCTCATGAAGCGGCTGATCGGCGTGTCGGCGTCTGCGTCATAGTTCCAGTAGAACGGCGCCGACGTCCGCAGCGCCACCTGCTGCACCGGGTCTATACGAAAATAGCCGCGGTCGAACCAATACTCCCGCATGTCTTCGGAAATGTTGCGCAGCTTCAGCAGCGACGGGATCATTACCTCGCCGTCGAGATCGTAAGGCACCGGCGTATAGTCGTAGATCAGGGCCTCGAAACCGAGTGCCTTCATGGCCTCGAAAACCTGGTCGATCCGCCCCTCCAGCGTCTGGTGGGCTGAAAATTGCCGTCTGATCGTGCCGATCTCGTCAAGCATGGCAGGCTCCATCGGTGGCTCACCACCTATCACTTCTTATAGCTGGCAAAGACTGCGGTTTAAGATAAAAATTTAGCCATGCCCAATTATTGAGCAAGCGAAATCTTCTGCCGGAGCGGTCAATGTGGCGTGAAATCGAGCCTGAGGCGCGACATGAAATCGAGGTCGACGGCCACAAGGTCGTAGCCTACAGCTTCGGCAGCGGAAGCGAAACGGTTTTCTGCCTGAATGGCGGCCCCGGCCTGCCCTGCGATTATCTGCGCGAAGCCCATTCCTGTCTGATCGACAAGGGCTACCGCGTCGTCGCCTTCGACCAGCTCGGCACCGGCGCTTCGGACCGCCCGACCGACGTCTCGCTCTGGACGATCGGCCGCTATGTCGAGGAGACGGAGACCGTGCGCAAGGCGCTCGGCCTCGGCAAGGTCCATATGCTCGGCCATTCCTGGGGCGGCTGGCTGGCGATCGACTATGCGCTGACCTATCCCGAAAACCTCCAGACGCTCATCCTCGAAGATACCGTCGCCGACATGCCGCATCTGATCTCGGAGCTGGAGCGGCTGCGCGCCGCACTCGGTCCGGAAACGGTATCGATGATGCAGAAGCATGAGG
Source organism: Rhizobium sp. FG96 (assembly GCF_057808655.1). Classification (NCBI taxonomy): domain Bacteria; kingdom Pseudomonadati; phylum Pseudomonadota; class Alphaproteobacteria; order Hyphomicrobiales; family Rhizobiaceae; genus Rhizobium; species Rhizobium sp. FG96. Next base: position 303,206 of record NZ_JBMDIL010000003.1, on the reverse strand, counting down.
CGCAGGGCACCTACAATCACCCGGAATATCTGGCGGCGGTGACGATCCTCAATTATCGCCACGTCTGCCGCCTGCCGGAGTGGCCCGCCCCCGTGCGCCGCTCGCTCGACGACTGGAACATGGGTCCCTACGAGACCATGCAGGGGCCGAACGAGTTTCTCTATATCGGCAATCTGAAGGACTGGAACCGCATTCCCGACCTGCCGCGCGTGACTGTCCCGGTTTTGATTACCACCGGCGAGCATGACGAACTGACACCGGCCTGTGCGCTGCGAATGAAGCTCGCACTGCCGAATGCCGAACTCAAGGTCTTCGCCAATGCCAGCCACATGCCCTTCTACGAGAACCCGCAGGATTATTATCCGGCGCTGATCGATTTCCTGTCGCGGCATGGGGCAAGCTGATGCAGTGTAGCGAGATCGAAGCCGGGCGAAGACAGGGGGGCCAGCGCCGCCATGCATCGTTATAAATTCATATTGACCCGTCCATTTCAGTTTCTGCCTGTTATTTTCGGCATTAGTGTTATCACTTTTATCCTCGTGCGCCTGATCCCCGGAGACCCGGCTCGCAATATTCTCGGCACCCGCGCCACACCGACCGCCCTTGCCAATATCCGCGCCCAATACGGCCTCGACCAGCCGATGTGGCTGCAATATTTCTACTTCCTGAAAAACCTCGCGAATGGCGAGATGGGCAAGTCGATCCTCTACAAGATCGATGTCCTGCCGCTGATCGCCACCCGCATCGAGCCGACCATCGCGCTGGTTCTCACAAGCGTCATCCTGTCGATCCTGATCGCCGTGCCGATGTCGGCGATTGCGGCACGAAATGCCGGCCGCGCTCCCGACCATGCGGTGCGCGTCATCTCCACCTTCGGCATCGGCTTTCCGCCATTCTGGCTCGGCCTGATGCTAATCATTCTCTTCAGCGTCGAACTCGGCATTCTGCCGGTCTCCGGCTACGGGACGACACTTGGCGACAAGCTCTCGCATCTGATCCTGCCGAGCCTCACCGTGGCGCTGTCGCTCTCGACGGTGCTGACCCGCAGCCTGCGCTCGGCGATGATCGAAGCGCTGAAATCCGATGTGGCGACGGCTGCCCGCGCCCGCGGCATGCCCGAAAGCATCGTCTTCTGGCGCCATGTACTGCCGAATTCGCTGGTACCGACGATCAATCTGCTCGCCGTCAATATCGGCTGGCTGATCGGCGGCACCGTGGTGGTCGAAAGCGTCTTCGCCCTGCCCGGCATGGGCCAGCTTCTGGTGCGCGCCATCTTCTCGCGCGACTACATGGTGGTTCAGGGCGTCGCCATGACATTCGCCTGCGCCACCGTTCTCGTCAATTTCCTGGCTGACATCGTCACCGTCGCCGTCGATCCGAGAGTGAAGCTATGAGCGTCGGCACCTTCTCTCCCGCGCCAATCGCCTGGCGCCGTTTCTTCGGCCGCCGCCTGACGCTGGTCATCGGCGCCGGCATGCTGCTGTTCTTCCTGCTGCTGGCGATCGGCGCCCCCATCATCGCGCCCTATGACCCGATCCTGCAAAATGCCGACGCCCGGCTGCAGTCGCCGTCACTGGCGCATCTGTTCGGCACCGACAATTTCGGCCGCGACATCCTCTCGCGCGTCATCTGGGGCACCCGCATCGACCTGCAGATCGCCGTCATCGGCGTGCTCTTCCCTTTCCTGATCGGCACGACGGTCGGCACCATCGCGGGCTTCTTCGGCGGTCTCGTCGATGCCATCTTCATGCGCATCGTCGACATCATTCTGGCCTTCCCGTTCCTGGTGCTGATGCTGTCGATCATCGCCATTCTCGGACCGGGACTGAGCAGCTTCTATATCGCCATGGCGCTGGTCGGCTGGGTCTCATATGCCCGGCTGATCCGCGCGCAGATGCTGGTCCTCAAAAGCTCCGACTATGCCGTCGCCGCCGTCAGCCTCGGCTTCAGCCGCACGCGCATCATGTTCCGCCATCTGCTGCCGAACGCCATTGCCGGGTCGATCGTCTTCTCGATGTCGGACGCCACGCTGGTGCTGCTGAGCGGCGCAGCGGTCAGCTATCTCGGCCTCGGCGTGCAGCCGCCCCTTGCCGAATGGGGCGTCATGGTCGCGGAAGGCCAGAGCTTCATCACCACGGCATGGTGGATCACGCTCTTCCCGGGCCTGTCGATCGTCTGCCTCGCTTTTGGTTTCAGCATGCTGGGTGATGCGCTCGGCGAACTTCTTGGGGTTCACGAATGAGCGCGTCCGTGCTTTCCGTCCGCGACCTGACGGTTAAGGTCCATCTCGACGGCGGGACGCGAACGCTGATCGACAACGTCGCGCTCGATCTCGCCAAGGGCGAAATCCTTGGCCTCGTCGGCGAGAGCGGCTCGGGCAAGAGCCTGCTCTGCCGCTCGCTGGTGCGGCTGATGCCGTCGTCGCTGATCAAGATCGAGCAGGGCACGGTGCTGCTGGAGGGCCGGGATCTCACCGCCGTCAGCGATGCCGAAATGCTTGAGGTCCGCGGCGGCGAGATCGGCATGATCTTCCAGAACCCGACCAGCCATCTCGACCCGGTCATGCGGATCGGCGACCAGATCGCCGAAGGCATCCGCTATCACCAGGGACTGGGCGCAAGAGAGGCGCGGACCGCCGCCGTCGAAATCCTGACGCAGGTCGGCTTTCCCGATCCCGCCAGGCAATATGACAGCTACCCGCACGAGTTTTCCGGCGGCATGCGCCAGCGCGCCATGATTGGCGTCGCACTCTCGTGTAACCCGAAAATTCTGATCGCCGACGAACCGACGACAGCCCTCGACGTCACGATCCAGGCGCAGATCCTGAAGCTCCTGATGGATATCCGCGACAAGCGCGGCCTGTCGATCATCCTCATCACCCACGATCTCGGCATCGTCGCCCAGACCTGCGACCGCATCGCGGTGATGCGCAACGGCAAGCTCCTGGAACAGGGCCCTAAGCGGACGATCCTGTCGCGCCCGCAGGATCCCTACACGATCAACCTGATCAACAGCCACCCCTCGATGCCCGATGAGGCGGCACCGCCCGTAGCCGTGATCGCGCCAGCCGAGACAGCCGTTCGCCCGCTGCTCGAAATCGACGATCTCCATGTTCGCTTCAAGACCGGCGGCAGCCTGTTCAAGGCGAGCACCAAGACCGTGAGTGCCGTTGCCGGTGTCAGCCTGCGCGTCATGCCCGGCGAGACGATCGGCATCGTCGGCGAGTCCGGCAGCGGCAAGAGCACGCTGGCGCGGGCCATCTTGGGCCTGACCCCGATTTCCGCAGGCCACGTCTCCTTCGACGGCATCGATCTGGCGCAGCAGCGAACCGCCGGCCTTGCGAAGCTGAGACGCGAAGCGGCCATGGTCTTCCAGGATCCCTATAATGCGCTGAACCCGCGGCTCACCATCGGCCAGATGCTCGGCGAAGTGCTGAAGGTTCAGGGCAAGGTGCCGGCCGCCGGCATTCCGGCACGGATCGGCGAACTGCTCGATCTCGTCGGGCTGGAGCGTGAATTCGCCAACCGCAAACCGCGCAGCATGAGCGGCGGCCAGTGCCAGCGCGCCGGTATCGCCCGGGCGCTGGCCGTCGATCCGAAGCTTGTTATCGCCGACGAGTGTGTCGCCGCGCTCGACGTGACGATCCAGGCGCAGATCATCGCGCTGTTCCGCGAACTGACGGCGAAGATGAACCTGACGCTGATGTTCATCGCCCACGATCTGGCGATCGTCCGCAATCTCTGCGAACGCGTCGTGGTCATGTATCACGGCGAAATCGTCGAGGAAGGGCTATCCGAAGAGGTCTTCTCGCGGCCGAAGCATCCCTATACCGCGGCGCTCATTGCCGCCATTCCCGACATCGATCCCGACCGGCCGCTTCTCGGCGGCTCTGGCCTCGGAGAAGACATGCCGTCGATACCGGCTCAGCCTGCCAAACGCATACCATAACAAAGAAGGGAACAGCACATGACCAACAGGTGGAAATCAATCGGACTTGCCGCATTCATCGCCGGCCTCTCGCTGACGGCAAGCTATGCCGAAGCAGCCGGCGTCCTCACCATCGGCCGCCGCGAGGACTCGACGACTTTCGATCCGATCAAGACAGCGCAGAACATCGACAACTGGGTATTCTCCAACGTCTATGATGTGCTGGTACGCGTCGACAAGACCGGCACCAAGCTGGAGCCCGGCCTTGCCGAAAGCTGGACCGCCTCGGAAGACGGCCTCACCTATGTCTTCAAGATCCGCGACGCCAAGTTCTCCGACGGCTCGCCGCTGACGGCCGAAGACGCCGCCTTCAGCCTGCTGCGCATCCGCGACGATCCGGCGTCGCTCTGGAGCGACAGCTACAAGGTGATCGACACCGCCGTCGCCACCGATCCGCACACGCTGACGATCAAGCTCAAGAACCCATCGGCGCCGTTCCTGTCGACGCTGGCACTGCCGAACGCCTCGGTCATCTCCAAGGCAGGCATGGAATCACTGGGGCCTGACGCCTATGCCGAAAAGCCGATCGGATCCGGTGCCTTCACCGTCGACGAATGGCGCCGCGGTGACCGTATCATCCTGAAGAAGAACCCGAATTTCTGGCAGGCCGACCGCGTCAAGCTCGACGGCGTCGAGTGGATCTCGGTTCCCGACGACAACACCCGCATGCTGAACGTCCAGGCTGGCCAGCTCGATGCGGCAATCTTCGTGCCCTTCTCGCGCGTCGAGGAGATGAAGAAGGATGCCAACCTCAACGTCCTTATCGATCCGTCGACCCGCGAAGATCACCTCCTGATCAACCATGCCCATGGAGATCTCGGCAAGAAGGAGGTTCGGCAGGCGCTCGATCTCGCCATCGACAAGAAGGCGATCGTCGATGCCGTGACCTTCGGCCAGGGTACCGTTGCCAATTCCTATATCCCGAAGGGCGCCCTCTACTATTACGCCGACAACCTGCAGCGCCCCTATGATCCTGAAAAGGCAAAGAAGATGCTGGCCGACGCCGGCGTTTCCAACCTAACGCTGAACTATCTCATCCGCGCCGGCGACGAAGTGGACGAGCAGACCGCGGTTCTCGTGCAGCAGCAGCTCGCCAAGGCCGGCATCACTGCCAACCTGCAGAAGGTCGATCCGAGCCAGGAATGGGACATGACGGTGGCCGGCGATTACGACATCTCGGTCAATTACTGGACCAACGATATCCTCGACCCGGACCAGAAGACCACCTTCGTGCTCGGCCATGACTCCAACAACAACTACTCGACCAACTACAAGAACGAGGCGGTGAAGGAACTGGTCGCCAAGGCGCGCCTGGAACTCGACCCGAAGAAGCGCGAGCAGATGTATGTCGACCTGCAGAAGACCGCGAAGGACGACGTCAACTGGATCGACCTCTACTACAGCCCCTACATCAACGTGGCGCGCAAGAACGTCGAGAATTTCTACCAGAACCCGCTCGGCCGCTTCTTCCTGGAAGATACGGTCAAGAACTGAGGCATAGAGCTGAACACCGCGTTCCGCCGCCGACGGGCGGCGGAACGTTTCCACCGGAGGAGCATGCGATGGCTACCGATGAAACCGCCTTTACGAGCGTGAGCGAACTCGGGCGCGCCTATCGGGCCGGCACGCTGTCGCCAGTCGATGTCGTCACTGCCGCGCTTCGCCGGCTCGAGGCGCTCGAACCCGGCCTCAACGCCGTCGCCCACCGGCTGGACGCATCGGCACTGGCAGAAGCCGGGCGGGCAGCGGAAGAGCTGCGCGCGGGCAACGATCGCGGTCCGCTGCATGGGATTCCTGTTGCGATCAAGGACCTGATCGAGGTCGAAGGCGCGCCGACCGGCTATGGCAGCAAGGTGCGCGCACCTGTGATCGCAGACGCGGACGCTCTGCTGGTACAGCGGCTGAGGCAGGCCGGCGCGATCATCTTCTGCAAGGCGAACCTGCTCGAATATGCCTATGGCATTGCCCATCCCGATATCGGACAGACCAACAATCCGCATGATACCGGACGCACCTCCGGCGGCTCCAGCGGCGGGTCGGCGGCGCTGGTTGCCTCGGGCATCGTGCCGCTGGCGATCGGCACGGATACCGGCGGCTCGATCCGCATCCCCGCCTCCTACTGCGGCATTGCCGGGCTGAAGCCGAGCTTTGGCTTCGTACCGCTTGACGGTGTCTTCCCGCTGTCCTGGACGCTCGACCATGCAGGGCCGCTCGCCCGCGATGTCGCCGATACGGCGCTGCTGCTCGAAGCGCTGAGCGCCACTCCCCTGCCGCTGACCCCGCCATCGCTATCAGGCATCCGGATCGGCGCCGTGCGCTTTCACTGCGAAAGCCCGGAACTGACACCGGCGGTCGCCGCCAATCTCGCCTGGGCGCTCGATCGTCTCGCCGCGGCTGGCGCCATCGTCAAGCCGATCGACATTCCGGAACTCGCCCGCGCCAATTCCGAACTGCGCCGCATCATACTGCCCGAGGCTTCCGTCATCCACGCACCACTCCACGCCGAAAATCCGGCGGGCTATGCACCGCGCACCCGGGCGCAGGTCGAAGCCGGTTTCGAGGCGAAAGCCGTCGATTATCTGCGCGCACAGGGTTTCCGTGCCGAACTGCGCAATGCCGTCGAAGCGGCCTTCGGTGAAGTCGATGCGCTGATCGGCCCAAGCGTCCCCTTCCCGTCACCGGTCGAGGATCCTGAATTCACCGAGGATGGCGAGGAAGGCGAAATGCTCTCCAGCGGCTTCGCCAACATGACCGGCCAACCCTCGATCAGCATACCCTCCGGCATGGACGGCCACCTGCCGCTCGGCCTGCAGCTCACCGGGCCGCTCGGCGCAGACCACCGCCTGCTGCAGATCGCCTTCGGCGTCGAGACAGCGCTCGCAGCATGGCGAAAGCCGTCAACAACGACACGAACTAGTACTCGTCGATCATGACCTTGTGCGTTTCCGTGACGTTCCGATAGGTCCTTTTCGGCGGCATGTAGTCGATCGGGCGGATCGGGTTTTTGACTTCGTGAGGCTCCAGCTGCCGTTTCGACTGCCGCCTCTCCGGATCGGGGATCGGGACGGCGTCGAGCAGCTTGCGCGTATAGGGATGCTGAGGGTTCCCGAATATCTCTTCCCGCGTTCCCGTCTCGACGATCTCGCCGAGATAGATCACCGCGACTCGGTGGCTGATCCGCTCGACGACGGCCATGTCGTGCGAGATAAAGAGATAGGAGAGACCGAGGCTTCGCTGCAGCTCCATCATCAGGTTGATCACCTGCGCCTTGACCGACACATCGAGAGCCGCGACCGATTCATCGGCGACAATCACCTTGGGAGACAGCGAAAGGGCGCGAGCGATACAAATGCGCTGGCGTTGCCCGCCGGAGAACTGATGCGGCAGACGCCCTGCCATCGCCGGGTCGAGACCAACCTTGATCAGCAGGTCAGCCACCAGCCGCTCAGCCTCCTGCACCGTTCCCAATCGATGTGTCAGGAAAGGCTCGGCAATCGCCTGCCCGACCGTGCGCCGCGGGCTGAGGCTTGCGAAGGGATCCTGGAAGATCATCTGGATATTGCGGCGCGCTACCCGCAGCTGTTCCGCCGGCATATCGATCAGCTCGTCGCCGCAGAGGTGAACCGAACCGCCCTTCGGCTCGATCAGCCGCATGATGGATCGGCCGATCGTCGACTTGCCGCAGCCGGATTCTCCAACCAGCGAGAGGGTTTCGCCCTCCCGCAGATCGAAGGAGACATCCTCCACTGCGTGGATCCGGCTGGACACCTTGCCCAGCAATCCGGCACGTATATCGAAGCGAGCGCTGAGATTTCTGACCTCCAGCAGCGGCTTGCCAGCAGCGGCAGCCTCCGGCCTCTCCACATCCTGCTGAGTGATCTCTCCCGAACGCTTGTCGGCGATCGGAAAAGGTTTCGGAGCGAGCTCCCCCTTCATCGCTCCCAGCACCGGCACGGCGTGTAGAAGTGCGCGGGTGTACGGGTGATTGGCCTTGCGGAATATCGCTTCGGTCGACCCGGCCTCCACCGCCTCGCCTTCCAGCATGACGACGGTGCGTTCGGCGATCTCGGCGACGACACCCATGTCATGGGTGATGAACATCACGGCCATGTTCTCCTCATCCTGCAACTGCTTGATGAGGTTGAGGATCTCGGCCTGGATCGTGACATCGAGTGCCGTGGTCGGCTCGTCGGCGATCAGCAGCTTCGGCTTGCAGGCAAGCGCCATGGCGATCATCGCGCGCTGCCGCATGCCACCGGAGAAATTATGCGGATAATCATGGTAGCGCCGTTGCGCGGCCGGAATCTTGACGCGCTCCAGCAATCTCAGCGCTTCAGCTTCGGCCTCCTGCCCGCCCAGCGACCGGTGAACCGTCAATGCCTCGACGATCTGCTCACCGATCGTGAAAACCGGATTGAGGCTGGTCATGGCCTCCTGGAAAATCATCGAGATCCCGTTGCCGCGGACCTTGCGCATCTCTTCTTCCGGTAGGCTGAGAAGCTCACGGCCATTCAGCCGGACGGCCCCTTCGATCCTGGTTTTCTCGTCCGGAAGCAGCCGCATGATCGAGAAGGCGGTCACGCTCTTGCCGGAGCCGGATTCGCCGACGATCGCCAGCGTCTCGCCGGCGCGGATGTCGAACGAAATACCCTTGACGACGCTGTTCCAGCCGCCGGCCGCGCGGAATGATGTCCTCAAGTTCTCGACTGCGAGAACCGGCGACGATCCGGCGTCCGAAAGAACCGGGTTGTCTGTGAGCGCTCCGTTTGTCGCCATGGCGGTCACCGCGTCCTTTTCCTCAAGATTGGTCGCCGTCATTCGGCAGCATCCGGATCAAGTGCATCGCGCACGGAGTCGCCGATGACGTTGAAGGCGAGCACGACAATGGTGATCGAAGCACCGGCGCCGATGATCGACCAGGGAGAGCCAAAAACGTTGCTGAGCCCGTCGCGGATGATATTGCCCCAGCTCGCCTGCGGCGGCTGCGTTCCGATGCCGAGAAAGCTGAGCGCCGCTTCGAGACGGATCGCCGATGCGATCCACAGCGTCAACAGCAGGACGATCGGCGCCGAGATGTTCGGCAATATGTGCCTGGTGATGATCACAGGCGTGCGCACGCCGATCGCGATGGAGGATTCGATATAGGGTTCCTGCTTGATGGAGAGCGTCGAGGCGCGCGACACACGCGCAAAACCCGGAACGAACGCAATCGTCAGGACGGCAACGACATTCCAGAAGCCGCCGCCAAGTGCTGCCGAAATGATGATCGCCAACAGCAATTCCGGAAAGGCCATCATCAGATCGATGAGGCGCGTGACAATGCGGTCGGTGATGCCGCCGAAATAACCGGCCATGACACCAAGCGTAGTGCCGATGATCGCCGCCAGGGCGGGCGCGATAAGCCCGAATATCAGGGAATTTCGCGAGCCGTAGATCAGTCGCGAAAGAACGTCGCGGCCGAACTGGTCTGTGCCCAGCCAATATTCTGCCGAGGGATAGGCACTGATAGCAAAATAGCTCTGCTTCAGCGGGTCGTAGGGGGCAATCCAGGGCGCAAAGGCCGCAATGCCGCAGAAGATCAGGATGACGATCGACGCCAGGATCGTCGAGGGCTTCGACAGGATCGCCTGACGGATGATCCGGAAATAATTTGTCTCGAGGACGATGACGGGGGCGTTGTCTGCAAGAGCCATCTCTTATCCCCTGATGCGCGGATCGACGAGCGTATAGACGATGTCGACGATGAGATTGATGAGGACGACGAAGAAGGCGAAGACGACGACACCGCCCTGGATGAGGGGATAGTCTCGCACCGAGATCGCGTTGATCAGCGTCTCCCCGATGCCTGGCCGATTGAAGACGAGTTCGATCGCAACGGAACCAGACAGCGTTGCCAGCAGGCTGAGGCCAAGGCCGGTCACGACCGGCAGCAGTGCGTTACGAAGACCATGCTTGTAGATGATCTTGCTGCGCGGAACGCCCTTGGCCTTGGCGGTGCGCATGTAATCCTTGGACAGTACTTCCAGAAGCGAGGTTCGCGTCAGGCGGCCGAGGAAGGCGATCTTGACCATCGCCAGCGTCACCGCCGGCAGGATCAGATGGTAGATGCGATCGATGAAGCCGTCGCCACCGCCGTTGATCGGGAACCAGCCGAGATTGAGCGCGAAGGCAATCAACAGGAGCGCGCCGAGATAGAAGTCAGGAATGGCATAGCCGATCAGCGAGAAGATCCGCATGCCGGAATCCGGCAGACGGTTGCGTTTGACGGCGGCGAGAACGCCGAAGGGAATGCCGAAGACGACGCCGATCAGGGTCGCGCAGATCGTCAGCTCGATCGTGTAAGGCAGGTTTTCCGCCAGGATATCGGCAACCGGCCGGTGCTGCATCAGCGATTGGCCGAAATCCAGACGGATCATGTCCCACAGGAACGAGAAATATTGCTGCCAGAGAGGCGCGTCGAGACCGGTCTGCGACCGGAACAGCGCGAGCTGTTCCGGCGTGGCATAATCTCCGAGCGCCACCAGCGCCGGATCGCCCGGCAATATCCGCAACGCCACGAAGACGAGCGTCAGCACCAGAAATACCGTCGGGACGGCGTCCAGAAGTTTTACGGAGATAATACCGGGCATGACGACCTCGCCTCAAGCGACGCGCTTGGCTTTGGCAAGCGACCAGTATGCGGGACCGGACTCGACCTTATAGCCGATATCGACCCGCGGGTTTCTGGCGATGACATAGGACAATGCGATGATACCGAGCAGCGGCAGGTCGGTCAGGACCTTCTTTTCCGCCTCCTGGATGATCGCGATGCGCTTGTCGAAGTCAGGTTCGTTCTGAGCCTTGGTGAGAAGATCATCTATGCCGGGTATGGCGACGCCGTAATGGCTGTAGTTCCCCTGCCCCTTGCCATCCGCCTTGACCTCCGCCGACGCGGCGAGTTGCGAAGCAAGTGTCAGGGTCGGAACGGGGGGGAAGCTCGAAGAATAGAGCGCCAGCGCGTTCTTGTCCTGCCGGTTGTCGGAATGGAAGGTCGTGTGATCGATGATCTTCAGGTCGAGATTGATCCCGGAGGCGCGAAGCTGCTCCTGGATCATCAGCATGATCGACGCATAGTCTTCACGCTGGCTGACATAGCAGGGAATGGTCACGCCATCAGGGAAACCGGCCTCTGCCAGCAACGCCTTGGCCTTCGCCGGATCGGGCTTGTATTGCAGTTCCGGCGGGAGGTCTTCCACCTTCACCGAACCGGCAAACTGCGAAGCGATAACGCCGACCATCGGACTTGCGATGCCCTGGAAGGCGGCGGCGATCGCCGCATTGTCGATGCCATAGCGGATGGCCTGGCGAACCTTCAGATTGTCCAGCGGCTTGCGCGTCAGATTGATGTTCAGCGTATTGTGCGAGCCGGGCGCGGTCGCGTCGAAGATCGTGTCGGCAGAACGCTGTTTCATCGAATTGATCCAGCCCGGCGCGCGAACGCCCTCGATCATGTCGACCTGCCCCGAAGCGAAGGCCAGCGTGCGTGCCGTCGTATCGGCAATGAAGGTGATGCGCAGGTTCGGTGTTGCGGCCGGTCCATCGAAATGTTCCGGGAAGGCCGTCAGCAGCAGACCTTCGGTCGGGCTGAATGACTGCAGCTGGAACGGACCCGTGCCGATCGGATCGGTGTTGTAGGCATCGCCCTTTTCTTCGAACGCCTTTTTCGACATGATCGAAACGCTAAGCGTCGAAGCACAGCTGCCGTTGAAGAGCGGATCGGCGCTCTTGAGCGTGAAGCGGACTGTCATCGGGTCTACCGCTTCACAGGTGGCGATATTCGAATAGAAGACCTTGTTTGCGGTCACTTGCTTCGGATCGAGCTGGCGTTGGAAGGTGAAGACGACATCGTCTGCGGTGACCTCCCCATAGTTCTTGTGGAACTTCACGCCCTTGCGGATCTTGTAGGTCCAGGTCTTCGCATCCGCAGAGGATTCCCAGCTTTCCGCGACGCTTGGCAAAAACTCGTCGGGCTTGACCGCCCAGCGGCCTTCCGGAGGCTTCACCAGCGTATCGAAAAGCTGGTTGATCGCCCAGTTGTCGCCGCCGTTGAGGCCTGTCTGCTGCGGGTTTAGACCGACCGGTGCTCGTGACGCCAATGCGATGGTGATCGTATCATTGTCGGCGGCCTGCGCCGCCTGAAACCCGAAGGTCGAGGCGACCGCCGCGGTTGTGGCCAACAAGCCGGATTGAACGAGAAACTCTCTGCGTGATGTTGTCATATTCCTTCCTCCCAAGGATGTTGTTTTCGCGGACTAGTTCTGGATCGGGATCTTGCGCCGCTCCATTTCAGCCGCATCGAATTCCATGCCGAGGCCTGGTGCCTGCGGCAGTTCGAACCGGCCGTTCTTCGGCTCCGATGGATTGACGAATACGGAAGCTCCTCTCTCCCAGTTATCCGCCAGCTCCACAGGCTTGGCCAAATGCATGATCGTGCTGAGGACATGCATATTTGCGAGATGCCCGACGGTCGGCTGCGTCTGGTGTGGCACGAGTTCGACGCCCGCCGCATGTGCGACCGCTGCACATTTCATAAGGCCAGTGATCCCGCCCATCTTGATGATGTCGGGCTGCACCATGCGGACGCCAGCATCGATGAGATCGCGAAGCGCCTGCAGCGTGTATGTCTGCTCACCTGCCGAAACGGTGATGTCGAGACGCTGCGCCACCTCTCCCATGGCGCGCACGTTGTAGTGCTGCACCGGCTCTTCGAACCAGGTGTAGCCAAGATCCTCCAGCACGCGGCCGACGCGCATGGCGCCACCGACGGAGTAGCCGTTGTTCGCATCGAAGCCGAGAACGAAATCGTCGCCGAGCAGCTTGCGGACAGCCTTTGCCTTGGCGATATCGCCGAGAATATCGACATCCTGCCGGCTGCGGTCGCCATCCCAACGGATCTTGACGGCGGCGGGGTTTTCCTTGGCGACGCGCCGTTCGACCACGCGCACCACCTCGTCCACCGTTCGAGCAGCGTTTCCACCGACTGAGGCATAGCAGGTCAGGCTGGTCTTCCAGGCGCCGCCGAGCAGCTTGTAGACCGGCTGGCCGAGATATTTGCCCTTCAGGTCCCAGAGCGCGATATCGAGCGCTGCAAGGGCTGACGTCGTGATGCCTTCGGGTCCCAGCTTGACGCAACGATGAAAAAGCTCGTCCAGCAAAACGGCATGATCGAGCGCATCCTTGCCGATCAGGAAGGGCGCCATGTCCCGCGCGATGACGACGAGCGAGGCATAGCCTCCCTGCATCGGCGACGCTTCACCGAGGCCGAACAGGCCGTCTTCGGTCTCGATGCGGACAAAGGCGCTTTTCGATGCATTCGGGCCATCGCCCAGCGCCAGTTGAAATGGCTCGATCTTTGTTATCTTCAACGTATTTCCTCCCAATGCTGCCTATCACCACGTGACGGCGATGTATTTCGTCTCCGAGAATTCCAGGATGCCGTGATGGGCGCCCTCCCGCCCGAGACCGCTCTGTTTGACACCTCCGAAAGGGGCCGCCGGATCGGACACCAGGCCGCGATTGAGCCCGACCATCCCGGCTTCCAGCCTTTCGGAAACCCTGAGACCACGCGCGAGATCGCGGGTGTAAACGTAGGAAATCAGGCCATATTCGGTGTCGTTCGCCGCTTTGATCACCTCCTCCTCCGAAGTGAAGGTCGTCAGCGCTGCGATCGGTCCGAAGATCTCCTCACGGATGATGCTGGATTCGGTTGCGACATCGCGAATGACCGTCGGGGGGTAGTAGAAGCCGTCCCGCTCGAGCGGCTTGCCACCGGTCAGGACCTTTGCGCCGCGGGAAGCGGCATCGGCAACGAGACCATCTATACGGTCGAGTGCCTTGCGATTGATGACCGGTCCGCACTGGGTCGCCTTGTCATATCCGGGGCCGACAGCCATGGCGCCCATCCGGGCAGCAAGCTTCGCTGCGAATTCATCGACCACGCCCGCCTGGACGTAGAAGCGGTTGGCAGCCGTGCAGGCCTCGCCGCCATTTCGCATCTTGGCGATCATCGCGCCGTCGATCGCAGCATCGATATCTGCGTCATCGAAAACAATGAAAGGTGCGTTGCCGCCAAGCTCCATCGAGCAGGAGATCACGGTATCGGCCGCCTCATGAAGCAGCTTGCGGCCGACCTCTGTCGAGCCGGTGAAAGACAGCTTGCGGACGCGGGGGTCATGGAGCATCTTGCTGACGACAGGACCCGACCGATCCGTCGTGATGACGTTGACCACGCCATCTGGCACACCGGCCTCCGCATAGAGAGCGGCAAGCGCATAGGCGGTGAGCGGCGTCTCCGTTGCCGGCTTCAGGACGCAGGTGCAGCCGGCAGCGAGCGCCGGAGCGATCTTGCGTGTCGCCATCGCCGCTGGAAAATTCCAGGGGGTGACGAGTACCGCGACACCAATCGGCTGGTGCTGCACGATGATCTTGTTCGCGCCTGAGGGCGCGGTCGAGATCTCGCCGTTGAGGCGCACGGCCTCCTCCGAAAACCAGCGGAAGAACTCCGCTGCATAGGCGACTTCGCCCTGCGCGTCGCTGAGAGCCTTGCCGTTTTCGAGACTTATAAGCTCGGCAAGCATCTGCTTGCGCTCGATCATCAACTCGAAGCAGCGCCGCAGAATTTCCGAGCGTTTGCGTGGGGCCGTCGCTGCCCAGCCAGCCGCTGCCTGATGAGCGGCTGCGACGGCATCCAGAGCGTCGTCGATCGAGGCATCCGCGACGGCGGCAATCACAGCCCCCGTCGACGGGTCGATGACATCGAGCCGCTTGCCTGTGCTTCCGCTACGCCACGTGCCGCCGATGAACAGGTCCGTCGGAACAGCATCGATATCGAAGCCGATCTCAGGTTTGATCTTCTCCATGAGGGTCATGGTCAGCTTGCCTTCCTTAAGCGAGAGTCGGCCCGCAGGCCGTCGCGGTTGCCGCCGAACGAGGCTTCCACGAGAATTTTCATTGTCTCAAGTTCGAGTGGCCGCGGATTGTTCTTGATCAACCTGGCGCTTCCCATCGCCTGCTCAGCAACCTGCGACAGCTGTGCGCTGGTGACGCCGAGATCGGCGATCGTTCTGGGAATGCCGATATCAGCAAACAGCGCTGCGACGGCGTCGATCGTGGCATCCGCCTGCTGCTCAAGCGAAGCGGTCTTGATGTCCAGTCCCATCGCCTGACCGATCTCGGCCAGTTCGGGTTCGCAATAGCCGCGATTGAACTCCATCACATAGGGCATCATCACAGCGACGCCGGCGCCGTGCGCAGTATGGGTCATGGCTCCCACCGGATACTGGACGGCGTGGGCCGCGGCGGTACCAGCAGTGCCGAACGCTAGGCCGGCTGCCGTCGCTCCGAACATCAAACGCTGCCGGGCTTCGAAATCCTGCCCGTTTTCGCAAGCTCGCTTCAGGCTCGCCGATATGTGCTGGATCGCCAGCAAGGCATAGTGGTCGCTCAGTGCGTTCTTGCCGAGAAACACGTGCTCGTGTGCGATGGTCCCGGTCGGCTCGCGCCGCACGGTGGTGAAAGCCTCGATCGCATGCGTCAAGGCGTCGGCTCCAGATACCGCCGTCAGCCCCGGTGGACACGAATAGGTCAGCTCCGGATCACAGATTGCCGTGTGGCATATGAGATGGGGGCTGGCGATGCCGACCTTGACCGCCCTGTCCGGATCGGTGATGACGGCGACAGGCGTCACTTCGGAGCCGGTACCCGCGGTGGTCGGCAACAGGATCAGCGGCAGGACTGGCCCGGGAACCTTGAACTCGCCGTAATAGTCTGACGCCCGTCCCCCGTGGCTCAAGAGCAGCGCGGCGACCTTGGCGGCATCCAAGCAACTGCCTCCGCCAATGCCGATGACCATGTCTGCGCCGAAAGAGGCTCCGGCCTCCAGCGCACTGTTGATGCATCCGAGCGGCAGCTCGGCGATCGTCTGATCAAAGACCTTCACATCGATGCCTGCCGCCTTCAGGCTGTCGATGAGCACCCGAAAATCCTTCTCGGCGCTCAACCGCTCGTCGGTGACTACCAGGGCCTTGCGGCCAAGCGTCGATGCAAATCCGGGCAAGGCGGCGCGCTGGCCTGTGCCGAAGACCAGGTTTCGCGGGCTGCGTAAAGTTCCAAACAGCGACAACGTCCTTCCTCCCGGTTTCGCTAGGCTGTTGCTTCAAGACAGGCGAGCGCCTGCAGGCGCGCCAATATTTCGTCGGCGATCGGAATTCCTTCCCTCAATCGCTTGTCCCGGCAGGCCCTTCCGCGTTCGCCGGGTATCAGGACCTCCGAAAACCCGTCTGCCGGCGGCAGCGTCCGGATTTCCTCGAGATAGGCCTGCAGATCGCGCCTCGGCCCGTCGATGACGATGAAGACGTCACCCTTGTTGCAGATGCTGTCGTCGTCGAGCGTGCCCTTGACATCCCGGCCGATGGCCGCGCCGGAAAGACTGCTGACGATCAGTTCGAATGCCAGACCGAGCGCATAACCCTTGGCCTGGCCGAAGGGTCCGATCGCGCCCTGCTTGGCGGCAGCGGCGTCGGTCGTCGGGTTTCCGGCGCCGTCCACAGCCCAGCCCTCAGGGATCGGCTCTCCGCGATTTGCGTGATCGTGGATTTCCCCCATCGAGACGACGCTCGTCGCGGTGTCCATCATGAAAGGCGCGCTACCTGTAGGGATGCCGATGGCGATCGGGTTGGTTCCGAGCATCGCCCGTCGCCCACCCCAGGGATGAACGAGCGCCTCGCTGGTCGAAAGGGCGATCACCGTATAACCTTCTTCGGCGACACGCTCGGCATACCATCCCAACATCCCGATATGGTTTGAATTGGTGATCGCAGCGAGGGCGACGCCGTTTTCGCGGGCGCGCTGCTTCAGGGCCTCCAGCGCGGCATTGGCAACCACCGGGCCTAGCCCACGCTGGCCATCAACAGCAAGGAATCCGGGCGAACGCCAGACGTGCTCTCCGATGGCATCCGGATCGGTCACACCGTTTCTGACCCTCTGGACGATGCGCTCCAACCGCAGAAGACCATGTGAGGGAACGCCGCGAAGCTCAGCTTCCATCAGCAGGTCGACCTGCTGGCGGCGATGATTGCTGGCGACGCCGGCACGTTCGAGAACGCTACCGGCCAGAGCCCTGAGCTTGCTTGCTTCAACAACAGTCACAATATAAAATCCGATCGGATATCTGATTGCGATGGGCGCACCATGCTGCTAAAAGGATGGGGCGTCAAGGAGCAATTTGAAGAATGACAAGAGACCTGAAGGGCACCCCTACTGGAGAGACCGGACTTCTCCGTCGCCCACCGCGCCTCGGCGAGGAAGTCTACAACGCCATCTACGCGCAGCTGATGTCGCTCAAGATCCCGCCGGGCGGGCGCATCTCCGTCGACAACCTCGTGCGCGAGCTCGGTGTCTCCCAGACGCCGATTCGCGAGGCGTTGTCGCGGCTGGAAGCCCAGGGCCTCGTTATCAAAACGCATCTGATCGGCTACAGCGCCGCGCCGCAATTGGATCGGCAGCGGCTGGAACAGCTTTACGATCTGCGCCTCCTGGTGGAGCCGCATGCGGCCGCCCGCGCCGCCGAGGCGATGAGCGAGGAGGCAATCGCCGCACTGGAGGCGATCGACGTCGAGATGCGCTCCGTGCGCAATGGCGACGCGAGACTTGCCTATGGGCAGTTCGCGCAAAGCGATGGCACGTTCCACGACATGATCGCCCTCGGAAGCGGCAACGCGCTCATCCACGAGACGCTGGCCCGGCTCCACACGCATGTGCACCTCTTCAGGCTCTATTTTCATGCGAGAGCAACGAGCGACGCCAATGCCGAACACGCCCTGATCATCCAGTCGATCAAGGCGCGCGATCCGCGGGCTGCCGAGTGGGCAATGCGCGAACACATCGAGCGCTCGCGAACGCGCTTCATGACGATTTTTCAGCTGTGACGGGAGCCGTCACAGCTAACTTTCTCAGCCGGCCTTCCTGACTATTGATCGACGACCGATCCATCCGCATGCAGGCGGGTGTGCAGCTTTCTTGCCCTGTAGGGATAGTTTTTCGCAGCATCCTCGCGCAGGCTGATACCGATCCCCGGTTCGTCGCTGATCGTCAGGAAGCCGTGCCCATCGTGCCGCGAGGCGCCAGTCAGGAAGCTGTCGCTATCCGGCCGCTTGTCGGTCACGTCCCAAGTATCGTTCGGGAACTCCTGCAGCACGAAATTCGGTGCTGTCGCGGCAATCTGCAGGCAGGCAGCGGTGGAGACCGCACTCAGCGGATTATGCGGGACGACACCGACATGCGAGGCTTCGGCAAGGGCCGCGATCTTGCGCGCTCCCGAGATACCGCCAACCAGGCAGACGTCCGGCCGCACCATCTGCACCGCGTTGCGGGCAAGCAGCATCTGGAACTCCCACAATGTCGTCATACGCTCGCCAGTGGCGATCGGAATGCCGATCTTGTCAGCGACATAACCCATCTCATCGAGATTGTCCGGCGTGACCGGATCTTCCATGAAGAGCGGGAAGAATTCCTCGATGCCCCGGCCGAGCTGAACCGCCTCGAAGGGCGTCATCTGCCGGTGGATCTCGATGCAGAGATCCATCTCTCGCCCGGCAATCCGCCGATATTCACGAACCGTGTCGATCGCGTCGCCGATCTTTTGCGCATGCGTCTGGAAATATGGAACCTCGCGGCGGGAATCCAGGAACGGCGTCAGGTGACCGACCGCCGTGAATCCCATTTTCTTGGCGTTCTCGATCCCTGTGAACAATTCGTCCTTGGTCTCGCCGAAGACATGATAGTAGGCGCGAGCCTTTTCACGAACCTTGCCGCCGAGCAATGCATGAACCGGCGCTTCGAAATGTTTGCCGGTGATATCCCAGAGCGCGATATCGATGGCGCTGAGCGCCGCCATAATCGCCGCGCCGCGGAAATGTGCCCAGCGATACATATATTGCCAATGGTGCTCGATGCGGAGGGGGTCCTGACCGAGAAGGTAATCCTTGAAGCGCGTGACCGCGCCGGCGGTCGCTTCATGGAACCCCCAGGCTCCACCCTCACCCAACCCGACCAGCCCGTTGTCGGTCCGGATCTGGACGAAGAAGTACTTGTCGATGAAAATGCTCTCGATGCTTTCAATACGCATGGTCAACCCTTCCGTCTTTCAGGCCTAAGGAGGCGTCTGGCCTATTGCTCTGCAATGATGATGACGTCGTCCGGCTCAATCCGGACCTTGATGCTCTCGCCAACGAGCGGCGGTCTTCGCGCCGGCAACTCGGCCCTCAGCCTCACGTCACCTACCCGCAACGTGCAGGTGATCAGCGGACCGAGGAAACCGACTGTCTCGACCGTGGCATCGAAGACATTCGCCCCGGCGGCGCTCTCGCCGGCGCGCGTGATGCTTTCAGCGCGGATGCAGGCGATCACCTGCCCCGAGGCGCGAATATCGCTCTCTCGCGAGAAATGTCCTTCTATGGTTATACCGCCGGCAAGAGCCACGAGCGCCGACCGGTCGGGCACTGAGCGAATGACCGTGGCGTCGACGATGTTGGCATTACCGATGAATTCCGCGGCGAAGCGGCTCGCCGGTCGCTCGTAGAGATCGCGCGGCGTTCCTGATTGGACGATGCGGCCGTCCTTCATCAGAATGATGCGATCGCTCATCAACATCGCTTCCGACTGGTCGTGCGTGACATAGAGCGACGTCTGACCAAGCCGCCGCTGCAGGTCGACGAGCTCGAAACGCATGCGGTCGCGCAGGCCGGCATCGAGATTGCTCAGCGGTTCATCGAAAAGAAGGAGTTTCGGCGACGTGACGACCGCGCGCGCTAGGGCCACACGTTGCTGCTGACCGCCGCTGAGCTCGGTACCGTACCGCTCCGCAAAGCCGTCGAGCCCAACGAGCTTGAGCGCTTCGCCAACCTTGCGCTTGATGTCTGCCACCGGCTCGCGACGGGTACGCAGGCCGTAAGCGACATTCTCGAAGACCGACATGTGCGGCCATACGGCGTAAGACTGAAAAACCATGTTGATGCCGCGCTTGTCCGGCGGAATATCGCTGCCATCCGACGCCATCATCGTATCGCCAAGGCGGATCGTCCCACCGGAAGAGCTTTCAAGACCCGCGATGCACCGAAGCGTCGTGGTTTTCCCGCAGCCGCTCGGACCGAGCAGCGATACAAATTCACCATCTTCGACTGAGAAGGAGATGTCACTGACGGCAACCACAGCGCCGTAGGAGACGACAAGATCTTCGACATTCAATCTGGCCATTGTGCTTTCCTTTCTCAGGCCGCCTGCGACAGCTTCACGCGCAGCACGAACCGGCCGACAAAGATGCCAAGACCAAGAATTGCTGTTTGAAGGAGGCCGATGATGGTGGCGTTCTGGACGTTTCCGAATTCAAGATAGTCCCAGGACATCACCGACAGGACCTTGTTGCTCGGAGAGGCAAGCAGGATCGCGGCGCTGATCTCCCGGATCGAGAAAATGAACACCAGTATCCAGGCGGAAAGCACGCCGGGCTTGATCAGCACGAAGGTGATCTTGCGGGCCGTATGCCAGTGCGAACCGCCGCAGACGGCCGATGCTTCTTCAAGCGATTTGTCAATTTGGATCATCGACGTGTCGATCATGCGGTAGGCAAAGGGGATGTAGGACGCAACGAACGCGATCACGAGAATCCAGATCGTCCCGTATGCAGGCGTCATCAGGTAGGTCCAGAAGATCCCGGTGCCGAAGACGATCCCCGGTACAGCGATCGGAAACATTGCGACATAGTCAAGGAAGCCACTGCCGCTGACCCGCAGACGGCGCACCGCATACGCGATGGCAATGCCGAGCGCCACGCAGAGCGTCGGCGACAGAAGGCCGACAAGCAGCGTGTTCCAGATCGATTGCTGAACCGCGACGGAGCCGAGGACAGCCTTGAAATTTGCGAGCGTAAAGTTTGCATCGAGGATCGACGACGACGTGAAGCTGGTAAAGGCCACATAAAGCAGCGCGAGATATGGCAACACGATTGCCAGCAGCACATAGACGAGGATGAAGGCAAGCGCCGGGATCTGAAAGCCCCGCAGCCTGACGAGACGAGTGCGGTAGCCTCTCGCCGTCACTGTCACGAAGCGTGTGGCGACCCTGGACGCATAGCGGTAGCAGGCAACACCGAGAAGCGAGATCCAGAACAGCAGCGTACCGATGGCCGCTGCGCGCGGGTAGTCGAGCGGAAAAGTCGCCACCGCCCGATAGATATCGACGGCAAGGAACGGCATAGCCTGGGTGCCGCCGAGGGCTGCGGGAATAGAAAAAGTGCCGCAAGTCAGAACGAAGACGAAGAAGAATGCCGAGATGATAGCCGGGCGCACGATCGGGAACGTGATTTTCCAAGCCGTGGCGAAGGTTCCCGCACCGTTGAGATATGAGGCTTCCTCCATGGAAGGATCCATGCCCTTGAGCGCCGAGGAGACCGTCATGTAGGCATAAGGCACGTTGTAGAGCGCCATGATGAGAATGACGCCGGTCGCCGTCACGACATTGACGATACTGCCCTCGATCCCGAAGACGTTTCGGGCCATGACATTCAACAGCCCGGCGTTAGGCGATGCGAGGATCAGCCATGCCAAAGCGCCTACAAACGGCGATAGATAGAGCGGGGCGATGACGCATTGCTCCATGAAGCTGCGCATGCGGATATCCGTTCGGGCCAATAGCCAGGCCAGCGCAATGCCGGCAAGGCAGGCGATCAGCGAAACCAGCAGAGACGCACCCACCGTCACTGCAAGCGTTCGGAGAAACGGCAATGTCGTATAAACCGCTTCGAAACTACGCAGCGAAAATTGAGATCGAGGATCGACGAAAGTTCCGGTCCGTGCTGCGCCGAGAAACATCAAGACGATGGGCAAGAGGACCAGGATCGTCAGAAGGAGGCCGAGGCAGATGGGAAGAGCGAGCCCTCCCCTCCGGCGGCGACGGCGAGCCGTACGGTGACCGATGCCGGCGACCGTCTGTGCAGGTGCTTGCGATATCGACACGTCAGATCCTCAGCGACCGTAGATCTGGTTCCATTCGGCTATGATCGGCTTCGCCGGATCGACGTAGCCCGGGTCATTCAGATAATCGAGGTAGAGATCGGCCGGATCGGCATACCAATCCTCCTTGTACCAGTCGGCCTTGCTGGCCTTGCGCGGATCTACCGTATCGTCGCGTGCCGATGACACACCCGAGAGCTTGAACCATTCGGCCTGGCCTCCCGCGCTTGCTGCCCATTCCTGGAAAAGCTTGGCGGCATTCGAATGCGGTGCATGCGCCGAAATTGCCTGGACGGTCAGGTTCGCCGGTGTCGGACTCGGGAAAATCCAGCGGATCGGCGCACCTTTGAGGTAGAGATTGCCCATATCGCTCTGCGACGCCTGGTCAACGATCGCGTGCTCTCCTGCCCCGAGACGGTCATACATCGGCGACTTACTCTCGTAGATCTGCGGCTTAAGCGCGGCGAGCTTCTTCTGGTAGGTGGGCCCGAACTGATCGCGTTTTCCGCCGAGAAACATATAGACGAAGGAATAGCTGCTGCCGCCCGAAGCCGGCGTCGAGCTCGCATAGCGACCCGCCCAGCGCGGATCTGTCAACGCCTCCCAGCCGCCCTCACGAATGAATTTGTCTTCCTCTGGCGTGACCTTCTGGCTGTTCCATGCAATCCCCATGGCGTTGACGAAGATCGTGTACCAGATGCCTTCCTTCTTCATCGACGGCTTGATCCCTGCCCCGGATGGCGGGGTGTATTCGCCGATCAGGCCCTCATCATGAGCGGACTCGATCAGCACCGTGTCGGTGATCTGAATGACATCGGCCATATGCTGGCCAACGCGCTCCTCCGTCAGCCACCGGTCGAAGAGCGGATAGCTCGGGCCACGCACGTTCTGCGTCGTGATGCCGTATTTTTTGGTGAAGGCCGAAGTCCATGTGCCGGTGATGTCGATTGCTGTCGTGTGATAGTAAGTCAGTGTGCCCTCTGCCTTGGCAGCGGCAACGAGATCGGCGTCCGGCCCCGTTTGGGACAGCGCTGGCTTAACCGCCGGAATGAGGGTCGCTGCTGCGCCGAGAGCGCCGAGCTGCAGCAAATGTCTACGAGATATGCCCCGATCGAAGCCGGGAATGGCCTTCATCGTCATTGCAATTCCTCCCTAGCGAGACGCTGGGCTCCTCTTCCCGCGCCTTCTAATCATATATTTGCGCAAATATAGGAAGTGTCAATTCGGAATTGGCTATTTGCGCAAATATATGATCTGATGCATCAGAAAGCGAAGCTCGCTATTGTGAGAACTTAGAATCGATGCCGAGGGAAAAGAGATGAAGGCGCCAACCGGCCCCGCGGGGATACCGCCGCTGAATGAACCCGTTTATCTTCGCGTCAAGCGGGCAATCCTGGCCGACCTGGTTGCCGGGGCATTTCTGCCCGGAATGCATCTGACGATCGACACTCTGACGTCACGCTATGGCGTCAGCCACATGCCGATCCGTGAGGCTCTACGCCAGCTGGAGGGCGAAGGCATCCTGATCTCGCTCGCCCATCGCGGTTTCAAAATCGAGAGTGTCACGGAAGACTATATTCGCAATATCTACGACATTCGCGTCGGCATTGAATCGCTACTTGCACACCGTGCAGCAGAACTCGCTACCGATGACGACATCCGGGACATCAGGGAGATGCACGAAGCGCTGTGCGTGATGATCCGCAGCGGCGGCGGTGTTCCCGCGGCGCTTGAAAATGTCAAGTTTCACAAACGCCTCTATTCTATCGCTCGCAATCCGGAGGCGGAACTCATTCTTGAAGGCAGAACCCGTGTTGTCAGAACGGTTGGCGACGGGCTTGGCGGCTATACGCCAGAAGTCTTCGAGATCGTCATCGCCGAGCACGAGAAAATGGTCGAAGCGATGGAGCGCAAGGACCCCAAGGCCGCGCGCGACGCGGTCTTTGACCACGTTACCGCCGCGCGCGATCGGCTACTGAGGAAGATGGCGCTCAGCCACCGGTTCCCCCCGGACGGAGCGACGGCAGATACAACCGAGACAAAGCTGGCCTCAGGGTAGGCCGCGTAACGGCCGTGCTCTACACATAAAACTCCACCGTCGGCTCCGGCGGCACCGTGCTGTCGGTCAGTTCATAGGCTCGGATATAATCGATGTTCATCTCCGAGCCTTCCGCCAGACCATCGGCGGGTGAACCTGCGGCACCGCCGACGGCGAGGTTGACGAGCATGTACATCGGATCGTGCATGTCGTCGGGGGTGTCTGCCTGGGCGACGGCGACGTCGTCGAAGTACCACGTGATGTGGTCCTCGTCCCAGAGGACGCCGTAGTTGTGAAAGCCCTCGGTGCTTGCGACTTTCACCGGCGTTGAATCGATGGTGTGCGATCCGCCGTCGTCGCTATGGACCGTTACGTTGACCGTGTTCGGATCCTGGCCGCGCATTTCCACGACATCGAGCTCCGGCGGCCATGAGCCGTCTTCCGGCAGCAGCCAGAAGGCTGGCCAGACACCCTGATTATTCGGCATATCGGCGCGGATTTCGAAATAGCCATAGGTCTGCGAGAAGGAGGAATGGGTGTTGAGCAGACCCGATGTGTAGTCATAACCGTCGATCTGCTGCTGCAATGCCGCCGATGCCGGGTTGGCGGAAATCGTCAGGATGCCGTCGTTGACGCTGAAGGGATCGGCGGATGCCGTCGGTTCGTAGGACGGGTTGATGTACCATTGCTGCTCGCCGTTGCCGCTCAGGGTTCCGCCGCGCTCCGGCGCCCACCAGAACTTGGCGTCCCAAGTGCCCTGATCGCCATCTCTCAGCGACAGGCTGTTGAAATCGTCGTTGAACGAGAGCGAAAGATGTGAGCGGTCGAGCGTCAGCTGGAATTGGGCGGCGCTCAGCTGATCGATATCGGCATTGGCGAGAACCAGGCTCTCGCCGTTGCCGGTGTCGATGCGGACATCGGCGCCCTCCTGCGTCGAATGCGCGACGAGATCGGCAAAGGACGAGAAGCTGTCCATCCGGATCACGTCGTCGGCGCCGAAATCGGTGATCAGGTCGCTACCGCTGCCGTGGTTGAAGACGAAGGTATCCGCCCCGCCGCCGCCGATCAGCACATCGTTGCCCGCGCCGCCATCGATCGTCTGACCGCCTGAGGCGCCGGAGATGATATTGTCGCCGTCATTGCCGAAGGCATAGCGGCCGTTGCCCGTCACCGTCAGGTTCTCGAAGTTTTCGGGCAGCGTGTAGTCCATCCAGGTGTTGATCGTGTCCGTGCCGGAATCGGCTTGCTCCACCGCGGTGTTCTTGGCGGAATAGAGGTAATAGATGTCATCGCCGGTGCCGCCCTGCATGGAGACTTTAACGGCGCTGTCGCCCCACATGGAGTCATTGCCCGCCGTGCCCGTCTGGACCGGGCCGGCCTTGGTTGCGGAAAACCATGCGGTCGATGAGCCGCTGTAATAGAGGGGTCTGCCGACGGCGTTCACGATAGAAGTGGTCATCTCAGCTCCTTCGGTGGATTCTGGCTGGCCGCTTGGGATCGGCTTTCAGCCGCTTTTCGCGCAATCCGGCGCGACTACAAACGAAGGTTGAGGCATTGACTGCAGAAAGGCGAGCGCCAATGGATGGCGCGAGACCAGCGCGACATTGTCTTGCCAACGTGCTGTTAACGCAGCAGCGCCCCGAAATGAAAGCGAGCGGCGGCACTGTGCCGATACCGCACCGCAGCACGCGCTACTGAGGCTTTCCATGCCGGTTTGAAGCAACGCAGCGCGCGATACTGTGGTGGCCGTTCAGGCGTCAGCTCAGAAGACCGCTGAGCTTCAGGTTCTTGCGCACCGTCGCCGGCGGCATGTCGAAGCGCTGGCGGAACTTCTTGATGAAATGCGAGGAGTTCTGGAACCCGGCGCGAATCGCGACCTCGGCGAGCGGGATCTTGGTGGTCTTGACGAGGCGCATCGCCTCGTCAAGCCTCACCGTCAGATAGGCCGACGCCGGGGAGACGCCGAGCGCCGTGCGGAAGGAACGCTCCAGCTGGCGCCGCGACAAGCCGCTCTGCGTGGCGATGTCCTCGATATCCAGCAGGTCTTCGACATGCTGCTCCATGGTCAGCAACGCTTTCTCGACCCGCGCATCGTCGATCGTGCCGCGCCCGAGCGGATTGCGCGGTTGCATTTCCTTGGCATCGCGGCGGCGGGCGATCTGCAGGATTTCGAGGGCGTTCTTCTCGGCGAATTCGCCGACATGCCGATTGAGCAGGAAAGCGGCAAGATCGGCGGCACTGCTGCCGCCGGCGCAGGTGATTACCTTGCCGTCTTCGACGAAGAGCTCATGCGAGGTGACCGAGATCTCAGGAAAACGCTCGCGGAAATCGCCGTGATGCAGCCAGCTGACACAGGCCCGCTTGCCCTCCAGAAGCCCGGCCTCGGCAAGGATGAAGCTTCCGGTGCAGAGGCCGATGATCGGTACGCCCGCATGCGAGGCGTTGACGACATAGGCGACGGCCTGGCTGTCGAGCACCTCGACCTTCTCGTTGATCCGCCCGCCGACCACGACGATGTAGTCGAAATTCGTCGGCGGCTTGAGCGGCGCATTCGGCGGCACCTGCACGCCAGAGCTCGAGGTCACGAAATGCTTGTCGGCGCTCATGACCAGCCAGTCGCAGGCGATCCGTCCGGAATTGTCGCGCTGGTCGCTGCCGAGCCGCAGCGTATCGACGAAGAGCGAGAAGGCGCTGAGCGTAAAATTCTTTGCAAGCAGGAAGCCGATTTTCAGCTTCAGGGAATTCGCTCTGTTTTCACGCATGGGAAAGTCCGTCCGGCAGCCTGGTGCGCCGATTATAGGATGGAAGATGAACCGGGCGCGAGATCGTTTGCGACTGCGGGCGGCGCTGGCGGCATCGTTCGAAGCAGGCGAGCGGGTGTCCTGTAGAGGCGACATTTGTACGCAGCCATACACGCCAAAAAGGACGGATTTCCTTCATGGTTGCATAAGAGGTTGTCTTTATCGTCCGGTCGAAATCAGTGAGACCCCGGCAATGACAAAGCAAGCGGCACCCTCCCCAGCACCGGCATTCGACCCCGCCGGCGACCTCGAAAACATGATTGCCGCGCTGCGCGGCCAGCATGCCGAGCTCGTAGAACGCTATGAATGGCTGGAGGCGATGATCAATCACGTGCCCGACTTCATCTATGCGAAGGACAGGCAGGGGCGTTTCCTCTTCGCCAACCGCGCGGTGGTGCTGAACAACGGCTTCGAGACCGTCGGCCAGCTGATCGGAATGACGGATGGCGAGATCCATCCGCACACCCATGCCGAGGATATCGATGCCGTCGAGCAGCGCGTCATCGAGACCGGGAGTTCCGACCTAGGCGTCGAGGAACGCCGCATGAAGGGCGAAGGCTGGCTGATGATGTCGCGCGTGCCGCTGCGCGACCGCACCGGCGCGATCATCGGCGTCGTCGGGGCCTCGCGCGATATCACGGCGCGCAAACGTGCCGAAGAGCTGATGGCGGCGCAAACGAGGCTGCTGCAGGATGTGGCGCGTGGCGTTGAGCTCAATTCCTTCCTGAAGGACGCGCAGCTGCTGCTGGAGCGGCTGCTTCCCGGGCGATCGGTCAGCATCGTTCTGGACGGAGTCGAGGATGCCGGTATCGAAGCCCCGCGAATGGAATTCCAGATTGCCTGCCGCGACGGCAGCAGTCACGGAAGCCTGTTGGTATCGGAGAGAGAATGCCTGGGTGAAGCCGGGCTCTCCGAGTTTCTGGCCGGCGTCGCCCAGACCATCGGCATTGCGATCGACCGCCATCGCGACACCGCCCGGATCGCCTTTCTCGCAGAACACGATGCGCTGACCGGCCTGCCGAACCGCACGCTGCTCGACCGCAAGCTCGGCGATCTCCTCGAGATCGACGAGAATGCGGTCTCCGTCGCCTTCATCGATCTCGATAATTTCAAGCTGGTGAACGACAGCCTCGGCCACGCGGCAGGCGACGAGCTTCTGAAGATCGTTGCGGCGCGCATCACTGCGGAAATCTGCAGCAAGGGACTGGTATCGCGGATCGGCGGCGACGAGTTCATCGTCGTGGTTGAAGCGAGCGGCAAAGATCCGTTGCCGCGGCTGCGCAAGATTGCCGATGCGATCGCCCGTCCCTGCAACATCGACGGCGTCGAGATCAGGGTGACCTGCAGCATCGGCGTCGCCTCGTCCAGGGAGCATGGACGGGCAGCGAGCGAGCTTGTCGCCAATGCCGATATGGCGCTCTACCGCGCCAAGGATGCCGGCCGCAATGCAATCCAGCTCTTCACACCTGAAATGGCCGAGGCAGCCCGCCACAAGCTGCTGCGCATCGACGATCTTCGCCGCGCCGTCACTGACGATCAATTCCTGCTGCATTTCCAGCCGCAGAAGCATATCGCCAGCGGCGAGATTTCAGGCATCGAGGCGCTGCTGCGCTGGCAGCATCCGCAGGCGGGGCTGATCTCCCCGGCTGAGTTCATTCCGCTTGCCGAAGAGACCGGGCTGATCGTCGAACTCGGCGAGATCGTTCTCGACAAGGCCTGCCGCCAGCTGCGGGCGTGGCTGGATAACGGGCTGCCCGCGGTGCGCATGGCGGTGAATGTGTCCGCAAGGCAGTTCCGCGAGCCGTCGCTTCCCGCGAAAGTGGCGGCAGCGCTCGCCGCCTCGGGCCTCGACCCGGCGCTTCTCGAACTCGAACTGACCGAGAGCCTGATCATGGAAGACGTCGACGGAGCGATCGCCCGCATGCGCGAGCTGAAGCGGCTCGGCGTCAGCCTGTCGATCGATGATTTCGGAACCGGCTATTCGAGCCTCAGCACCCTGAAGCTCTTTCCGCTGTCGCGTCTCAAGATCGACCGCTCGTTCATCACGGATATTCCGGGCGATCCCGGAGACATGGCGATCACCTCGGCAATTGTTGCGCTCGGACATACGCTCGATCTGGAAGTGATCGCCGAAGGCGTCGAGACCGAGGCGCAGGCGGCGTTTCTGGCGGAGACGGGTTGCGACGCATTCCAGGGCTTTCTCTTCGCCCGGCCGCTGCCCGCCGCTGATATCGGCAAACTGCTGGCAGGGTCCGTCGTGATGGAGAAACGCAGAAAGAAACGACCGGCCTGACGCTCGGTTACAATGGGTCGTATTTGTTGACGGAACGGCGGCCATGCCTTGGCGGTTCTCCCCTTCGAAGGAGTACACAAATGACCAAGGCAATGACCGAACCCTATTCCATCCGCACGCTGGGCCTCCAATATGGAATCGAGCCCGCCGAGGCAGAGCGTCTGCTCGCCCGGTTTGCTTGCTCGAAGGTGGAAATGGACCGGTTGCTGACCGCCCGCGGCAGAACGGCAAAACATCGCCGCCGCGAAATGAACACGCCGGTATCACAGGCAGCATTCGGCATTGGATAGGCATGCCGGCGCTTGACTGCGAAGGCTTCAGTTCCAAATGAGATCATGACCTTAAGGCATTTCGGCCCTAGGGTCGCAAAACTGTCATGTCCCTCTGCAATGGGTCGGCATGCAAATGGAATAGAATCCTTCCCCACAGGTTCCCATGACATCTCCCAGTGCCGAACATCGCCTCCCGTCAGGCGCCTCCGAACGCCTTCAATTGCTTGCAAGCGCCGTCCTCAAGGCGGGTGAACTCGCCAGATCATCGCTCAAGCGCCGCCGCATTACCGAGATGCTCGCCAAGGCGCCACGGGACTACCAGACCGAGATTGATGTGGCCGTCGAGCGCATCATCGTCGATGAGATGGTGAAAGCCTTTCCCGGTTATGCGATCCAGGGCGAGGAAGCCGTCGGCAACCGTCAGGCAGGGCCGGATACGCCCATCATCTACATTGACCCGATCGACGGCACCACCAACTATGCCTGGGGCATTCCGCATTTCGGCATGACGATCTCGATTGCCGAACACGGCAAGGTCGTCGCCGGCGTCGTCTATGACGCGATGCTCGACGAACTCTTCAGCGCCGAAGCGGGCCGCGGCGCCTATCTCAACGGCGAGAGGATCAGCTGCATCGATAATGGCGACATCGAGAACGTCCTGATCGGTGCCGGTCTTCCTGTTCCCGGCCAGGTCAAGGCGGTGAGGAAAGAAACCTATCTCTCAGCACTGCAGCGCCTGATGGATCATACGGCCGGCGTGAGACGGCTCGGCTCGGCAGCCCTCTCCATTGCCTATGTCGCCTGCGGCCGCCTGGATGGCTTTTTCGAAGATGGCCTGTCACTGCATGACTATGGCGCATCGGCCTTGCTTGTCGAAGAAGCAGACGGCAAGGTTTCCGCCTTCTCGGGCGGCCCGGTAACGCCGAATGGCGATATCCTCGCCGCAAACACCGCGGTCCATTCCTGGCTCGTGGACGGCTTCCGCGAAGGCTAGCGACTGGACGCGATCAGTGCGTCGAGGCCAACCGGGTCATCGGTGGTGATCTGGTCGACCTTCAGCGCCAGCAGGCAGCGAACATCCGGCAGGACATCGGGAATGGCGCGATTGATCGTATAGGCGTCGATCGTCCGGCCTGCCTGATGAAATGCGCCGATCATGTCGAAGCCCGCCGCATCGGCAAATAGCACCAGCTTGTGATGCAGATAGATCATCGTTGCCTTCGGCGATGCTTCAAGAGCGCCGGCGACGAAGCCCGCGAAATCGCGGTTTTCCATCAGACACTCGATGGCGCCGTCATGGCAGGGATCGTAGCCGACGGGCATGGCGGGGACGGCGCGCGACAAACGCTCGACGGCCACCGCATCACCCCCTGACAGAATGACCGATTTCGCCACCGGCGCGATCGCCTTGGCAAAGGCGGCGACATCGGCTTCGCTGATGCGAACCGAATATTCCTTGAGATCGAGCTGCAGCACCGCATCCGGATGGCAATCGATCTCCTCAAGCAAGCGGCCGAGATCGTCGATCAGCATGACCGGATTACCGGTCGGCTGACCCTCGTGGTCGCGAAGATAGAGGCTGCGGAGATAGTCGGGCGAGGCATCGGCGACAGCGCCCTCCCCCGTCGTCGCTGGATGCAGCATGTCGTCATGCAGGACGGCAAAGCCGTCGCCCGCAAAGCAGACGAGATCGATCTCGACGCTCGCGCCAAGCGCCATGCCCTCAGCGATCCTTTGGCGCGTGAAGGAGATATCACCGGCCTGGCGGTGGCCGCGGTGCCACTTTAGCCAGGTGAGATGCCCGTCCGTCTTGATTGCTACGCCCTTGGTGTCAGACATGACCGAATACTTGCCTCTGCCCCTGATGGCCGGCTTGCGGCGATTGATAGACGAGGCCGTTATCGCGGAATGCGAAGTAGGCTGCAACTTTCGGCTCGACGAAACTGCCTTTCGCCCAATTGGCATCGGGCGCGGTCATCGATTTCAGCCGGCTGCCGTCGGCAAGATCGATGTCTACAAGCTTGTGGGTGCCGAAATCGATCGTGCGATGCACCGATGCAGCCTTCTTCTCCGAAGGCGAAAGCGAAAGCGCCTCGGGCCGGAAGGCAATCTCCACCTCACCGTCACTGACCGGAACGGAAAGCGGAAAGGCCGGATGCTCGCTGATCCCGTTCCTGATGGTCGTGCGGACGAAATTCATCGAGCCGATGAAACCAGCAACGAAGGCGGTCTGCGGCTCGCGATAGATGACATCGGGCGGCGCGATCTGCTCCGTGCCGCCGTCGCGCATAACAACAATACGATCGGCGAGCGCCAGCGCCTCATCCTGCCCGTGAGTGACGAACAGCGTCGTGATGCCGAGGCGCTGCTGGATATCCTTGACCTCCTCGCGCAGGCGTTCGCGCAGATGCTGGTCGAGGCTGGCGAACGGCTCGTCGAGCAGCAGGATCTTCGGCTCCAGCACGAGCGAACGCGCAAGCGCTACGCGCTGCTGTTGCCCGCCCGAGAGCTGTGTGGTCTGGCGCTTGCCGTAGTTCGAAAGACCGACGAGCTCCAACGCGCCTTCGACGCGGTCGCGGATTTCCGCCTTCGGCAGATGCCGCAGCTTCAGGCCGAAGGCGATGTTGTTGAACACGTCCATATGCGTCCAGAGCGCATGGCTCTGGAACACCATGCCGGTCGGGCGCTTCTCCGGCGGCAGGCCGGTGACATCCTTGGCGTCGATCAGGATGGAACCGCCTGTCGGGCGCTCGAAGCCGCCGATCATGCGCAGCAACGTCGACTTGCCCGAGCCGGAGGGGCCGAGAAGGCAGACCAGCTCGCCATCCTCGACGTCGAGCGAGAAATCGCGCACGGCGAAAGAGGTGCCGAAGCTCTTCGAAACGCCGTTGATCGTCAAACGTGCCATTAGCAGCCTCTCTTCGGGCAGAACCCAATCATATTATGCACCGAAGCCCCGGGCGAATGCACCTGTTCCGACGACGCGTCGGGCAAACATCAAGGCGATGAACGACGGCACCCAGAGCATCACCGAAAGCACCGCGCCATACTGAACGACGATCTGGTTGTTGATGAAGGTGATCATCAGCACCGGCATGGTGCGGATCTCGGGCGCGCCGATCAGCCAGGCGCCCTCGGTCTCATAGAAAGTGCCGACGAAGGTCAGAAGCAGCGCGGCGGCGATCGTCGGTCCCGCCTGCGGCAGGGTGATCGACCAGAAGACCCTGAGCGGCGTGGCGCCTGCATCCCGTGCTGCCTCTTCCATCCGGCGATCGACATTCTGAAAGGCAGCGACGGGAATCCAGATCATCAGCATCAGCGTGCCGACGAGCTGGATCAGCACGACGCCCCAGAAGGTGCTGATGAGCCCGAGCTGCAGGAAGATGCCGGCGATCGCGACCAGCAGGCCGAATTTAGGAAAGGCGTGCGATGCGAGGAAGGACAGGAAGAGGATGTTGCGGCCCGGAAACTTCATCCGCGCGAAGGCATAGGCTGCCGGAAGGCAGATGATCGCCGAAAGGACTGTGACCGTCGCCGTCAGCCGCAGGCTGAGCGTCAGCGCATCCCAGACATCGGCGCGCGACAGGGTCTGGTGCCAGAAGCGCAGGCCGAATTGCTGCGGGATGACCGAAGGATAGCGCCAGACCTCGGTAAAGGCCCAGGTTCCGACGACGACGAGCGGCAGCGCGATGAAGAGCGTCAGCAGGACCGCAAAGCAGATGCCGGTCCAGTCGATCCCGGCGCGTGAAGCGGTGTTTTCGACCGGCGTCATCGGCGTCCCTCCCGGTTTCTGGCGATCGAGCGCACATAGAAGATGCCGAAGACGAGGCAGAAGGCGAAGGAGATGACGGCCTGCGTCAGCGCGTTCAGCGGATCGTTCATGTCGGAGAAGGTGCGCTGCATGAATGGCCCCATCATCTCCGGCGAAGCGGGACCGAGCACGTAAGGCAGCGTGAAGGACGAGAAGATGCCAAGAACGGCGAAGGATGCGGTCACCAGCAGCGAATTGCCCATGCGCGGCATGATGATCGAGATGAAGACGCGGAAAGGCTTGGCGCCGACGTCGCGTGCGGCTTCGATCGAGCTTTTCGAGATGCCGCTCAGCCCGGCCGTCAGCATCAGCACGGTCAGCGGCAGGTTGTCCCAGACGAGGCCGATCACCGGTCCCCAGGGCGTCAGATAAGGCGACGGCAGCTTCGGCAGGCCGACGGCATTTAACAGGATGTCGACGGTGCCGTTCGGACCGATGGTGCGGATCAGCGCGTAGGACAGGATGATCGACGGCACGAACATCGGGAAGATCGCCAGCCCCTGGACATAGCCGGCAAGCCGTCCCTGCGAGAAACGCAGGTAGAGCGCGATCGGCAAGCCGATGACGACGAGCAGCAGGCCGCAGACGAAGGTGGTCCAGAGCGTGACCCAGAGATTGGCGAGGCTGTAGCTGTCGGTGAAGAAGAATTGGTAGGAAGCGAGCGAAAACTCAGAGCTTCCATCCGCCTGGCGCACGAAGATCGTGCCCATGACCGCCGAGATGATCGGGTAGAAGATCAGCCAGCCGAGAAGCAGAACCGGCAGGGCGACCAGAAGCAGCCCCGCCGAGGCACTCTTGGCCGGCGCGCCTTCACGCGCCGGCGATTGTACCGGTATCCGTCTGCGCATCAGGTACGGCTGATGTTCGGAGCGACGTTGCGATACCAGCCGTCATTGATGTTGGTTTCCCAATCGCCGCTCGGGAAGACCGGAATGGTCGTCGGGATGACGTCGGCGTATTTCTTGCGCAGTTCGTCCGAGATGTGATCCCAGGAAACGCCCGGGAAGCCACCGATCTCGGTGATGATCGCTTCCTGCATCTCCTTGGTGAGGAGGAAGGCCGCGAGCTTCAGCGCCGCATCCTTGTGAGCGCCGTTCGAGAAGACGGTCATGCGCGAGAAGCCGCCGCAGAGCGCGAGGTCACTCAGCTGAACGAGCCCGGTCGTCTCAGGCAGAACGCCCTGCGCGATCGCCTGCAGGATCTGGTCGGACCAGACCGGGGTCATGGTGACGACGCCCTGTGCGAGCAGCTGGATCGACTGCGTATTGCCGGCGGTGTAAGCGCCCTTTTCATAGAGCGACGGGGCGAGATCCGTGAGGATCTTCCAGGCCGGCGTCAGCGTCTGGTTGGCATAGTCGGCGGTGAAGTTGTCGACGGTGAACTTCTTCGGGTCGCGGCCATTGGCTTCATGGATGGCGCGGCGAACGAAATTGCCGCCGGAACCGCCCTTGTCAGGACGGTTATAGATGAACTGGCCCGGGTTCGCCTTGATCCAGGCCGTCAGCTGTTCCCAGGTCTTCGGCGCGTTCTTCGGGTCGAGCTTGGTCGTATCGTAAGCGAGCAGAACCTGCGAGCCGCGATAGGGCAGCGAATATTCGCTATCGACGCTCAGCGGGTTGACGTGATCGAAGCCCTCGATGTTCTCGGCCGAGAACTTGACCCAGAGGCCGGCATCGATGCCGCCAGCCGGAAGGCGCGGGTCGAAATGTTCGAAAATGTCGGCCTGCGGATCGGTCTTGCTCTTCAGAGCAGCGAGGCCGCGGTCGGCGATGGCGCGAAGACCGGTATTGTCGCCGGCGTCGGTGACCTTGATTGCCAGCTCGGGGTGAGCCTTCGAAAAGGCCGGGACCACGATGTTCGACCAGAAATCGATGATGTTGGCATCGGAGCCGCTATAGAGATCGATCGTCTCTCCGGCTGCAGAAGCAAAGCGCGGCATTGCCAGGAGGCCCGCTGCGGCCGACGAAGTGATAAGAAATTCGCGTCTGTTCATGACCTTTTTCCTCTTCTGCAGGCTGCTCCCCGGCGAGCCTTTCGGGAGGTAGCTATCGCTGCCGCGTGACACGGCAATGACAAAAATGCACTTTTTGCACGCCTGTGCATTTATTGGCCGGAATGCGGGGCTCTGAAGGTCATTATCTGGATCGCTTACTGAACAAATCCAGCGATCGGCCCATATCCGCCGTGCCAGGAATAGTCATTGCGGCCGAGCGCCGGATTGAAGAGGCCGCTGCCATTGCCGCCATCGAGGAAGAGAGCGTTCGGGCAATGCAGGCCATCGCGGAAAAAGCGGGCGAAATCGTGGAAGTTCACGCTGTCTTCGCTGATCGCAAAGCGGACCTTGCCGCCGTCACAGACACCCACGCCGCTCCGGCGCGTGCGGTCGGACGAACCGGGGATCAGTGCGGGGTGCAGCCTATTGTTGATCACCAGCATCGGACCGGATTGCGTCGCGAACTCCGCAGCCGGCTTCTGCTTGATGAACTCGTCAGTCGAAAGGATGCCAGCCCCGGCTGAGCCCCAATAGAGAACGCCGTTCGGCTGCTTGTAGAAATTCGGGATCTTGCCCGGCTCGCCCGTCCTGGTGCCCGTCTCGGCCGGGCGAAGTTCCTGCCCGTTCTCGACATAGAGACCGAGCGGCGTGAAATCCGGCTGATACATGCCGGCATTGATCGCGAAGACCAGCGTCTTGCCTTTCGCCGTCAAACTGTCCGCCAGCTGCGAGAATGTCCGGTAGGGCTGACCATCGGCGCCTCTCCAGAGGAGCTGTAAACTACCCTTGGCGGCGTCCGGCGAGCAGACGATATAGGACTGCTGCTCGAACGGCTTTCTCTCGCATATCTGTGCGCTCTCCTGCGCAACCGCGGTGCGGATGCCGATGACGGGCGTGAAGAACGACAGGAGAGCGACGACTGCAGCGCCGAAGACCGTAGCATGAAAGCAACACGGATTTTCAAATTTTAGCAATATGTTAGCGGCCTTCCACCGATCCGGTTTCCTGTGCTACTGACGACTTCTCTTTGTACGCCCTGAAGCGGGCGCAACCATCAGCCGAAGACCGCGAGGCATCATGTCAATCCAGCCGCAGCAGCGGATCTACATCTGCTTCTTCCTGTTCGCTGTCTCCATGGGCGCGATGCTATCACGCCTGCCCGATCTGCAGGAGAGCCTGCAGGTCGATAAATCGGAACTCGGGCTGACGCTGATTGGCGCTGCCATCGGCGCGCTGGTGTCGCTGACCTTTTCCTCGCCGCTGATCGCCCGCTTCGGCGCCCGCAAGACCGCATTCCTGACCGTTCTCGGGACCTCCGCGCTGCTGGCGCTCGTTCCCTGGGCGGGCAGCGCGCCCCTTGTCTTCGCGATCCTTTTCTGCGAAGGCCTGCTCGCCGGCGCGCTGGAGATCAATCTCAATGTCGAGATCGACCGCGTCGAGGCAAGGCTCGGCAAGGGCGTGATGAACCGTGCCCACGGTTTCTGGAGCCTGGGTTTCTTCGTCACCGCGCTGGTATCGGCCGCTCTTCGCCAGGCCGAAGTCTCGGTTCATATGCATCTCGGCCTGACCTTCGCCTTCGTCCTCGTGGTCGGCACCATCGCCATTTCAGGCATGCAAAACGCGCCGGTGCGCCAGACGGCCGAACATACCGACGCCAGCCACATCGCGCTTCCGACGCGCGGCCTGCTGCCGCTCTGCGCCATCGGCATCGCGGCCTTCCTCGTCGAGGGCGCGGGCATCGACTGGTCGGCGATCTACATGCGCGACGTCTTCCAGTCCGTGCCCTTCATCGGTGGTCTCGGCCTGACGCTGTTCACCTTCTTCATGGCCGTCACTCGCCTTTTCGCCGACCCGTTCGTCGATCGCTTCGGCTCGCGAAACGTCGCTTTCGTGCTGCTTCTGGTGTCGGCCGCAGGCCTCGCCGCCGTCTGGCTGGCGCCGCATGAATATGTGGCACTCCTCGGCTTCGCCCTGATGGGCTCAGGCTGCAGCGCGGTCTACCCGCTCGCAGTCTCGGCCGCAGCCCAGCGCCGCGACCGCGCCTCGCATCTCAATGTCGCGGCCCTCGCGCAGATGTCCTTCGTGGTGTTCTTCCTCGCCCCGCCACTCCTCGGCTTCGTCGCCGAGCATTTCGGCATCCGCTCCTCCTACCTCGTCTGCCTGCCGGTGATCATCCTGGCCCTGACCTGCATCCGGGCGCTTTCCGCACAGCGGAAGCTGGCGGTGGCTTGAGGCGAGCCTCAGCCGCCGACGAGGCCAGCACCGCTATCGATCACCAGGCATTGGCCAGTGATGCAGCTTGCCTTCTCCGTGAGCCAGAAGATCGCTTCGGCGATATCGGCTGCTGCGGGCATGCTTTGCAGCGGCGCGGCGGCGATCAGGCCTGCCTTGAAGGCCTCATATGACGGCTTGTCGTGCCAGGCGAGTGCCCAGGTCGTATCGACGAACCCGGGGCAGACGGCATTGACGCGGATGGCGGGCGCCAGCGACCGGGCAAGGCCGCGCGTCATGGTGTTGACCGCCCCTTTAGACGCCGCATAGGCGAGCGACGAGCCGTCGCCGGAAAATGCGGAATCCGAGGAGACGTTGACGATGGAGCCGAGCGCCGCCTTTTGCAGATGCGGCGCCGCCGCGCGGATCATCTGGTAGGTACCGGCAACGTTGACGCGGAAGATCGCGTCGAAATCTTCGGCATTCGATGCCTCGAGATCGCCGGCAGGTGCCTGGCGGGTGACGCCGGCATTGTTGACCAGGGCGTCTATCCGTCCGAATTGTTCGACGGCTACTGCGGCAATCGCCCGGCAGTCGGCATCCTCGGCAATATCGCCATGCACGCTGACTGCATTGGCGCCAAGCGACCGGCACTGTTCGACGATTTCGTCCGCACCCGCCTTGTTGCGGCTGTAATTGACGACGACGTCATAACCAGCGGCGGCGAAGACAGCAGCGGTCGCAGCGCCGATCCCTGACCCGGCGCCGGTTATGATCACGCTCTTCTTGTCACTCATCCCCTACCCCTCGATCCTGACGCGCTGTTCGCGCTCATCGAAGAGGCAAACCTTGGCGATGTCGTAGGCGAGATGAACCTGCTGGCCCGGGCGCACCGGCAGGCGCTCATGGGCAAGCACGGTGATCTGCTGGCGACCGACGGTGACAATGACTTCGGTGCTGGCGCCGGTCGGCTCGACGAGATGAACGGTTCCCGGGACGCCCTTGTCCGAGAGGACGATATGCTCTGGTCTGATGCCGTAATGGATCCTGCTACCATCCGTGACGGCGGCTGCGGGCATGGGAAGGCGAATGCCGTCATCGGTTTCGAAAGTGGCCTCGACAACCCGGCCACCGAGGATGTTCATCGCCGGCGAGCCGATGAACTGGGCGACGAACATGTTGGCGGGGTTATCATAGAGCTCCAGCGGTGTGCCTGCCTGCTCGACGATGCCCGAGCGCATCACAACGATGCGGTCCGCCATCGTCATGGCTTCCACCTGATCATGCGTGACGTAGACCGTGGTCGTCTTCAGGCGCTGGTGCAGCGCCTTGATCTCGGCACGCATCTGCACACGCAGCTTGGCATCGAGGTTAGAGAGCGGCTCGTCGAACAGAAAGACCTTGGGATCGCGAACGATGGCGCGGCCCATGGCAACGCGTTGGCGCTGGCCGCCCGAAAGCTGGCGCGGATAGCGCGACAGGAGCTCCCTAAGCCCGAGAATATCGGCGGCCCGCAGGACTTTCTCATCGATCTCTGATTTTGCCACCTTCTTCAGCTGCAGCGCAAACTCCATGTTTTCGCGAATGGTCATGTGCGGATAGAGCGCGTAGTTCTGGAAGACCATGGCGATGTCGCGCGATTTCGGCGCCACGTCATTGATCACATTGCCACCGATCGCGATCTCGCCGCCGCTGATATCCTCCAGCCCGGCGATCATTCTGAGCAGAGTCGATTTTCCGCAGCCGGAGGGGCCGACGAGGATGACGAACTCGCCATCGGGAATATCGACAGAGACATCCTTGATGACGCTGGTTTGCGCGTAGCTCTTGCTGACGCTGCGGATCTGCACTGAGCTCATGGCGATCGATATCTCCTCAAATTACTTGACGGCGCCCTGGGTGATCCCGGCGATGAATTGTTTCGACAGCACGATGTAGAGAAGCGTGATCGGGAGTGCTGCCAGCGTCAGGCCGGTGAACATCACGCCCCAGTCCGTCGTGAACTCGCCGATGAAGACGGTGAGGCCCTGCGGCAGGGTCTTCAGATTGTCCGAGGTGATCAGGATCAGCGGGAAGAAGAAGTCGTTCCAGATCGGCACGGCATTCTGGATCGCCACGATCACCATGGCCGGCCGCGCCAGCGGCAGCATGATCTTCAGCATTATCAGTAGCTCGCTTGCCCCATCGATCCGGGCGGACTCCTCGAGCTCACGCGGCAAGGTCCTGAGGAAGCCCGTCATGATGAAGACGGCAGACGGCAGCCCCATCGCCACATAGACGAGCACGAGCCCGGCATAGGTATCGACGAGATGCAGGGCATCGAGCTGTATGAAGAGCGGAATGATCGCGAGCTTCAGGGGAACGGTCATGCCGCTGATGAAGAACATCAGCACGGCGCCGCTCAACCGGAATTCGTAGCGCGCGATCGCATAAGCCGCCATCGTGCCGAAGACGAGGATGAGAATGATAGAAGCCGCCGTCACGCCGAAGGAATTGAGCATGTAGCGAACGAAGTTCGTCTCGTCCCAGACCTTCTGCAGATTATCGAAGCCGAAGCTCTGCGGCAGGGCGAAAGGCGAGGTGAAGATCTCGGCGTTCTTCTTGAACGAAGAGAGCACCATGACCACAAGCGGATACAGCATGATCAGGGCATTCAGCACCAGCACTGCCTGAATGAAGCCGTTCTTGATCCATTCGTTGGAATTCTTCATATCGGTTCCCGGAAATGGCTTAAGCGGCCTAGAGCTGAATTTCACGCCGGCGCAGGAAGCGCAGCGCCACGAAGGAGAAGCCGGCAACGAAGAGGAACATCAGCACCGCAAGCGCACTGCCCTGGCCGAAATCCTGAATACCGTTGGTGACGCTGCCGAAGGCCGTCCGGTAGAAATAGAGGCCGAGGACGTCGGTCGAGCCGCCGGGAGAACCTGTCAGTCCCGCCATCACATAAGGGATCTCGAACCAGTTGAAGCTGCCGATGAAGGTGAGGATGCAGACGATCGTGACGCTCGGCGCGATCAGGGGCCAGATGATGCGGCGCAGGAGCACATAGTCCCCTGCCCCATCCAGACGTGCGGCCTCGATGACCTCAGCGGAAATCCGCTGCATGCCGGCAAGCAGCACCAGTGTCGGAAAGCCCAGCCAATGCCAGATATTGGCGAAGACGATGCTGCCGAGCGCCGTGCTTTCATTGCCGAGCCAGGCCGGTCCCTGAATATGGATCAGTGCCAGCGCACCGTTCACCAGGCCGAACAGCGGGTGCAGGAAGAGCTTCCAGAGAAAACCGACGATGACAGAGGACAGCACGACCGGAAGAAAGACGATGACCTGGTGGATACGGTGACCGGGCAAGCCCTTCAGGAGCGCGAAGGCGATCAGGAAGGCGGTGCCGTTCTCGAATATCATCAACGACACGAAGACGATGACGTTGTGCCAGAAGGCGTTGTACGTCCAGTCGCTGTAGGGCTCCTCGAACAGAACCTTACGGAAGTTTTCGAGCCCGATGAAATTCGACGGCAAGAGGCCGTTGAATTCGTAGAAGGCAAAGCGAAGGGCCGACAGCAGCGGCCAGACGACGAAGATCGTCATCACGGCCAAGGCCGGAAACAGAAGCAGGAAGATCCACACCGACCGGCGCTGCGGCAGAAAGGTCGGGGCGCGGCGCCGGTCGGTGTTCATCTTACTTCCCCTGGAAAGGCTTGTACCACTTGGCGAGACCATCGGTCAGGTCGGCGCCAAGCTGGTCGGGCGTGATGCTGCCGGACATCATCTTCGTAATGTCTGTCTGCAGCAACTCGGAACCGGTGGGCTTCTGGAAGCGGAAATAGACGACGTTGATATGCGGCATCGCCGTCTCGTTGAGCTTGGCCACTTCGGCAAGCAGCGGGTCCTTCACCTCGACGCCCTTGATCGGCGAGATATTGCCCAGCAGTGCGGTGAACTTGTCGCCGAACTCCTTGGTGCCCATCCAGGCAACGAGCTTGAGCGCGGCTTCCTTGTTCTTCGAGGCCGCATTGACCGCATAGCCGCCGTCATAGAACTTTGTTGCCTGCGGAATGTCGCCTGCCTTGGCAGCCGGTGGAGCAATGAAGTCCATGTTGATCTGCGGGTTCTCGCCCTTGTAGGTGGCAATATCGAAGCTGCCACCGGCAAGCATTGCGGCGCGGCCGCTGACGAAGAGCTGGCCTGCAGTATCGTAATCGATGCCTTCGAAGCCCGGGGGCATATAATCGCGCAGTTCGAGCAGCTTGTTCAGGGCCGCGATATAGCGCGGATCCTTGAAGGTCGCCTTGCCGGTCTTCAGGTCGGACACGAAATCCTGGCCGAGGAACGGTCCGGTGAAGGAAGCAACGAACATTTCGTTGAACCAGCTGGTGCCGAGGCCGTTGGCGAGCGGAATGATGCCCTTTTCCTTGAGGGCTTTCGAAACGGTGATGAATTCATCCCATGTCGTCGGCGCCTTCAGACCGGCCTTTTCGAACACGTCCTTGTTGATGAACAGACCGAGCGTCTGCGAGGCGAAGGGGAGCGAATAGACCTGGCCATCGGCGCGATAGGTACCCGACAGCAGCGCATCTGCGGACATGTTTGCCAGCGAAGGCATGTTGGAGCTGTCCTGCTTCACGAAGTAGCCGGACTTTACGAACTGCTCGAGCCAGCCATAGGCATGCGTATGGATGACATCGCCGCCCTTGCCACCGGCGAGCGCCGTCGAGACGATCGTCGGATAGTTCTCGTCCGGGAAGGACTCGAACTTCACGGTAATGTCAGGGTTCTTCTTGGTGAAGTCGGCGAACAGTTCGTTGTAGGCCGCCTTGTCTTCCTGACGCCAGGTCCAGAAGGAAATGTCGGTTGCATAGGTAAAGGGAGCGGAGAGCCCCCAGGCAATTGTCGCTGCCGTCAGCAGCCCTGCGATCGATCTCACTCTCATTAGCGCTCCCCTTTTCGTTTTCTAGGGCGTGTTCACGATCATTAGCAAATCATAGTTCTTGCGTTTTGGCTAGATAGTTTGTAAAGCTGCCTAACTATATTTTTTAGCTCCCCCAGACTTCATGCGGAAGGCATATATTCCATGGTGAAAAGCGGCCTCATAGTCGGCGTCGATATCGGCGGCACAAAGACGCATCTGCTCGTCAGTCAGGGCGCAGAGGTGATCGCCAACAAGGTCGTTCCGACCGCGGATTGGCGCAGCTGGGACCGTGCGGCCGACGCCGCGGCGCTCGCCGCCCTCATCCTGGAGACCGCAAAGGCGGAACCGGCAGCCGTCGCTCTCGGTGCTCATGGCTGCGATACCGACTGGCATTGCAAGCAGATGGAAGCCGATCTCGGCGCAAAGCTCTCCGGCAAGATCAAGGTCGTCAACGATTCCGAGCTTCTGGTGCCTGCTGCGGGCTTTGCAAGCGGGATCGGCGTCGTCTCCGGCACAGGTTCGATCGCGGTGTCGCGCAATCATGACGGCGAGATGCTGGTCGCGGGCGGGTGGGGCTGGATCCTTGGGGACGAAGGCAGCGCGGCGGCACTCGTGAGAGAGGCCGCCCGCGCGATCCGCAACGCCATCGACCATGGCGAGAGCGGCGACCCGCTTGTGAACGGGCTGATGGCGAAATTGGACACGACCGACGCCACGAAGATTGGCCGCCTGCTGAACGAGACGCGCGGCGCGGCGATCTGGGGCAGCTATGCCGATGCGGTCTTCGATGCCGCGGCGCAGAAATCGCCGCTTGCGATCACTGTCATCGAAGAGGGCGCGAAGGCCCTTGCCCGCCTCGTCGGCATCCTGATCAGCCGCGGCGCCGATGCCAGCCATGTCGTCATCGGTGGCGGCGTCGTCGTCGAGCAGCCGAGCCTTTTCGAGGCGTTCAAGCACGCGATGGCTGCGGTCTCGCCGGCAAGTGAGATCACCCTGCTGCGCGCGGCACCGGTCAACGGCGCCCTGGCGCTTGCCGGCCGTCTGCTTGCTGGCTGACAGAAAACGAGGACAGACGAATGGAACGTATCGGCTACAGAAACGCGGTTGCCCGCCAACCCCAGAGCCTCACCGAGGGGCTCGATATCGTGCGCGGTGCATTGGCGTCGCTCGACCTTCAGGCCTTCAAAGGCAGGAGCGTGGGCTTCGCAGGGATCGGCGCGAGCTATCAAGCGGCCATGGTAGGGGCCGCCTATCTGCGCGATCTCGGCATCGCCTCCTTCCCCTATTGCCCGACGGACCTCTACGGAGCGCTCGACAGTGCTGCCGGCGCCTTCGTCGCGCTCTCGGCCTCAGGCCAGAGCCGCGAAATATCCGATGTTATGCGGCTTCGACCTGATCTTCCCAAACTTGCCATCTGCAGAGGCAGCGAAAACCCGCTGGCCGAACTGACCGGTGCGGTTCTTCCGACCGGATCCGGCTCCGACAACGGCGCGAGCTCCACGGGCTATACCGGCATGCTGCTCGCGATCGGGCTGCTCTGCGAACGGCTGGCAGGCGGCCACTCTTCTCCCGAGTGGGACCGCCTGCCGGCTGCCGTTTCAAAGACGCTGGAAACCGCCAAGGCCTCTGCCGCGAAGGCTGCCGCCCGGCTTGGCGCATGCAGCTCCATCGATCTCGTCGGCGCAGGTACAGGCTTTGCCAATGCCGGCGAAGGCGCGATGCTGATCCGTGAGGCCGTGCGCCTGCCTGCCGCCGGCTGGGACA
The DNA here is from genome assembly GCF_057808655.1 of Rhizobium sp. FG96. Classification (NCBI taxonomy): domain Bacteria; kingdom Pseudomonadati; phylum Pseudomonadota; class Alphaproteobacteria; order Hyphomicrobiales; family Rhizobiaceae; genus Rhizobium; species Rhizobium sp. FG96. The sequence continues at coordinate 259,086 of NZ_JBMDIL010000003.1, read as the reverse complement.
CGATGAACTATCTGCATGGGCCGATGGAATCGCAGGACAGCCGCACCGGCGTCATCGCCTTCGGCAGTGGCCGCGAAGTGAAGATCGCCGAGGATATGGCTGGCTTCGGCTGCCCCTCGGTGCTGATCGCCGAACGCGACAATGTCGCCGAGCGTGACAATCTCGTGGTCATCTCCGTGCCAAGCCTTCGCCATCCGGTCGCCGATGCGATCATCCAGATCGTCGCCCTGCAGATGATCGTCGGTGACATGCAGGATGCCGCGGGCCTGACCAACATCACCTTCCGCTACCGGCAGACCGACACCAAGCTGAAGCCTTGGTCGCCGACGGAGGTATGATGTCAACCGGCCGCCTGCTCCGCTTCCTCGTCCGGAATGGAACCAGGCGGCAGGACGAGCGTGGCATCGGGCGTCTCGCCGAGGATCTCGGCGAGCGCATAGTCGGCAGCAAGGCGGGTCGCCCCCAGCACCGTGCCGTTGACGCCGAGACCGCTGACGGTGATCTCGGTTGCCCAGGTGAGATCACGGGCAACGTGGCGCACCTCTTCCAGCATCAGCGGGTTCTGGCCGACGCCGCCGCCGAGAACGACGAGACCGGGATCGAAGAAGCCGATGCAGCCGGCAACCATGCGGCCGATATCAGCGGCATGTTTGTTGACCCAGACAAGCGCCTCCTGCTCGCCGGCCTGCGCACGATCGAAGAGTTCGCGGGCGGTTGCGGGCGGTTCGCCGGCACTTGCCGGCCAGCCGGCCACGCATCGCTCCATCAGCGCGTCGGAGCCGAGATAATGCTCCAGACCTTCCCGCTCTGGCGTGCTGTCGGCGGACCATGGAAATGGCAGGCGCCCGGCTTCCCCGGCCGCTCCGTTGAAGCCGCGGAAGAGCTTGCCGCCGATGACGATGCCGAGACCGATGCGTACGCCGATCTGCAAAAACAGGAAGATGTCGCGCCCGTGCGCCGCGCCCTCGCGGAGCTCACCGAAGGCGGCGCAGTTGACGTTGTTTTCGAGCAGGATCGGTGCGTCGATCGACTGGCGCAGGCGCTGCAGCACGGCCTCCGGGCCCTTGCGCCGGTTGAAGCCGAGGCGATTGCGCGAAACGATGCGCGGAACGGCGACGGCAACGCTGCGCAGGTTCTTGCTGCGCTTGCCGACGGCAAGAATTGCGGTCTTGGCCGCCTCGTCGACGATCACAGCGATTTCCTCGATGGTCGCGCGCTGCTGCTTGACGATCTTGAGTTCGGCAGTCGCAAGCGGCGTTCCGTCAAGCCATTGCGCCACGGCGCGCACCTGTGCAACGCCGACATCGATGCCAATCACGTAGCCAGCCTCGGGGCCGAGCGCATAGACGGTCGCGGACCTGCCCATCGCGCCCTGCTGCGAGCCGATCGGCGCGACAAGGCCGAGCGCGCCGAGTTCGTTCATCACCGCCGTCATCGTCGGCTTGGAGAGATTGAGCATGGCGCCGAGCCGCGGCCTGGTGATCGCGCCGGAGGAGGCGAGGACGCGCAGGACGGATCGGGAGCTTTCGGTCAGCGGAGGCGTATTTGCGGGGGGCATTGCATCTCTTTCATCCGGCCGCGGCCGGTCGCTGCTTCATCCAAATCACGCAGCACGGAATTTGAAACATTCTCCGTGGTGTGGTGTCAATAAAGGCAAGCCCATGTCCAACACATCAGAAGCCGACGTACAGAATGCGCTGACTGCGAAGCTGGATCGCACGCCGCTATCGCGTGTGGAATCCATCGCCGCCCAGTATTTCTGCATCGCCGGGCGCGCCAGCGTTCTCTCCAGCGAGCGTGACGAAACCTTCCTGATCGAAACCGCCGATGGGATGCGCGCCGTCCTGAAGATCGCCAATACCGCCGAGCGCGCCGACATCCTCACCTTCCAGACCGATGCCCTTCGCCACCTCGAGCGCAAGCAGATCGAGCTGCCGCTCCCGAAGGCGATCCCGGCCTCGAACGGACACTTTCTGCTCAAGCTCTCCCTTGGCTCCGATCTGCGTTTCGTGCGGATGCTGACATTCCTCGATGGCGTCCAGCTGCACAAGGTACAGAAATCGGCGAGCCAGATGCATGCGCTTGGCGTGAGCCTTGCCCGTCTCGGTCAGGCATTGGCGGACTTCCGGGCGGCCCCGCCGGTGCAGCAATTGCTCTGGGATATCTGCAATGCCGCGGCACTGCGCCCTCTCATCGGGCATGTCGCGCCGTCCCGCCGCGCCTCTGTACTTTCTGCTCTCGACGCTTTCGACCGTCTGGCTCCCGCGATGGGCCGGTTGCCGCGGCAGGTCATCCACAATGACTTCAATCCGCACAACATTCTCGTTTCGTCCGACGATCCCACGGAGATCACCGGCGTCATCGACTTCGGCGATCTGGTCGAGGCGCCTCTTGTCAACGATCTCGCGGTCGCACTCTCCTACCAGGCAGGCGGCGAAAACGGCATGCAGAACATGCTCGCGATGCTTCGCGCCTATCACTCGATCAGGCCGCTCTCGCAGGCCGAGCTCGCAGCCCTGCCCTGCCTGCTCAGGACGCGTCTGGCGATGACCGTTCTCATCCCCGAGTGGCGGGCCGGGCTTTATCCGGAGAACCGCGACTACATCCTGCGCAACCATCCCTCCGCCCTTGCAGGCCTGAACCGCCTGGCGGATCATAGTGACGAAGCGCTTGCCGCGCTCTTTCAGCAGACGACTGGAGATCTCTCATGACCATGGCCAATGCGTTCGGCACCGGCGATTTTGAACGGCTGAGCCCCGCCGAGCAATCGATGATCCGGCGCCGCGAAAAAGTGCTGGGACCGGCCTACCGGCTGTTTTACGAGCGCCCGCTCCATTTCGTCCGCGGCGAAGGTGTCTGGCTCTACGATACCGATGGCCGCGCCTATCTCGATGCCTATAACAACGTCGCATCCGTCGGTCACGGCAACCCGCAGGTGCTGGAGGCGATCGCCAAACAGGCGGCAACGCTGAATACGCACACACGCTATCTGCACGACAACATTCTCGACTATGCCGAGGCGCTGACGGCCACCTGCCCGGATGAGCTCAGCCAGGTCATGTTCACCTGCACCGGCAGCGAGGCCAACGACCTCGCCGTCCGCATCGCCCGCAGCTATACCGGCGGCACCGGCATCATCGTGACGCGCCACGCCTATCACGGCGTCACCGCCACGGTCGCCGAGTTCTCGCCCTCGCTCGGTCCCCATGTCGATCTCGGCCCGCATGTTCGCACCGTCCCAGCACCCGATCCGTCACTCGCGCCGGAGCAGGTCGGACAAGCATTCGTCGAAGGTGTCGAAGCCGCGATCGCCGATCTCAAGCGGCACGGCATCAAGCCGGCAATGCTGATCGTCGATACCATCTTCTCCAGCGACGGCGTCATCGCCAACCCGCCGGGTTTCCTGAAGCCCGCGGTCGACGCGATCCGCCGCGCGGGCGGCATCTTCGTCGCCGATGAGGTCCAGCCGGGCTTCGGGCGTACGGGCGATGCGATGTGGGGTTTCCAGCGCCATGGCCTGATCCCCGATCTCGTTGCGGCCGGCAAACCGATGGGCAATGGCTACCCGCTGGCCGGCCTGATCGCCAGACCGGAGATCATCGCCGAGTTCGGCAAGAATTCCCGCTACTTTAACACCTTCGGCGGCAACCCCGTCGCCGCTGCCGCAGGCATGGCGGTCCTGCGCTATATCGAAGATCAGAAACTGATCGCCAACGCAGCCAACGTCGGCGGCTATCTGCGGCAAGGCCTGGAAGAGCTCGCCACCCGCTTCGATGCCATCACATCGGTTCGTGGTGCCGGCCTCTTCATCGGCGCCGACATCGAGCAAGACGGCCAGCCCGCTGCCCAGCTCGCCTCGCGCATCGTCAACGGGCTGTGCGAAAGAAAGGTCCTGATCAGCGCCAGCGGCCCTGACGCCAATGTCCTTAAAATCCGTCCACCACTCGTGTTCTCGCGCGAGAATGCGGATCGCTTCCTTGAGGCGACCGAGGAGACGATGCGCGCGGTCGGCTAGTCCGCGATGCCCCAGGGGCTCTCGTCCACTATTTTCGCCAGCCATGAGCGGAACGAGACGAGCGGCGGGTAGCTGGCGCGCGATTGCGGCCAGGCGAGCCAATAGGTCCCGGTGCCGGTGATGGACGGCTTGAGGAGCGGCAGGAGCCGGCCGGCCTGGATTTCGTCCTTCGCCAGATAATCCGGCAGTAGCGCCACGCCGAGGCCGGCGATGGCGGCCTGGGTCATCGTGGCGAACTGGTCGAAGAGCATGCCGGTGACGCCGCGCGGCTTGATGCCCTGCGCTGCGAACCAGATCGCCCAAGCGCTGGTGCGGGTCTCCAGCTGGAGGAGCGGCAGATCGAGCACATCCTCGGGCTTGCCGACCGGCCTTTCCTGCAGCAGCGCTGGTGAAATGCACGCCGTCAGGCGCTCGTCGAAGAGCTTGAGATGATCGGCTTCGCGCCAGTCGGCAGTGCCGAAATGGATTGCGGCGTCAAAGCCTTCGGCGGCGAAATTGAAGCGCTTGAGGCGGGTCGCCAGATTGACGTTGATCCCAGGGTGATCCTTCAGGAAGCCGCCGAGCCGCGGCGCCAGCCAGCGGGTGCCAAAGGCCGGCAAAATCGCCAGCGTCAGCGTGCCGCCGCCAGGATTGGCCGAGAATTCCATGCTGCCGCGCTGGATCAGGTCGAGTGCGCGGGTAATGTCGCGGCCATAGGCCTGCGCCGCCTCGGTCGGCACGAGACGCTGCTTGTGGCGTTCGAACAGCGCCCGGCCGAGCTGCTGTTCCAGCGTCTGGATCAGCCGGCTGACTGTGCTCTGCGTCAGGTTCAGCTCCCGGGCGGCCGCGGCCGTAGAGCCGTTCCGCAGCACCGCCTCGAAGGCCGAGAGATGGCTGATATGGGGAAGAAATCGTCTCTGGCGCATCTCTATCCTATGCATGCCATACATCAACTTATGTGTAATTATGGTTTTCGTGGCTAGCGCGCAATTGATAAATGCATAAACTCGAATGGTATCACGTCGTTTGCCGCGAGGATCGCTTTTGTCCAGTTCTCCCAACACCGCCCGCAAGTCCTCCAGCGCTTTCGTCTGGAGCGATCCCTTCCTTCTCGACGAACAGCTCTCCGAAGATGAGCGGATGATCCGCGACTCGGCCGCTGCCTTCGCCAAGGCCGAGCTCCTGCCGCGCGTCCAGGAAGCCTATCTCGACGAACAGACCGATGCCGGCCTTTTCAAGCTGATGGGTCAGACCGGCCTGCTCGGCGTCACGCTGCCGGAGGAATACGGCGCCGCCAACGCTTCCTACGTCGCCTACGGCCTTGTTGCCCGCGAGATTGAGCGCATCGACTCGGGCTATCGCTCGATGATGAGCGTCCAGTCCTCGCTGGTCATCTACCCGATCTATGCTTACGGCTCCGACGAACAGAAGAAGAAGTATCTGCCGGGCCTCGTCTCGGGCGATCTGATCGGCTGCTTCGGCCTGACCGAGCCGGATGCCGGCTCCGATCCGGGCGGCATGAAGACCCGCGCCGAAAAGATCGAGGGCGGCTATCGCCTGCGCGGTTCCAAGATGTGGATTTCCAATGCGCCGATCGCCGACGTCTTCGTCGTCTGGGCAAAGTCGGAAGCCCATAACAACGAGATCCGCGGCTTCGTGCTTGAAAAGGGCATGAAGGGTCTTTCGGCTCCGAAGATCGGCGGCAAGCTGTCGCTGCGCGCCTCGATCACCGGCGAAATCGTGCTCGACGGCGTCGAAGTCGGCGAAGATGCGCTGCTGCCCAACGTTTCCGGTCTCAAGGGCCCGTTCGGATGCCTCAACCGCGCCCGCTATGGCATCTCCTGGGGCGTCATGGGCGCGGCCGAAGATTGCTGGTTCCGCGCCCGCCAGTACGGCCTCGACCGCAAGCAGTTCGGCAAGCCGCTCGCCGGCATGCAGCTTTACCAGAAGAAGCTCGCCGACATGCAGACGGAAATCGCGCTCGGCCTGCAGGGGTCGCTGCGCGTCGGCCAGCTGATGGACCAGCACAAGATGGCCCCGGAAATGATCTCCATCGTCAAGCGCAACAATTGCGGCAAGGCGCTGGACATCGCTCGGGCTGCCCGCGACATGCACGGCGGCAACGGCATCCAGATCGAATTCCACGTCATGCGCCATTCGCAGAACCTGGAGACGGTCAACACCTACGAGGGCACGCATGACGTCCATGCGCTGATCCTTGGCCGCGCCCAGACGGACATCCAGGCCTTCTTCTGAGCCGCATCGACATGGCAACGCCCCTCAGCGGAATACGAGTGGTCGAACTCGCGCGCATTCTGGCCGGCCCCTGGGCCGGACAGACGCTTGCCGATCTCGGCGCCAGCGTCATCAAGATCGAATCCCCAGAGGGTGACGACACAAGACGCTGGGGGCCTCCCTTCGTCGAAGCCGGCCAGGAAACGACGGCCGCCTATTTCCACGCCTGCAATCGCGGCAAGCTCAGCGTCACCGCCGATTTCAACGCACCCGGCGATCTCGAACATATCAAGGAGCTGATCCGCGGCGCCGATGTGCTGATCGAGAACTTCAAGGTTGGCGGCCTTGCCAAGTTCGGACTGGATTATGGTGCGTTGAAGGAGATCAATCCGCGGCTGATCTACTGCTCGATCACCGGCTTCGGCCAGTCCGGCCCCTATGCCTCGCGCGCCGGCTACGATTTCATCGTCCAGGGCATGGCCGGGATCATGCATCTGACCGGCGAGCCCGAGGGCCAACCGCAGAAGATCGGCGTTGCCTTTGCCGATATCTTTACCGGCCTCTATTCCGTCATCGCCATCCAGGCGGCGCTGGCCCTGCGCGAGAAGACCGGCGTTGGCCAGCATATCGACATGGCGCTGTTCGACAGCACGGTTGGCGTGCTCGCCAATCAGGGCATGAACTATCTTGCCTCCGGCGTCTCGCCGAAGCGTCTCGGCAATGCCCATCCGAATATCGCCCCCTACCAGGTCTTTCCGGTCGCCGATGGCGACGTCATCATCGCCTGCGGGAACGACAGCCAGTTTGCCAAGCTCGCCGCGATCTTGGGCGTTCCCGAGCTCGCCGCCGATCCGTGCTTCAGATCCAATCCGAGCCGGGTTCACAACCGCGCCGCCCTGACCGAGATTCTGGAGCGGCAGACCAAAGCGGTGACGCGCGAAAAGCTACTCAGCGAACTCGAGCGCGCAGGGGTGCCCGCTGGTCCGATCAACGACCTGACTGACGTCTTCAACGACCCGCAGATCCTGCATCGCCAGATGGTGGTTCAGAATGACGGCGCTCCCGGCATCCGCACGCCGATTGTGTTTTCGGACGCCTCGCTCGATACATCGAGCCGCTCACCGACCCTCGGAGAACATGCCAATCTTCTCGCCGGCGGCTGGGAGATGCTGGAGAGCGAAGAGCGTCAGTAGAGATTGCGGCCGTACATGGCCGAGCGGTTCTTGGCGAAATCGCCGCGATATTCCTGCGGGCTTTTCTGATAGACGGCATAAAACGCCCGGTAATAGGCCGACGGCGTCGCAAAGCCGCTGGCGAGCCCGGTCTCGCGGATGCTCATCGAGCTATAGAGCAACAGCTCCTTCGCGTGCTGCAGACGGAAGGCCATATACATCTTCTTCGGGTTGGTATTGAGATAGCGCTTGAAGAGATATTGAAGCTCCCGCGCCGACACACCGCAGCGCTCTGCCACACTATCCATATCGAGCGGATCCTCAACCGTTTCCTGCATGATCCGCTGTGCCTTCAGCAGGATCGGATTGGCAAGCCAGGACTGGCCGTTGACGATCTCGCGCTGGCGCGTCTCGGCGGCGCGCGGCGCGGTATAGACGAGCTCGTTGCAGACGAGATGATAGAGCGTGTCGCCGCACATTCGCCGGAGCAGCGCCATCGAGCAATCGAGGCTCGATGCCTGTCCGGCACAGGTCGAGCGGTTGCGGTCTATGACATAGAGCTGCTCGACGATGGTGCCGCCGGGCGCCAGCTCCTTCAGTGAGGCCATGCCGGTCCAGTGTCCGGTGGCGGTGTAGCCGTTCAGCAATCCCGCCTCGGCAAGCACCAGTGGCCCGGTATCCATGCCGCAGAGATGTGCCCCGCCCGCCGCCTGCCGCCGCAGCCAGCGAAACAGCTTTCCCTTGGCCTCATCTGCCACCGTATAGGTGAACATCAGCAGGATCAGATCGTATTTCTTGGGGTCGTCGAAGGTCGCCGTTCGCGGCACGGCGATGTCCATGCTGCTCGGCGTATCGCGCGGATCGCCGGGCATGAAATCGATGCTGAAGAGCTGCGCCTTGCCCACCCGGTTGGCAGCGCGGAACGGCTCGACAGCCACAAGAATACTATGGAGCGAGGGCTCTCTACCCACGATTACGGCAATCGATCTCCGGCGTTCGGCACCATCCGGAAGCGTGCTCACAAGGCTGCTGGTAGCGTCCATTTTCCCAACCGCAGGCATCACAGAAACATGATGAATAAAGCGACATTTGTATTCGTTTATTGCACGATATGGTTCGCGATTGTCAATTTGGTCCGAAAAGATCGGTGCCATTATCCACCTGCGCAGACCACAAAACGCAACAAAGATCGGCGCGCACAAAGCCTCAGTGGTGGAACGGGAGTATATTCAATGTTACTCAAAATGCCGGAATTTCATTTTACCAACAAGCGCCGATATGCGGGCGCGACGGCGATTGCGGCCGCGCTTTTTGCGTCGGTTCTCGCCGCCCCCGCCGCAGGTTTGCGCAGGATGCGGGCAAGCCCGTCGTCATCGCCCGCGACATGGACCTCAACTCGCTCGACCCCTCCAGGGCCTTCTGCGACACCTGTCAGATCTACCTGAGCTCGGTCTATGACCGTCTCGTCGATCTCTCGCCCGACAACAAGCTCGTGCCGTCGCTCGCCAAGGAGTGGAGCACGAGCGCCGACCAGAAGGTCATCACCTTCAAGCTCGATCCGGCCGCTAAATTTTCCGACGGTTCCGCCGTCGAGGCCAAGGACGTCAAGTGGACGCTCGAGCGCCTGAAGAACATGAAGGGCGGCATGGCCTACCTTCTCGACAACGTCACCTCGATCGAAGCCCCGGACGCCGCAACCGTCGTCGTCACGCTCTCGGCGGCAAACTCCGAATTCGTGGGATCGCTGACGGCCCCCTATGCCGGCATCATCAATTCCGATCTCGTCATGCAGCATGGCGGCGATGCCGGCGCCGATGCGAGCGCCAAGGACACCGCCGAACAGTGGCTGCTCGCCAATTCGGCAGGCGCCGGCCCTTACGTTCTGTCGAACTACAGCCCGGACCACGAACTGCGCCTGAAGCGCAACGAAAACTACTGGGCCAAGAAGCCTGCCGTCGGCGAGTTCGTGTTCCTGCAGACCAAGGATGCTGTCAGCCAGACACAGCTGCTCGAAAGCGGCAGTGCCGATATCGCCACCCAGGTCGATCCGACCACGGCGAAGAACATCACCAATCCTGATATCGTCGTCGATACCAAGCCGTCCTTCAACATGGTCTATATCGCCATCAGCCCCGGTGCAAAGAACCTGCCGCACCCGCTGAATGCCAAGATCCGCGAAGCGATTGCCAGCGCCATCGACTATGACGGCATCATCGACCTGACCGTCGACGGCAAGGGCAAGCGCCTGAGCTCGCCGATCCCGACCGGCTTCCCCGGCAGCGGCACTGGCGAGGCGCCGAAATACGACGTCGAGAAGGCCAAGAAGCTGATGGCCGAAGAAGGCGTGACCGATGGCTTCACGCTCGACGCGACCTACCCGAACGTCAACCAGTACGGCGTCGACTACTCGCTGATGATGCAGAAGATCCAGCAGGATCTGGCCGAGATCAACATCAAGCTCGAGCTCAAGCCGGTCGAATTCTCGGTCTGGCGCGAGAAGATCAACAGCGACGGCATTCCGCTGACCGCCGTCTTCTTCGCCCCTGACTATTACGGCTCTTCGCAATACGCCCAGTATTTCGCGATGATGGACGGTACCGTCTGGTACAAGCGCGCCGGCGGCAAGGCCGACCCGGCACTTGCCAATCCGGAAACGCCGAAGATCCTGGCGGAAGCCCTGTCTGCCGGTGGCGACAAGAGCGCCGAACTGTTCGGCAAGCTCGGCGAGACCATGGCCACCGACCATGTGATCGTGCCGATCGTCGCTCCCGATGCGGTGCTGGTCTCCCGCAAGGGCGTCTCCGGCCTGCGCTTCTCGGCCTGCTGCAACATCGTCCTCTCGGACATCAAGGCCGACTAAGCAACGGCTGACCATCTGCTGCAGCTTTGCCGGAGGCTATCCGCCTCCGGCAACCAGAGCCGCTTGGCCCGGATCGAACCCTTCGCGGAAGCGCATGTTGCGCAGCCGATTGGGCAGGCGCGGCTGTAGCAGTAGAATGCCGCTTGCAGAGAAGCGGTACCGCCGCCGCAGGCCCAACCCGCGGCGGATAGTAACAGGAAAGTTTCCGTCAGATGACCCGGTATGTTCTTCGAAGGCTGATCTCCATTCCCCTCTTGCTGCTCGGCGTGGCAACGGTCGCCTTCCTGCTGTCGCACTTCACCCAGGCAGACCCGCTCTCGGCTCTCGTCAGCGAGCGGCAGATGAACAATCCTGAAGTCGTCGCCGCCGCCAAGCAGCGATGGGGCCTCGACCGGAGCGTTCCCGAACAATATGCCGTCTACATCAAGAACCTCGTTTCCGGCGATCTCGGCATCTCCTTCCGCACGCGCCGCCCGGTCCTGACCGATATCGCCGAGCGCCTGCCCGCAACGCTCGAGCTCGTCATCTTCGCCATGCTGTTCGGCACCCTCAGCGGTATCGCGCTCGGCGTCGTCGCCTCCCGGTTCCGCGACCGGCCGGCGGATTATCTGGCGCGCTTCTTCGCGCTGTTCGGCTCGACGGTTCCTGTCTTCTGGTCCGGCCTGCTCTTCCTCTATCTTTTCACCGTCAAGTTCGGCGTCATTCCCGGACCGGGACGCCTCGATGCCCGCGCCGTCGCACCGGAATTCGTCACCGGCATGTACACGATCGACGCGCTGATCGCCGGCCAGTTCGCCACCTTCTTCAATGCGCTGGAGCATCTCGTCCTGCCCGCCTTCGTGCTCGGCTGGTCGGTCACCGGCATCATCTCCCGCCTGGTACGCGCCAGCATGCTTGATGCGCTCGGGCAGGACTACATTCTCGCCGCCCGGGCCAAGGGCGCTGGCGAGGCGCGCACGCTGCTGCGCCACGCGCTTCCCAACGCGATGATCCCGACACTGACGATCATCGGCTATTCCTTCGCCTACCTGATCACCGGTGCGGTGCTCACCGAAGCGGTCTTCGCCTGGCCGGGCATCGGCTCCTATGCCGTCGATTCCGCCCGCACGCTCGATTACCCGGCGATCATCGGCGTCTCCCTCATCGGCGCATCCGCCTTCCTGCTGACGAACCTGGTCACCGACGTGGCCTATGCCTTCGCCAATCCTCGCCTGAAGTTGGGATGATCCGATGTCTCTGTCGATAAGCACCTCAACACAGCGGTTCTCGGTCATCACGACACGCCCGGTCCTCACAATCGGTCTGGCGATCGTCTTCTTCTGGGTCTTCGTCGCGCTGACGATCGATATCTGGAGCGTTTACGATCCGCTGAAGATCGTCGGCCGGAAACTGCTGGAACCCTCTCTTCAGCACTGGCTCGGCACCGACGCGCTCGGGCGTGACGTGCTGACGCGCACGCTCTACGGTGCGCGCTATTCGATCGCCATCTCCGTCGTCGTCGTGGTCTGTTCCGTGGCGATCGGCTCGGTACTCGGCGCCATCGCCGGCTTCTTCGGCGGCTGGGTCGACGGGCTGATCATGCGTCTCGTCGACGTCACGCTCGCCTTTCCGCCGGTTCTGCTCGCCATGGCCGTCGCAGCCTCGCTTGGCCCCGGGCTGCAGAATGCCGCGATCGCGGTGATCGCCGTGTGGTGGCCGGTCTATGCCCGGCTGATGCGCGGACAGGTGCTCGATGTCATCTCGCGCGACCATATCGAGGCGGCGCGCGCCGGCGGCGCCACATCCTTCCGGCTGCTCACCAAGCACATCCTGCCGCTCTCCTGGACGCCGACGATCATCAGCGCCACCATGGATTTTGGCCAGGTCGTGCTGCTCGCCGCATCGCTGAGCTTCATCGGCCTCGGCGCCCAGCCGCCGAGCCCCGAATGGGGCGCGATGATCTCCGATGGCGCGGCGCATTTCTATTCCTGGTGGGTCGCCTTCGGTCCCGGCATCGCGATCCTGTCGCTCGGCCTCGGTTTCAATTTCATCGGTGACGCCCTGCGCGACATCCTCGATCCCAGGGAGCACTGATCGATGGCCAACACCGAACCATTGCTTGAAGTCAACGATCTCAAGGTAACGCTGCGCAACGGCGTCGAGATCGTCCGCGGTGTCGATTTCGTCGCCGAAGCCGGCAAGGTCGTCGGCATCGTCGGCGAGTCCGGCTCCGGCAAGTCGATCACCATGCGCGCCGTCATGGGCCTCGCCCCGGCGCAGTCGAAAGTCTCGGGCTCGATCAAGCTGCGCGGCGAGGAACTCATCGGCGCTCCCGAGCGCCGCATGCAGCGGCTGCGCGGCAGCAAGATCGGCCTCGTCTTCCAGGATCCCATGACGGCGCTGAACCCCGTCATCACCGTTGGCAAGCTGATCGCCGAGGCGGTGCGCCTCCACAATCCCGGCATGTCGGCGTCGGCCGCCAGGCAGAAGGCGATCGAGCTCCTGACACTCGTCTCCGTTCCACAGCCGGAGGTGCGCGCCAACCAGTATGTGCACGAGTTTTCGGGTGGCATGCGCCAGCGCGTGATGATCGCCATGGCGGTGGCCAACAATCCCGAAGTGCTGATCGCCGACGAACCGACGACGGCGCTCGACGTCACCGTGCAGGCGCAGATCCTCGAAGTTCTCAAGGACCTGCAGAAGCAATTCTCGATGGGGCTGGTGCTGATCACCCACGATCTCGGCGTCGTTGCCGGTGCGGCCGACACCGTCATCGTCATGTATGCCGGCAAGGTGATGGAAAAGGGACCGGTTCGCGAGATCTTCTACAACTCGCGCCATCCCTATACGCGCGGGCTTCTCTCCTGTCTGCCGACCATCAGCGGCAAGGAAGGCGCGCTGCAGCCGATCCCAGGCAGCCCGCCGCTGCTCAGCACCCGCCCGCAAGGCTGTCCGTTCCATCCGCGCTGTTCGATGGCAAAGGACATCTGCCGGTCGCAGGAGCCGGCACTCCGGCAAGCCGATGGCGTCATGAGCGCCTGCCATTTCGCAGCCGAGCTTCAGACCATCGCCTCCGAGCAACCGATCCCAAGCGTGAGGCACTCATGAAGCCTGCCAGCAAACCAGAATCCGGCGCGCCCGAAACGGTCCTGACCGTTCGCGACGTCACCAAGAACTTCCCGGTCAAGGGCGGCCTCTTCGGCTGGCAGTCCATCCGCGAGGTCAAGGCCGTCGGCGGCGTCTCCTTCGACCTCCTGAAGGGCGAAACGCTCGGGCTCGTCGGCGAATCCGGCTGCGGGAAATCGACGCTCGGCCGTTGCCTGCTGAGGCTTGTCGAGCCCACCTCGGGCGAAGTCCGCTTCAAGGGCACCGATCTCTCGACGCTCTCGGAAGACGAGATGCGCCAGTTCCGCCGCCACCTGCAGATCGTCTTCCAGGACCCGCTCGCCTCGCTTCATCCCCGCATGCGCATCCGCGACATCATCGCCGAACCGCTGCGCCTCATCGGCGTCACCGGCAAGCCGGCACTGGAGCGGGCTACCGAGTTGCTGGACCTTGTGCGCCTGGCGCCGGAGCACGGCGACCGTTTCCCGCATGAGCTTTCGGGCGGGCAGCGACAGCGCGTCGGGATCGCCCGTGCGCTCGCCCTCAACCCGGAAATCCTGGTGCTCGACGAACCAGTCTCGGCGCTCGACGTTTCGGTTCAGGCAGGCGTTCTCAACCTGCTCGACGAGTTGCAGCAGAAGCTCGGCATTTCCTACGTGTTCATCGCCCATGATCTTGCGGTCGTGCGCCACGTCTCGGATCGCGTCGCCGTCATGTACCTCGGCCGGGTCGTCGAGATCGGGGAGGCCGCGAATATCTACGAGCGGCCGGCTCACCCCTATTCCAAGGCGCTGCTGTCCGCCGTTCCGCTCCCGGACCCCGATGTCGAGCGCGAACGCCAGCGGATCACTTTGAAAGGCGATGTGCCGAGCCCGCTGAACGTTCCCTCCGGCTGCCCGTTCAGGACGCGGTGCTGGAAGGCGCAGGACGTCTGTGCGAGCGCCGTTCCCGAACTCGCCGACATCGAGCAGGGCCATAAGGTCGCCTGCCACTTCCCCGACATCGAAGCAGACAAGGCGGTAGCGTGATGGCTGCAGGAGAAAATACGCACCCGCTGCTCCTCGGCGTCATCGCCGACGATCTGACCGGCGGCCTCGAACTTGCCTCCATGCTCGTCGCACGCGGCATCCCCACGTCGCTCTCCGTCGGCACCGGCCGGCCGGCGAAGTTCGAGATGGCGCATATCATCGCGCTCAAGTCGCGGGTCATTCCGGTCGATCAGGCCGTCCAGTCGGCCATGAGCGCCCTGGATATCCTTCTCGATCACGGTGCCCGGCAGATATTCTTCAAATATTGCGCCACCTTCGACTCCACGCCGGCAGGCAATATCGGCCCCTGCGCCGAGGCGATCATGGAGCGGCTCGGGGTCGACAAGGCGCTCTTTGTTCCCGCCCTTTGCGAGACGCGCAGAACCGTCTTCCAGGGTCACATGTTCGGCGGCGCCGAGCTTCTCGGAGAATCCCCCAAGCGTTTCGATCCGCTGACGCCGATGACGGATTCGAACCTTGCCCGCGTCCTTCAGGCCCAGAGCCGCCGCTCCGTCGGGCTTGTCGATTACACGGTGGTCGACAAGGGGCCGGAAGCGATCCGCGCCAGTATCCATGACCAGGCGGAACGGTCTGGGAAATCGCTGTTCATCGCCGATACGCTCTACGAGCATCATCTGGCCGCACTCGCCCGCGCCGCTGCCGACATGCGCCTGCTGACCGGCAACTCCTCGGTCGCCGCGCATCTGCCTCCGGTATGGCTGGAGCAGGGATTGGCGAGCGAGCCCTCGACGATCCGGCTTGCCGGTGTCGATGGCCCGGGCGCGGTACTCGTCGGCAGTGTGGCGCCGCAAAGCGCTGCCCAGCTGACGGAGTTCGCGCGCGACAATCCGGCCTGCACGCTCGATATCGCCCGCGCCTATACCGGCCATGACCTCGTCGCAAAAGCGCGCCAGTTCGCAGCCGCTGCGATCGCCGGTGGACGCAATTTCGCGATCAGCACTGCGCTGCCGCAGGAGCGCATCGACGCTTTGCAGGCCGAGCACGGCCGCCTTGAAATCGCAGCTCGCGCCGAAGAAATCCTCTCGGAGATCGCCAAGGCGATTGTTCTGGACCTCGGCGTGCGCCGTCTTGTCGTCGCCGGCGGCGAAACATCAGGCGCCATCGTCAGGACTCTTGGGATCAGCGACGTGCAGCCCGGCCCCTATCGCGAGCCCGGGTTCTCCCGCGCCGTCGCCACGCAACCTTTCCCGATCGCGCTGATGCTGAAATCCGGCAAACTCGGCAACCTCGAGCTCTTCTCTTCGGCGCTGGACGACATGCGCCACCCGATCGTCGAGGAACCCATTCTAACCCGCTGGCCCCCGAAAGGCTGACCCATGACCGAAACGTCCGAACACCTTCGCCAGTCCCTCGTCGATGCATCGCGAGAAGCAGAAGCGCTTCGCCTGAATGCGGGCACCTCCGGCAACATCAGCGTCAGGACGGCTACGGGCATGCTGATCACGCCGACCGGCGTTCCCTCGAAGTCGCTACGCACCGAGATGATCGTCGAGATGGATCTCGACGGCGCCTGGTCCGGCGAAATGACGCCCTCGAGCGAATGGGCGTTGCATGCCGCGGTCTACAAGGCCCGCCCGGAAGTTCAGGCGATCGTCCATGCGCATCCGGACAATTGCGTCGCGCTTTCTTGTGCCCGCGAGCCGCTTCCGGCTTTCCACTACATGATTGCCGGCTTCGGCGGCGACGATATCCGCTGCTCGAAATATGCGGCCTTCGGCTCGCCGGAGCTCGCCGGCGTCACCGTCGAGGCGATCGAGGGACGGACGGCCTGCCTGCTTGCCAACCACGGCATGGTCGCGGTCGGCGCAACGGTCGCGGAAGCCTTCGGGCGCACGGTGAAGCTGGAGACGCTGGCGCGCCAGTACATCCTCTGCCGCTCCTTCTCGCAGCCGGTGGTGCTGACGCCGGACGATCTCGTGGAGGTCAAGGAGCGCTACAAGACTTACGGCCGCCAACCCGTGCGCGCCTCGTGACCAGCCTCTTCACCAACACCAGCCCGCCAGAACTCAATCACGTCATCAAAGCGATCCGCGCCCCCGGCGCCATGACAATGCAGGGAGAATGAAATGGAGCATAGCTTGAACAACAGCCGCGACAGCGAGCTGCTTGCGCGCGCAAGCAAGGTCGTCCCGAACGGCATGTGGGGCCATATGGCAACCCGCGCGATCGGCCCCGGCTATCCGCAGTTCTTCTCGAAATCCGACGGCTGCCGCGTCTGGGACGCGGAAGGCAATGAATATATCGACTTCATGTGCGCCTGGGGTCCGAACCTCCTCGGCTACAAGAATGCTGAAGTCGATGCGGCCGCGCTCGCCGAAATCGCCAATGGCGACATCAATAACGGCCCGACGGAAAAGATGGTCGAGCTCGCCGAGCTCTTCGTCGATACGATCGATTATGCCGACTGGGCGCTCTTCCAGAAGAACGGCACCGACGCCACGACCACCTGCGTCACGATCGCCCGTGCCACGACCGGCAAGCGCAAGATCCTGGTCGCACGCGGCTCCTATCACGGAGCGGTGCCGTGGTGCTCACCTTCGGTCGTCGGCGTCACCACCGAAGACCGCGCCCATGTCATTCTCTTCGATTACAATGATGCCGCGAGCCTGGACGAGGCGGTCGCCGCAGCCGGAGACGATCTCGCCGCGATCCTGCTCACCGCCTTCCGTCACGACCTGAACCGCGATCAGGAAATGCCTGATCCGGCCTTCCTCAGGCATGCGCGCAGCATCTGCGACAAGACGGGTGCCGCCCTCATCCTCGACGACGTTCGCGCCGGCTTCCGCCTCGATGTCAGGGGCAGCTGGGCCAAGCACGGCGTCAAGCCGGATCTCGGCGCCTATTCGAAGGCGATCGCCAACGGCTGGCCGCTCGCCGCGGTTGCCGGAAGCCGCCGCATGCTGGACGGCGCCTCGAAGATCTTCACGACGGGTTCCTTCTGGTATGGCTCCGCCTCGATGGCGGCCAGCATCAAGACCATTGGCATCCTGAAGGAAACCGACGCGCTCGCTCATATCGAAGCGATGGGCGCCCGCTTCCGCGACGGCTTTGCCTCGATCGCCAAAGGGCACGGCTTCGTTCTGCACCAGACCGGACCCGTCCAGATGCCGATGCTGCGCTTCCAGGACGACCCGGACCTGCAGATCGCCAACGCCTTCTGCGCCGCCGCGCTCCGCTATGGCATCTACCTGCATCCGAAGCACAACATGTTCCTTTGCAGCGCCCACCAGGCCGATGATATCGACCAGGCACTCGAAGCCGCGGACAAGGCGATGAAGGATATTGCCCACCTGCGCGGGGCATGACGGAATCGAAACGGAGCTTGCGGCGGTTGGCGCCGCAAGCTCCGCTGAAATAGGCAGCGTTTAGCTAGAGCGCTTGCGCTTGAGATAGGCGCCCTGCCCCAGCGTGCCGGTCGAGGATGGGCCGTCGACGATCGTCTTGCCGCGCAGGAGCACCCGGACCGGCCAGCCGCGGACATCGAGACCATCATAGGGCGTATAGTCTGCCCCATGGTGCAGGATATCGTTGGTTATCGTCACCTGCTTCTGCGGATCCCAGAGCGCGATATCGGCGTCGGAGCCGATCGCGATCGTACCCTTCTGCGGATAGAGGCCATATTGCTTGGCGTGGTTCGTCGATGACAGGGCGACGAAGCGGTTGATATCGATGCGGCCCTTGCTGACGCCTTCGGAAAACAGGATGGGGAGCCGCGTTTCGACGCCTGGGATACCGTTCGGGATCCAGCGGAAATGGCGTTTGCCTTTCTCGTTCAGCTTGCCGCTCTCATCGTCATAGCGGAAGGGGCAGTGGTCGGAGGAAAAGAGCTCGAACGTGCCGCTCTGCAGCCCTTCCCAGCAGGCGACCTGGCTCTCCTTGTCGCGCGGCGGCGGCGAGCAGACGAATTTCGCGCCTTCGAGTTCGGCGGCATCGAGATCATCGGCGGTCAGAAGCAGATATTGCGGGCAGGTCTCGCCCGCCACCTTGCTGCCCCGCTTGCGGGCACGCTCGATCTCTTCCATCGCCTGCCGGTTCGAGACATGGACGATAACGATCGGCGTTCCGACGATTTCGGCGAGCGACAGGGCGCGATGCGTCGCCTCGCGCTCCGCGGCGGCCGGCCGGCTCAGTGCGTGGAATTTCGGCGCGAGCTCGCCGTTCTGCTCGTGTTTTCCGATGAGATAGCGGATCGCATCCTCATTCTCGCAGTGAACCATAACCAGCGCGCCGGATTGCCTGGCACTATCCAGCGTATCGAGGATCTGGTCGTCCCGCAGGCGAAGGTTCTCATAGGTCATGAAAACCTTGAGCGAGGTATAGCCATCCTCGACGAGCGCCGGCAGCTCCTGGCCGAGCACGTAGGATGTCGGGTCGGTCACAACGAGATGAAACGACACGTCGATATAGCACTCGCCCTCGGCCTTCGCATGATAGGCCTTCAGCGATTCACGCAGCGTCGTGCCCTTCTCCTGCATGCAGAAGGTCAGAACCGTGGTGTTGCCGCCGAATGCTGCCGAGAGCGTGCCGCTCGCGAAGTCGTCGGCCATGACGATGCCGTCGCCGGATGGCTGGGCGAGATGGACATGGCTGTCGATCCCGCCCGGCATCACATAGAGGCCTGAGGCATCGATAATTTCGTCCGCGCCATCAAGAGAGGCTGCAAGTGCCACAATCTTCCCGTCGCGAATGCCGACATCGCTTTGAAACGTATCGCTGGCGGTAACGACGGTGCCGTTCTTGATGATTGTGTCGAAATGCATTCAGGCAGCGCCCCTCTTCTGATCGGCGAGGATCTCATCGAGCGCGGCGATCAGCCGGTCGACCTCACCGATGGTATTGTAGTGAACCATGGAAACGCGGACTGCGCCGTTATATTGCGGCAGGCCGACATGATCGCCGAGGCGGCGCGCATGAAAATCGCCGAAGCGGATGGCGATCTTGTAGGCGTCCATCGCCTTGCAGATGTCCTCCGAATTCCGGCCCTCGAAAACGAAGCTGATCGTCGGAATGCGCCTGCCGTTGCGGTTGGAGGTCTCGCCGATAATGCGGCAGTCGTTGCGGCTGCGCAGATAGGACAGCAGACGCTCGGTCAGCGCGTTCTCCTGCACGGTGATCGCTTCGAAGGCGGCGAGGATCTGCTCACGCGGCGAGCCCTTCGAACCCGCTTTCGTGCCGAGTTCGCAGAGGTAGTCGACGATCCCAGTCACCGCATAGGCAAGCTCATAGTTCGGATTGCCCGGCTCCAGCTTGCCCGGCACTTTGTCGCGCCCATAGAAGAAGTGGTAAAGCGGATCGAGCTCCAAGAGATGCTCGTACTTTCCGTACATCATCGCGTAATGCGGACCATAGGTCTTGTAGAAGCTGAAGACGTAGTAATCGACATCCATGGCCTGCACGTCGACGGCGCGATGCGGCGCATAGGCGACCGCGTCGACGCAGATGCGCGCCCCATGGGCGTGGACGACCTCGGCGATTTCGGCGATCGGGTTGATGGCGCCCAGAATGTTCGAGACATGCGTGACGCAGACGAGCTTGGTCTTCTCGGTCAGCAGCGGCTTGAGTTCGGCAATATCGAGTTCGTAGGTCGTGGTATCGAGCGGCCAGAACTTGATGACGACGCCCATGTCGCGCAGCCCGTCCCAGGGGCCGATATTCGACTCGTGATCGGAGATCGTCACGATGATCTCGTCGCCTGCCGAAAGCTGGCTGCGCATCGAGCGCGCCAGGTTCTGAAGCAGCACCGTCGTCGAGCTGCCGAAGACGATTTCTTCCGGCCGCGCGGCATTGACCAGATGGGTCGCCGCGATGCGGCTGTCCATCAGCGCCTTGGCCGCCTGCTGCGAAACATCGTAGCTACCGCCGATCTGAACGTTCTTGTCGTAGAGGAACGTGTTAATCCGCTCGACGGCCCGCTTGAGGATCTGCGAGCCGCCGGCATTGTCGAAAAACACCCAGCCATGATCGAGGCCGGGAAACTGGCTCCGGACGAAATCGATGTCGAGTTGGGGTTGCGTTTCCATTGGGTCCTCCGGAACCTTGTCTTTTCTTGTCAGTGATTGAGAACGGCGCGCAGGAAGCTTCTCGTGCGTTCCTCGCGCGGATTGTCGAAAATCTCGGCCGGCGTACCGGCTTCAACGATGCGGCCGCCATCCATGAAGATCACGCGGTCGGCGACCTGCCGGGCAAAGCCCATCTCGTGGGTGACGACGATCATGGTCACACCTGTACCGGCAAGCTTGCGCATGACGTCGAGAACTTCGCCGACCATTTCCGGGTCGAGCGCCGATGTCGGCTCGTCGAACAGCAGGACGCGCGGTTCCATCGCAAGCGCCCGGGCAATCGCTACGCGCTGCTGCTGGCCGCCGGACAGCTGCTCGGGATATTTGTCGGCCTGCTCGGTGATGCCGACGCGGGCAAGCAGGTCCCTTGCCTTGCGCGCCGCCTCCTCGGGTGGCGTACCGCGCACGCGCATCGGCGCGATCATGATGTTCTTCAGGACGCTCAGATGCGGGAAGAGGTTGAACGACTGGAAGACCATGCCGACCTCGGCACGCACCCGGGCAAGGTTGCGACCGCGCTCGACCTTGATGCCGTCGACTTCGATGCGGCTTTCGTTGGAGAAGCTTTCCAGATGATTGATGCAGCGGATCAGCGTAGATTTGCCCGAGCCCGACGGGCCGATGACGCAGACCACCTCGCCTTCGGCAATCGACAGGTCGATGCCGTGCAGCACCTGGAAATCGCCGTAGGATTTGTCGAGCTTCTGGATGTTGACGATGGTTTTCATCTGCGCCTCCCCGCACTGAAGCGTTTTTCGAGCCGGGCGACGATGATGACCATCGGCCAGAGGAAGGCGATGTAGATGACGGCGGCGCCGATCAGCGGCGAAGGATTGGCCGTCAGCGCCTGGGCCTGGGTTGCCTGCTTGAGAAGATCTGGCATCGCCACCACGGAGGCGAGCGCGGTATCCTTCATGACGTTGATGCAGTTGTTGGTGAGCGGCGGAATGACGATCTTGACCGCCTGCGGCAGGATGATCTCTGCCATCATGTGCCGGTAGGAAAGGCCGAGCGCCTCCGATGCCTCGAACTGGCCGCGCGGAATGGCCTCGATGCCGGCGCGGAAAATCTCGGCCGTGTAAGCCGTCGAGACCAGCGTCAGCGCGCTGACTGCCGAGACGAAAGGCGAAAGCCGGATGCCGACGAACGGCAGGGCATAGTAGATGACGATCAGCAGAACGAGCAGCGGGATCGAGCGGAAGATGTCGATATAGATCTTGGCAAGCGCCTGGATGACCGGATGCCCGTAAAGGCGCAGCAATGCCAGGATCAGACCGCCGATGAGGCCGCCGACGATGCTGACGAGGCCGAGCTCGAGCGTGATCCACAGGCCGGAGAGGAGCAGCGGAAAGGAGCGCTCCAGCACCGCCAGATTGAAGAAGGTCGTGAAAATATCCATTGAAAAACCGATCAGCCGTTTCGGGGCGGATGACCGGCGAACCCGTCATCCGTATCCTTGACCATCCGGCCTTATTTTGCGGCAGGCATGTCTTCGACCTTCACGGTCGAGGTCGTGTCTTCGGCCTTGGCGCCGAACCATGTTTCATGCAGCTTGGCGATGAAGCCCTCGCCCTTCAGCGTCGTGATCACGTCGTTGACCTGCTTGGCGAGCGGGTCGCCCTTGTTGAACATGATCGAATACTTCTCGCCGGTCGGAATGCGCTCGACGACTTTGATCTCCGGCTTGTCCTTGACGTAATACTGGAGCGCCGGGATATCGCTGATGTAACCGTCGATACGGCCGGCGGCGAGATCGAGCATCGCCGGCTGCAGTCCCTCGAAGCGGCGGATTTCGCCGAGGCTGTATTTGGCGGTGTTGTTGGTTGCCCACATGTCGCCGGTCGAGCCGGTATCGACGCCGACGACTTTGCCGCTCATGCCCTTCAGGTCCTTGATGCCGCTCGCGGCCATGACCGTCAGCGACTGGTCGCTATCATAATAGGGCTGGGCGAAGCTGACCGATTCCAGGCGCTTCTCGGTGATGGTGATCGACGACACCGCCATGTTGATACGGCCCGACTGAACGGCCGAGAACAGACCGTTGAACGGAATGTTGACGAACTCGACGGACTTATTGAGTCGCTTGGCGACCTCGGTGACGAGATCAACCTCGAAGCCGACGGTCTTGCCGGTTTCGTCCTGAAACTCCCACGGGACGTTGCCGATATTGGCGCCGACGGACAGATCCGCGGCATGGGCTGCCATTCCGGCAAATGCCAGAACGCCCGACAGCAGGGCAGTCTTCAAAATCGAAAAACGACGCATTTAGGTTCCCCTTGTTTTGTATTGCGCATTTTTGCTATTGGTCTAACCGGTCTGACCAGTCAGGCCAAATCAAGCACGCTCTCTTGTCATTTGCAAGCGACTGATGGATTTAAATGCTGGGACAATCCGGGTGGCCTCACCCGACACGCCGAGAGAATGGAAAGAATGCTCAACAGGACATTGGTACCACAATCGGCGGCACGCCTGATACAGGACATGATCCAGAGCGGAGAGCTCGCCGCCGGCGAGAAGATCCCCTCCCAGCGCGAGTTTTCCACCAAGCTCGGCATCAGCCGCGCATCGCTACGCGAGGCGCTGCTGACGCTTGAAACGCTCGGCCTCATCAAGACGGAAGCCGGCCGGGGAACCTTCGTCGCCGAGCGTGGCGGCGCCGCAAACAGCGGCATGGCGCCCTGGCGCTACTCCGACAGCTACTCGGTCTTCGATGTCTTCCAGACCCGCATCATGCTCGAGGGCAATATCGCGGCGCTCGCCGCCGGTCGCCTCACCGGCAACCAACTGCAGGCGATGGAAGCGGCGACCAAGCAAATGGAGGATTGCTGGGCGAAGCAGGATCTGCTCGCCAATGTCGAGGCCGATCTCGAATTCCACGCGATCATCGCATCGGCCTGCAGCAACGCCATGATGCGCGCCCTCTACCAGGTGGTCCGCGAGCAACTGACGGAGACGCAGCGCCAGCCGATCCCGATCACCGAGCCCGCCCGCATGAAGGCCTCGATCGCCGAACACCGGCGGATCATTGCGGCCCTGCGCGACAACGACGCCGTGCGCGCCCGCCAGGAAATGGAAAACCACGTCCTCAACACTGCACGCTGCGCCGGTCTCAATCCGTAAAGCACGCGGATACGGTTGTCTCAGCCGGGATTTCTCACTAGCATCCGGCGCGACCTCGGCTGCCGGTCCTCGGCGGCCGACATTTCCTGTTATCTGACAACGGCATACGAGCATGTCCCTCCCGCAAAACATCGGCTTTATTGGAACAGGCGCCATCACCGACGCAATGGTACGCGGTCTTCTGATCGAGCCTGCCGCCGCGGTGCAAGCCGTAGTATCGTCTCGCAGCACGGCGATCTCGGCCAAGCTCGCTGCCGATTTTCCGGCTGTGCGTGTCAGCGATGACAATCAGGATATCGTCGATAGTTGCGATGTCGTCGTGCTGGCCATCCGCCCACAGGTCGCCGAGGAAGTCGTGCGCCCGCTTCGCTTCCGGGACGGCCAGACGGTCATCAGCGTTATCGCCGCGACAGGGCGCACCGCGCTTCTGGACTGGATTGGCGCTGATGTGCGCCTGACACAGGCGATCCCCTTGCCCTTCGTCGCCAGGCGCAGCGGCGTAACCGCCGTCTACCCGCCGGATCCGCGGACGGCCGCGATCTTCAACCTGATGGGAAATGCCGTCGAATGCGAGACCAAGCAGGAATATGATCTGCTTGCCGCAGCAAGTGCGCTGATGGCAACCTATTTCGGCATCATGCAGCAGACGACGGAATGGCTGGAGACCAAGGGACTGCCAGCCGAAAAAGGCCGCGCCTATCTCGCGCCACTCTTTGCGGGCTTGTCTGAAACGGCTGTACTTGCCGGAAGCCACGTCGACTTTCAGGAGATGAGCCGCGAATTCGCAACCGCGGGCGGGCTGAACGAGCAGGTCCTGCGCGACTTCAAGGACAAGGGCGGAGCCGCGGCGCTGACGCAGGCGCTCGATCGCGTGCTCGGCCGTATCACCGGGTGATATCCCCCGGACCCTCTACGCAATTCAAGGAGCCAAGATGTTTCCCGAACCCGGCAAGAAGTTTGCGGCATTCCTGTTCGATATGGATGGCACGATCCTGAGCTCGACGGCGGCCGCCGAGCGCGTCTGGGGCGCATGGGCGGAGCGCCATGGGCTCGATCCGGTGAAGTTTCTTCCGACGATGCACGGAAAGCGCGGCGTCGACACCATCCGTCAGCTCGGCCTGCCGGGTGTTGATCCCGAGGCGGAAGCCGAGAAGATCACGCAGGCCGAGATCGAGGATGTCGAGGGCGTCGTCGCGATCCCGGGTGCCGCCGCTTTCCTCGCAGCGCTGCCGCCGGAGCGTTGGGCGATCGTCACCTCATCGACCAAGGCGCTGGCTCTGCGCCGCCTTGCCGCTGCGGGCCTCACCGTGCCGCGCTATATGGTGACCAGCGAGGATGTTTCGGTCGGCAAGCCCAATCCGCAGGGCTATATTCTCGGCGCGGAGAAAGTCGGCGTCGCCGCCTCGCAATGCCTGGTTTTCGAAGATGTCGAAGCCGGCGTTCAGGCGGGTGCCGCGGCCGGCGCATCCGTTATGGTGATCACGGCGGCCGGCCACGATCTGCACCTCCCTGATTATCCGTCGATCAATGACTATATGTCCGTCGAACCTTCGATAGCCGGCGATGGCCTGATATCGATCGTCCAAAAGAAATGACTGCCCCCGGCGGCGGCCTGCGCTATGGTCCGTGCCGATAAATCAAGAGGATAGCGAGAATGAGCGACAAGAATCCAGCCGACAATTTTCCCGCCGGATACCAGGTTCCCAAGGTCTGGACGTGGGAAAAGGGCAATGGCGGCCAGTTTGCCAACATCAACCGGCCGATCGCCGGTCCTACCCATGACAAGGAGCTTCCGGTCGGCAAGCATCCGCTGCAGCTCTATTCGCTGGCAACGCCGAACGGCGTCAAGGTGACCATCATGCTCGAAGAGCTGCTGGCGGCCGGCCACAAGGGCGCCGAGTATGACGCATGGCTGATCAAGATCGGTGACGGCGACCAGTTCGGCTCCGGCTTTGTCGAGGTCAATCCGAACTCCAAGATCCCGGCACTTCTCGACCGCTCGACGGCCGAACCGACCCGCGTCTTCGAAAGCGGCTCGATCCTGCTCTATCTCGCCCGCAAGTTCGGCGCCTTCCTGCCGCAGGATCACAAGGCCCATACCGAGACCATGAACTGGCTCTTCTGGCAGATGGCCTCGGCGCCCTATCTCGGCGGCGGCTTCGGCCATTTCTATGCCTATGCGCCGATCCACATTCAGTATGCGATCGACCGCTTCTCGATGGAGGTCAAGCGCCAGCTCGACGTCCTCGACCGGCATCTCGGCACCCACCGCTACATGTCGGGCGATGAATACTCGATCGCCGATATCGCCATCTGGCCGTGGTACGGCAACCTTGCGCAGGGCAAGGCCTATGGCGAAGCCGGCACCTTCCTCGAGGTCGAGAGCTACAAGAACGTGCAGCGCTGGACTGCCGAAATCGCTGCCCGCCCTGCCGTGAAGCGCGGCCGCATGGTCAACCGCGTCTTCGGAGAGCCTTCAGAGCAGCTTCGCGAGCGCCACGACGCCTCCGACTTCGAAACCAAGACCGCCGACAAGATCTCGTCCTGACGAATTGAAGAGATAACCGGCCGGAGAGGAACGTGGCAGATGCCACGGCCTCTCCAGCCGGCATCATACCGGGCGCAGCCGCTCCATCTGCGGGCGCATGATGGCGCGGAAAATATCCGGGTCGGCAAAGGCGCGCGCCGACAGCAAAGCGCCGTGAACCGCCGCCATCAGAATTTGCGCCTCTTCTTCCGGCGACCCCTTGAGGCGGAACGTTCCCTTCTCGACACCGGACTGTAGCACCGAAGCCAGCCATTCCGAGAGGTTTGCGAAATGCCGGCGGACCTGCGCCGCGACTTCGTCGGGCAGCATCTGCATTTCGCTCGCCAGCATGGCGCAGACGCAGAAGGGCTGAGCACCATCCGTCACGCATTGCTGCCAGTAATCGAGATAGGCGCGGATCTGCGCTGCGGGATCGTCGACATGCGTTTTGATCGATTGCAGCCCCTCGCGGGCCTGGCCGACATAGCGCTCGACGAGCACCGAGACCAGGTGCGCCTTGGTCGGGAAATGGTGGTGGATGCTCGCCCTGCGGATGCCGATGGCATCTGAAATATCGCCGTAGCTGAAGCCGTTATAGCCGCCTGCCACGATAAGTTTCTGCGCGTGATCGAGTATCGCGTCTGCTGTCGTCATCTGGTTCATCCCGATTACCTACCTGCTAGTAGGACGGCCAGTCAACGCTGTCATCACCCATCTGCCGAAACGATGTGTTGACATCCATAATCAGCCTACCTATTAGTAGGGAGACATCAACATAAGGATTTCATCATGCAAGTTCAATCGTCCGCGCAGTCGAGCTGGCTGCGGTCCTATTATTATGCCCGTGCGGCTTTCTCGGTTGTCTGGGTGGGTGCAGCGATCCTGGCGGCAGGCCAGCCGTCCATCGCCGCCTTGCTGCTCGTCATCTATCCGGCCTGGGATGCACTCGCCAATCTGATCGATGCCCGCGCCAATGGCGGCCTGGCGGCAAACAGGTCGCAGAGCCTGAACGTCGCGACCAGCACGATCATGACCATCGTCGTCATCGTCGCTGTCATGAAGGACAGCTACGCGGTCCTCGCCGTCTTCGGCGTTTGGGCGATCCTGTCGGGCCTGCTGCAGCTTTATACGGGTGTCCGCCGCTGGCGTTCCTACGGCGCCCA
Organism: Rhizobium sp. FG96; assembly: GCF_057808655.1. Taxonomy (NCBI): domain Bacteria; kingdom Pseudomonadati; phylum Pseudomonadota; class Alphaproteobacteria; order Hyphomicrobiales; family Rhizobiaceae; genus Rhizobium; species Rhizobium sp. FG96. Next base: position 231,823 of record NZ_JBMDIL010000003.1, on the reverse strand, counting down.
GTGGGCGATGATCCTCAGCGGCGCCCAATCGGCGCTCGCGGGGGGATTCATGATCGGCAAGTCGCTGGGCTCCATGCCGCCATCGATCCTCGACATCGCCCCCTACGCCGCCTTCGGCGCCTTCTACTTCCTCGTCTCGGCCATCTGGCTCACCGTTTCCGCCTACCGGCAGAAGGCAAGCGCTTGAGGCTGATAATGGTGCCGGCTGGAGCGCGGCACCATCATCCCTTCGGAAAATGCCGTTCGAACGAGAAGAGCGACGTCGGCAGTTTGGTGCCGCCGTCGAGGGCGAGGTCCGAAAGGATTTCGCCGATGACGCTGGTGAATTTGAAGCCGTGGCCGGAGCAGGCAGAGGACACCACGACGTTGCGGTTGCCGGGGGCGAAATCGATGAGGAAGTCCTCGCTCGGCAGCATCGTGTAACGGCAGGTCGTGGCGCGGATACGATGCGAGGCGGCCTTGGGAAGGCGCTTTCGGGCGAAGGTGTCGAGCAGCTCGGTATCGGCGCCGTTGACGGGCGGATTGGGCAGCGTGGGGTCGATCGGCTCGCGGAAATGCGCGTGGCGGCCGATCTTCACACCGTCGGCGCCGATCGCCGGGAAGCCGAAGAAGGAGCCGTTCTCGCCGTCGTCGCGCAGGAAGCAGGTCATCCGGCCCGGCTGGGCGATGAAGCCGTCTTCCGGCTGATACCAGGCGACGACCTGACGGATCGGCTGCGCCTTCGAGACGAGTTCCGGAACGAGCTCGGCAATCCACGCTCCCGTCGCGATGATCACCTTTCTAGCGTGGTAGCGGCCATTGGCCGAGATGACGGTGACGCCGTCCGCATCCGGCGAAATGGCCTCGACCCGTTCGCCGAAATGCAGTTCGGCGCCATCACCAACCGCAAGCTTGAGAAAGCCCATGATCGCCGCCTCCGGGCGGATATAGCCACCCTGCGGATCGAGCAGGCCGATCTCGTCATAATCGAGCGCGAAGGCCGGATAGCGCCGCGCCATTTCGTGCTTGTCGAGCAGCTCATGCGTCAGGCCGTGCATCTTGCAGGAGGCGAGCGTTCCGCTGACGATCTTGCTGTCGGGACGGCCGATCTGGAGAACACCCGTCACCGTCAGGATCTCTTCCCTGAGCCGCGCCTCGAGCATCCGCCAGTTCTCATAGGCGCGCTTCAGCAACGGCACATAGGACGGGTCCTCGAAATAGCCGAGCCGGATCAGGCGGCTGTCGCCATGGGAAGAGCTTAGCGCATGCGCCGGATAATGTGCCTCGATGCCGATCACCTTGGCGCCGCGCGAGGCGGCGAAGGCCGCGGCAGCACTGCCCATTGCGCCGAGGCCAATGATGGCAACATCGAATTCTGCGGGCATCGCTCTCGTCTCTCGCATTATTGCGCCGGCATCTGCGCGGTGATCAGGGATTTCAGTGTCTCGATATCCGCGCCGAGCGGGCGTTCATCTTCGTAATGGGCAATCACCGAGCGGATAGCCGAATGGATCGCCTCGGTTCCCTTGGCGCGCGTTCCGTTCGCCGTCAGGAAATCATGTGCCTGGGCTGCCGCCATCAACTCGATCGCCAGGATATGCTCGGCATTGTCGATGATGGCCAGCAGCTTGTTTGCCGCTGCGTTCGGGTGCGCCAGAAAATCCTCCTGCAGAGCCGAGGTGATGCCGCCATCCGTTGAGGCGGGGGCGGCCAGACGGCGGTTCTCGTTGCTGAGCGCCGCCGCGGTATATTGCGCGATCATGAAGCCGGAATGGCTCCCGGCGTCGCTGGCGAGAAAGGCCGGCAGGCCGCTGACCAGCGGATTGACGAGGCGATCCGTCCGGCGCTCGCTCATTGCCGAAAGCTGGGCGAGCGCGATTGCGAGGCTGTCCGCCGCGAGAGCGAGAGCCGGAGCGACCGCATGCGCCTCGGAAGAGACGACAGGATTTTCCGGCGTCCCCGAGACGGCGGGATTATCGGTGACCGAAGCCAGTTCCCGATCGGTGACCGCGCCGGTCTGCTCGAAGACATCCCAGGCAGCGCCATGGGCATGCGGCACGGCGCGCAGGCTGAGTGCATCCTGCGTGCGCTTACCGGCGGCTTTGGCGATCAAGCCGCTACCGGCGAGGCGAGCCCGCAGCCCAGCGCCGACCTTGGCGATGCCCTTGGATGGCCGCAGCGCCAGGACGGCCTCATCGAAAGCCGCCATCTGACAGCCAACGGCCTCGAGCGTCAGAGCGGCCGCCGCATCGGCCCAGGAAAGCAGACGCTCGGCGCGGCCGAGAGCGACAGAGAGCAGGCCAGTCGCACAAGCCGTTCCGTTGACAAGGCTCAGCCCTTCCTTGGCGCACAGCACCAGGGGCTGCAGCCCGATCGCGGCAAGCGCCTCGCGTCCGGCTTTGCGCTCGCCCTTGATCGTCGCATAGCCCTCGCCGATCAGCACCAGCGCGGTATGGGCATTGTGGGTGAGATAGCCCGCCGATCCCTTCGAGGGCACTTCGGGGATGCAATCATGCTCAAGAAACGCGGCCAGCGTAGCGACGATCTCCGGACGGACACCCGAATGCCCATGCGAGAAATTGGCGATCTGCGCGGCGATGATGGCGCGGACTTCGCGTGGCGCCAGCAGCGGGCCAACGCCGCAGGCGTGGCTCAGGATGATGTTTCTGGACAAACGGCTCTGCGATTGCCGGTCGACGACCGTATCGGAAAGCGCGCCGACGCCGGTATTGATGCCATAGGCGCGGGTTCCCGCCGCAACGATGCTTTCGACGATGGCGCTGGCATTGGCAAGCCGCGCTGCGGCTTCCTTCGAGACGGACAGCGTCTCCCCGTCCCCGACCCTGGCGACGTCCCGCCATGAAAGGCGGTCTGCAACGACGATGCTCATTGACCGGTTCCGAAGTGACCGATGAACTGGCGGAAAGCGGGCGTTGCGCCGCTGCCGAACATCTCATCCGGCGAACCGCTGCTTTCCACCAGCCCCTCACGCATGAAAACGACACGGTTGGAAACGTTGCGGGCAAAGCTCATTTCATGGGTGACGACGAGCATCGTCATCCCCTCTTCGGCGAGCGCGCGCATGACGCGGAGAACTTCGCCGACCAGTTCCGGGTCGAGCGCCGAGGTCGGCTCGTCGAACAGCATGACCTTCGGCTTCATGGCGAGCGCCCGGGCGATCGCGGCGCGCTGCTGTTGGCCACCCGAAAGATGCGCCGGGTAGGCATGGCGCTTGTCGGCGATGCCGACCTTTTCCAGCAGCGCTTCGGCCTCGGCGATGCATTCCGGCCTGGGGCGCTTGAGAACGTGAACCGGTCCTTCGATGACATTCTGCAGGATGGTCATGTGAGACCAGAGATTGAAGCTCTGGAACACCATGCCGAGTTCCGAGCGGATATGATCGACCTGCTTCTGGCTCGCCGGACGCGCGCGGCCATTCTTGTGCACCATGCGGATCTGCTCGCCATCCACCCAGATCTCGCCATCGCTGGCGGTCTCCAGAAGATTGATGCAGCGCAGGAAGGTCGACTTGCCGGATCCCGAAGCGCCGAGCAGCGAGATCACATCGCCATCCTGCGCCTCCAGTGAGATACCGCGCAGAACCTCATGCGTGCCGAAGCTCTTGCGAATGTTGCGAACGGAAAGACGGGTCACACCGGGCATGGTGATTTGCTCCTTAAGCCTTGAGTGCCGGCGGAACGGCGCGGCGGTGTTTGGAGAGCGAATATTCGAGCAGGGCCATGGCCTGCAGGATGAGGAAATTCAGGATGAGATAGATCAGCGCGGCGCAGAGGAAGACCTCCATCGTGCGATAAGTCTGCGAGATCAGGCGCTGTGCGACGCCCGTCACTTCCCAGACCGTGACAAGGCTCGCCAGCGCCGTCGATTTCATCATCAGCACGATCTCGGTCGAATAGGCCGGCAGCGCGTGGCGGAAGGCGATCGGCGCAATGATGCGGCGAACCATCAGGAAGCCGGACATGCCGATGGCGCGGGCCGCCTCGATCTCCTTGGGCGAGACGGCGCGGATGCCGCTGCGGAAGATTTCCGCCGAATATCCGGCAGTGCAGAGCGCCAGCGACAGCACCGCGCAGACGACCGGCTCGCGCAGGAACGGCCAAAGGAAGGAATAGCGGATGAAGCCGAACTGACCCAGCCCGTAGAACACCAGGAACATCTGGATCAGCAGCGGCGAGCCGCGGAACACGAAGATGTAGCCCTTGGCAAAACCGGAAAGGATCGGATTGCCGCTGACGCGCATGGAGACGATGACGAGGGCCAGCAGACCGCCGAAGAAGATCGACAGTGAAAACAGCATGAGGGTCGTCGGAACGGCCTTCAGCAGCGTGACCATCGTGGATGTGAGAAACTCGATATCCATCACGCCTGCCCCATGGCAGCCGGCGCCAGGCTGCGGTTGGCGCGCCGCTCGGCGCCGTTGAAGATGCGGTCGGACAGGCTGGTCAGCAGCAGGTAAAGCAAGCCGCCGGCGATGAAGAACAGGAAATACTGGCGGGTGGAGCCGGCGGCGACCTGGCTGGTGCGCATCAGCTCCGCAAGACCGGTCACCGAAATCAGCGCCGAGTCCTTCAGGCTCAGCTGCCAGACATTGCCGAGCCCAGGAATGGCAAAGCGCAGAACCTGCGGCATGATGATCCGGCGAAGCCGCATCATGCGATGCATGCCGATTGCCGAGGCGGCCTCGAGCTCTCCCTTGGAGATCGCCAGATATGCGCCGCGATAGACCTCGGCCTGATAGGCGCCGGAAATGATACCGACGGCAAGCGCACCGGCCGCAAAGGACGGCAGGCCGAGAAAGCCCTCATAGCCCAGCGATCGGCCGATCGCGGTCACCGCCGACGAGCCGCCGAAATAAATCAGGTAGATGATCAGAAGCTCGGGAACACCGCGAAAGACGGTCGTATAGATGTTGCCGATGGTGACCAGCAGGAAATTGCCGGACAATTTCGCCGAGGCGATGATCGTGCCGAGCACGGCCCCGATCAATAGCGCCGTCGCGGTGACGGCGAGTGTCATCAGCGTCGCGACGAGGAGCAGCGCGCCCCATCCATTTTCACCAAAGCCCAGGAGTCCCAGGGTTGCCATAGGTCCGATCCCCCGTCCGTTACGGCAGCAAGACAGCAATGATGACCTCCGGCTTGCGCCGGAGGCCGCGTAGCGGCGGCGTCAGCCGCCGGCGATCATTGCGGGCTGACGTCGACCTTGAACCACTTCATCGAGAGGTTCTTGACGGTGCCGTCGGCAAGCGCCGACTTGATGGCTTCGCTGAGCTTGTCGCGCAGGTCGGTATCTTCCTTGCGCACGCCAAGTCCTTCGCCTTCGCCCCAGATGGAGCCGGCGATCTCGGGGCCGGTGAAGGCCAGCGTATCGTTTGCGGATGCAAAGGCGTTGTTGAAGTAGACGGCGTCGTCGAAACCGAGGTCGATACGGCCGTTCTGCAGGTCGAGATCGCGGTCGGCGCCGGTCTTGTATTCACGGACTTCGGCGATCGAACCGAAATTGTCATAGACGAACTTGGCATAGACGGTTGCCGCCTGGATGCCGATCGTCTTGCCCTTGAAGGCTTCCTTGAGGGCTTCGATTTCCTTCACGCCGGTCTGGCCGGGCGTCATCTTGATCACGGCGCCGGTTCCGGCCGCATTGGCAAGGGGGCTGTCCTTGGCCGTTGCGAAGGCTGCGGGCGTCGCAGCATAGGGAACGGTGAAATCAATGATCTTCTTGCGCTCGTCGGTGATCGACAGCGCATCCATGATCACGTCGAACTTGCCGGCGTTCAGCGCCGGGATCATGCCGTCCCAGTCGGAAGCGACCAGCTTGCACTCGATCTTGGCGCGTTCGCAGAGCACCTTGGCAAGCTCCGGCTCGAAGCCGCCGAGCGTGCCGTCTGCATTGGTCATGTTCCAGGGGGCGTAAGCGCCCTCAAGCGTAATGGTCGCCGTCTTCCAGTCCTTTGCCATGACCGGAGCGGAGAGCGCTGCCGCGATGGCCGCACCCGCAAGAATGGTATGATGGAATTTCATTGTGTTACTCCTCTGAAGCTCGCTTTGACTTGTCGTCACCCACCGATCTTCGCCGGCTTGCCTCCGTCAGCGTCAGCAGCGGAAGTTGTATATGGTACCATATGAAAAAATTTGTGTTATGCAAGAATTAAGTTTAGATTTTTGGCGATTGATCATCGTGCCCGGGGATTAGGCAATGAAACGCAGCGGCGAGATGAAAAAAGAGCTGGCAGCCAATGACGCTACGCCGCTCTACGCAGGCGTCAAACAGATCATTCTGGACAGAATCCATAGTGGAGAATGGCCGCCGAAATATCGCGTACCCTCGGAAAACGAGCTGGTACTGGAACTCGGCGTAAGCAAGATGACGGCCAACCGGGCGCTACGCGAGCTTGCCAACGAAGGCGAGCTGATCCGCATCCAGGGTGTCGGCTCGTTCGTTGCCGAGCGCAAAGGCGTATCGGCGCTTTTCGAAGTCCGCAACATCGCCGAAGAGATCGCCGAACGCGGCCATTTGCACGAGGCGACAGTGGTTTCCCTGGCCAAGGCCTCCGCTTCGCCTGATGTCGCCGATGCGCTCGGGCTGGAGATCGGCTCGGCGGTTTTCCACTCGCTGATCGTCCACAGCGAGGACGGCGTGCCGGTCCAGATCGAGGATCGCTACGTTCATCCCGAGGTCGCGCCCGACTATCTGGATCAGGATTTTTCGGTGATCACGCCGAACGCCTATCTATCGGCGATCGCGCCCTTGAGCGGGTCCGAACATGTCGTCGAAGCGACAGTTCCGCTTCCCTGGGAATGCAAGCTGCTGATGATCCTGAAGACCGAACCGTGCCTGACGATCCGGCGCCGCACATGGTCGGGCCGGCGAGTCGTATCGACGGCCCGCATCGTCTATCCCGGTCATCGCTACCGCCTGGAAAGCCGCAGCGGCATCCTGCCGACCGGCTAGTTGTATATGGAACATTCAAATGCCGAGAGCGGCCAGCGGCAGTCCGAGTGCTGAGCCCATGCGGCGAATATGCTGCCGGTCCTGATCCTTGCCGCTTTCCAGCGCCACGATCTCGCTGACCGTCAGACCGGATGTTTCGGCCATGTCGTCTAGGGAATAGCCCTTGCTGCGGCGGGCCTCGGCGAGCAGCACCGGGACACCTGTTACACTCTTAAATTCGCTGATATTGGCGGCCATGTTCATTGATGGATCTCCTGTCGGCTGCGGAGAAACGCGGACGATGGCCTGCGGTTCCCAAGCGCTGGCGCCGGTCGCAAGAACATGACCGGTCTGGATGCCGGACTGTCCCTCTTCGGCACGCCCCCTCGCCGAAGATCGCAAAGACGTGTACGCTCCTGCCGGCGGGAGGAGCCGCCGAAGAGTTGGGGGATGCGATGGCGTTGATGCATATTCGGCGGCGGGATCTTCCAACAGGGCTGCCGTCGTCATGACCAACAGTCTGGCCGTCCCCTCTTTCGGCATCGCGCGGCTCGTGCGCGAGGAATGGTTTCTGGGCATCGGGCTCGTCACCAGCGCCATCATCCTGCTCTTCGAAGACGCACTGTTCGACCATTTGACCAACCCGGCCTGGTTTGCCGTCATCTTTCTCTGGATCTTCGCCGCCGTGCTCGGCTCGGCGCTTTCGGTCGTCCGCCATGCCGATCATCTCGCCGAACAGCTTGGCGAACCCTATGGCACGCTGATCCTGACGCTGGCGATCACCTCGATCGAGGTCATGGCGATTTCCGCGGTGATGATCCACGGCGCCAACAACCCGACGCTTGCCCGCGATACGCTCTTTGCCGTCGTCATGATCATCCTGAACGGCATGGTCGGGCTATCTCTGCTGGTCGGCGGCTGGCGGCGGCCGGAGCAGCAGCACAACATGCAGGGCGCCAATGCCTATCTCGGCCTCATCGTGCCGCTGGCAGCACTCAGCCTCATCCTGCCGAGCTTTATCCATGCCGACGGCAGCCAGGCCTCGACACCGCGGCAAATGATCCTGGTGGTCATTTCGGTCGGCCTCTACAGCATCTTCCTGATGCTGCAGGCAGGCCGCCACCACCGCTATTTCAGCGAAGAGGGCGAAGCGGGGCAGCCGAAGCATCGCGCGCCTCTCCGGAAGGGCGCGATCTTGCTCCATGCCCTGCTGCTCTTCGCCTATATGGTGCCCGTCGTTTTCCTGGTCGAACAGCTGGCCCGGCCGATCGACTACATTATCGAGACGGTGCATGCGCCCGCAGCCATCGGCGGCATCATCATGGCCGTGCTTGTCGCAACGCCCGAGGCGCTGAGCGCCGTTCGCGCCTCGATCGCCAACAACCTGCAGCGCTCGGTCAACATCTTCCTGGGCTCAGTGCTCTCGACCATCGGCCTGACGGTACCGGCCATGCTGCTGGTCGCCCATATTTCCAGCCATCCGATCAGGCTTGGCCTGGAAGGCACCGATCTGGTGATGCTGACTTTGACATTGGCCGTCAGCATGATCACCTTCGCCAGCGGCCGCACGCATATGATGCAGGGCGCCGTTCATCTGGTGCTTTTCCTTGCCTATGTACTGCTGATCTTCCAGCCGTGACCGGAGCCAGCGACCATGACCCTTGAGCTTCTGATTGCGAAATACGGCCTGCTGGCGGTCTTTCTCGGCGCCGGCATCGAGGGAGAAACCATGGTCATTCTCGGCGGCGTCTTCGCCCATCGCCACCTGATGACCTATTGGGAAGCGGCAGCAGCCGCGGCCGCCGGGTCCTTCATCGCCGACCAGCTGTTCTTCTTCACCGGCCGCCACGCGCGGCGCTGGTCGCGCATCCGCAAGCTCGTCGACCAACCGGCCTTCCAGCGCGCCAACAGGCTTCTCGAGCGCTATCCCGCCGGCTTCATCTTCGCCTTCCGCTTCGTCTATGGCCTGCGCACGATCAGCCCGGTTGCGATCGGCATGTCGAATGTCCCGACCGCGACCTTCATGGCCGTCAACGCGGTCGCCGCCGTCATCTGGGGGACGCTGTTCACCGCCATCGGTTATCTATTCGGACAGGGCATCGAGCAGATCTTCGGCCACCTGCCGCTGCACCGGCACGTTCTCGTTGCCATCGTGGCAGTGGCGGCCCTGCTGATCGGCGGCGCATTCACCTATCGGAGGTTTCGCGCCGCCTAGCCCATTCGCCTTAGCCCGCCATGTTAGCAGGATCGATAGCGGGCTATTGCAATTCTGAAAAATACGGCTTCATATTGTGATAGCTTTGAACCTTGCAACCCTTAGGTTGCCGGGGACGCGCATAGGGACTGCAGCTCGTAGATTATGAGGTGACAGGGTGCGTGAGGGAGGGTCTCAGGGTTTTCATCTGCTTGCCGCGCTCCTGTGTGCGGCCGGGCTTACCGCCTGTGACGGCAACGGCAACACCTATGTCGAGCCACCGCCCGCCAAGGTGCGCATGGCGCAGCCGCTGCAGCAGAACGTCACCAAATATTTCGAGCTGACCGGCAATACCGCCGCCTTCAAATCGGTCGATATCGAGGCGCGTGTCCAGGGCTTCGTCGAAACGATCGACTATCGCGACGGCACGGCTGTCAAAGCCGGCGACAAGCTCTTCGGCATCCAGAGCAACACCTATCAGGCGCAGCTCGATCAGGCGCAGGCGACGCTGACCTCGGCCCAGGCCGCACAGGTCGGCGCCAATCAGGAATATACGCGCCAGGTCAATCTGAGCGCTCAGAAAGTCGGCACGCAGACAGCGCTGGACAACGCCAAGGCAACGCTCGACCAGGCGAATGCCACCATCCTGAACGCCCAGGCGAGCCTCGAACTGGCAAAGATCAATCTCGGCTACACGACCGTCACCGCTCCGTTCGACGGCACGGTCACCGCGCATCTCGTCGAGATCGGCACGCTGGTCGGCGTCTCCGGGCCGACGACGCTCGCGACCATCGTCCAGCTCGATCCGCTCTATGCCAATTTCAATGTCAGCGAGAGCCAGGTGCTGATGATCAAGCGCGAGCTTGCGGCGCAGGGCCACACCTTCAAGCAGACAGATCTTCCCAACATCCCGATCGAAATGGGCCTGCAGGGCGAGACCGATTATCCCTTCAAGGGCCATCTCGATTATGCCGCCCCACAGGTTGACGCCTCGACCGGGACACTGGCCGTTCGCGGCGTCGTCGAGAACAAGGATCGGGCGCTGCTGCCCGGGCTGTTCGTGCGCGTGCGCGTACCTGTCGGGCATGAGGACAAGGCGCTTCTGGTGCGCGACGACGCGATCGGCATCAACCAGCAGGGCAACTACGTGCTCGTCGTCGGCAAGGACGATACCGTCGAGCAGCGGCCCGTCAAAACAGGCCAAAGCGAGGGACGCCTGCGCGTCATCGAATCCGGGCTCAGTGCCGAGGATTGGGTCGTCACCGAGGGTTTCCAGCAGGCCGTTCCAGGCAACAAGGTGGCGCCCGAGAAGGCGACGATGGAGATACCGGCAACGGCTGACGCCTCCGGGGCAGCGGCGCCCCAGGCCGGTGCCCAATGAGCCCCCGCCCTCCTTCGGCTGATATTCCCGGGAGGCGCGCATGATCTCTCGCTTCTTCATCGAGCGGCCGGTCCTCGCCAATGTCCTGGCGCTGGTCTTCGTGCTGATCGGCGCCGTGGCGCTCTTCCAGCTACCGGTCGCGCAGTATCCGAATGTCGTGCCGCCAACCGTGCAGGTGACGACCCGCTATCCGGGTGCCAGCGCCAAGACGTTGGTCGATACGGTGGCGCTGCCGATCGAGCAGCAGGTCAACGGCGTCCAGAACATGCTCTACATGCAGTCGACCAGCGCCAGCGACGGCACTTACTCGCTGACGGTGACCTTCGCCATCGGCACCGATCCGGATCAGGCGCAGGTTCTGGTGCAGAACCGCGTGGCGATCGCCATGTCATCGCTGCCCGACGCCGTTCAGCTGCAGGGCGTCACGACGCAGAAGAAATCGACCTCGATCCTCGAATTCGTCAGCCTCACCTCCCCTGACAGCCGTTACGACAGCCTGTTCCTGTCCAACTACGCCGTCATCAACCTGCAGAACGAACTCGCCCGCCTGCCCGGCGTCGGCAATGTCTCGGTGTTCGGCGCCGGCCAGTATGCGATGCGCATTTGGATGAATCCCGAGCTCCTGAAAGCGCGGGGGATGACGCCGCAAGACGTGATCAATGTCGTGCAGCAGCAGAGCCAGGAAGTGACGGCTGGCCAGATCGGCATTCCGCCGGTGCCCGCGGGGCAGGATTTCCAATATACATTGAACGTCAACGGACGGCTGAACGAGGCCGCCGATTACGAAAACATCATCGTCAAGGTCGACGACCAGAATGGCGGGCGGATCACCCGCGTCCGCGACATCGGCCGGGTCGAGCTCGGTGCCCAGACCTACAGCCAGTCCTTCATGCAGAACGGCCGGCCGGCCGCCGGCATCGGCGTTTTTCAGCTGCCGGAAGCCAATGCGATCACCGTCGCCAAGGACGTCGCGGCCAAAATGGCCGAGCTCGCGAAGAGCTTTCCGCCGGGCCTTGCCTATGACGTCCCGTTCGACACCACGAAATTCGTGACCGCCTCAATCGACGAAGTCTATGTGACTCTGATCGAGGCCGGCGTGCTCGTGCTGATCGTCATCCTCGTCTTCCTGCAGGACTGGCGGGCGATGCTGGTTCCGGCGACGACGGTTCCGGTCACCATCATCGGCGCCTTCGCGGCGATGGCTGCACTCGGCTTCACGGTCAATCTCTCCACCCTCTTCGCCATCGTGCTGGCCATCGGCATCGTCGTCGACGACGCGATTGTCATCGTCGAGGGCGTCGCGCGCCATATCGAGCAGGGCATGTCCGGCCGGAAGGCAGCCGAGAAGGCGATGGACGAGCTGTTCGGCCCGGTCATCGGCATCACGCTGGTGCTGATGGCGGTCTTCATTCCCGCGGCCTTCCTTCCGGGCCTTACCGGTCAGCTCTACAAGCAGTTCGCCCTCGTCATCGCCGCCACGGCGCTGATCAGCGCCATCAACGCCATGACGCTGAAGCCGACCCAGTGCGCCCTCTGGCTGCGCCCGCCGGTGCCGCCGGAAAAGCGCAATGTCTTCTATCGCGGCTTCAACAAGGTCTATGACAAGGCCGAACACGGCTATACCCGGCTGATCGGCGGCATGGTCCATCGCAGCGGCCTTGCCGTTCTCGCCGCCCTCGTCCTGATGGGCGTCGCCATCTGGGGCCTCACCCGGCTGCCGACGGCTTTCCTGCCGCTTGAGGACCAGGGTTACGTGCTGATCAGCGCGCAGCTGCCCGATGGCGCCTCGAAGGAGCGCACCGACGAAGTGATGGCCGAGGTCGGCAAGATCGCGCAGCAGACGCCGGGCGTCGATCAGGTGCTGACTATCAGCGGCATCTCCATTCTCGACAACAGCGCCAGCCTGCCGAATGCCGGTGTGGCCTATGTCGTCCTCAAGGATTGGGATGTCAGGGGCAAGGAAAAGGGCCAGGACCTTTTCTCGATCTACGAACACCTGAACGGCGCGCTGTCCGATGTCCTGAAGGCGAAGACGCTGGTCGTCGTGCCGCCGCCGATCCAGGGCATCGGCAATGCCAATGGCTTCACCATGCAGGTCGAGATCCGCAACGGCAATTTCGACTTTCCACTGCTGCAGGCCACAGCCGATGCGATCGTCAAGAACGGCAATGCGCAATCCTCACTGCAGCGGCTCAGCACCTCGTTTCGCGCCGGCGTGCCGCAGCTTTCGGTCTCGGTCGACCGCATCAAGGCGGAAACGCTCGGGATCACCACCGGCCAGGTTTTCTCGGCGCTCTCAGGCTATGTCGGCTCGAGCTACATCACCCAGTTCAACAAGTTCGGGCGCACCTTCCAGGTCTACGCGCAGGCCGCGCCCGAATTCCGCATTCGTCCAGAGGATATCCGCAATCTCAGCGTCAAGGCCGGGGACGGCACGATGGTGCCGCTCGGCACCGTCGTCGACGTGAAGAGCGTCCAGGGGCCCTCGCTGATCAGCCTCTACAATCTCTACCCGACAGCAACGATCGTCGGCGGCTCTGCAGCTGGCTTCAGCTCCGGCCAGGCACTCGACGTCATGGAACAGATTGCCGATCGCACCCTGCCGCCGGGAGCGGGTTTCGAATGGACGGCGCTCTCCTATCAGGAGAAGGCCGTCGGCACGCAGATCTATTTCGTCTTCGGGCTCGCCATGCTGCTCGTCTATTTCGTGCTCGCCGGGCAATATGAAAGCTGGATCCTGCCGCTCGCCGTCCTGCTTGCCGTGCCGCTGGCGCTGCTCGGCACCGTCGGGGCCTTGAGTGCTGCCGGCGTCGCCAACAACCTCTACACCCAGATCGGCCTCATCCTGCTGATCGCGCTCGCCTCGAAGAATGCGATTCTCATCGTCGAGTATGCGCGCGAGAAGCGGGCGGAGGGCATGGAAATCCTGGAAGCTGCCGTGGAGGCCGCCCGCCTGCGCTTCCGCCCGATCCTGATGACATCCTTCGCCTTCATCCTCGGCGTCGTGCCGCTGGTGCTGGCAAGCGGCGCCGGCGCTTCGGCCCGCAAGTCGATCGGCATATCGGTCTTCAGCGGCATGATCGCTTCGACCTGCCTCGCCGTCCTCTTCGTGCCGTCATTCTATGTCGTGCTGCAACGGTTCGAGGAATACAGAAAGCGCCGGGCAAACCCGGCGCCTCAGGCAGCAGAGTGATTACCGGCCCTATTGCACGACGACGCGCACATAGACGCCGCCGCTCTTGGCGTAATAGCCGGAGCCGCAGCGGTAGTAGTAACCACCATAATAGGCGCCATAGACGCACCCAGCCGGAAGAACCGCAATCGTTGTTGTCGTCCACATGACGGTGCGGCGCGTCGTGCGCCGCGCAACGCCGGCATAGGAGAGCGGCGTCAGCGGCCGGCCGATCACGGCTCCGGCGGGTGTCGCGAACTCGACCGAGACAGGCATCCATCCATCCGGTTTCACGTCAGCCTCGGCGAAGAGAAAGGCACCGCTCAGCGCGGCGAGAAGGAACGGCTTCACGTATCTCATTTGACTTCTCCGGGCTGGGTGGGCGCAGGCAGCTCGTCGAGCGATTGTAGCTCGCTCAGATCCACCTTCTTGGCATTGGCTGGAATCTCGATCTTGTAGGAGGCATTGGCGACCTCCGAACCGGTCTTGAAATCGCTGATCTCAAGCGTGTATTGCGGCGCCTGGCCGACATGCTTGCTGGTGATGACGTAGCGGCGCGGGATCGGCTTGTCGCCGGACTGGATCCAGATCTGCCAGTCGATCTCCGGCGTGCGGAAGGTCAGATATTCGCACTCGACTCCGCCGACATAGGCGCTGGAAATATGCTTCGCCGAGGTCACATCCGTCATCAGCAGGTTGAAGGCATTTGCCGCCAGGAGATCGGCACCGGGCGCCTCCATTCCCGCGCCGATCAGCCGGTCGAGCAATTCATCCACCGATCCCTTCGCCTCGATCGACGCATAGGCATCGAGATTCTTGCCGTGCACCGTCAGCGTCGAACCATCGAAACTGACATCGACATCGGCAAAGCCGCCGGTTCGCGTTACCCGCAGCTTGTCCGGCCGTGACAAACTGGCGGTACCGGAGCTGACGAATTGCAGCTTCTCGAAGTCGGGCGTGACGGCCTCGACCGCCGACTGATAGGTGAAGGACATCGTCTTCTGCGCCGCGAGATAATCCGACATGGCCTTTAGAATGGCCTCCGCATCATCCGCGGCCGCCGCTTTGGGCAGGATCAGGCAGGCCGCGAGCGAGCCATAGACGACGAGACGTGCAAGCTTTCCGATGGGAGAAACCGATGACATGGCAATGCCTTCCATTTGGGTCTTGTTGTTTCATCGAGTATCCGCCGGCGCGGATCGGAGATGCCTTCCGTGGCGCTCCGGCATGCAGAATTTTCGGCAGGCGAAAGCGCGGCGGAAACGCGCCGCGCGATTAGCGGGGATCATGGATCAGGGATGAACCTCCGCTCCGCCTCCCCTCGAAGCGGATGGAGACATTAGGCACCGAAGCTAGAGACCGTTGGTCAGCACATGCTGGCAGGTCGGCGACAGGCGCTGAAAATTCTCGCGCAGGCAATTCACCCCGCGGCCACCGCCGAGCATCACCGATCGGCAATACGCCCGGAAATCCGGACCGCAGGTACGGCGCATGACGATCAACTCTTCGCGCGGTGTAAACGACGCCATCGGCATCGCCGCGGGCGCGCCGCCACCGGCCGTCTTGGCGGTATTGGCCGCGGGCGCCGATCCGCCACCGCCGAGCGCGCCGACCGCCGCCTGGCAGGATGGCGAGAGCGCCGCATTGTGCTGTTGAAGGCAGGCAAGCGCCTGCGATCCGCCCGGCGTCACGCCCGAGCACTGCGCCATGAAATCCGAACGGCAGGCCGATTTGATCGCATTCCGCTGCGCATCCGTCGGCTGTCCCGCTGGTTTCGGCGGAGCGGCAGGCGCTGCTGCAGCGGTCGTTGGCTGAGCCGCGGGTGTCTGCGCCGGCGCAGCGTCGCTCGATTTCTTCTTGCCGCCGAGCGCCGAGATCGCATCCCGGCAAGCTTTGGAAAGCGACGCGTCATGCTGCTGCAGACAGTTCAGCGCCTCCATGCCTCCGGGCGTTACACCCGAGCATTGCGCGATAAAGTCCGACCGGCAGGCCGAGCGGATTGCGTTCCGCTGCGCATCCGTCGGCTGCTGCGCGTGGGCGGCGATCACTGGAAGGCACAAGGCGCCCGCAAGCGCCAGGGCCGCCAGCCTCACCGGCCGAAAACCGGATTTTTCATACAGAATTATCGCCCGAAAGGCCGCAAATTTTCCCATCGTTACCTCCCCCCAAGGAAGAACTTTCCGGAATATGCAGAAACGTGGCCTGCCAAGGAAATAACGCAGACCGGACAACCAGAAGCCACGCCTCAAGTCTATCTTCGATTATTTTAAATTAGCACAAACGGATACTATCGGAAAGCTTGTGAAGGCGTGAATTTTTCTGACAATTACAAGGCGTATATTCATCGGCAGCTTGTTTTCTTGAAGACAAAAAATACCGGCCGCCGCCGGAGGCAAGGCCGGGGCGGGTCTCAGGAAAGCTCGCCATATGAAGCGCCGGCCACGTCAAAAGGGGCAGCCGTCCTTACAGATATTACATGATGCTACAGGCCCCAGCCGACACCAACTGCTAGCGTTCGCCTCCAGGACATCCCTTCGAGCAGCAGCCGGAATGTGCAGATGGTAAAACGCGTTGCCCCTATTCTCCTTCTCCTGTTGCTGACGGGTTGCGGGCATCCTGATGGCGTCATGGTGCCGGTCGCGGCCTCGACGGTGGCTCCCGTGCCATCCAAAGTGGAGATGCTGGTGGCGACGACACGCCAGCCATCCGGCGACCCCGCCACGCTCTTCAACGGCGAGCGCAGCCCGAAACCCTACCTGACGCAGATCACTGTCTCGATCCCGGCGAAGCGCGAGGCGGGTACCGTCGAATGGCCGAAGCGGCTGCCGCCCAATCCGGCAACGGAGTTTGCCGTCACCCATGTCTCGCAGATCGATACGATCGCCCAGGGTCGGGCGTGGTTCAGCCAGCATACGAAGGGTGGCCATGCGCTGGTCTTCATCCACGGCTTCAACAATACCTATGAGGATTCCGTCTTCCGGCTGGCGCAGATCGTCCATGACAGCAAGATGAATGCGGTGCCGGTGCTCTTCACCTGGCCCTCGCGCGCCGAAATCACGGCCTATCAATACGACAAGGAAAGCACCAACTATTCGCGCACCGGCCTTGAGCAGGCGCTGCGCACGCTGGCAGCAGACCCGAATGTGAAGGACATCACCGTCATGGCCCATTCGATGGGCTCCTGGCTTGCGATGGAATCGCTGCGCCAGATGGGGATCCGCGACGGCCATGTGAATTCGAAGATCCACAATGTCATCCTCGCCTCCCCCGATATCGATATCCAGGTTTTCGCCAAGCAATATGTGGAGATGGGCGGCGCGCCGCGTCCGAAGCTGACGATCTTCGTCTCGCAGGACGATAAGGCGCTGGCCATCTCCAGTTTCATAACCGGCCGCGTCTCCCGTCTCGGCGCGATCAATCCGGCCGAGGAACCATACCGCTCGAAGCTTGAGGAAGCCGGAATTACCGCCATCGACCTGACCAAGGTGAAAAGCGGAGACGGCCTCAATCACGGCAAGTTCGCGGAAAGCCCGGAGATCGTCCAGCTCATCGGCCAGCGGCTGATGACCGGACAGACGCTGACGGATTCCAACGTGTCGCTTGGCGAAGGCATCACCGCTGTGGTCGGCGGCACCGTATCGAATATCGGCACGGTCGCTGCAACGGCCGTCGCAGCGCCCGCGATCATCGTCGACCAGCCGCACCGCGCCAAGAAGAAGGCAGCCGACCAGACGCTGAGCGGCGATCTGGAACCACAGACGCTGACGCAGTAGGGATGTCATCATGAGATGGTTTCTGTCTCTCGCCGCCGCATTTTTCTTCGCCTTCGGCGCCTTGGCGCAAACCCCTCCGCCTGCTTCGCCCACCGCTTCACAACAGAAGATCGATGACCTCGTGCGCCTGTTGCAGGACCCCGACATCAAGGCCTGGCTCGATACCAGGGCCGCAGCGGCGCCCCCTGCAGCAAAGCCGGCGCCAGCGGCTGAAAGCTCCCCCTTGGCAAAATGGGAGGCCGCGGCACGTGGCCGCGTCCATGAAATACTGACGGCAATCCCGAATATTCCGACAGAGATCGGAGCTACCATCCTCCGTGTCCGGCAGGATGCGACGAGCCGCGGCTATGCCCCCGTCTTCGTCATCTTCGGCGGCCTCGTCGGCCTTGGCCTGATCGCCGAAGGCGTCTACCGCAAACTCGCCGTCCGTCGCGAAACGCTGATTGGCCGGCTGATCCCGATCGGCATCTTCACGGCGGCGATGGCGATCGTCTTCTTTGCGGTCGACTGGCCGCCGCTGGCGCGCATTTCGCTGCTTGCCTTTCTCTCCGCCTTCGTCGTCTTCCGCGTCGTTGCCGTTCTGCTTGCCGCGGCCGCCTCGACGCCTGCCCTGCGCAGACGGCTGACGCTCATTGCCGGGGTTCTCTGCCTTGCGATTTCGATCGCCGCGCTCGGCGAGCCGCTCGGCGTCTCGGCCTCGGTCAGCGATGCCATCAGCTACTGCTTCTCGGCCGTCGTTCTGCTTCTGGCGATCGAAGCCCTCTGGTCGACCTCCGGCAAGACCCTCTCGCGAAAGGCTGCGCTCGCCGCATTTCTCGTGCTGCTCTGGCTGATCTGGTGCGTGAACATGCGCGGCCTCTTCTGGATCGGCGTCTATGCGCTTGCTCTGCCGTCAGCGCTGAACACGGTCGGCCGCATCGCCGGTTCCTTCGTCAGCGATCTCAGCAGTCTTCAGGGCATCATCGTCGTGCGCGGCGCACGCGCGATCGCCATTGCGCTCGCCGTCGGCTGGCTCGTGCTCGTCTGGCAATTCAATCCCGATACGCTGGGGCGCCGCGATCCGATCTTCGCCGCTCTGTTCTATGGCGCATTGAAGAGCATCCTGATCATCGTCGTCGCCGATTTTCTCTGGCAGCTGGCCAGAGGCTGGATCGACCGGACGATCCGTGTCTCAACCGACACGACATCGCTCGCCCCGGCCGATGCGGCGCGGCGGGCACGCTTCCGCACTCTTCTGCCGATTTTCCGCAATGCGCTCGCAGTCATCGTCGCGGTCATGGCCGGCCTCATCGTGCTGTCGCAGATGGGCGTCCAGATCGCTCCACTGATCGCCGGCGCCGGCATCTTCGGCGTCGCCATCGGCTTCGGCTCGCAGACGCTGGTGAAGGATGTCATCAGCGGCGTCTTTTACATGCTCGACGATGCCTTCCGCGTCGGCGAATATATCCAGGCCAAGGATTACAAGGGAACAGTCGAAGGCTTCAGCCTGCGCTCGGTGCGCCTGCGCCATCACCGCGGGCCCGTCTTCACCGTCCCCTTCGGCGAACTCGGTGCGGTGGAAAACATGAGCCGCGACTGGGTGATCGACAAGTTCAGGATCACCGTCGGCTTCGATACCGATATCGAAAAGGCGCGCAAGCTCACCAAGAAAGTCGGCGCGGACTTGAAGGAGGATCCCGAACTCGGAAAGCTCTTCATCGAGCCGTTGAAGATGAAGGGCGTCGAACAGTTTGCCGATTACGGCATCGTCCTGAGCTTCGCGATGACGACGGTACCGGGCATGCAGACCTATATCCGCCGCAAGGCCTACGCCAAGATCCGCGAGGTCTTCCTCGCCAACGACATCTCGTTTGCCCAGCCGATGGTGCAGGTCGGCGGCGACGACAAGGGAGGAGGCGCAGCCGCCGCCCAGGCGCTCAGGGCCCAGCAGGCTGCGGCCACCCCGGCGAAATGAGCCCGTAAACGCAGCTGTTCGCTACCGTATTATACGTCCCCCGCAGCGCCGCTTCGTGCGACTTTCGCCGCGACGGAAGTCAGAGCGAGGGAGAACCAACATGTTGAAACGCCGATTGTTATTGGCGGCAGTTGCCTGCATGCCGATGATCTTTGCCGCAACGGTCTCAGCACAGACGCTGAGCTACGCGGATGCCGTGACCAAGCTTGCCGATGATTGCGGCAAGGACATCCAGAAACTCTGCAAGGGGCTGAACCTTGGCGGCGGACGCATCGCCGATTGCCTGCAGCAGAATGCAGACAAGGTATCGCCGACCTGCAAGGCGTCGCTGGCGACCGTCTTCCAGTCGATCACCCAGCGCGAACACGCGCAGACTGCCTACCGGCAGGTCTGCCAGCGCGACATGTCGAAGAGCTGCTCGGGCATCAAGGGCGATGGCTTCGTGCTCGCCTGCCTGGTGAAGAAGGAGCCGCGCGTCAGCAAGGAATGCAATCAGGTCATCACCGATGCAGGTTGGAGATAAAACCATGAGACACAGCATTTCCAGAACCATGCTGCTTTTCGCCGCCGGGCTGCTGCTCTCAGGCACCGCCTCCGCACAGGAGGTCTCGCAGGAACGGATCGTCAAGGGTCTCGGCAAACTGACCGCGGCCGCCCCGGCGATCGATCTCGAAATTCTGCGGCAGGAGGCGATCAACGGCGGACACAAGCCGATGGCGGAGCTTCCGAACTGGAAGCGGATCGCCAAGCTGCCGCAGATGGTCGTCGAGATCAATTTCGAGAACGACTCCGTTGCCATCCAGCCGCAGTCCTATCGCACGCTCGGCCTGATCGCCGATGCCCTGCATCATCCGAACCTGTGGGCCTACAAGTTCCTCGTGGTCGGCCATGCGAGCTCGACGGGCGATGAGAAGCACAATCTCGAACTCAGCGAGCAGCGGGCGGCGGCGATCAAGGAAGCACTCTCGACGACCTTCGCGGTCGATCCGCAGCGGCTCTATGCGATCGGCGTCGGCGAGTACCTGCCGATCGAAGGCAGCGATACCGCGGCATCGAACAACCGCCGTGTGCAGCTGATCAATCTCGGCGTCTTCAAGAGCAAATCCTGATCACGGCTCGCTAGAACTCTACTTCTCGGTCACCTGCCTGTCGTCCAGCGGCAGGCCGGCGGCCGCGAGGCCGGCAAAGAAGCGCTCCTGATCCTCGGGCCGTGCCAGACGCCGGCCGATCTCGCGCCTGACGTTTGGAATGAGAGCCGGCGAGCGGGTCTTGAGCCAGGTGAGCTGCGTTGCCGCCTCATCCTTCTTTCCGAGCGTGCCGAGAATGGCGAGCAGCACCAGACGGTGCATTGGATTGTAATCGAGATCGGACATGCGCGACCAGAGTTCGGCCGCCTGCGTATCGCCGCGCATGAAAGCGCAAAGCGCCATCCCGACCTCGTAATAGCCGCGCGGCCCGGCATTCTTGCTGACGGCTTCCGACACCAGCGCGCAGCCCTTGTCCCATTCTCCCGACATCGACAGGCGCACGCCGTATTCGCCGGCAACCTCGGTATCGTTGGGATTGATGGCATAGGCGGCTGCCCCCGCCCGCATGGCGCCGGCGTTGTCGTTTTCGAAGAAGTCCGCAAGCATCAGCGCCTGGAGAGCACGCGCATTCTTCGGGTCCAGCTGCACGGCGCGTTGGGCGAGATCCTTGGCGAGCTTCAGCGTCTCAGCATCCGGCTTGGTGTTCAGCTGGTAGGGAAAGCGGAACTCGTCGAGATAGGTGAGCGACAGAAACGCCGCCGCGTTGGAGCTCTCCGGCGCCTTTTCGATGGCTTGCTGCAGGCAGGCTTTCGTTGCGTCATGGGCCGCAAGCGTCAATTCAGTGCGATAGCTGTAATAGGACAATGTGCAGGAGAACGCATCGGTACTTCCGGCAATGCTGGCGGCATTTGTCTGGAACATGACCCCGAAGGGCCGCGCCACCGCGGTCACGATATCGTCGGCGAGGCTGGCCTGGGTCTTCAGGATGCCCTGCACCTTCATATCGGCATCGTAGTTATTCGCCCAGATGACGGCCCCATCGGCGCGCCGCATCAGCCGCGCCGTCGAGCGCAGCGTGCTGCCCTCGAGCCGGACGCTGCCCTGCAGCGCATAGAGCGGCTCGGGCGCGGCCTGACCGCTCCTGCTTTTCGGCAAGGCGGCAACGACGACGATATCGTTGAAGGGAACCAGCTTCTCGATGACATCGTCGGTGATACCCCGCGATATATCGGAGGCAAGCGTACCCTCCGAGGCGCTTTCGAACGGCTCGACCAGAATGGTCGCGTGGTTCACCGCCGCCGGTGGCGTGGTGCCGCCGAATTCCCAGCCATGCAGCATGGCGGATGCGGCGACGAGAACCAGCAGCGCCCCTCCGGCGACGAACCAGTAGCGGGCAAGTGGCCAGTTCTGATCGGCAATGCCGCTGCTGAGACCGCGCCGGACCCATTTTTCCTGCCGACCATCATCTCCCGAGAAGGACGCGCGGGCGGGCTCCGCATCCTCATCCGCAGCCTCCTGCCTGACGTCGAAGACCGGTGCATATCCACCCCGGGGAACGGTGATGATCACCCGATCGGCGCTGCCATCCGTCAGGTAATAATGCTCGAGCTCCCGCCTCAGCCGGCCGGCCTCGATGCGCACGCAAGGGTCCTGCTGCGCGTCGAAATTCGCATCACGGCCGAAGACAGCCTGCGCGATGGTGAAAGCCTTGAGATAGTCGCGCCGCCCGGCCAGCGTTTCGGCCACGACGAATTCGAGAAACCGTCTCGTCCGCTCGGGAAGACGGAATTCCGGGCTCAGCAAAATGCGCTCAAGCTGCTCCCGTACCTCACCCTCGGCCGGGATACTGCTGGTAGCGCTGTCAATACTTGCACTCGCCATCGGCTCCCCAGCCTCCGATTCCGTACAATTTGCAGCTTGATGCGCGACGATAATCCCAAGTTGCAGCCGCCGCAACGCAGGAGAAATATTAAATCAGATTACTCTTAATAACCCGAATGTGTAGGCACATGCGGTGCAATTCCGCGGCTCAAACGTAGGCTACAGTATCTTACTGCCCTCGCTTCTCCCCGCGCCTTATCATCTTCTCAACACTCTGGAGGAGATGGCGATGACAGCACCTGAAACGTCCACATCCAAACCCATGGCGAGCGCCGAGGAGCTGCGCAAACGCGCGCTCGAACTGCAGCTTCTGGAAATGGAGCGCAACGACAAGATCAAGGCGCGCGAAGCCAAGAAACATGCCGAATTCGTCGAGGATTTCTTCCGCAAGCATATCGGGGAAACCGAGCGCGCTGTCATCAAGCGGTTGGTGATGAAGGCAGCGGCGGACGGCAAATACGAGGCGCTGATCTACAGCTTCCCATCGACCTTCTGCACCGACAGCGGCCGGGCGATCAACAACAACCTCCCCGGCTGGCAGAAGACGCTGCAGGGCCGCGCCAAGGAACTGCACGAACTCTTCGAAGAGGTTGCCAAGCCGCAGGGCTACGGCCTGAAAGCGATGATCATCAATTTTCCCGACGGCATGCCGGGAGACGTAGGCTTCTTCCTCACCTGGGAACCGCCTGTCGAGGAGTGAGGCAGGCATCGACGAAGGATTGGCACGTTGAAACTGACCGAGATCGAGCGAAAGTTCCTGGTCCGCAATGACGGCTGGCGCTCCTGCGCCGCCGATCCGCATGTCTTTCAGCAGGTCTATCTCTCCCGCCGCGACCAGACGACCGTCCGCGTCCGTCTCATCGACGGCACTTCAGCGCTGCTGACGATCAAGTTCCGCAGCGTCGGCTTCACCAAGCAGGAATATGAATATGAGATCCCCGTCGACGAGGCGATCGATCTGCTCAGTAAGACCGGTCATGTGCTGGAGAAGACCCGCTACCACGTGCTGCACGACGGCAGGAATTGGTATGTCGATGTCTTCGGCGGCGCCTACAAGGGGCTGACGCTTGCCGAAGTCGAAATGGCGAGTGAGGAAGATTGCCCCAATCTGCCGCAATGGCTGGGGCGCGAAGTGACGGGCAAGAAGCGCTATTCCAACCGCGCCATGGCCGCTGCGCTGCGGATTCCTCCGCCAACGCAGGGCCATGCCGCCGCCGCTGATATCAGTCGTTGACGACGCTCCAGTTGGCGTCCGGATTGAAATCCTTGATCGCCGCCGCCCGCTCATCGGTCTTCGGTCCGAGATCGCGCTGATAGATGACGTTCATCGCGTTGACCATGAAGGTCTGGACACCCGTCACCCGGTACTTCACCGGCCAGGCGATCAGCGCGAAGCCACCGGTCATATAGCCGTTGACGATATAGCTCTGCTTGCCGCCGAGCACATTGTCGCCCTGGCCCGTCAGGATCCGGTAGCGGTAGCCGAAATAGCCCTCCCCGCGCTTGGCAGCGCCAAAGGCGGCGTTCTCGACGAGAGCACTTGCCGGGCTTTCCTCGGGATAGACATTCGGATCCCAATAGAGACCGTCGAGCTTGCCGGGGCTGCTGATCAGCTTGCGGGCAAACTCCTGGATGCCGTCGCCGTCGCGGTCCTCCGAGACGTATTGATACTGGGCCGCCACATATTCGCGCATCGTATCGATGGTCGCGAGCTCGTTTTCGCCGACACGGCGATTGACGATCTCCTCAAGGCCGCGCTTGGTATCGAAAGCCCATTTGCCGTCCTTGTTCTCAGTCAGCGGAAACGGCAGCGGCCAGAGCCGGTCGCCGATCGTAACGACCTTCATGCCTTCGAAATCGCGCATCGTAACCTGCCGCTCGGCGCCTTCGCGGATCAGCCCATAGGCAATCATCGCCGCATTATTGGCACGCAGCTTGTCGGCCTTGAGGCCCAGCAAGTTGGCGAGATCGTCGATATTGTTGGAGGCGAGCACCGCCTTCAGCCGGTCCAGCGCCAGCTCGGGTGTGTCGAAGGTCTGTTGCGGCGATGTTGCCCGGTATTCGGCGAAATCGCTATTGGATTGCGCGTGCGCGGGGGCGGCTGGCAGTGCGCCCAGCGCCGTCGCAAGGATGAGCGGAATTACGGTCGAACGACGTTTCATGATGTAACTCCCGGGTTGAAAGGGTCTCAGCGGCGCCGGCCGCCGCCACCACCACCACCGCCGCGATGGGCAGGCGGACGCCTGTGCTGCGCAGGCCGCGATTGCGGGCGATGCCCGCCCATGCTCTGTCCGCCACGCTTGGAGGCGACGGCCTCGCGCCGGCCGGACTGGACATTGCCGAGCGCGCTTTGCTGGCGTGCGCGGTTGTCGGGCCGCGCCGCCATTTGCGGCTTGTTCGGCCTCTTCGCCGCCGCCTTCTGCGCAGGTTTGTTTGGCCGGTTGGCGGAGTTCTGCGGGCGGTTGTCAGGCCGGGCCGCGGCGTTCTGCCGGTTGCCGGCGCCGGCCTTCGGTTGCGGCCGGTCCTTCAGCCCCTGCGCCGTTCCCTTGCGGATGTCGTCTGCGCGGGCAGACATGGCGCGGTTGGCGGGCAGCTGGCTCGCCTTGAGATCGGACGCGCGGTTGCGCAGCTGGTTGCGGTTGTCGCCCTGCAGACCCGATTTGATGGCCCCGCGATCGATTTTCGCCAGCTGATCCCTGTTGATATTCAGCTTGCTGCGATCGACCTTCGTCCAGTCGACGTCGTTCCACTTCAGCTTTCCGTTGAAGTTCCGGTCGTTGAAGCAATTGTTGCAATCGATATCGACATCGCCGTTCCACCGGCCGCCCCAGACGCCCCAGTCATCCCAGTTGACGATCGCCGCCCAGGCGAGCCCCGTAACCGCGCCCGCGAAGAAGAGCGCTCCCGGGTAGTAATAGTTGTCGTAATATTCGGGATAGTAGGAAATGGGCTGCGAAACATAGGCCGGCTCATAGAGCATTTCCGGCGGATATTGCGGAATGTAGATCTTTTCCGGATTGGTCGGGCGGATGATGATGTTGTCGTTTTCGGTAACGACCGTCACCTTGTCATCGGTCTTGATGATGTTCTTCGCCACCGCCTCGTCGCGAAGCTGCTGGATGGCGATCAGCACGTCCTTCTGCTGGTTCGTTAGCGCATCGGCGAGCGACTGGGTCCAGTCGAGATCGTCGCTCATCATCTTGACGATCTCGGGATAATTCAGGAGCGAGATGACGCTGCCGTCCCAATCGCTTTTCGGCTTGAGATCGGCATTCTTCTTTTTCGCGTCGAGGAAGCGTTGCGCCTCGATGATCTGCAGCGGGAAGAGCGAGGCGGATGATATGGCCGCGACGAGTTCATCGGGATAGAGGGCGATGCGCGCCACCAGCACTTCGAGCTGGTCGTCGGTCAGCAGCGCCGCCGGGGCTTCGGCCGTCGCCGTCTGCGCCGGTGCTGCGGCGGGCTTCGCAGCCTGCGCATAAGCGGGAATGGCTGGGTGCAACGCGATGATCGCGAGAACGGACAATCCGCTGAGCAGTTTGCGGGAAATTGCTTTCATCGCTCAAAGACCTCCCTTGGATTTATTGAATGGCAGGCACGCTCAAGGCGATTTCCGGCCGTTCTCCGGCGATTGCCGGAGGACGACGATCTTCGACTGGGCGATGGCCTCGGCCATCTCTTTCAACAGCGCATCGACGAGACCCGCATATTCCAGCTGCCGTGCATCACGGAGCGTCTCGGGAAGCCGGTCTGTCGTCGCCATGGCCTGTGCCGCAGCCGCGAGATCCTCGCACATGCTGTGGAAGGCTTCGTTCACGTAAAAAAGCCGCTGCACGAGCCGCTTCTGGTCGGGGAAGTAAACCTCTGCCGCCTCCAGCGCCGACAAATATGCAGAACCACCCTCTCCCGACACCATCTCCGCCCCCGCCGAACTGCGCCAAGCAGACATGAGAAATATATAGCAACCGGCTCTGCCGCAGACGTAAAATACGTGATCTTACGGCGGCTCGTTTCGAAAAAGCCTTTGAATTCAATCCTAGTCGGCGGAGAAGCGCGCCGTCCCCGCTCGCCCCTGCAGCCGGGACTGCTCTCGCCTGTCCGCCCGTCCTGATCGCGCCGATAGAGATTACGCGATGCTACAGGCCTCACCGGCAAAACGGGTCTAACATCCGCCTGTCGAATAGCGATCAAAACGGCTCGTTCAGACCAGCCGGAGGGAGGAGCCGTGTTTCTCGACTATTTTGCCCTGGGGGTCCTGGTCTTCGTGGTCATCACCCTTTTCTATGCGGTGATCGCGATCCATGACATTCCGCATCTCATCGCCAAATCGCGCAATCATCCGCATCAGGATGCAATCCATGTCGCCGGCTGGGTGAGCCTCTTCACGCTGCACGCCATCTGGCCGTTCCTCTTCATATGGGCAACGCTCTATCGCGAGGATCGCGGCTGGGGCATCCGCCAGGATGGAAAGCTGTCGGCCGAGGCCGAGGCAAATGCCGAAATCGCCCGTCTGCATGCTCGCATCGCCGAGCTCGAGGGACAGACGCCGCAGAGGGAGAATGCCTGATGGATCTGCTCCTCATCCTGACCTATGCCGCGATCTGCTGGACGATCTTCAAGATCTTCCGCATCCCGGTAAACCAGTGGACGCTCTCGACCGCTGTTCTCGGCGGCGTGTTCCTGATCTCCGGCTTGTTGCTGCTGATGAGCTATAACCACCCCTATTCGAGTGACGGGCGCATCTACTTCACCTCGGCCCCGGTCATTCCCGTCGTCGGCGGCCAGGTCGTCGAGGTTCCCGTGACGCCGAACGTACCGTTGAAGAAGGGCGATGTCCTCTTCCGCATCGATCCGCGGCCCTATCAGTTCGCCGTCGACCAGAAGAAGGCATCGCTTGCCGAAGCCAAACAGACCGTTCTGCAGCTGAAGGCCGCACTCGACGCCGCGAACGCGGCCGTCACCGGCGCCGAAGCCTCTCGCGACCGGTCGTTGCAGGCCTTCGAGAAGTTCCAGCAGTCCAACGAGAATTCGAAGTCGAGCGGCCGCGGCGCGGTTTACTCCGAACTCGAAGTCGAAAACCGCCGTGGCATCTATCTGACGGCAGAAGCAGCCGTCGACACCGCCCGCGCCCAGGCCGCCCAGGCAAAGCTCGCCTATGAAGCAGAAATCGACGGAACGAACCCGACCGTCGCCCGGCTTCAGGCGGAACTCAACAATGCCGAGTACGAGCTCGATCAGACCACGGTGCGCGCACCGACGGATGGCTATGTCACCCAAGTCTTTCTGCGTCCGGGCATGATGGCCAATCCGCTGCCGCTTCGCCCGGTCATGGTGTTCATCAACAGCGAAGACCGGATGCTTGCCGCAGCCTTCATCCAGAACTCGCTGCAACGCGTGCGCGTCGGCGATGATGCCGAGGTGTCGTTCAAGGCCGTGCCCGGCAAGATCTTCAAGGCGCGCGTCCAGGAAGTCATCGACGTCATGGCGCAGGGACAATTGCAACCGAGCGGCGCGCTGATCGACCCGCAGGCGCCCGAACGCGTCGCGCCCGGCCAGACGCTGGCACGCATCGAGATCCTGGAAAATACCGATCAATATCAGCTACCTGGCGGCGTCGTCGCCGATGTCGCCGTCTACACGCACTATTGGCACCACGTCGCCATCCTCCGCAAGGTTCTGCTGCGGATGAGCGCCTGGATGAACTACGTGTTCCTCGAACATTGATGCAAAAGGCGGCTCGCGCTTGGGCGGGCCGCAGACAACGGAGATGCAGTGAAACGATAGGAGCAGGCGGTGATAGGCAGTCTACCGATGTTGCGAGGCCTGACCGGCTTCAACAAGGACTGGTTGCGCAGTGATATCCCGGCCGGTCTGTCGATCGCCGCCGTCGGCCTGCCGAGCGCCATCGCCTACCCCGCAATCGCCGGCCTGCCACCCGAGACCGGGATCTATGCCAGCATCGTCGCACCGATTGCCTATGCGATCTTCGGTCCCTCTCGCCTGCTCATCGTCGGACCCGATGCCGCGACCATGACCGTGCTTGCCGCCGCGATGGGAACGATCGTCGCGGCGGCCCCGGCCGGAGCTGAGGTCGACCGTGTGGCGATCGCCGCAGCACTCGCGCTCGGAGTCGGCATCTGCTGCATCGCCGCCAAGCTGTTGCGGCTCGGCATTCTCGCAAGCTTCCTTTCGCGCCCCATTCTCGTCGGCTTCTTTGCCGGTGTTTCGCTCTCGATCCTCGTCGGGCAGATCGGCCGCTTCACCGGCGTGAAGATCGAATCGGAGGGATTGATTGCGCCGTTGCTGGAGATCGCGGCGAAGGTTGCCGGGATCCATTGGCCCTCGCTGCTGCTCGGGCTCGCGATGTTTGCGCTGCTGTGGATCGTCAAGGCCTTCCGATGGCGCGTTCCCGGCCCGGTTCTGGTCGTGGTGATATCCGTCATCCTGTCGGCGCTTTTCGATTTCCAGGGCCGGGGCATCGCCGTCGTCGGCGACCTGCCGAGCGGGCTGCCCGCCTTCTCGATCCCCGCCTTCCAGCATATGCCGCTCGACAAGATCATCCTCGGTTCTGCCGCGATCTTTCTCGTCAGCTTCGGCGCCGGCATCGTCGCCGCCCGCAGCTTCGGATCGCGCACCGGCGAGGAGGTCGACGCCAACCAGGAACTGATCGGCATCGGCGCCGCCAATATCGCGCCGGGCCTCTTCGGCTCTTTCCCGGTCAGCGTCTCGGACTCCCGTACCGCGATCAACCTGTCGACGGGCGGCGTTTCGCAACTCTCCGGCCTGGTCTCCGCGGCTACGCTGATTGCCGCACTCGTCTTCCTGCACGGCGCCCTTCGCATCCTGCCGATCCCGGCGCTCGCCGCCATTCTGGCGACGGCGGCGATCAGCCTCATCGATATCGACGAGCTCAAGAAGATCTGGCGCATCAGCCGCATGGAGTTCGTCTTCGCGCTGATCGCCATGTGGGGCGCGATCAGCTTCGGCGTGCTGAACGGTGTCGTCGTCGCCGTCGGCGCCACCTTCGTCTATCTGCTGCGCCAGACCATGTTTCCGCGCGACGGCCTGCTCGGCCGCATCGAGGGCCGGCACGGCTTCTTCGATCTCAAGCGCTATCCGGAAGCCCGCCCTGTCGAGGGCGCGGCCGTCTTCGCGGTGCAGGGGAGTATCCTTTTCTACAACGCCGACTATGTCCGCATCCGGCTGACCTCCGTCATCAAGGAGCTTCCGCCGGAGACCAGGTGCCTGGTGCTCGATGCCAGCGCGATCAGCCAGATCGACAGCACCGGCGCCACCGCTCTGGAGGCCGTGGCGGAGCTTCTCCAGAAGCGGAACATCACCTTCGCCATCGCCGATCTCAGCGAGGACAGCCGGCCGATCCTGGAGCGCGCCGGGGTGATCAAGGCGATCGGTGCCGAGAACCTTTTCAATGGCAGGGAAGAAGCCCTGCGGACGCTGATCGGCGACATCGACCAGATCGGCCCGGCCGCAGTCGCGCATAACGCACCTTAAACACGCCAGGAGGGAGAGCCATGGAAGAGAACTACGAACCAGCCGAGGCCAATGGCGACGCAACGCCCAAGACCAAGGCGAAGAAGAAAAAGAAGGCCTGGGACTACGACAAGGAAATCGTCCGTCTGCAGGTGGAGCTTGCGCATCTGCAGGCCTGGGTGAAGAAATCCGGCGCCCGGATCGTCATCGTGTTCGAAGGGCGCGACGCCGCCGGAAAAGGCGGGATGATCAAGCGGATCACCGAGAAGGTCAGCCCGCGCGTCTTCCGCGTCACGGCACTGCCGGCACCGACCGAGCGCGAGAAATCGCAGATCTACATGCAGCGCTACATCGCCCATCTGCCGGCTGCCGGCGAGATCGTGATCTTCGACCGCAGCTGGTACAACCGCGCCGGCGTCGATCGGGTCATGGGTTTTTGCAGCGACAAGAAGGCGCAACGCTTCCTCGAGCTCGCACCGCGTTTCGAAGCCGCGATCGTCGAAAGCGGGGTCATCCTGCTCAAGTATTTCCTGACGGTCAGCGAGGAAGAGCAGGAACGCCGCTTCCGCCGCCGGATCGACGATCCGATGCGGCAGTGGAAGCTGAGCCCGATGGATGTCGAATCCTATCAGCGCTGGTGGGACTACACACGCGCCTATGATGAAATGCTGCGGATGACCGATACCAATCATGCACCCTGGTGGATCGTGCCTTCCGACGACAAGAAGCGGGCGCGCATCAACTGCATCTCGCATATTCTGCAGTCTATCCCCTATGAGCGGCTGAAGTTCGACGAGCCCGATCTCGGCAAGCGGCAGAAGCGTCCGTCCGACTTCATGGAAGACCGCAGCGTCCGCCATGTCGTGCCCGATACGACGGCTTAAGCAGCCGGCCGGGGATAGGCGGATACCAGGATGGAGCAGATAACCGAGAACACGGCTCCACGAGCCGATTCAGGCCAGATCTCGATCGAGGCCAGAGTGAGCGATATCGTCCGGCTGGGCATCATCGCGCTCTTTGCCTATTGGACGATGGTGCTCATCGCGCCGTTCTTGCTGATCGTGATCTGGTCGGCCATCCTGGCGGTCGCGCTCTATCCATTATTCGCCACAGTGTCGCGGCTGATCGGCAACCGGCCGGTCATCGCCGCGATCGTCATCGTCATCGGTTGCCTCGTATTGATCATCGCGCCGCTGGCGCTCGTCGCCGTGAATTTCGCCGACACGGTGCAGGGCCTGATCGGCAAGCTATGGTCCGGCAACTTCACCCTGCCTGCCGCCCCTGAAGCCATCAAGGCATGGCCCCTCGTCGGCGAACGGCTGCATGAGTTCTGGAACCAGGTCTCCGGCGATCTCGCCTCTACCATCATCAAGTTCCAGGCGCCGATCCGCGAGGTGATGGGTGTTGTCGTCACCAAGCTCGCCTCGATCGGCGGCGGCGTCCTGAGCTTCGTCGTCTCGATCATGCTGTCCGGGCTGTTCCTGACGCGCTCGGCGCGTCTCGCCTCGGCCGTTCAGGTGCTTGCAAACCGGGTCGCCGGCGAAAAGGGTGTGGGATTTGCCCGGCTGGCCGGGAATACCGTGCGCAATGTCTCGCGCGGCGTCATCGGCGTTGCCTTCCTGCAGACCCTGCTGTGCGGCCTCTGCTTCGTGATCTTCGGCGTTCCCGCCCGCGGCGCGCTGACCTTCCTGGTCTTCATGTTCTGCGTCATGCAGATCGGGCCGGGGCTGGTGATCCTGCCATTGATCATCTGGGCCTGGTTTTCCTGGCCGGCGGGGCTGGCGCTCGTTTTCACCTGCGTCGCGGTGCCGATCACCCTCGTCGATAATGTGCTGAAGCCGATCCTGATGTCGCGCGGTCTCTCGACGCCGATGCCCGTCATCCTGATCGGCGTCATCGGCGGCACGCTCTCGCATGGCCTTCTGGGGTTGTTCCTCGGACCGGTCATCCTCAGCGTCTTCTATGAGCTGCTGCGCGCCTGGGCCTGGCCACCGGCAGCGCCGGAGAATGCGGCCACGGATCCGGTCGTCGGCTTGCATGGGCAGCTGGAGCGGAACCTCTAGGTTCAGCGCTCAGTACAGTAGACGACGATCTCCTGCTCGATTTCGCGGCATATCTGCTCGTATTCGGTCACGAGCTTCTCTTCCCTTGGCCACTGATTGCGGAAGCGGTCGAGCGCATCGACAGCCAGATCATAGGCTTCGAACATCTCCCCGAGCGCCTCGCTGCTGACACCCGCCAAGAGATGACGGATGTCGGGCAGTCGTAGCATCAGTTTTCTGCGGCCGCGTTCTCGGCTCATGGATCAGCTCCGCGTTCAACGCACTCCCCGTGCATCTAATACGAAGCCAACAAGGCATCAGATCGTTCCCCGCGATCACAAAAATGTATCGATCCGGGACCGAAGAGGTCAAAGACATATCCCTATTCGGGCAAAGCCGTCTGCTGGAAGAATGTCACGGTTGCAATATCCGGCGGCCCGAACCAGATGGTGAAGAGCGCCGGGAAATCCTGTGCGGCATAGGTCTGGCTCAGCGCCCGGTCGACGGCAGCGCGGAAATCTTCG
Organism: Rhizobium sp. FG96; assembly: GCF_057808655.1. Classification (NCBI taxonomy): domain Bacteria; kingdom Pseudomonadati; phylum Pseudomonadota; class Alphaproteobacteria; order Hyphomicrobiales; family Rhizobiaceae; genus Rhizobium; species Rhizobium sp. FG96. Next base: position 199,453 of record NZ_JBMDIL010000003.1, on the reverse strand, counting down.
TCACCCCGCGCCAGCTCGAGGCCGAGCGGTTCGAAGGTGAAATAGCGCTGGATGACGATCAAGTTGCCTGAATTGTCGCTGCGGGCCGCCGCATCCATCAGGAGCGGCATATCGCCGAAGAGAACAGCCGAGCTACCGTCCAGCACGCGCGTGATCCCCTCCTGATAGTTGGCGACCGCTGTCGCCGTCGCCGCGAGCTGGAAGGTCTTGATCCTCTCCGAAAGCCAGCTCTCGCTGGTACTGCCGGCAATCGAGGAGAAGGTCTTGTGCTCGAGGATCGTTCGCGCCGGAGATCCGCGCCAGACCGGCCGGTCGGAGGGTTGCCCGTATTGCAGCACCTCGCGAAGCGCCAACGGCGAACTGGCGCTCAGCAGCGCGCCCGTACCGCTCGGGAAGATCGGCAGTGAAAAGGAAACCACCTGCCGCCGCGTCAGCGTCACCGGCTCGGCGGCGCAGACGATATCGGCAGCACCGCTCTGGATCGCCTGCATCTTCGCGTCGCCGGCAAGCGAGACCCATTCGACGTCGAGCTTCTCAAGCTGCAGCTGCGTCTTCAGGCTGTCGGCGATCTTGTTGCAGAGCGTAACGGCATAGCCATCCGGTTTCCCCTGCCCGCCGTCGAAAGAGAAGGGCCTGGCATCCGGGTCGTAGCCGAGCTTGAGCGCGCCGCTCGACTTGACGCGGTCGAGCGTCTGGGCCGAAGCCGGAACGGCAATCGCCAGCGCGGCGGCAGCCGCTGCCAAGGCGATGGCGGCAAGCGCCCAACGGGGATTCTGTCCTGACATGTCTGGTCCTCCCGCTATTGGCCGGCCGGGACGCGGTTCGCGCCGGTGGCGAAACGCGGGGCAATCAGGCCGTAGATGATGAAGCCGATACCTGTGACGATCATGCCGCCGAGCACCGCATCCTTGCCGGAGGCGTAGATCGCAAAGACGCTATAGGCCATGCCGATGATCACAACCGTCGCATTCAGTCGGAATTTCGACTGCGGCACACCCGCGGCCCTCATCGTCACGAACAGGGCCGAAAGCGAAATGATGTAGGGCAGCACATTGGTGACCACCGCGAGATTGACGAGCGCCGAGAACTGCTCGCTCAGCGTCGGCGATATGGTCATCAAGGCAAGGCCGGTCTGAACGATACCAAGCACGATCATGCCCGGGACCGGAGCCCCCATCTCGTTGACCCGCTTGAAGATCGACGGAAACATCCGCTCTTCGGCCGCCGTACGCGCCGTCTGCGCGATCGTAAACTGCCAGCCGAGCAGCGACCCGAGGCAGGCGAGCACGGCGAGCGCCATGATGATCGAGCCGATCGTCGGGTTGAACATCGTGGCATAGGCGAGCGCGAACGGACCTGTCGAGCTTGCGAGATCCGCATTCGGAACGATGCCCTGGATCACCGTCGTCGACAGGATGTAGATGACGGCGGCCCCGAGCGTGCCGAACATGCAGGCCAGCGGCACGTCCCGTTTGGGATTTTCGACGGCATCCGAGTTCTGCGCGGCCGACTCCATGCCGAGGAAGGCCCAGAGCGTCAGCGAGATGCTCGACCCCATGCCCTGCGCGATGCTCAGCCCCTTCGGGTTCCAGGCGGCGGCGAATGTGGTCGAGCTGAACCACAGCCAACCGATGATCGACAACAGCCCGACCGGAATGATGACGCCCCAGACCGTGACCGAGCCGATGCGCCCGGTAATGCGCGGCCCGCCGAAATTCGCGGCCGTTGTCAGCCAAAGAAGCACGATCAGTGCCAGGCAGGTCATGACGGGTGTCGAGGTCAGCACCGGGAAGAAGCCGGCAAGATAGCCGACCGCCGAGATGCCGATGGCAACATTGCCGACGGCAAGCGACAGGAAATACAAGAAGAAGACCATGAAATAGCCGTCCTTCCCGTAGGCATCCTCCGCATAGGCGGACATGCCGCCCGGCCGCTGGTTGAACAGCCCCGCCTGCGCGAAGCCATAGGCGATCGCCATCGAGCCGACGGCCGTTACCAGCCAGGAAAGCAGGGAGATCGCGCCGACCTGTGCCATGTTGGCCGGCAGCATGATGATGCCTGATCCCATCATGTTGACGGCAACGATGAAGGTCAGCTGCACAAGATTCATCTTCTTCTTGGCCGTCGTTTCGGCTGCAAGATGCATTGTGTTGTCGGTCATGATGACATCCTCCCGTCCCCGCTATTCGCGCACGACATAGGTGTAGAATTTGATCCGTCCGTCGACCCGCTCCTGGAACACACCCTGGACCTCGTAGTTGAAGCCGGGAAAACGGTTGAAGGATTCTTCGAAGGCCAGGAAATAGTCGCGCATCGGGCGCGCCCGCTCGTCCCAGCGCTCGCCGGGCACGATGACGCCGATACCCGGCGGATAGATCAGCGCCAGCGTCGCCGAGATGCGCCCGGCGGCCTCTGTCAGCGGTACATAATCGACATTGTTGGCGACAAGCGCCTCGTAGGCGAGCTTGGGCGGGAATGCCGGCTCCGGAAAGCTCTCGGAGCGGAAGCAGAGCCGCTGCAATTGCTTGACGCCGGCCTGGCGGTAGAAGGAGTGCATCTCCTTGCACACCTGGCGGACTGTGTAGCCCTTGTAGCGCTCGCGATTGGCGGCGAATACCGTCGGCAACACCTCCTGCAGCGGCGCATCGCGGTCCCAGAGGTTCTTGAACTTCACCAGCTTGGCGATCAGCGTGTTCAGCTTGCTCTCGTCCTCGGCGGGCGTCATCAGGAAGAGCAGGCTGTTCAGATCGCATTTTTCCGCCACCACCCGCTGTTCGCGCAGGTAATTGGCAACGACCGTCGCCGGAATGCCGAAATCGCGATATTCACCGGTCTTGCGATCGATCCCCGGCGTGAGCAGCGCCAGCTTGTTCGGATCGACCATCGTATAGCCGGGCGCATAGCCGGAATAGCCATGCCATTTCGCCTCCGGATCGAAGCGCCAGCATTGCTGTTCGCGCTTCAGCACATCGGTCGGGATATCCTCCCATCGCGTTTCTGCGAGGTCGCTGGTGTGCTTCGAGCCCGATATCGACACCTTGTCCGGTACGAAGGGATCGAAGAACCATTGCTCCTCGGCGTCGCCGGCCTTCGTCTCGTAGTGATGGACGAAGCCGCGCAGCTTCTTGCGGGCCTCGATACCGAGTTCGATGCAGCGATCCCACAGCATTTCGCCGGCCTTGCCCTCGTGCACCTTGGCATTGACGTCGAGCGAGGCGAAGAGCGGATAGAAGGGTGAAGTCGAGACGTTCATCAGCAGGGATTCGTTGAACCGCTTGTGCTCGACGAACCGGCGCTGGCCGCTGATATGTTCGTCCCGCTTGTGGATCTGCGAGGCCTGCGAAAAGCCCGCTCCCTGCTTGTGCACCGACTGGGTCGAAAACAGGCCGGGCATATCGGGCCGAAGGTCCGTCAGCCGCATTGGGCTATGTCCCTCGAACAGCGGATGGAAGGCGTTGTAGCCGATCCAGGCCTCGTCCCAGAGAACGTAATCGCAGAGGTGGCCGATCTTCTCCATCACCTGGCGCACGTTGTAGATCGTGCCGTCATAGGTGCAGAGCTGGATGCAGGCGAGCCGGAACGGCCGGTCGGCGCGGGCGCGGCTCTTGTCCTGCACCAGCGGATGCGCTTCGATCCGTTGCCGCAGAGCGCCCTCATCCCAGGCCTCCCAGTCGACGGCGCCGATCATGCCGAAGGAATTGCGCGCCGTGGGCAGATAGACCGGAATGGCACCGGCCTGTACCAGCGCGCCCTGATGCAGCGACTTGTGATTGTTGCGGTCGAACAGCACGAGATCGCCCGGCCGCAGCACGGCATTGGCGACGACCTTGTTGGAGGTGCTGGTCCCGTTCAGAATGAAATAGGTGCGGTCGGCGCCGAAGATGCGGGCCGCCTGCTTCTGCGCTTCGGCCGCCGGCCCCTCATGGATCAGGAGATCGCCGAGATCGACGTCAGCATTGCAGAGATCGTTGCGGAAGATGCTTTCGCCGAAATATTTGAAGAACAGCTGTCCGGCCGGTGATTTCCGGTAGAACTGCCCGCCCTGATGGCCGGGGCAATCGAAGGCGATATTCGCCTCGCCGTCATAGGCCATCATGCCGCCGAAGAACGGCGGCAGCAGCGACTTGCCGTAGTTGTAGAGGCTTGAGATGACCTGCTTGGCATAGAAGGTTGGCGTCTGCTGGCCGAGATAGACGAAGCCATCGACCTCGCCCGCCATTTCGACGACATCCATATCCGAGATCGTCAGCGTATCGGCCATTGCCCAGATCGGCGTGCGGAAGCCGATCTCCCTGACGGAGCGCAGGAAGCGCCGCGCTTCGGGCAGCCTTCCGCCTTCCACCGAGCCTACATAGGCACCCACCGAGGCATCCTCGGAAACATCGGCGGAATAGTCGTCGCGCAGCTCCACCTCGAAATTCTCGGCCGCTATCTGCGCGACCAGCTCCTGGACCTGCGGATTGCCGCCATCGGCGACGATCACCACCTTCAGCATCTTGTTGAAGGGGATGGCGACGGTCGGAGATTTCACATCGCGCGGGATCATTGTTCCGGTCCTTCTGCAATGCAGTCTACGAGATAGCGCCGGCCACCATCGGCAGGCGCAAAGCGCAGGCCGTGGATATCGGTCTCGAAGCCCGGGAACTTGCGGTCGAATTCACGCGCATAGAGCAGGTAATCCTGGATCGACTTGGTCGCCGGCGTGATGCGCTCGCCGGGCATGATCAGCGGAATGCGGGGCGGATAGGGAACGATCATCACCGCAAGCATGCGGTTCATGAGATCGTCGATCTCGACGCTCTCGATCTTGCCCTTGACGAGCCGGTCATAGGCATCGGCGGGCCTCAGCGCCATATCGGGCAGCACCGTATACATCTCGCGCTGCGCCTTCGGCACGTCGTCCTTGCGATAGACCGCATGGATCTGCTCGCAGAGATCCCTGAGGCCCATCTTGCCATAGGCTTCCGGATGGGCGGCGGCGAGCGCCGGCAGCGCCCGCGTCAGCGGTGCATTGGCGTCGTAGAGATCCTTGAAATTGATGAGCTCGGTGACGAGCGTGCTCCACTTGCCCTTCGTGATCCCCATCGAGAACAGCACAAGGAAGGAATAGAGGCCGGTCTTCTCGATCTCGATCCGGCGGGACGAAAGGAACTTGGTGACGACGGCGGCCGGTATGCCGTGTTCCTGCATGGCACCGCTGGCGGAAAGGCCGGGCGACAGGATGGTGACCTTGATCGGATCGACCATCACATGGTTTTCGGCGAGCCCTGCAAACCCATGCCAGGCTTCTCCGGGCCTCAGCACCCATTCGGCGTGATTGTCGCTCGGCGTATGTTCGGCAACGGTCGGTTCCCAGACCTTGAACCACCAGCCTCCCGCCGTCTGCGTCCTCACCGAATGCATGGCGCGGCGGAAGCTGATCGCCTCGTCGATCGTCTCCTGCACCAGCGCCCGGCCCGCCGGCTGCTCCATCATTGCGGCGGCGACGTCGCAGGAGGCGATGATGCCGTATTGCGGCGAGGTCGAGGTATGCATCATGAAGGCTTCGTTGAAGCGCGTCACGTCGAGACGCTTGTTCTCGGCATGCTGGATATGGATCATCGAGGCCTGCGAAAGCGCCGCCAGCAGCTTGTGGGTCGAATGCGTGGCAAAGGTGATGGCGCTCTTCGAGCGGGCCGGCTGCGTCGACGAGATGCCGTGGAAGCCGTCGTAGAACTCGTGGAAATTCGCATAGGCATACCAGGCCTCGTCGAAATGCAGCACCTCGACCGCATCCCCGAGCGACTCCTTGATAGCATCGACATTGTAGCAGAGCCCGTCATAGGTCGAGTTGGTGATGACCATCAGCCGCACCTTGCCGCTCGTCTGACCGGCGAAGGGGCTGGCCGCGATCTTGCGGGCGATGGCTTCGGGGGTGAACTGATCCTTGGAAATCGGCCCGATGATGCCGAGGCCGTTGCGCGACGGCGTCAGATAGATCGGCGTCGCGCCGGTCATGATCAGCGAATGCAGGATCGACTTGTGGCAATTGCGGTCGCAGAGCACGAGATCGCCGCGGCCGACCATGCCATGCCAGACGATCTTGTTTGCCGTCGATGTGCCGCCGACGACGAAGAGCGTTTCGTCGGTGCCGAAGATGCGTGCCGCATTCCGCTCGCCCTCCGCGATCGGACCGACATGATCGAGCAGCGAGCCGACACTGCCGACTGAGACCGAAATATCGGATCGCAGGGTGTTCTCGCCGAAGAAGGAATAGAAGAGCTGCCCGACCGGGCTCTTGCGGAAGGCAACGCCGCCGCCGTGGCCGGGCGTATGCCAGGAATAGGCGCCCTCGAGCGTGTATTCCATCAGCGCCTTGAACATCGGCGGCGGCAGCCGGTCGAGATAGGTGCGTGCCGCCTGCACGATGGCGCGGGCCATGAACTCCGCGGAATCCTCGAAAAGCCGCATGAAGGCATTGGCGTGCCTGAGCACCGCCGTCGGAACGTCCTCGGCCGTCGTGTCGTCACCGAACAGGAAGATCGGCAGCCTGTCGTTCTTCCGGCGCTTGGCGCTCAGAACCTCCTCCAGCACCCGCCAGCGCGTCGTCCGGTCCTCGGCACCATCAACGGAGACGAGCCAGCAGGATTCGGTATTGAACACATGCACGAGGCGGCGGGCATCGTCGTAGGAAATGCCCGAGACGATGCGGAACCCCTCCCGCTCGATCGCCGCTGCGAGATCGCGCATGCCGCGCCCGGCCGCGCTCTTGCCGTCAAAGTCCTCGTCGATAACGGCTACCGGAAATGCCTGTTGGAATTCCATGCGCCCCTCCAAAGCCTGGACGGCTGAGCTATTTCGCCATGGGAGGAGATCGTACACACCGGGGGCATGAGCGTCGTTGATTGCAATCAAGACGCAACCGAAAGAGGCCGGCGGCTCTATTCGGCCCATTCCGTATCGGCGGTAAAGGCAATCGTCAGCCAGCGATTGGCGCTTTCATCGCCGATCGCATCGCCGATCTCGTCGCGCAGCGCATCCCACTGCTCGATCGTTCTGGCAGGCAGGCCTTCGGGCACGATGAAATAGAGCTCGATCTGCGTCGCCCGCCCGACGCGCGCGACATAGGCGCGATGGGAAAGGAAGCCGAGCCGCTGCACGATCTCGGAAGCCACCCGATCGACATGGTCTTTCAGGTCGACCGGAGCGATCAGCAGGATTTCGGTCAGTGCCCGCCGGACCGTGCCGATCGGAAGCGGGATCATGACGAGGCAGACGAGTGCGAGCACGGCCGGATCCAGATAGGCGGCAATCCAGGCAATCGACGTCGCCTGCACCGCCATGCCGGCGAGGAACGCGATCAAGAGCGCAAGAGCGATGCCGCCCGACATGATCCAGGCCTTGATGTCGAGCGAAACGAAATCGGATTTGATGCGCCGGTTCAGCCTGATGCCTGAAAACGCCATGATGGCGCAGACGACCACTGTCGAGGCGGAATAGAAGACCGCCATGCCGAAATGCAGCTCGTGCCCGCCGTTCAGGATGCTGATAATGGCGCTGATCAGCGCGTAGACACCGACCGTCATCAGCAGGCAGCCGTTCAGCATGAGCACGATCGGCTCCAGATGCCAGAAACCCATGGTGAAGCGGTTGCGGATACGGCCGGAGCGGGCGTCGCTCTTCGTCGAGTCGATGATCAGGCTGGAGACCCAGAGCGCCAGTCCGGTCATCGCCGCGTCGGCCAGCGAATAGACACCATCGAAGGCGATCGAGAACGATCCTGAGAGAATGCCGAAGACCACGCCGAGCGTGGCGACGACGACGGTGGCCGCGATCGAAATTCTGAGAAACCCCTGCTCGCCCATCCCCTTCAGTCCTCCGGACCAGATCACTGTTGCGCTTACTATAGAGGCTAGCCCGCCCGCGGCGACTACGCATTGATCCGAATTGCGGGCGCCAATTTTTGCAACGACAATCGCGCCTCGAAGGCAAAACCCCTTGGGCCATCAGCTCAAGCGGAGCTCGGGAGGGACGGCATGACCAGCTCATCTGACGGCAAAAGCCTCGGACTCGCCGCCTGCACCGCGATCGTCGTCGGCAACATGGTGGGCTCCGGCTTCTATCTCTCGCCGGCCGCAGTCGCCCCCTACGGCAATCTCGCCATCCTTGTCTGGATCATCATGGGCGCCGGCGCCATCTGCCTCGGCCTGACGTTTGCGCGCGCCTGGCGAGCCTCGTTCCGGCGGTTGGCGGACCCTACGCCTATACGAGGCTCGCCTATGGCGACTTCGCCGGTTTCCTGATCGCCTGGGGCTACTGGATCTCCATCTGGACGTCGTTGCCGGTCATCGCGATTGCCTTTACCGGCGTCATCATCGATCTCTTCCCGGCGCTCGGCAATCGCGTGACGGGGACGATCCTAACGCTCGGGGTGATCTGGACGATCGTGCTCGTCAATCTGCGCGGCGTTCACGCCGCCGGTCTCTTCGCCCAGGTGACGACCTATGCCAAGCTGCTGCCCTTCGGCGCCGTCGCCATCATCGGCCTCCTCTTCATCGACACCTCGCATTTCGCCGACTTCAATCCGAGCGGCCAACCACTGCTGCAGTCGATCGCGACCCTCGCGCCGCTGACGATGTTTGCCTATCTCGGCCTGGAATCGGCGACCGTTCCTGCCGGCGACGTCCAGAATGCCGAGCGGACCATTCCGCGCTCGACCGTACTCGGCATCTCCATCGCCGCCATTCTCTATGTGCTCGGCACGATCGTGGTGATGGGGCTGGTGCCGCGCGAACAGCTCATCCACTCCGTCGCGCCATTCTCGCAGGCAGCCGGCATCATGTGGGGCCGCCCGGGTGAACTGGCGATTTCGCTTGCGGTCCTGCTCTCGTCGATCGGGGCGCTGAACGGCTGGACGCTGCTGATGGGCCAGGTTCCGATGGCCGCCGCCCGCGATGGCCTGTTCCCGCCGCTCTTCTCGCGGCTCTCCTCCCGTGGCGTTCCCGCCTGGGGCATGATGGTCTCGGCCTCCCTGGCTACGATCCTGGTGTTGGTTCAGGCGATCGGCTCCGAGGGCTTTGCGGCCGCCTACAAGCTGATGGTCGGCTTGAGCACCATGGCCGCCGTCGTTCCCTATGCTTTCTGTGCCCTTGCCGGCAGCCTCGTGGCCGGCGCGACACAGGGGCGAATGCCGCGCGTCACGGTGATCGAGCTGATCGCCTTCATCTTCGCGATTTTCACGCTCTATGGCTCGGGCGCCGAGCCGGTGCTCTACGGCCTCGTCCTCTTGATGCTCGGCATCCCCGTCTATGTCTGGCAACGGCGCAATGGCCGCGAAACCGTCAGCCAAACGAAAACGGCGCCAGGTGCAGCAACGCACCCCGCCGTTTCCGGATAGTTTCTCGCTGACGCTATCAGCCGTGCCAGGTCAGACCGGCAAAGCGCGTATTGATGATCGTTCCGCGATCGCCGCGCACCATCCCGGCGATATCAGCCAGCGATCCGATGGCGGCCGTTTTGCCGCTGGTGCGGGCAAAGTGACTGGCGGCCTCCACCTTCGGCCCCATGGAACCGGCAGGGAAGGAAAACTGCTCGAGATCATCGGGGCGCACCCGGTGGATCGCCTTCTGCGAGGGCTTGCCCCAATCGATACAGACGGCTTCGGCATCGGTTGCCATGACCAGGAGATCGGCGCGCAGCTCGCGCGCCAGAAGCTCGGAGCAGAGATCCTTGTCGATGACGGCCTCGACGCCGATCAGTTTGCGATCGGCGCCCTTCTCGTACATCGTCGGAATACCGCCGCCTCCGGCGCAGATGACGATCGTGCGTTGCTCCAGAAGCCAGCGGATCGGCCGGATCTCGAAGATGCGCTTCGGCGCCGGCGAGGCGACGACCCGCCGCCATTTGTCGCCATCCTGCTTGAAGACCCAGCCCTTCTCCCCACGGATGCGGTCCGCCTCGCCCTTGTCATAGACCGGCCCCACGAACTTTGTCGGGTTCTGGAAGCCGGGATCGCCGGCGTCCACCTCGACCATCGTCAGCAGCGTTGCAAGCGGCTGCTCGAAGGGAAGGAGATTGCCGAGCTCCTGCTCCAGCATATAGCCGATCATACCCTCGGTCTCGGCGCCGAGAACGTCGAGCGGATAGGCTTCCTCCGGCTTGTAGGCCGCCCCCTGCAGGGCGAGCAGCCCCACCTGCGGGCCATTCCCGTGGGTGATCACCACCTCATGTTCGGCGGCGAGCGGCGCGATGGCCTGAGCCGCGACGCGGGCGTTGCGCCGCTGGGTGTCCGCGGTCATGGCTTCCCCGCGCCGGAGAAGCGCATTGCCGCCGAGTGCTATGACGACACGCATGCTCAATCCCCCAGGGTCGCGACGAGCAGCGCCTTGATCGTGTGCAGGCGGTTCTCCGCCTGCTCGAAGGCAACGTTCGCCTCGGACTCGAAGACATCGTTGGTGACTTCAACCCCGTTGGTCATGCCGTAATCCTCGGCGATCTGCTTGCCGAGCGTGGTTTCGGTATCGTGGAATGCCGGCAGGCAATGCATGAACTTGGTCTGCGAATTACCGGACGCCTTCATCAGATCCGTGTTGACCTGATAGGGCGTCAACAGCTTGATGCGTTCGCGCCAGACCTCCTTCGGCTCACCCATCGATACCCAGACGTCGGTATGGATGAAATCCACGCCTTTGACGGCCTCCTTGGGATCTTCGGTGACCAGCAGCTTGGCGCCCGAGGCCTGCTGAAGATCCTTGGCGATCTTCATATATTCCTCCGACGGCCACAGCGACCTCGGCCCGCAGATGCGCACATCCATGCCGAGCAGGCAGCCGACGATCAGCAGCGAATGCCCCATATTCGAGCGGGTATCGCCGACATAGGCATATTTGATATCGGCGATCGGCTTGTCGCTATGTTCGCGCATGGTCATGACGTCGGCGAGCATCTGCGTCGGATGATACTCATCCGTCAGGCCGTTGTAGACGGGCACGCCGGCATAGCGTGCCAGCGTCTCGACGCCATGCTGCGCCGCGCCGCGATATTCGATCGCGTCATACATGCGGCCAAGAACGCGCGCCGTGTCCTTGAAGGATTCCTTGTGGCCGATCTGCGAGCCGGACGGGTCGAGATAGGTGACATTCGCACCCTGATCGGAGCAGGCCACCTCGAAGGCGCATCGCGTCCGCGTCGAGGTCTTCTCGAAGATCAGGCAGATCTCCTTGCCCTTCAGGTGCTGCTGCTCGGTCCGGGCATATTTCGCCCGCTTCAGATCCCGGGCGAGATCGAGAAGATAGCGGAATTCCCGCGAGGTATAATCCTGCACGGTCAGAAGCGAACGATTACGCAGATTGAAGCTCATGGTCTTGCTCCGTCGGTCTGTTCGTGGATGAAGAGGGTCATTAGGCCGGGTCGCGCCAGATCGGGCATGTCATGCAATGCCCGCCGCCACGGCCGCGCCCGAGTTCGGCGCCGCGTATGGTGATGACCTCGACACCGGCCTTGCGCAGAAGCGTGTTGGTGTAGGTGTTGCGGTCATAGGCGACGACGACGCCGGGCTCGAGGGCGACGACATTGTTGCCGTCGTCCCATTGCTCGCGCTCGGCCTGATAGGAATTGCCACCCGTCTCGACGACGCGCAGCTTCGGCACCTCAAGCACCTCGGCGACGACCTCCAGCATCGGCCGGTTTTCGGGGCGGATCTCGAAAGTGCCGTCGTCGCCCTTTGGATACATGCTGTAGCAGCGGATCTGATCGACGACCTCGGCAAAGAGCGTGACGACATCGCGGTCGCAGAAGCTGAAGACCGTATCGAGATGCATCGCCGCGCGGCTTTTCGGCATCAGGCAGCCGATGACGCGCTTGGCGGCCTTGCTGCGGAACAGCGCCTGCGCCACCTGGCCGACGGCCTGATAGGTGGTGCGCTCACCCATGCCGATCAGCACGGTGCCATTGCCGATCGGCATCACATCGCCGCCTTCGAGCGAGGCATTGGCAAACTGATCGTCCGAATCCCCCCACCAGATCTGGAAATTGGCGCCCTTGAAGAAGGGATGGAACTTGTAGATCACCCGCTGCAGCAAGGTCTCGGCGCGGCGCGCCGGCCAGAACATCGGATTGCAGGTGACGCCGCCGTAGATCCAGCAGGAGGGATCGCGCTGGAACAGCGTGTTCGGGATCGGCGGGATGACGAAATCGCTCGCCGGCAATGCGCTGAGCATCAGGGCTTTCGCCTTCACATCGGGAAGATCGGAGATCGCGATGCCGCCGATCATGACGGCGGCGAGCTGGGTGGCCGGCATTTCGTCCAGCCAGGGCCGCATCGCCTCGGCGACCTGCGAACCGATGACATTCGGCGTGATGCGACGGTCCAGCACGAAGGCGCGTGCCTGCTCGTTGGCAAGCGTCTGCGCGAGCAGGTCATGGAGTTCGAGAACCTCGACACCGCGCTCCTGCATCTTCAGGACCATGTCATAGTGGTCCTTCTGAGCCTCGTGCACCCAGAGCACATCGTCGAAGAGCAGGTCATGGCAATTTGCCGGCGTCAGCCGTTGATGTGCGAGCGATGGTCTGCAGACCATGACGGTTCTGAGCTTTCCCACCTCAGAATGAACACCGAAACCACGCATGCGGGTCCTCCTTCCAGCCATCGGGATGGCGGCCGCGCCGCCGGTTTCTTGCCGTCAGTCTATTTTTGCCGGGCACCACGGTCATTGATCGCGGACAAGCCAGACCGGCTTTTGCTGATCCTGACAGTCCTCAGTGCAGTTCGGACGTATCGGCGCGGCGAAGCTGCCAGGTGCGCCAGTGCGTCGGGTGGACATCGAGGATCTCGCCCGTCAGCGCATTCGCCCAGCCGCCGGGCAGCCGCTGGCAGGGAAAGACCAGAGCGTGAATGCCGTCGTCATCGAGGACGGCAAGCTCGATATCCTCTTCGAACGGAGCTTCGACGACCAACCGCCACATCACCGACCCTCCCGACGATGTATGCGTGTCGACCGGACGGAGGCCGTTGTTTCCGCCTACCCCGTTGCCGGACGGCAATCGCTCAATCGATGTAGAAAACCATGTTGCCGTTACGGGCACGCCATGCCCAGAGAATCTGGCTGGGCGACACCTTCTTCGCCTTCAGCTGCTCGACGAGCCACTTGTTGGACCGGATCGCCGAGCGGATCTGCGCCACCTGCTCCGCACTGCCCGGCGACGGATGGTGGCCTGTCTCCTCCTGCATGCGATAGCTGACGACGGTGAAGCGCTTGTTGTGAAAAGTCTTGATCGACGCCGGCAGATTGTCTCCCCAGTTCATCCGCCGGTATTCCTTGCGGGTCTGTGTCGAGGTCTGCTGCGCGGCGGCGGGCACGACGATCGACGCCGCACTCAAAATGGCGATGGCAAGGGCAAACTTCCTCATGTTCCTGCTCCTCAGGTGGCGTGAACCCATGCAGCCCAGAGTAACGGAGCAAAGGGGCAAAGGCATTGAGCCGGATCAATGGTTGAGAGGCTGGACGAGGGCCGCTTTCATGCCTGAAAGGCCCGCAGGGTAAGACCAATAGAGGCTACGCGATGCTACATCTATCCGTCAGAGAAGAAGAGTAGTCTCGCGCCATCGTTGAATGGGAGAGCGGCCGGGACACCTGTCCCAAATCGTAGGGCGAGGGGAATATCATGGCGACCAGCACGAAGGCATTGGACATTGCCGATCGCGGGTCCGTCGCCCCTCACCTATCGAGGAAGCCTCTGTTTGCGGAGACGCTCGCCCAGAAGCAGATGGACCGCCCGCCCCCTGGCGGCCCGTCTGCGGATTGGCTGAGAAGTCTATACGGCCATGTTCCCGACGCCGTCTTCGTCATCACATCCTGCCATCGGATCTCCGCCTGCAATGCCGCCGCAATCGCCCTGCTCGGTTACCAGGAAGATGAACTGATCGGCCAGAAGATCGACTTCGTCTGGTCATCGACGCCGGGCGTCCGGCTCAAGGCCCGCTGGGCAAGCCAAGGCGCCATGCGCGCCGGTATTGCAAGCACCAAGGACGGCGCGCGGTTTCCTGCCGCCTTGACGATCGTTCGCGAACAGGGCTTTGCGGCCGCAATCCTCGAGGACTTCCGTACCGAGCATGAGACGTTGCAGCAGGTTCGCGAGCTTCAGAGCGAAATGGCACGCCTCGCGCGAACGGTTGCGCTCGGCGACATGACGCCGGCGCTTGCCCATGAGCTCTCGCAGCCGCTCTCCTCGATCCTCGCCTATTCGCAGGGGTGCGGGCATCTGGTGAGCGACAACGGCTGCGAATTCGCGGCACTCAGGGAAGCCTTGTCCGAAATCACCCAGCATGCGCTCTGGGCCGGAACGATCGTGCAAAGCATCCGCGAATTCGCTGGCCGCGGCGCCGGTGAGAAGCGGTTGGAATCCATGCATGCGCTGATCCGCGAAGCCGCAGCACTTGCCCTTAGCGGCCTGGCGCGGAAGGATCTCCGGGTCGATTTCCAGCTCGATGCAAAGAGTGACGCCGTCATTGCCGACCGCGTGCAGATCACCCAGGTGCTGACGAACCTGTTGCGCAATGCCGCGGAAGCTGCCGACGGAGTTCAGGAGCCCGAGATTACCGTGACGACACGGACCAGCGATCGCACGCGTCTCGTCGTCGAGGTCTCGGACAACGGCTGCGGCATCGCGGCCGAAATCGAAACAACGCTGTTTCATCCTTTCGTGAGCAGCAAGCCGCGCGGCCTCGGCATGGGGCTGGCGCTTTCCAAGCGGATCATCGAGGCCCATGGCGGGCGAATTACCGCCCGGCGGGGATTGCAGGGCGGCTCGGTACTTTCCTTCTCGCTACCCATCGTGGAGATCGGCCAGAATGGCAAACGACCTTACGATCCATCTCGTCGATGACGAGGAGGCACTCAGGCGGTCCATGACCTTCATGCTTGTTTCCGCCGGCTTTGCGGTGCGTACGCATAGTTGCGCGCGTGCCTTTCTCGACCTGCTGCCCCTCTCCGGCAGGAGCTGCCTGGTGACGGATCTACGCATGCCCGGCATGGATGGCATCGAGCTGATCGGCCA
Organism: Rhizobium sp. FG96; assembly: GCF_057808655.1. Classification (NCBI taxonomy): domain Bacteria; kingdom Pseudomonadati; phylum Pseudomonadota; class Alphaproteobacteria; order Hyphomicrobiales; family Rhizobiaceae; genus Rhizobium; species Rhizobium sp. FG96. The sequence continues at coordinate 184,420 of NZ_JBMDIL010000003.1, read as the reverse complement.
GCTGCATCAGTACCGCATGGACATCCCCACAATCGTCATCACCGGGCAGGGCGACATTGCAGCCGCCGTTCAGGCAATGAAGGCGGGCGCTGTCGACTTCCTCGAAAAGCCGGTGAAGGAAGAGGCGCTGATAGCAGCCATTCATGCGGCAACCGGACAGGCACGTCCAAGCCGCGCAACGCAGGGACCCGACAGCGTCACCGCCACGCTGGCGCAACTGACCACCCGCGAGCATCAGGTTCTCGTCGGCGTGCTGGATGGTCTGCAGAACAAGATGATCGCCTATCATCTCGGCATCAGTGCCCGCACCGTCGAGGTCCATCGCGCCAATGTCATGGCCAAGATGGGCGCGCGCAATCTGGCGGAACTGATGCGCATGGTCATCGCGACCGGCGTGGCCGCCTATCCCCTCGAAGGCCGCAAGGCGACGCCAGCCAACGGCTGGCCGAACTAGCGCAAGCAACTCCGAAAGCAAATCTTGCAACCAGCGGCATGTGCGATATGATGCCTTAGACAATGCTTAAGTAATTGCATGATCTTGTGTTGTAGGGGCGATCATGACGAGTGCAAGAGCGACTGCCTTTAGCCGTCTTGGGCCGACGGCTGACGAAATCTGCGAGCAGGTCGAACGAATTCTCGCCAGCGAGGAGTTCCACGCGGCCAAGCGCGGGCGAAGCTTTCTGGAATTCGTCGTCAACGAGACGCTGGCCGGACGGTCGGAATTTCTCAAGGCGTTCACCATCGCCAATGTGGTCTTCGACCGGGAAGCCTCGTTCGACCCGCAGAACGATCCTGTCGTGCGCATCGAGGCCGGCCGGATCCGCAAGGCGCTCGAGCGCTACTATCTGGTGGCCGGACGGTCGGACAGCGTGATCGTCACCGTCCCCAAAGGCGGATATGTCCCGCATTTCGAATATGCCACGAGCACTCCGGCGCCGCTGCCGGTCAAGCAGCCCGAACGGGCGCCGCCGCCTCAACACGAGAGCCGCGAGAAGCCGGTTTCCGGCAGCACGCATCCGGTAAAGCTCACTCTTATTCATCTCGGAGTATGCGTCGCGGCGCTGCTGGTGCTTTTCGCCGGCGTGCTCGCATTTCTTCTGCCCGCACGGCCGAATGCACAGGCCGCCACCGCAAGCCCGAAGGTGATGGTCGAACTCTTTGCCGAGGCCGACCGCGACGACACGCGCTCCGATATCGCCCGTGGCCTCAGGGACGACGTCATCGGCCAGCTGGCACGGTCCCGCGGCATCGTGGTCGTGGCGGATACGCTGCGTGACGACAGTATCGCCGGTGCCGATTTCACGCTCCAGGGCAATGTCCAACTGGATGGAAACAGATTGCGCGCCGCGGTCCGGCTCGTGCGCCAACAGGATGGCGCGGTCATCTGGGCCAACAATTTCGATGCCAATCTCGGCGTCCAGAACAAGCTCGCGGTGCAGGGCCAGATCGCGCAACAGATTGCCGGCGCGATCGCCGAGCCTTTCAACGCCGAGGGCATGGCCCCGACCGCGCAGAGAGGCGACCAGAGCACCTATGCCTGCACGCTCGCCTATTACAGCTACCGGCAAAATGTCACCGCCACCAGCCACAGCGTTGCACGCAACTGCCTGCAGAATGCGACCCAGCGCTATCAGGACAATGCCACGTCCTGGGCGCAGCTCTCGATGATCTATCTCGACGAAATCCGGCTTCGCTACAAGCTCGGCACCCCGGCCTCGCCGGATGCCTTGCGGATGGCAAGCAATGCGGTGAACCGCGCTGCCGTGCTGGCCCCGTCAAGCCCGCGTACGCTGCAGGCGCTGATGATGGTGAGCTTCTTCCGCGGGGATGTCGACAGGGCGCTGCAAGCCGGAACTGCAGCCTATGCGGCAAACCCCGACGATGTCGAAGTCGCCGGCGAATATGGCATCCGCTTGGCGATGTCCGGCAAGTGGCAGACCGGCTGCGAACTGCTGTCGATCGCGCTCAACCGGGGCATCGGTTCGAAAGGCTATTACGAGGCCGGCATGGCGCTCTGCCAGCTGATGAAGGGCGATGTCGCCGATGCCGAGCAGTGGTCGCGCAAGTCCGATCTCGAAGCCAATCCCATGCACCATCTCGTGCTGCTCTCCATTCTCGGCGCCGCGGGAAAGACGGACGAAGCGCGGCAGGAGACCGATTGGCTGACCCTCCACGCACCGGGGCTGATGCGCAACATCGACGGTGAAATTTCGCTTCGCCTGCAGCGGCCGGAAGACCGGGAACGGTTCTTCAGCGGCCTACGCGCGGCAGGTGTCGATCCGGCAGCGATACCCTCGCAATAGCACTCACGACTGCGGGCGCAGACCGTTGAGCTTGCCGCTGCCGGAAATCTCCGTGACGATATCGGCCGCGATGTCATCCTCGATGTCGAGGATCGCCTGACCATCGAGATTCCGGTCATATTGATTGGCCCATATCACCGCACCATCGGCGGCATTGATCAGCCGCACATGCAGCCGCAGGACCGTGCCCTCGACAAGCGCCCCGCCTTGCAGGCTGAGGAGCAGCCCGCCGCCGTCCTGACCCGCGCGGCCGGGCGCAAGCACCACGATATCGGTAACCTTCGTCAGCCTGGCGATCACCTGATCGGTCAGGCCCTTCGCCAAGTCCTCGCCGCGCGCCGTGCCACCCAGCGCATCGAAGGGCTCGACGGCAATCCGGATACTGGCAGCCGTCGTCGATGCGGTCGAGAACGGCGAGGTCTTCGGTGGAGAGAGATAGGCCTCGAGCGGGCGGATGAGCGCCAGAACGGCCATCACGCCGAAGAATGCCGGTACGCCGATCGGCAGCAGCAAATGGCGCAAGCGGAGCGGAGGCTCGCCATCATGGCTCTGCGCCTTCGAGCTGCCCGGCAAGCTCATCATATTGTCGTCATTGCCTGAGAACTGCGGCGAATAGCTGCCCTTGGGGATGGTGACCCGGATCGGGTCCTGGCTGCCACAGACGAGATAGTAGCGCTCCAGCGCGCGGCGGATGCGCCCCGCCTCGATGCGGACCACGGGATCGCTCTGCGCATCGAAGGATGCGTTGCGTCCGAACACCGCCTGCGCGATCGTATAGGCTTTCAGCTGGGCGCTGCGCCCTTCCAGCGTTTCCTCAACGATGTATTGCAGGAAGCGCCGCCCGCGCTCGGGCGCATGGAATTCCGGGCTCGCGAGGATCCGCTCAAGCTGCGCACGGATGCCTTCGGGGTTCCCGGGTGCGCGGTCTTCCCCTCCGTCTACAGATGACATCGAGATCTCCGCCATATCTCCGTATCGCCTTCATCAAGGGGGCATGGCCTTATACACCCACCGCGCATTCCGGGCTTCCGTAGCAATACGTAAGGGTTTCTCGAATACCGGAGCGAGCCGCCTTTCCCTATTCTGCGGGTCGAGATGGGGGTGATGCCATGCTTCATGACCAGACGATCGGAGACTATGCAGCGGGCGGGCGGCACTATCCGCCTGCGCCAGCGAGAGACCAGCCGATCCGGCTGAAGCCCGACGAAACGATCTATAGCGAAGGCGAGCACGCCCGCGCGATCTATCAGGTCGAAACCGGCGCCGTCAGGATCTATCGCCTGACGCCGAGCGGCCAGCGCTACATCCTGTCCTTCTGCGGCAAGGGCGAATGGTTCGGCCTCGAAACCGGCAATGTCAGGACAGATTTCGCAGAGGCCGTGTGCGAGACGTCGATACGCCCCTTTCGCGCCAGCCAGAATACCGCCGCGCCCATCGACCTGCTGCATATCGCGCTGACCAATCTTGCCAAGGCGCAGCACAAGCAGCTGGTCATCACCGAACAGAGCGCGCTGAAGCGGGTCGCGGCCTTCGTCTTCGAAATGGCCGAGCGCCATCCGGGCGCCCGCGAATTCGACATGATGATGTCGCGCAGCGATATCGCCGATTATCTCGGCCTGACGGTGGAGACCGTCGCCCGCTGTTTCACGAAGCTCCGTGAAAAGCATGTCCTTTGCCTGAACGGCAAACTGCAACGCATCGTCCGTCTTCTGGACCGGGATGCGCTCATCGCCTTGACGGTCTAGCTCGCCGTATCTGGGGCATTTGAAGAAGGGGATTACCTATGACGCCCGCATCCCGCCATCTCTTCCGCCAATCGGCCTGCACGCTGTTCGCCGGCCTTCTTGCACTCGCCGTCCTGCCGATCTCGACGGCGCAGGCCGAGGACAATCCCTTCGGAAAATTCCCCGTGCTGATCCAATGCAAGCAGAACGACACCTATCATGCCTTCTACATATCGCGCGTCTCCAAGGACGGCGTCGCGACCTATGTCGCCTCCGAGCGGATCGGCGGCACAATCACCCTTGGCGGCGAGGCCAAGGCGATCGGCAGCAATGCGGCCGGCACCTGTGTCGGCAAGACGCTGGCGGAACTTCGCGCTGACGGCCAGGCCTTTGATCTGAAGCAATAGGCGTAGAGCGCCGAATGACAAAAGCCCGCCAGAGGCGGGCTTTCCTGTTTTGCTATCACGTGACCATCAGGCCGCCTTGCGCTTGGCCTGACCCTGTTCGCCGGAGAAGCCGGACATCAAACCTTCGAGGATCGTCGCCTCGTGGGCCAGTGCGTCGGTAGCGCTGAGCGATTGCTGCACCATCGTTGTGTTCTGCGCCGTCAGGCTATCGATCTGCACGATGATCGTATCGAGCTCGGCGAGCCCGGCTGCCTGCTCCCGCGCGCCTGAAATGATCGTCTCGATGTGCCTGCTGATCTCGGCAACCTCGGTCGCGATATGGCCGAGGGCGTCGCCGGTCTGGTCGACCAGCGCGACACCCTGCTTCACGTGATCGCCCGAAGCGGTGATCAGCTGCTTGATCTCCTTGGCGGCGTTTGCGGAACGCTGCGCCAATTCCCGCACCTCCTGGGCAACGACCGCGAAGCCCTTGCCAGCCTCGCCCGCACGGGCGGCCTCGACACCGGCATTGAGCGCCAGAAGGTTGGTCTGGAATGCAATTTCGTCGATGACGCCGATGATCTGGCCGATTTCTTCGGAGCTCTTCTCGATGCGGTCCATGGCGCCGACGGCGCTGGTGACGATGCCCGCCGAGCGCTCGGCCGCTTCCTTGGCGTGGCTGACGAGACCGCCGACCTTCTCGGCGACCGTTCCCGTCTGGCCTACGGTGCTGCGGACATGGGCAACTGCATTCGTCGCGCCCGCAATCGAGCCTGCCTGGCGCTCCGAACGCTCGGAGAGTTCGCCCGCCGCGGCGTTGAGATCACCGGCTTCGCGGCGAACCCGTTGTGTGACCTGACTTGCCTGAGTAATGACGGCTTCGAGATTGTTGGCCGATTGATTGAACGAGAGCCTGAGATTGTCGAGCTCTCCGGCAAAACGGCCATCGATACGGGTTCCCAGATATCCGTCCGACAGCTTTTCGAGCGCGCCTCTGAGGACGCGGATGGCGTGATCCGTTTCTTCGGCGGCGATCCGCTTTTCCGCCTCGCGCTCGGCGCGCTCCGCATCGGCCAGCCGGTCAGCGGCCTGGGCGCGCTCGCGCGTCTCGCGTTCGCTGGTGCTGGCGTTGTTGGCGGCGTCGAGCGCTCCCTCGGCGGAGACGAATGCGTTGGAGATCGAGCTCGTCAGCGAGATCAGCGCCGCCGACTGAATGGCGACGATCGCCGCATGCAGCAGTACGCGGCCGAAATCGGAGGCTCCCGGGAAGACCAGCGCGGGGGCAACCAGATAGAGCAGCGTGTGGTGAACGATGGTGATGCCGCCAAAGGCGACGACAGCGCGCCAATCGAGCCAGGCCGCGCAGATCGCCAGAACGGCGAAGAAATACATATGTATGTCCGACTGGAGGATCGAACCCTCGAAGGCATAGACGATCATCGCCACATTGACGGCGTGAGCCATGGACGTCACGAGCCGCGTCACCGGCCCGGTGCGATCCTGCAACCAGCAGACCGAAGTCATCGCCAAGACTGCAGCGCAGACGATGAAAGCCGTCCAGTCGAAACCATTGCCGCGCAGCACCGGCACCAGAATGGCAATGCCGGCATTGATCCAGAGGAGCCCGAAAATGACGGGCGAGACACGCAGCCGGAAGGCATGAAGCGAGTTCATTCAGGTATCCTTTTGGAGGCAGCCCACGGCAAGGGCGTGATTGAGAACGAGAAAGGCACCGGCGGCGCTCAGTTTGCGAACGAAATCCGGGGCGCTCGAATGCGCAACGGCAATCCAGCCGAAACGTCCCGGCGCGACGAAAGACCCGCCTGCCCTGCCGATCAGCTCGACGACCTGACCTTCGGACTGTCCGGGCTTGCCGACGACGAGCACGAATTCACCGCGCGGCGTCGCCAGGGCAAATGCCAGCAACGCCAGGAAAATCGCCCCATAGACGCAAACCGCAAGCAATCCTCGTCGGCCGAGCGAGGCATCGTGATAGCGCGCGTTCGAGAGGGTTGGCGTTGGCATCTTGGTTCGGATGATCGTATCTGATTGCTGGCCGGTGCCGCCTGCGGGGTTGCAAATGGCGGAGTGAAGGTGTGGATCGACATGGCCAAAAACGCCGGCCGGAATGCTGCCGAACCACAACCATTCACGACAATTATTCTAAATAAGGTAGTATTAATTTAGCGTTTACGCTACTTGCAAGTATTGCGAGGCATCAGCCGCGGTTACATCAACAATACTATCGCTATACGTGCTTTCGGGCGCATCTGCTAAACCCACCGGCTGAATACGACTATCGTCCCGCCGCCTGCCTCGCGCACTTGCACAACTCGTCCCTGGTCTGCGATCCGCCTCAATCAGCCGGCCCCGGTTGCCAATTCGCGCAAATCAGTTCACGCTAATCTTCATCCAATATTTGCGAGGACGTGACGATGATAACCTTGTCCGCAATCTCTGCAGTTTTGGCCCTCGCCGTCGTGTTGTGTTTCATGGCGATCGCCCCGATTGAAGCCGACGACCGGTAGCCGGCGCCGCCTTTGAGCGATATTTCCAGGCCGTTTGTCACCGAAGACGATCCTGACCGACCGATCCGATGCCAGGATGCCTTGCAGCTTGCATTCCGCGAACTGGTGGACCACGCCGTCGATAGCGGCTGGAAGGAAGCCGAAGTGCTCGCCGGACTGCGGGAACTCGCCGAGCACCAATCCCTGGCGCTCACCTCCAGCGAGAGAACCGAAGCCCTGCTGCGCGCCTTGAAACAGCTGACTTAAGCTTCACAACAGCCGGAGAAGCCCTGTCACGCCGGCGTCACGCGACACATCGGGCCCTTTGTGGTTGGATAATGCCAGAGAGCTAGTGATCCTCTTTTTTGTTGCGAGTGAGGAAAAGATGGCAAACAGACGCGCAAACAGCGTGCGTGTTCCAAGACCGACGTTCCGCCAGCGGCCGAAGGCCCCGGTCAAGAACGTCCCGCCGACACGCAGACCCGACAACGATAGCGAGACCGAGGTTCTCTACGACCTCCTGGATTATCTCGCCGAGGACGAGGACGCCCTGGCCGCTTGATCGCGCCGGAGGCTGGCCAGGCGTACAAGCGCCTACTCTCGCTAATGTATGAACGGTGGGGGCAGAAAGATAATCAGCCATTCACCACTGTTCGAAAGTATATCAGCACATTCTGACAAGACGGATTGATTTTTGCTGCCGGAGCCCGTTCTCTTGGAGAGCAATAGGGTGGGTGGCGTATGCAGAGATATCAGGTTCAACATCTCGAGAACGGAAGCTGGGCAGTCATCGACGCCAAGGATGGCCGCGCCATCGACGAACACGCCGGACAGCCGGCGAGAACGAGATTACAGGCGCAGGCCCTGGCGGATTTCCGCAACGGCATAAGCACCCCCGTCCATGAGCGCACGGCATCCCGCCTGCAAAAGCTGCGCCTCGCCTGGGGCATGATCACCGCAAAGCGCACCGCCTGAGCGGCGCTGCCCTCTCGGCAATTGTCTAGAATTTCTTCCTTGGAACAGGACCGGGTTTACGCCGCGTCGAGATCGCCCGCCAGGCGATGGGCGACGAAGCGGTTTCGGCCGGAGGTCTTTGCGCGATACATGGCCTTGTCCGCCTCTTCGTAGAGAGAAGCCGACGTTGATCCGGGGCTCGCCCAGGCGATACCGACGGATGCTCCGAGCATGATGCCGTCGCCGGCATCCCATTGCAGGGCGGCAACGATGCGTGCCGCGGCAGCTTCGATCTGGTGGACGGAGGCGCCGTTGTAGATGACGGCGAACTCGTCGCCGCCGACCCGCGATACCAGGTCGGCGTTCTCCGCCGCGGCGCTCAGCCGGTTTGCCGTTTCGACCAGGCAGACATCGCCCGTCTGATGGCCGAGGATATCATTGACGCGCTTGAAACCGTCGAGATCGACGAGCAGCAGCGCGCAGCCTGTTTCCGAGGCGCAGAGACCGCCGAGGCGTTCATGAAAGCGGAACCGGTTCGCGAGCCCGGTCAGGTGGTCGAAATCCGCGCGGCGGCGGATTTCTTCGAGCAGCATCACCTCTGCCGTTACATCCTGCTTCAAGCCCGAGACGCGGACGGGACGGCCGTCCTCGCATTCGACGGTCGCGGTAATCCTGATCCAGCGGCGGTTACCCTTGCGAGTGACGATCTCCGCATCGAGCGAGAAGCCGCCCTGCTGCTCGATCGCATCGCGGCGCAGTCTCTGAAGCTCAAGAAGAGCGGCGGGCGAATACATGGCGACGATCTCGCTTCGCACGAGCGGCGTGCCGGGTTCGATATCGAAGAGTTCGTAGACCATGTCGGTCCAAGAGAGACGCTCATCGGCGAGATTGCATTCCCATACGCCGATGCGGGCGGCCTTCGAGCAGCGGTCGAAGACCTGCTTGAGGTGATGGACGTCGTTGGCCAGTTCCAGCCTGTTGATGTTGCGATCGTCCGAGCGGCTTCCGATCTTCTTCACCAGGGACGACAGCAGCATCACATTCCTCTATCCGCAATTGTCTGGCACAGCCTGGCACAGATTCATTGACGCCCCGTTATCCCTCGGCAGCGCTCACGCGATCGTGGCTGGAACAAAATCGCCAGCCTCTCCGTTCATTTGCGATAGGTGAATGGAGTGGCAAATGAAGCCGGCAAGGAAAATTCTGACAGCATGCGCCGTGACTGCGGTCATTGCCCTGTCGGGCGCGCCTTCCGCCTTTGCTTTCAGGATTTCTCCTCCGGCAACGGCAGGCAGTTCCGACAACAACGCCGCGGTAGCGGCTTACTCCTCAGGGACAAGCAAGGCGGCGGAGCCCGAGAGTTGGCTGCTCTCTCCCGCCGAGATCGCGCATATCAAATGGTGCGCGCAGCGCTTCCCATCCTATAACCCGACTGACAACACCTATAAGGGTCCGCAGGGCAAGGACGTAACCTGCCGCTCGCCAGGCTGATCACGGCCGCGGCCGGGACAGAACGAATGCGGCGCAGGCGAGCAGCGCAAGCCCGACTGCGACAGCAGGGATCGGCGACGGGTGCGACGTAGCGAAGAAGATCGCATAGCCCGAGGCCATACCCAAAACAGCGAGAAGCTTCGACGAGTGTGAAATCGCGCCGCTGTCGCGCCAGTCCCTGAGGGGCGCGCCGAACCGGCTGTTGATCAGCTTTGCCTCGAGCCTCGGCGAAGACCGGGCGAAGCACCAGGCGGCAATGATCAGGAAGATCGTCGTCGGCATCAACGGCAGGAACGCGCCGATAATGCCGAGCGCCACCATTACCAGGCCAAGCCCGATATAGGCGGCTTTGACAACCGGATTGCGCCGCGGCGCGGCAGTCGGACTTTGATCATCGGGCAAATTGCAGGCACTCCAGCGCACCCTCGATCCGGGTGCCGATGCCTTCGTCGGGAAATTCGGGATGATTGTAAAGGGGCGCGCCGGACGCAGCAGCCCTAAAAGGGAAAAGGCCGGGCGAATTCTCGCACCGACCTCCCATCATCGCCGTCAGCCGGTGCCAGTACATCCGTGGTCACCTGCGAAGCGATTTCATAGGCTTACTCTATGCCGATGCAGCGGCTTTGCAAGCGCTTGATGCTACCAATTTTGGTCAGGCGGGAGTCCCCGGAGAATGCGGTTTCGTTGGCAGTCGATCTCATAACAGAAAATGCTCAATAAGCGCCGGTTATTGGAGCCTGGATGTTTTCAAAAGAGTGGCTGAACGGCGATTATGAACTCGCCGACAAGCATCAAGGCCACTCCTCCCGGCCTTCGTCGGCGGTTCCCTCTGGAGGTTTTCGAACTCTCCCATTTGGGCCATCCACGGATGGCCCTATTTTTTTGCCGGCACTAGTGCAGGACGACCGGCTGCTCGGACCATTTGTGCGACAGCCTGAGATCGTCGAGCACGACGAGCAGTTTCTCGAATTCCACCATGATCGATCGGAATTCCTTGGCATCAGCCTCGACGATGCCGCGGGCCTTGGAGGACACAGCTTCGATGAGGCGCAGCATCCAGCCACAGCGGCGGTCGGGCAGATCGCCCAGCACGTCGCGGCGGTAGTCTTCCAGATAGCGGTGGATATGCGCAACCAGCATGCGCTTGTCAGCTGGCGTCAGCAAAGGCACGCTTTCGCTGGCGGCCTGGATAGCGGTAATGACCGGAATCGACATCTGCTACTCCCGTGGTTGGGCCACAGATGTATTCGCCGGACCCGATGGGCACCACGGCACAAAGTCTGATGCGGGTCAATTTATCGCGGTCACGACATCCTGAGACGGCGGCTGACATTGCCGGCGCGGCCCGTCAAAAGGCTGGTAGCTGTTGTCTTCCGCGCGGTAAGACTGGTAGCGCGCCGCGCACCAGGACGCAGCCGCCCTGCTGTCGACAGCGCTGGGGCTGGCTGTCGCGGCAGTCTGCGTCACAGCCTCTCCGCTGCCAGCCTGCTCCGAATAGGGCGAGGTGCAACTGCGCCTCTCGCCGCTGAAGGCGCGGTAGCTGTTGGTCGCGGGATCGTAGGAACGGTAGCGCTGCGAGCACCAGTTGAGGTGCTCTGCCGGCAAAGCCGGCTCCGCTGCGGCAGCCACCACCGGCGCGGGATCCGGCTCGCGCGACGCGACGCTGATCTTCGGCGCATCGGTGACATAGCTCGAATAGACGGGTGCAACGCGCTGGTAATTCTGCTTGCCAGGATCGACGCGAACCGGGCTCGTCGTCCAAAGATCCGGCGCCGAGAGATCGGCGAGCCGATGCGTCTCCGATTCCGCCATGACAATCGAAGCCACGGATGCAGCCGCGATACAGCCGGCGACCGATGTCACGATACCGAATGTCAGTGATGCGACCGCGTTCATTTGCCAAGCTCCCGCTGTTCGACCGGAACGAATACCCTGCCCTGCTTCTCATCGCCGCGATCGACATTCGAAAGCAGAACGAGGATGCAGCCGGCCATCGCCATCAGGATGGCGACGATCGGAAGAACGGCGCTTGCCGATTTTGGTTCCCCGTAGATCATCCGTCTCTCCATAAGAAAAACCGGCGGCGCGAACGCCACCGGTTCAGGCCGTCAGGCCGTGATGATGTAGACAATCGTGTAGGCCGTCGGATCGACGATGACGATCCGTCCATCGGCCAGGATGAAGAAGCGGTAGGTTTCGTACTGCGGTACGATCTTGACGATCCGCGGCGGCAGCGGCTCCAGCCGGATCTTCTTCGGGATCGCGGTACCGACCGAGACCGTGAAGTTCACTTCACGAACCGGTTCGACATGCACTTCCTTCACGACCGCCCGGATTTCCGTCTGCTGTTCGACCGAGATGTTGACGTTGGTCGTTTTGTTGACGGTCGTATTGTTTTCGACATTGGTCTTGCTGTTGGTCTGCGTCTCGGTCGAGCCGGACGGCTTCGTGGCATCACCGGATTTCTGCGCATCGCTGCCGGACTTTTGGGTCTCGGATGACGTGCCACTCTCCTGCGAACCGGATTTCTGGGGTTCGGTCGATGGCTTGGAGCCGTCAGTGCCCGAGGTGCCGCTGGGCTTCATGCCGCCACCCTGCGCGGCACCATTGCCTGAAGCGTCCGGCTTCGTCTCACTGCCGGATTGGGCCGGCGCCGTGCCGCCTTCTGTCGAGGTGCCGGGCTGAACCTGCGCCTTGCCGCCAGCACCGTCAGTCGATGTGGAACCATCCGATCCCGCGGCCGGCTGCTGTGTCTGCTCGCCGCCGGTTGCTGCACCGGCACCGGGCTGCGAGCCCTGAGCGCCGCCACCGGCATCGGGCTGCTGCTGAGTGGCGCCACCGGACTGATCGGTCTGGGCTGCCCCCTTCTTCTTGATGATCGGAGCATCCTGGGCTGAGGCGGACATGATGCCGACGGGCGATACACCGATCGACAGGGCCGTCATCAGGACGGCAAGGGTCTTGGTTTTCATGACAATCTCTCTGAGTTCGGGCCGCACGAGGCCGTGCCTCACGATGTGCGGCTGGATTTCGTTTCGTGTTTAGGAATGGAGGACGCGACCTCGGCCGCGTCCGGGATCCGGTCAGTTGATGACCTGGATCACCTTGCGGGACGACGGCTCGACGATGACGCGCTCATCGTTCACGACCGCAAAGGCATACTTCGGATTTTCAGGAACCGGCGTGACGACGACGGTCTCCGGAAGCGGCTGGCCGACGACGATCTTTTCCTTGACCACGACGCGGGCCGAAGGTGCCGGCGCTTCACGGACATAGGTAACCACCTTCTGCGGCGGCGGATCGATGACCGTGCCGACAACGGCACCCGTCACGCCACCGACGGCAGCACCGACGGGACCGCCGACGATCGCGCCGGTCACGGCACCACCTGCAGCGCCATTGACGGTGGAAGACTGGGCGAGTGCAACGCCCGACATCAGGGTCGCGGCCGCAGCCACGCCTACCATAGGCTTGGAGAGCATTTTCTCCTCCTTTTGTCGCTAGGCGGCCTTAATGACCGCTGCCTACCCAACGATCGGAGACGCCGCCTGTTCCGGGCATCGGACCTCAGTCCGGGGCACCCCGGACCATGGTCGGGGGTCTGGAACTGCGGCCATTTCGGCTCGTTGCTACAGGGACCAAAGGAGCCCAGTCATGAGCAGCATCCATAGACCTTCCGCCGGCCCGGTTGCGATCAATGCGTCGGTCGTCGCACTGGTCGTCTTCCTATGCGGCGTCCTCTATTTCTTCGGCGCGGCGATGTCGGGCGATACGCAGATCACCAAGAGCGTTGCCGGCGCGGATGTCATCGATACACGCGATGTCCCGAACTAGGCGCCGCCGGGATGTCACGCAGCTATCTGGAATTCCTCTAGGGTAGTACCATGTCTGTCGGACACGCAGTCGACAGGTCGCAGATGCATTGGCTCAGCCGTTGGAATGCCCGCTCCTTGGCCTCCCAGTTCTTCATAACCGGGGGCGTCGTCTCGATCATGGCGATGCTCCTGATCGGCATTTTGCTGACGCGGCTGATCGAGGACGCGGTGATCCATAATTCCGGCGCAGCGACCGCGCTCTATGTCGATAGCGTCGTCGCCCCGCTGCTTCCCGATATGCAGACGGAAACCCTTCTCGACGAAGGAAGCGCCCAGGCGCTCAACGAGACGCTGTCGCAGGGCGCACTCGGCAAGCGCCTCGTCTCGTTCAAGCTCTGGAGAAGCGACGGCACCATCCTCTACTCCAACGAACAGGAGCTGATCGGCCGGAAATTCCCGGTCAGCGACAAGCTTCGCCAAGCCTTTTCAGGCGCGCTCGTCGCGCGATACGAGGTCGCCAGCGATCCGGAGAGCGAGAAGGAGAGGCAGCTCGGCAAGCCGCTGATGGAAATCTACAATCCGGTGCTGCAGCCATGGTCCGGCCAGCCGGTCGCCGTCGTCGAGTTCTACGAGACGGCTGAGGGGCTTGCCGACAGCATTGCCCGCGCAAGACTTTGGAGCTGGGCCTCTGTCGCCGGACTGACGGCGATCTTCTTTCTGGCGCTTTCGGCTCTGGTTTTCCGCGGCAGCCGGCTGATCGAGGCGCAACGCAGCGATCTCCGCGACAAGGTGACGGAACTCTCGTCCCTGCTTGCCGAAAAACTTGCCCTGCAGCGGCGCCTGCAACGGTCCTCGCTGCGGGCCGCCGCTCTCAACGAAACCTATCTTCGCAGCGTCGGCGCCGACCTTCATGATGGACCTGCCCAGCATATCGCCTATGCCTCGCTGCGGCTCGACAGCGAGATGCTGGTCGATGCCAAAACAAGCCCCGACATGCGGGAAAAGGAGCTGTCGTGGATCCGCTCGAGCCTTGCCGAGGCGATGCGGGAAATCCGTACGATCTGCCGGGGCCTCGTCCTGCCGGAGATCGAGGGCGCCTCATTCGGAGAGATCATCGAGCGGGTGGTCTCCGCCCATGAGACGAGGACGGCAAGCACGGTCTTGCGCAGCGTCGAGGATGATCGCTCGGACCTCTCGGCCGCGGTGAAGATCTGCGTCTACCGCTTCGTCCAGGAAGCGCTCAACAATGCCTATCGCCATGGCGGCGGCATCGAGCAATCGGTGACGGCACGTGTGCGCGACGGCGAGGTCAGGATCGAGGTTCGTGACCAGGGCGATGGCTTCGATCCGAACGAGGTGCGGCCGACAAGTCTTGGGCTTGCGGGACTTCGCGAACGGGTCGACAGTCTCGGCGGAGACTTCGATATCAAGACCAGCGGCGCCGGCACGGTGGTGTCGATGACGCTTCAGCTGATGGAACTGGAGGATGCAAAATGACGGCGATCACCATCGGCATCGTGGACGATCACCCGCTGTTTCGGGAAGGCGTCAGCCGCAGCCTCTCGGAGGTCGATGATTTCGTGGTGATCGGCGAAGGTGCGAGCAGCGACGACGCGATCCGGCTTGCGGCCTCCGACCGGCCCAGCGTGCTGCTGCTCGACGTCTCCATGCCCGGCGGCGGCCTGGAGGCGATCAGTTCGGTTCTGTCGCGAAGCCCGGAAACACGGGTGCTAATGCTGACCGCGTCCGAGGAGGTCGATACACTGTCCGCAGCCCTGCAGCGCGGCGCAGCCGGATATGTGCTGAAGGGGATCGGGTCGCGCGGCCTTGCCGAAGCGATCCGGGCCGTGGTGCGAGGCTCGAAATTCGTCTCTCCGGCGATGTCCGCCAAGGTGATGGAGCGCTCGCTGGGCGCTCAGTCCTCGCCCAAGGCATCACTCACGCCGCGCGAGCTCGAGGTGATGGAACTCGTCGCCGAAGGCCTCTCCAACAAGCATATCGGCCTGCGTCTCGACCTGCAGGAAAAGACCGTCAAGCATCACATGACGCAAATCTTGCTGAAGCTCGGCGTTACCAACCGTACCGAGGCCGCCATCAAATGGCGGGATCTGGCCTAGGATCGGTCCTAGCGGAGATAACGCGACAGGCGCGTAACATCGGCCTGCGTCGCCAGCCTGTTGCTGATCGTCCGGCCCTTCGCATCCTTCATCACGTAGCGGTTCGAGACGATCGTCTCGGTGATGCCGTTGCGGTGGCGGATCCGGATTGTGCCATCCGCGCCGCGCGTCGCCTGGACGCCAGTGCCCGTAGAGGCCGTCCCGGTGTCGGCAGGCTCGGCGGAGCTTGCCGGACCGCCATTGCCCTTGCCATTCCCGTTATTGCCATTGCCATTTCCGGTGCCGCCGCCGGAATTTCCATTTCCGCCGCCGTTCCCGCCACCATTGCCGTTATTGCCACCGCCATTGCCATTGTTGCCGCTCTTGGCGAAGGCATCGAGGCTCAGACGACGTGCGCCACCGAGCGGCAGAAAGGCTGCGGCCAGCCCGGCTCCGGCGATGATCTTCAGAAAGCGTCGTTTCGACTGGCTCATGGTTTCCGTCTCTGCTTCTTGCAGCCTCTACGCAAGACAGGACGTATGAGATCGCTACCGGCTGCGAAAAGCAAGGTCCCGGGACCATGGTGCCGGGTCGGACACGGACCATGGTCCGACGTGCCGGGCGCAATTGCGCACCTTTCCTCAGCGCCCGCGGCGCTTGGAAGCAGCAGCAGCCACCGCTTTGATATTGCGAATACTCCGCGCTTGTCATAGGCCTCATCAGACGATCGCAGGGAGCCCGCCGGATGACAAAACAGAAGCCGAAAATCGCTATCAATGGCTTTGGCCGTATCGGCCGCTCCGTTCTCCGTATCCTGCTGAAAGAGCGCCGCGACATCGAGGTCGTGCTCGTCAACGACATTGCGCCACTGGAAAGCTGCGCCTACCTCTTCCAGTATGACAGCGTTTTCGGTCCCTGGGCGGAAGACGTATCAGCCGAAGACCGCGCATTGCGCATCGGCTCGCGCTCTATCCCCTTCCACAACGAGCGCGACATTCGCGCCCTCGATCTCTCCGGCGTCGATATTTTCCTCGAATGCACCGGCCAGCCCTATACCCGCGATTATGTCTCCCGGGCGCTGGAAGCCGGGGCGAAGCGCGTACTGATTTCGGGTCCGGCTGAATCGGCCGACGTGACTGTCGTGCTTGGCGCCAACGAACAGATGATCGCCGGCCACAAGATCATATCCAACGCGTCCTGCACCACCAATGCGCTGGCGCCGCTCCTGAAAACGGTCGATGACCTCTTCGGTATTATCGGCGGGCAGATGACGACGGTTCACTGCTATACAGGCAGCCAGCCGACCGTCGACCAGCCCCGCGATGATTTTGCCCGCAGCCGCGCCGCCGCCCTCTCGATGGTTCCGACCAGCACCAGCGCCCACAAGCTGGTCGGCAAGGTCCTGCCGTCGCTTGCGGGAAAGATCGAGGCCCGCGCCATTCGCGTTCCGACCGCCAGCGTTTCGGCGATCGACCTGACGGTATCGCTGGAGAAAGCGCCGTCTCTCTCGGAAGCACGCGATAAGCTGAAAAGCGCGATCGCCGCATCGCCCGTCATCGGCTGGATCGAAAAGCCGCTCGTATCCGTAGACCTGCGCGCCCGGCCGGAATCCCTGGTGGTGTCAGGCCCGGAACTCTCGGTATCTGCCGGTGGCTTGCTGCGCGTGTTCGGCTGGTACGACAACGAATGGGGCTTTGCCAACCGGATGATCGATGTCGCATCGCTGATGGCCAATTCCTGAGGGGACGATAGCTTTGCTGCATCGAAACGCATTCATCGCGCTATCAGCCCTCGCGACAGTCGCCTCCCTGTTATGGACACCGTCGCTCATGGCGCAGGACGCGCCGTCCGGTTCGACCTGGTCCAAGGATCCGGCCAGCCATTGCGAATTCGTTTCTCCCATCTCGCTGACCGCAGGCCCGACCTATTGGAGCGGTGCGTGCCCCGGCAACAAAGCCTCCGGCCTCGGCATGCTGCGACGCCGCGACGGCAACCAGGCCGGTCCGGCTTTCTACGGCGAAATGCAGAACGGCGTGCCTGTGATCGGCGTGATCGACAATGAAGGCTACCGCGTCGGCCGCTTCAGCAACGGCGATATCGGCGGCAATGCCGAGCTTGAGCCGCAGGATCGTCTTGACGCCTTCCGTGCTGCAGCAAATGCAGCGCGAGCAGTCGGCGCCCACTATGCCAAAGAGGGCAATACCGCGTCGTCCCGCCACTATGAAGAGATTGCCCAGCAACTCGACATGCAAATCGAATGATGGCCGGGCGGCGGCTGACATATGCCGGCTTGGCCCTGGTCCAGTTCTGCCTCGCCGCGCCATGTCTCGCAGATGACGCCACCCTGCCCGACGACGTCAGGGCCTTCATCAGCCGCCGCGATGATTGCGACCATTTCCGTGGCGAAGCCTCGCCCGACGAAGAACGGCAGGCGGAAATCGATCAGCAGCTGCGCACGCTGTGCAGCGGAAGCGACGCGGAGCTGGCCCGACTAAAGCACCGCTATGCCCGGAACAAGACCGTCCAGAAGGCGCTTGGCGATTACGATCCGAACATCGAGGGCGGCTCTCCGGATTGACATTCGATCGCCGTTTCCGGATGAGGGCCATGACCTGCTGTGGCGTTTTCTTGCGGCATCGCCTATCTGGTAGGTTCACGGAGCACGACTGCGCGGAACTGGACATTCGATGAGCAAATCCACGACGACCCTGAAGATAACCGCGCTCGTAGTCGCAGCTCTGGCCGCCGCGGGCTCCGCGTCTGCCCAAGAGGCGGCGGCACCCTCGCCCTTTGCCGATTTCGCCGAGAAGTGCATGAACGAAGGGCCGCGTTATGACCGCACGGCGGCACTTGCGAAGGAAAGCGGGTGGGGAGCGCTGTCGCAGGACATGACCCTCGGCATCCTGCCGCTCGATGAGCCGACCGCCTTCGACGGCTGGATCACCCAGACGGGTGGCGACAAGCCGTTCGAAGCGATCGTCATCGCCAAGGCGACCGTCGGCGAGAAGCCGGTCGAAAGCTGCACCATGGCCTTTGCCGGGGTTGACGCCGCGCAATTCGAACGCAATCTCATCGCGGCGAAAAGCGCCACCGCCTCGGGCCAGCAGAATGGCGAAGTGCGGGTGCGCAAGTTCTTCTCGATCGAACGCGAGGGTTTCAAGGAAGCCGTGACGCTCGACCTGCCGACCTATCCGAATGGCGCCGACGAAGTGGTCGCCAGCGTCGTCGCCGAGCAGCAGATCGAGAACTGACCGCTGCCGTCAGATCCGGCGTTTTGACGGCGCCGGAATAAAATCTTTGTGATGGAAGCTATTGGCCTCCTGCTTCGTACATGCAGGTATGAGGACCATCACACGACTTTCCACTTCCGGAAATCAACTCTCGCGCTACGCCCTGCCCGAAACACGGGCCGCCCGCAAATGGGCTCCGCCGGTTTTCTCGCCTGAGAACCCGGCTGCACCGGCCCGGCCGGCATTTGCGCTGTGCGCAACCAACTAAACCCTGATTTGACCACCGCGGATACCACCGCCAACGAGACATGCATGGATCGCAACGATCAGCAGGCCATCGACAGCCTTTTCACCAAGCTCGCCAATGTCGAGCGGCAATCGGCGCCGCGCGACACGCGATCCGAACAGTTCATCAACGACCGCATCACCCAGCAGCCCGGCGCGCCCTATTACATGGCGCAGACGATCGTCGTGCAGGAACAGGCGCTTGAGGCGGCCCAGCGCCGCATCGAGGAACTGGAGATGTTGAGCGCCAGTGCGCAGCCGCAGCGCGGCGGCTTCTTCGCATCGATGTTCGGCAGCAGCAACCCGCCGCAGCGCGCGGTCGCCCGCCCGCAGAGATACGATGCCGCTCCCGCCTCTCCCTGGGGTGGCGCTCCGAACCAGGGATACGGTCATGCCGCTCCGATGGCGCCCCGCGCCGGTGGCGGCTTCCTGGCCGGTGCCGCGCAGACGGCAATGGGTGTCGCCGGCGGCATGCTGCTGACCAATGCCGTCATGGGCATGATGGGCGGCAACGAGGCGCAGGCCGCCGAACCTCAGGAGGAAGCCCCCGAGGAAGAGATGGACATGTTCGGCGACGAGGAATGATACCGCCTGAGGATGCGATCAGCCGCGCCTCAGTCATGCAGATACATATCGCCTATGTCTGGATCAGCCTCGCCGCCCTGCGGCGGGGCTGATCCACATTCGGGCGTAAGATTGGCGACCGCAATCGATCCCGCCAGAGCGTCGTCTGCCCGGTTGTCAGGCAGGCCCCTTGCCACGGTGACGGCCAGCACGAGAAGTGCCAGGCGAAAAGCGAAGGCACGCAAGATTTTTTCTGAAGCGTCCATATCCAATCCGGCTCCAAGACCATATCAAGCATGATCGGCAGCCGGCGATTTCGCACAATGCGGAAGATGCAAGGCAAGGCTTCGGAAAATCCGAAGGCCTGACGCGGGAGGGACTATGCGCTTCGATCTGACCGACCTTCGTCTCTTCCTGCATGTCGTCGAAGCCCAGAGCATCACACAGGGCGCCGAGAGATCGGGCATGGCGCTGCCTTCGGCGAGCGCCCGCATCCGCGGCATGGAGGAGATGAGCGGCATCCCGCTGCTGGAGCGCGAGGCACGCGGCGTCCGGCCGACGCCGGCGGGAGAAGCGCTCACCCATCACGCCCGCATCGTGCTCGGGCAGATGGAGCAGATGCGCGGCGATCTGCAGCTCTATGCGGGAGGATTGCGCGGCCAGGTCCGGCTGTTTTCCGGCCGCGCCGCCATGGCGCATCTTCCGGCCGTGCTGCGCCGCTTCCTGGCCGATCACCCGACGATCGATATCGACCTGCAGGAAAAGCAGAGCCCGGATGTCGTCGCGGCAGTCGCAGGCGGCCTCGCCGATCTCGGCATTGCCGCAGATACGAGCGAGACAGGATCGCTCGAAACCCGCCCCTTCGAGATCGACCGCCTCGTCCTCGTGGCCGCGCTGGACCATCCACTGGTCGCGGCGGGATCGGTGGCGTTCCGCGATATCCTCAGCGAACCCTTCGTCGGTCTCCCGGCGGACAGCGCGCTGCAGGGGCACCTGTCTGCGCATGCCGCCCGCGAGGGCCGACAGTTCAAGATTCGCGTGCGGCTCGACAGTTTCGAGGACATCTGCGCCATGGCCAGCAGCGGCGTCGGCCTCGCCATCGTTCCAGACGTCTATGCGCGGCGCTATCAGGCCGAGATGGCACTCGGCGTGATCCCACTCACCGATGCCTGGGCGCTTCGCCATCTGCTGATCTGCGCCCGCAGCTTCGCCGCCCTGCCCGTCCATGCCCGCAAGCTGGTGGAGTACCTGACCAGCCCCTGAGGCTCAGCCGAAGGAGGCCGAGCGCTCGGCGGACATCGCCTCCCGCCGCGCGATTTCGCAGGCGAGCGCCCTCATGTCATAAGGCTTCGACAGGAAAGCCGCTGCCGGACCCAAAGCGGAGATATCGACCTCCCGGCCCGAGGTGACCCAGAGCGGCAGCGACGGCCTTGTGGCCGCGAGCAGCCGGCTGAGATCCAGCCCGCTCAACCCGCCGGGCATATCGACGTCAGTGACTACGGCATCGACCTCGCCGTCTTTGCCGAGAACCGCAAGCGCCTCCAGCACATTGCAGCACTCGATCACCATATGCCCGCAGGCGATCAGTTCATCGGCCAGTGCAAAGCGGATCAGGGCTTCATCTTCCACGATCATCACGACTGCCATCCGGTTTCCCTCCGTTGTCGCATGATGGAGGAACGCACGGAAATGCGGATCGGAGCGCGGCCGATGATTAAGATTTTAGTTTATGTTTAACAAAATCCGAACAAACCGCAGGCGGTCACACCGCGCCCGCCCAGGCATAGATCTCGGCCGGCTCCTCGACGCCCCGGAGCTTGAAATGTCCCGCCGCCCGGAAGGCGCCGCCGGTCTGGGCCGCAAATTGCGCCGAGGCCAGCAGGTTGGTTTCCAGCGCATCGGCGAGCTTTTCCATCCGCGACGCCTCGTTGACGGCCCGGCCGATGACGGTGAAATCGAGGCGCCGATCAGTGCCGACATTGCCGTAGAAGATCTCGCCGAGATGCAGCACGATATCGACGAGGATCTCGGGCTCGCCACGCTCCCGCCTGCCCTGATTGAGCGCATCGTTCATGGCGAGCGCCCTCTGCGCGGCCGACAGCGCCAGACGGCAGGCCTGCGCCGTATCGGCAGCCTGCACCGGGAAGATCGCCAGCAGGCTGTCGCCCATGAATTTCAGGATCTCGCCACCTTCCTCGACAACCGGCTTGCCGATCGCGTCGAAATGCTCGTTCAGCCAGTCGACGATATCGTGCGGCTCATGCTTTTCGTTAAGCGACGTGAAGTCCTTGAGGTCGGCAAACAGGATCGCGGCATATATCGACGCGCCATCGCCGCGCTGGATCTGCCCGGTCAGGATCAGCTCGCTCGTCCGCTCGCCGGTATAGACGGCGAGCACGTCCTTCGCCACGCGGGTCATGGCGATCCGGCAGCAGGCGAGCGCCAGCGCGGGCATGACGCCCTCGAAACCGGCAAGCTGGCTCTCCGTAAAGCCGCCCAGCTGATCGGTGGCGATCGAGAAGCTGGCGCCTGCCAGAGCGGTATCACCAGGAAAGGGCGTGATCTTGATGACGAAATCGGTGGCACCGAGATCGCTGAGATCTGTCAGAACCGGAAATGGCGGCGTCTCGGCATTGGCCGGAAGGCTCCAGCGCATGAATTCCAGCTGGTTCTGCAGCAGATAGGAAATCGGCGAGCGCCGGAACAGCGCCTCACCCTCTTCGCCATGCTCCTGCGCCTCCTTGGAGATCCCCGTGTCCCGGTACCAGGCAACCGAGAGGCCGCGATGCTTCGGATCGATGGACGGCATGGCGATCGAGGCGCGCAGCAGCGGAAATCCCTGTTCAGTCAGGCGCAGCGAAAGGCCTTCGAGCAAGGCATCGATATCATCGGCGGCAAGTCCCTGCGCGATAATCCAGGCAATCAGGTCGGCCAAACCGTTCATCGAATCCCTCCGTCGTCACGCGATGATATCGCATAATTGCCATCCGCCCGAAACCACACGCCACCGCCCTGCCTTGCATAAGCAGGGTGCGTGCATTAGCTCAACGGGAAAGGGAGAACGGCCGATGATCTTGCTGATAGTCGCGATAGCGATTTTTGTGGTGTTCTTCTTCCTCTTCCCCCGGCCCGCGCTCGTGGCACTCGCCATCATCATCGCCACGGTGGCCTGCATCGGAGCCTATCTCTACTACCAGCAGTCCGGCCGCAACACCTCCGCAAGCCTGGTGACCGCCACCAGCACCGGAACCCAAGGCTGCACCGATCCCGCCAAGCCGGTCTTCGTCGAGATCACCAACGGCTCCGACCGCCAGGTGGACGCCGTCCGCTTCCGCCTCATCGCCAAACGCCCTGGCTACAGCGTCGAGGCCTATGCCGACTACCTGACGAGCTACAAGATCATCGAGCCCAAGGCCGTCTACGGCACCTGCTTCGCACTGAACCACTATCGCGGCCTCGACACACTCAACCTGTCGCCTGCCGACCTCGACTGGTCGGTAGAGATCTCATCGGTCGATTTTGCCGGAGATAACAGGTGATGGCGGTCTTTCCTCGCTTCATTTTCCGGTAGCGCCGCGCTTCGACCGTGAGTGCCGCGGCACCATGCGCCGCAAGAGCGATTTCGACTTCCGCTTTCGCGGGATGAGATCGATATCGCTGACGAGCTTTGCTCCGCCGTCGCGGCGTTCCAGGGTGATCTTGCGGCTGTGGAACGCTTCGAGCTCGGCCCGGTGGGCGACGCTGACGATGGTGACCTTCGGCAGTTCGCGGATGATCGTCTGCATCATCTGGTCCTGGCTCTTCTCATCGAGCGCCGAGGTTGCCTCGTCGAGCACAATGATATCGGGATCGTGGAGAAGCAGGCGGGCGAAAGCGAGGCGCTGTTTCTCGCCGCCAGAGAGGGTCTGGTCCCACGGCGCCTCCGCCTCTATCCTGGCGCTCAGATAATCCAGCCCCACGGCTTTCAGCGCTCCCTTGATCTCCTCTTCGCTCCAGTCGTCAGCAGCACGCGGATAGGCCGTTGCCCGGCGCAGCGTGCCCGAGGGGATGTAGGGGCGCTGCGGCAGCATGAAGAGCCGGCTGCCGGCCCGGAAATTGACGCTGCCCTGGCCCCAGGGCCAGAGACCGGCAATGGCGCGCACCAGTGTGCTCTTGCCCGTGCCGGATTCACCGGAGACGAGCACACGCTCGCCGGGTTCGATATCGACCTGCGTTTCCTTGACGACCGAAGTGCCGTCATCGAGCGACACCGAGAGATCGTTGAGGCTCAGCATCGCCTCGCCTTCCGTCTCGCCGTGCTGGATACGGCCGAGAGAGTCATTGTGTTCGGCGCGCTCGAGCCCGTCGAGCGACATCATCAGCGAAGCGATACGGCGCGCGCTGGCATTCCAGTCGGCAAGGCGCGGATAGTTGTCGACCAGCCAGCCGAAGGCCGCCTGGACGATGGTGAAGGCGGAAGCGGCCTGCATGACCTCGCCGAGCGTCATGGCGCCTTCGAGAAATTTCGGCGCGCAGAGCAGGATCGGCACGACGGGCGCGATCAGGCTCGATCCCTGCGAGACCAGCGTCGTGCGCATATGCTGGCCGGCCAGCAGCGCCCATTGCCGGATAACCTTGCCAAATGTCCGGTCGACGTCGTTGCGCTCCTCCTCCTCGCCGCCGAGCAGCGCAATGCTCTCGCCGTTTTCGCGCACATGCGTCAGCGTATAGCGGAACTCGGCCTCGGTCTGGTTCTTGACCTCGGAGACCGCGACGAAGTTGCGGCCGATGAAAGCGATCGAGGTCGAGGTAATCCCCGCATAGAGGACGGCGGCAACCACCAGAAAACCCGGAATGGTGATCATCGAGCCGCCGACCGGCAAGGTCAGAGCACCGCCGATCGTCCAGAGGACGACGATGAAGGTGGAGGCCGACAGGAAGGCGACGATGACACCGGCGATGAAATCGACCGGCGATTCCGTGGCGATCCGGAGGTCTTCGGAGATACGGGCCTCGGGGTTGGCGTGGTCCCCACCGATCAGGTTCAGCTGATAATAGCGGCCATTGGCCAGCCAGCGCTGGATGACCGCCTTCGTTAGCCACGAGCGCCAGCGCCGCTGGATCATCATCCTGACCAGCACCTGTGCGGTGACGAGCGCCACGCTTCCGAGCACCAGCGGCAGGAACACTGCGCTCAGATAATACACCGTGCCGGCATCATGCCGCTCGATGGCGTCGAAGATCTTCCGGTTCCAGAGATTGATGCCGTATTGGAAGCCGACATTGAGGACGATCATCGCCAGCAGCCCGAGCGTGCAGGGCCAGGCGAAGCTGTCGCCATGACGGCTCCAATAGCCGCGCGCGCTGATCCAGAAGCGCCGCAGCAAATATCGCTTGCGCGCATGCTCGGCTTCTTCCGGCGTCAGGCCCGGATCGGGTTCGGCAATATCCGGCGGCGGAGGGGCCTCAACAGTCGATCCCTCCCCTTGGTGCGACTTCGCGGCACCTTCCGGTTTGGTGCCATCGACCGATTTCGGTTTCAATTGAGCTTCGGCCATGAGCCGACAACGGCGCAAAAATCAAAAGGTTTCATGGACGCCTTGCGGCGCGTTGCGGCAAGACGTCCAATGCGCGTGGCGATCCCCTCAACCGAAGGTGAAGGCGTAGGCCTGCACGCCGGGATCGAGGAAATGGATCTCGAACGTGTGGTCGCCGACCGGGCCGGCCTCGCGCACCAGCTGGTAGAGCCTTTGGCCGGTCACCGTGCCGTTGCCGTCGGCATCGGTATCGACGCCGTGGCTATCCCCCGGAGGCTTGCCATCGACCGTGACCTTGAAGCGGATCGGCTTTCCGTCCGCATTCGGACCGAGAACGAGATGCAGGTCGCGGGCATGGAAGCGGTAATAGATGCTGCCATCCTTGTCGTTGAGCCCGGCATTTTCAGGCCCGACCGTCCAGTTGCCCGTCAGGCCCCATTCGTTGAGCTTCGGCTCCGCGGCGCTATAGACATGCGGCGCATCGTTGACGGTACCCTTGGTGTCGACGAAGTTCTCGGAACGCTGCCAGCCGACATAAGTTTCGGGAGACTGCACGTCGTTCTGGTTCGAGGCCGCCTCCGTGCCGGTCGCCTTCACATCGACGATGCCGCCCGCGACATTCTGCTTTCCGGCCTCGGCGAGCAGCTCTTGGATCACCCGCTCGGACTGATCATATTCGCCCTCGCCGAAATGGTGATGGCGTATGCGGCCTTCGGCATCGATGAAGTAATGCGCCGGCCAGTATTGATTGTCGAAGGCGCGCCAGATGGCATAGTCGTTGTCGATGGCAACGGGGTAGGCAATGCCGAGATCGCCGATCGCCTTCTTGACGTTGTCGACATTCTTCTCGAAGGCGAATTCCGGCGCATGAACGCCGATCACCACCAGCCCCTGATCCTTGTACTTTTCCGCCCAGGCTTTGACATAGGGAATGGCGCGGATGCAGTTGATGCAGGAATAGGTCCAGAAATCGACGAGCACCACCTTGCCCTTCAGCGCTTCGGCCGAAAGCGGCGGCGAGTTCAGCCATTGGATGGCACCGTCGAGCGGCGGCATCTTGCCTTCGACCGGCAATGTGTCCGCGGCTGCTTGCGGCTTTGCCTGCATCATCGTGTTGGCGCCGCTCATCATCATCTGGTTGCTGCCGCCACTCATCATCATCGCGCCGCCATCATTGCCGTTCATCACGACGGACGACGGTTTCTGCGGCTGCAACTTGTCGATCAGTCCCTGCTCCAGCGATGCGGTGCTGGCAACCGACGCCTGTGTCAGGAAGCCGGTATCGAGGCCGAGGCCGATTGCGGCGACGGCAACGAGAACCGCCACACCGACCCCGCGGCGCAGCCATTCGCCGACGCCGAGCGACCGCTTCATCGTCTGATAGACCTTGCCGCCGACAAGGAGCGCCAGCGCAAGCGAGGTCGCAGCGCCGAGCGCATAGGCAAGCAGCAGAAGCGTGGTGCCGACGCTGGCCCCTTGAAGCGCCGCCCCGGTCAGGATGAGGCCGAGAACCGGTCCCGCACAGGGCGCCCAGAGCAGGCCTGTGGCAACGCCGAGAAGCAGCGAGGCGACGACGCTGGAGCCGCCGGCGCGGGCTCCCTTGTCGGCGGACTGCGACAGACGCGCGCCGAGCGAAACCAGCGGCCGCGTCAGATGATCCGACAAAGCGGGAAACAACAGGATGATGCCGAAGACGGCAAGCAGGGCCAGCGCGGCATAGCGGCCATACTCGTTCGCCTGCACCGCCCAGCCGCCTCCGAGGGCGGCAAGTGTGGCGACCGCCGCGAAAGTCGCCGCCATCCCGATGAGCATCGGCAGGGTACTGCGCATGAAGGACTGCCCGGCGCGGGCGAAGACGAAGGGAAGCACGGGCAAAATGCAGGGGCTGACGATCGTCAGCACGCCGCCGAGATAGGCAAGGACGAAAAGGATCATGGAACTGTCTCTGGTCGATCAGGCCGAAGCCCTATGGAATGTCATAGCGACGCCATTCATGCAGTAGCGCAGCCCGGTCGGCTTCGGTCCGTCTTCGAAGACATGGCCGAGATGGCCGCCGCAGCGGCTGCAATGAACCTCGGTGCGGACCATGCCCATCGAGCTGTCTCTCGTCGTGCCGACCGCGCCGTCGAGCGGCGCCCAGAAGCTCGGCCAGCCGGTTCCGCTCTCGAATTTCGTATCCGACGCGAACGCATTCTGATCGCAGCCGGCGCAGGCGAACTTGCCTTTGCCATGCTCGTTGAGAAGCGGGCTGGTGAACGGATATTCCGTCCCCTCCTTGCGGAGGACCTGATACTGGTCGGCAGTGAGCAGCTTCTGCCACTCCGCATCCGTATGGGTCAGCGGAAAATCTTGGGCGGCTTCGGCCGGCCGGGCCGAAAAGCCGAAGCGGAGCGCAAGGGCACCAAGCCCGGCGCCAAAAAGGACATGACGTCTTCTGACCATGGTTTCAGTCTCCTCACCTGGTCTGCCAAACGAGACATAAGACACGCTGGAGGGCGTTCTTATTCCATCACGCTATATTTTCCTGAATATAGCGCTGCCTGCATCTACGTGAGAAGCCTGCCGTTTGTTACACACGTCGCGGTGATCACACCAAAATGTGAACCAACGGCGCCTGCGCATGTTTTTCGAAGCGCGAGCAGTCGCCCGGCCGCGCCCTTTTGTCCCTTGCGAGACGGAAAACCGCGTCGTAGGGGAAATCACCAGACCCCGCGTTGGACCCGATCCGCCGATGATTGTTCGTGACAAGCCAAGTTTCCTCGTCCTGTTCTTCATCTTCCGGGGATCGGTGATCGAGCGCATCTATCCGCAGGTCCTGGCGGTCATGCTGCTGTCGGCGGTGATCGTCTGGGGGCACAACAACGACCCGGGCATCATTCCATCGGTGATCGGCGCCCCCTTCGCGCTGATCGGCATTTCGCTGTCGGTGTTTCTCGGCTTTCGCAACAGCGCCTGCTACGACCGCTGGTGGGAGGCCCGCAAGCTCTGGGGCCACCTCCTTGCCGTCAGCCGCGATTTCGCAAGGCAGAGCCTGCTGCTCGCCGGAAGCAAGACCGGCAGCAAGCTGCGCCAGCATCTTCTCAACCTCAACATCGAATTCGCCGCAGAGCTCGTGCGCCACCTGCGTACCAGCGCGGAACCGGCAAGCTCTAAACGGCTGACCGCCGAAGAGGCCGCAGAACTTAGCAAGCAGCGGAATAAGCCGGATTATCTGCTGCGACTGATGGGCGGCCTGCTCGCCGCCGAGCGCCACGCTGGGCGGATCAGCGATATCGAATTCACGCTGCTCGACCGCACCGTCAGCGAAATGAACGGTGTGCTGACCGCCTGCGAGCGGCTGCGCAACACGCCGGTGCCCTTCGGCTACATGCTGCTGCTCCACCGCACAGCCTATCTCTTCTGCTTCATGCTGCCCTTCGGCTTCGCCGACGTGCTCGGCTACGTCACCCCCCTCGCCGCCGGCGTCGTCGCCTACACGTTCTTTGGCTTGGATGCGCTGAGCGAAGAGCTCGAAGAGCCCTTCGGCACCCTGCCGAACGACCTGCCGATCGCCGCAATCGCCAAGGCCATCGAGCTTTCGCTGCGCGAAGCACTCGGCGAAAAGGACCTGCCAGAACTGCCGAAGCCGGTAAACTCGATCCTGCTTTGAAGGCTAGGGGTCCCGCGCAATCTGCCGCCGGTTGCTGGCAGGCAGCCCGCAGAGCCGATCACAGGTGAGTTTGGTCCCAGCCGTCCTTGACGGTTTCCATGGCCGGGTTGGTCGAGGTGCTCGCGACATGCGGCAGCGTCGAGATCTTTTCGCCGAGGACACGGCGGTATTTGGCGATGTCGCGGGTGCGGACCTTCAGCAGATAGTCGAAGCGGCCTGCGATCATGTGGCACTGCTCGACCTCCTTGATCTTCTTGACCGCATCGTTGAAGCTCTTCAGCGCGCCTTCGGTGGTATTCGAGAGTTTGACCTCGACAAAGGCGACGTGATCGAGTTCCATCTTGGCAGGATTGAGCACCGCCCTGAAACCTTCGATATAGCCTTCCGCCAGCAAGCGCTTGAAGCGAATCTGGCAGGGTGTATTCGACAGGCCGACGCGGGCAGCAAGGTCCGTGATGGACATTCGGCCGTCTTCCGAGAGGGCCTCCAGTATCTTCTTGTCGAACTGGTCAAGTTCACTAAAATTTGCCGCTTCTCTAGTCATGACGCCTTCTCGAATGGGACTAGAATAGACGATTGCCACTGGATGATGCCGAAAGCAAGTTAGATCGACCTGAAGCGGCCATGTTATGCTGCGCTTGCTGGTGACAGAGGGCTTTGGAGAAGCCCGAAGGCGCCGGCTTTTGGACGTTCAACAACCTTCGCCGCTAGGACCTTCCATGCTCAAAGACGTCGCCGACAACGCCTCCGGATCGAACCCGAATTCGCCCTTTGCCCAGTTTGCCCCGCCGATCCGCGAGCAGTCGGAGCTTCGCAAGGCGATCACCGCGGCCTACCGGCGTCCTGAGACCGAGTGCCTGCCGCCGCTGGTCGCGGCCGCCAAGGTTCCCGACGATCTGAAGACGACGATCCGCGGCACGGCGCGCAAGCTGATCGAGGCGCTGCGCGCCAAGCATAAGGGCACCGGCGTCGAAGGACTGGTTCAGGAATATTCACTATCGAGCCAGGAGGGCGTCGCCCTCATGTGCCTTGCCGAAGCGCTGCTGCGCATCCCCGACACGGCTACCCGCGATGCGCTGATCCGCGACAAGATTTCCGAAGGCGACTGGAAGTCCCACGTCGGCGGCGGTCGCTCGCTGTTCGTCAATGCCGCGACCTGGGGCCTCGTCGTCACCGGCAAGCTGACCTCCACGGTCAATGACCGCAGCCTGGCGGCGGCGCTCACCCGTCTGATCGCCCGCTGCGGCGAACCGGTAATCCGCCGCGGCGTCGACATGGCGATGCGTATGATGGGCGAACAGTTCGTCACCGGCGAGACCATCGACGAGGCACTGAAGCGCGCCCGCCCGCTGGAAGCCCGCGGCTTCCGCTATTCCTACGACATGCTGGGCGAAGCCGCGACCACCGCAAAGGACGCCGATCGCTACTATCGCGACTATGAGAACGCCATCAACGCCATCGGCAAGGCCGCCGCCGGCCGCGGTATCTATGAAGGCCCCGGCATCTCCATCAAGCTCTCGGCGCTGCATCCGCGCTATGTGCGCGCACAGTCGAAGCGTGTCATGGAAGAACTGCTTCCCCGCGTCCAGAAGCTGGCGCTGCTCGCCCGCACCTACGATATCGGCCTGAATATCGACGCCGAAGAAGCCGACCGCCTGGAGCTCTCGCTCGATCTCCTGGAAGAGCTCAGCTTCGATCCGGCGCTGAAGGGCTGGAACGGCCTTGGCTTCGTCGTCCAGGGATATGGCAAGCGCTGCCCGTTCGTGATCGACTATATCATCGACCTGTCGCGCCGCTCCGGCCGCCGGATGATGGTGCGCCTGGTGAAGGGCGCCTATTGGGATGCCGAAATCAAGCGCTCGCAGCTCGATGGCCTCTCGGATTTCCCGGTCTATACGCGCAAGATCCACACCGACGTCGCCTATGTCGCCTGCGCCCGCAAGCTGCTTGCGGCCACCGATGCGGTCTTCCCGCAA
Source organism: Rhizobium sp. FG96 (assembly GCF_057808655.1). NCBI lineage: Bacteria > Pseudomonadati > Pseudomonadota > Alphaproteobacteria > Hyphomicrobiales > Rhizobiaceae > Rhizobium > Rhizobium sp. FG96. The sequence continues at coordinate 153,924 of NZ_JBMDIL010000003.1, read as the reverse complement.
TTTGCGACGCATAACGCCCAGACTCTGGCGACGATCTATCATCTGGCCGGCAATGATTTCCAGGTCGGCAAGTACGAGTTCCAATGCCTGCACGGCATGGGCGAGCCGCTCTACGACGAAGTCGTCGGCAAGGACAAGCTCGACCGCCCCTGCCGCATCTATGCACCTGTCGGCACCCATGAAACGCTGCTCGCCTATCTGGTCCGCCGCCTTCTCGAAAACGGCGCAAACTCCTCCTTCGTCAACCGTATTTCCGACCCGAAGGTCTCCGTCGACGACCTGACGGCGGATCCGGTCGACCTCGTCGAGGCGATGACGCCGCCCGGCAAGCCGCATGATCTGATCTCCCTGCCCGACAATCTCTACGGCGCGGAACGTCGCAATTCCGGCGGTATCGACCTGGCGAACGAGGCGGAACTGGCGCGCCTGGGCGGCAACCTGTCGAAGACTGTCACGATGACCTGGCATGCCTTGCCGCTTCTGGCGGACGGCGACACGCAGGGTGTGACGCGCCCGATCCTGAACCCCGCCGATCACGGCGATGCCGTCGGCGAGGTGACCGAGGTCGAACCGGCAGCCGTTGCGAAGATCGCCAAACTGGCGGCGATCGGCGCCACCGAATGGGCCCAGGTCTCTCCGGCCGATCGCGCAGCCTGCCTCGATCGCGCAGCCGATATCATGCAGTCGCGCATCGAAACGCTGATGGGCGTCATCATGCGGGAAGCCGGCAAGTCGGCGGCGAATTCGATCGGCGAAGTGCGCGAAGCGATCGACTTCCTTCGCTATTACGCCGAGCAGGCCCGCCGCACGCTCGGCCCCTCGCACGCCCCGCTCGGCCCGATCGTCTGCATCAGCCCGTGGAACTTCCCGCTGGCGATCTTCACCGGCCAGGTCGCCGCGGCGCTCGTCGCGGGTAATTCGGTCATCGCAAAGCCGGCCGGCGTGACGCCGATCGTCGCTTTCGAAAGCGTCAAGATCCTGCACGAAGCAGGCATCCCCCGTCATGCCCTGCAGTTCACGCCCGGCGACGGCCCGCTCGGTGCCGCGCTGATCGACGCACCGGAAACGGCTGGTGTCATGTTCACCGGCTCCACCGGCGTTGCCCGCCTCATCCAGGCGCAGCTCGCAAACCGGCTTTCGAACTCGGGCAAGCCGATCCCGCTGATTGCCGAAACCGGTGGCCAGAACGGCATGATCGTCGATTCCTCGGCTCTCGCCGAGCAGGTCGTCGGCGACGTTATCGCCTCGGCCTTTGACAGCGCCGGACAGCGCTGCTCGGCGCTTCGCGTCCTCTGCCTGCAGGACGATATTGCCGACCGCACGCTCACCATGCTGAAGGGCGCATTGCAGGAGCTGTCGATCGGCCGCACCGACCGGTTGAGCGTCGATGTTGGCCCAGTCATCACAGCGACGGCGAAGGCCGGTATCGACGGCCATATCGAGAAGATGAAGGCGCTCGGCTGCAAGGTCGAGCAGCTGCCGCTTCCCGAGACGGCCAACCTCGGCACCTTCGTGCCGCCGACGATCATCGAACTGAAGAAGCTCTCCGATCTCGAGAAGGAAGTGTTCGGGCCAGTGCTTCACATCATCCGCTATCGCCGCGCCGATCTCGATCGTCTCATCGACGATATCAACGGCTCCGGCTATGGCCTGACCTTCGGCCTGCATACGCGCCTCGACGAGACGATCGCGCATGTGACGAGCCGGGTGCAGGCTGGCAATCTCTATGTGAACCGCAACATCATCGGCGCCGTCGTCGGCGTTCAGCCCTTCGGCGGCCGCGGCCTTTCCGGCACGGGTCCGAAGGCGGGTGGTCCGCTTTATATCGGCCGCCTCGTGCAGAAGGCGCCGGTGCCGCCGCAGCACAGCTCGGTCCACACAGACCCGGCGCTTGCCGATTTTGCCGTCTGGCTTTCGGGCAAGGGCAAGACCGACGACGCCGAGGCCGCCCGCGAACTCGGCAGCCTCTCGGCCGTCGGCCTGCAGAAGGAGCTCGTCGGCCCGGTCGGCGAGCGCAATCTCTACGCCCTCCATCCGCGCGGCCGCGTGCTTCTCGCACCGTCCAGCGAACGCGGGCTTTACCGGCAGATCGCCGCGGGTCTCGCGACCGGCAACCAGCTCGTCATCGACGAGGCTTCCGGCCTTCGCCAAGTGCTGAAAGACCTGCCGGGCAGCGTCGCGCATCGCATCACATGGACCTCGGACTGGAATAAGGATGGCCCCTTCGCCTCGGCTCTCGTCGAAGGCGATGCCGAGCGGATCCTCAAGGTCAACAAGGCGATCGCCGCGCTCGACGGTCCTCTGGTTCTAGTGCAGTCGGCAACGACGGCGGAGATCGAGAGCGATATCGAGGCCTATTGCCTGAACTGGCTGATCGAGGAAGTCTCGACATCGATCAACACGGCTGCGGCCGGCGGCAATGCCAGCCTGATGACGATCGGCTGATCGTGAGCACAATGGCGCCGGGGCGGCTAGTCGCCCCGGCGCGATCCATATTGAAAACTACCCGGCAACCGCCGCAGCATCGCTCCAGGATGCGGCGATCTGCGCCCGGTCCATCGAGCGGGCAATACGCCCGGCATCCATGATGACGGCGCGGTCGCACATATGCGCGACAACGCCGGGATCGTGGCTGACGAGGACGAATGTCATGCCTTCGGATGCCTTGAGATCGTTCAGCAGATTGAGAATTCCGGCCTGTACGGAAACGTCGAGCGCCGAAGTCGGCTCGTCGAGCAGCAGCAGCTTCGGCTTCAGAAGCAGTGCCCGGGCGATTGCCACGCGCTGGCGCTGACCGCCGGAAAGCTGATGCGGATAGCGGCCGGTAACAGTTGCCGGAAGACCGACCCGCTCAAGCGCGGTCCGCACCTGACCCTCCACATCGCGTTCGCCACGCAGCGACAGCGGCTCACCGAGAATGCGGGAGATGCGATGGCGTGGATGGAGCGAGGAATAGGGATCCTGAAACACCATCTGGATGCTGGCGCGTAGCGCTCCGGTGATCTTCCGTCCCGGCTGTAGCGGCTCACCGGAAACGGCAATCGAGCCCTGCCAGTTGGTGTTGAGACCGGCGATGGCACGAAGCACTGTCGTCTTGCCGCAACCCGATGGACCGATCAGCCCGAAGGTCTCGCCCGCACCGACATCGAAGCTGACATCCCGCACCGCGGTGAAGCCCTTGTCGCGCCCCTGAAAGGTGACGGAGAGATTGGAGACGGACAGCGCGCTCATGGCTGCTCTCCATAGACCGGCAATCTCGTTCCGTAAGTCGCGGCCGACGGACGGGCGGCCCAGAGGGCACGCGTATAGTCCGACTTGGCATTTGCGAGATCGGCCGACACCATCTGTTCGTCGATCTTCCCGCGGCGCATCACCATCACACGATCGGCGTAGCGCGACACCTGCTGCAGGTCGTGGCTGATCAGCAGCAATCCCATGCCAAGCTCCTCGCTCAGCGAGCGCAGCAGTGTGAGGATCTGATCCTGCAGCCCGCGATCAAGCGCCGACGTCGGCTCGTCGGCGATCAGGAGCTTCGGGCGGTTGATCAGCATCGCAGCGATCATCACACGCTGCCCCATGCCACCGGACAGCGCCGCCGGATAGCTGGAATAGATGCGGCTGACATCCGGCAGGCCGACCTTGTCGAGCATGTCGAGCGCCCGCTCCCGGCGCTCGGCGGCCGAGAGCTTGGTGTGAAGAAGCAGGGCCTCCTCCACCTGACGTCCAATCCTGTGTGCCGGGTTGAGCGAGTATTTCGGATCCTGCAGGATCAGGCCCATGCCGCTGCCGCGCAGGCTGTTCCAGCCCTTTTCGGGGAGGGCCGTCAGATTCTGCCCGTCGAAGGAAAGGCGCGCGGCCGCGACCTGTGCCCGTGACGGCAGCAGGCCCATGATGGCGCGACCGGTCATCGACTTGCCGGAGCCGGATTCTCCGACGAGGGCCACCACCTCGCGGCCGACCGAAAAGGATACGCCATCGACGATCCGCACCGGTCCGTTCGCCGATGGAAAGGAGATCGAGAGATCCTCGACCTGAAGCAAGGGATCAGTCATGGCGGGGATCCAGAATGTCACGCAGGCCGTCGGCCAGCAAATTGAAAGCAAAGGACGTGATCAGGATGGCGATGCCGGGAACGGCGGCCACCCACCACTGGTCGAAGATCACCTGCGTGCCCTCCGAAACCATCGAGCCCCATTCCGCCGTCGGCGGACGCACGCCGAGGCCAAGGAAGCCGAGGCCCGCGGCGGCAAGGATGATGCCCGAGAGATCGAGCGCCAGGCGGATGATCGCCGAAGGCAGCACGAGCGGCAGGATATGCCCCCAGAGCAGCCTGATGCCGCGAATGCCGACCATTTCGGCGGCGGCCAGATAGTCGCTGCGTCTCAGCGCTGCCGTCTCGACCCGAGCCTGGCGCGCATAGGCGGGCCAGCTCGTCAGCGCGAGAGCCAGCGCCCCGTTGATCAGCCCAGGCCCCATGATCGCGACGAAGGCAAAGGCAAGCAACAGGCGCGGGAAGGACATGACGATATCGGTCAGCCGCATCAGCACGCGCTCGATGATGCCGCCGAAGAAGCCCGCGAGAATGCCGACGAGTATCCCAAGCGGCGCCATCAGCAGCACGACGACGAGGACGAGCAGCAGCGTCGGGCGCGCGCCGTAGATGATGCGTGAGAGAATATCCCGGCCGAAACCGTCGGTGCCCAGCCAATGGGCCGCATCCGGCGGCATCAGCCGATTGGCCGTTTCCTGCAAGTTCGGATCGTAGGGCGCGATCCAGGGCGCGAAGAGCGCCAGCGCGAGGATGACGGTAACGACCACGCATCCCACGGCAGCGGCAGGCGAGCGCAGGAGACGTTGCAGAAAGACGGATCCGCCGAGCGGCGGCTGAACGGTCTCGCTCATCGTTTCTTCCCCGCTTCCAGCCGTGCGACGCCGAGATCGGTCAGCGCGTTGAGCAGCACGAAGGAGGCGCCGACGATCAGCGTGGCGCCGAGAATGGCCGGCATGTCGCCGGAAAACATCGCCGTCGTCAGATAGCGGCCGATGCCTGGCCAGGCAAAGACGGTTTCGGTCAGCACCGCGCCTTCGAGAAGGCTGGCATAGGAAAGCGCGATCACCGTCAGCAGCGTCCCTGAAATATTGGGGAGGATATGGACGAAGACGATGCGGCGCAGGCTCGCGCCCTTGGCACGCGCCGTCGTCACATATTCCTGGCCGAGCTCGGTGAGCACGGCCGCGCGCGTCAGGCGCGAAATGGCGGCAAGCGCATGGAAGGCAAGCACCGTCGCAGGCAGCACGAGATGCGCCAGCGCATCGCGGAAGGCGCCCGCCTTGCCCGACATCCAAGTATCGATCAGCGCAAAGCCGGTGACTGGCTTGACCGTGAATTGAAAGACGACGTCGGCCCGGCCGGGTCCCGGCGCCCAATGCAGCCGGGCATAGAACAGGAGCAGCATCAGCAGCCCGAGCCAGAAAATCGGTACGGAATAGCCGAAGAGCGAAACGAAGCGCGCCAGGCTATCCACCCATGTCCCCTGCCGCATCGCGGCGGCGATGCCGAGCGACAGACCGACGATCGCGCCGATGACGATCGCTGCGGTGGCGAGCTCGATGGTTGCGGGAAAAGTGCGAGCGATATCCTTGGCGACGGGTTGGCCCGTGGAGATCGACTGCCCGAAATTGCCCGACAGCGCAGTCTCGACATAACGCAGGAACTGCAGCGGCAGCGGCTGGTCGAGCCCGAGCTCGACGCGCGCCTGCTCGTATGTCGACTTGCTTGCGTGATCGCCGACGAGCTGCAGCGCCGGGTCGATCGGCGAAAGCCGCGTCATCGCGAACGTCACCAGCGCCAGGCCGAACAGGGTCAGCGCGAATGACCAGAACCACTTGAAAAGAGGCCACATGAAAGACAACTCCCGCCAGCTGTTTCGCTGACGGGAGTCGGTCATGCCGGCACTATTGTTCGTTGCCGTTTGCGGCACTTATTTTTCTACCTTGTCGTAATAGACCTGGTCTGCGTTCAGACCTTGCGCATAGTTCTTCACCTTGTCGCTTAGCACGACCGGATCGTTGCCTTGAAGCGTAAAGATGAAGGGCGAGCTCGCCTGGATCTTCTTCTGCAGATCCTGATAGAGCGCGATGCGCTTGGCCGGATCCTGTTCCTTGACGGCAGAGAGCGTCTCGTCCGTCAGTTCCGGGATAACCCAGCCGGCATATTTCGCCGCCGTGTTGGTCGAGTTGTCCTTGTTGATCGCGAAGGCGCTGGCGTTGGAATGCGGATCGAAATAATCCGGGATCCAGTAGCGCAGCGTCATCTCGAACTTGCCGGAGCGGCCACGGGCATAGATGTCGCTCGCCACGCCCGGCTGGATGTCGAGCGTGATACCGGCTTGCGCAAAGGTCGACTGAAGCGACTGCGCGATCGAGAGATAGGGCTGATCGTTGAAGACGATGAATTCGATCTTGAACGGCGTCTTGATGCCGGCGTCGGCCAGGATCTTCTTCGCCTTCTCAGGATCGAGCTTGAACGGCGTGTCCGTCAGGGCGCCCGGAAAGCCGACCGGAAGGAAGGACTGGTGGACGCTGCTCTGGCCGCGCAGGAGGTTCTTGGCGATGCCGTCATAGTCGACGAGATAGCGTGCCGCTTCCCAGAAGGCCGGATTGCCGAGCGTCGGGTTCGCCTTGGTGTTGAGCAGGATATAGTCGGTGCGGGCGGAAGGAACAGAGAGAACCTTGATGCCGCTCTTGTCCTTCAACGCTTCGATCTGGTCCGCAGAGAGACCACGCGCGATATCGGCATCACCCTGCTCGACGAGCAGACGGCGCGCACCGACGTCAGGCACGTTGCGGATGATGACGTTTTCGAGCTTCGGCTTGTCCGACGAATTGGCATTCGCCTGCAGCACGAGGGCTTCATGCGGCGTGTAGGCAGCGATCGAGAAGGCGCCGCTGCCGGCCGAGTTGGTCTTCAGCCAGCCATTGCCGAAGTCGTTATCCTTGACGTTGGCAGACACCGTCTGTTCGTCGACGACGGAGGCAATCGGGGCGGTCAGCAGCGAGAGCGCAAAACCGGCACCGACATCGGCGCTCCAGGTGAGCTTCACATGCTTGTCGTCCACCTTGGTGACGGCGCTGTCGACGGTCTCGGGCTTCCAGCCGAGTTCGTTGAGGATGAAGGCCGGAGACTTGTTGAGCTTGACGGCGCGCGTCAGCGAGAAGACCACATCTTCAGGACGAACCGGATTGCCGGAGGCGAATTTTGCATCGGCGAGCGCAAAGGTCAGGCTCTTGCCATCGCTGCCGGCTTCCCAGGAGGCCGCGAGCGCCGGCTCGATCTTCGTGCCATCGTCGCGGTTGGACTGCACGAGACGCTGGTAGAGGTTGTTGAAGGACTGCACCGTCGTCAGCTCGAAACCTTCGGCCGGATCGAAGCTCGTCGCGTCATCGATCGACTGCGCGACGACGAGCGTGTCGTTCGGGGTTTCGGCGTGAGCGGCAAGCGGGCCGAGCGCAAGGCTGAATGCGGCGCCAAGAAGCGCTCCCCGCCAAGATTGCAGCAACATTTTCGTCTCCTGATTATATTTATATGCGCGTTGGACCCGGCAGAGCGCCGCACGCTAACAAGTGCAACTTACTGCGCAGCCTCACCTTTCATCAGGCCCGATCGTTGCGATTATCACGGTGAAGTGAGAAAAAAATTCCCTGAGAAAGCCGAAATCCGGCGCTCCACAGAAACAGCCAAACGGGTTCTGCAACTGAAAGCTGGTTGAAAGCTTCGACCGGATACCTACAAGGCCGCATCGTGGAGGAGGCACAATGTTCGTGGCGAAATGCGATGCGCCCATTTTATCCCGGAGGAGACCTTCATGCGTTTCACACGCAATCTATTCAATGGAATCGCCCTTTCTGCCGTCGTCACCGCCGCATCGCTTGGCGCATCCGCCGCACATGCTGCCGATAAGATCACCATCATGGTCGGTGGCTACGAGAAGCAGATCTATCTGCCCGCCAAGCTTGCCGAGAGCCTCGGCTACTTCAAGGATGAAGGGCTGGATGTCGAGCTTCTGAACGAAGCCGCAGGCGTCGATGCCGAAAACCAGCTGCTGGCTGGCGCCGTTCAGGGCGTCGTCGGCTTCTACGATCACTGCGTAGACCTGCAGGCCAAGGGCAAGTTCGTCGAATCCATCGTCCAGTTCAGCCAGGCGCCGGGCGAAGTGGAACTCGTTTCCACCAAGCATCCCGAAATCAAGTCGCCGGCCGACTTCAAGGGCAAGAGCCTCGGCGTCACCGGCCTCGGCTCCTCGACCAATTTCCTCACCCTCTTCATGGCTTCCAAGGCCGGCCTGCAGCCGGGCGACGTCGTGACGGTTCCGGTCGGCGCCGGCGGCACCTTCATCGCCGCCATGCAGCAGGACCAGATCCAGGCGGGCATGACCACCGAGCCCACCATCTCGCGCATGCTGAAGACCGGCGAAGCCAAGGTTCTCGTCGACATGCGCACGGTCGATGCGACCCGCCAGGCGCTCGGCGGCACCTATCCGGCAGCCTCGCTCTATCTCGAAAGCTCCTGGGTGGACGAGCACAAGGAAGAAACCCAGAAGCTCGCCAACGCCTTCGTGAAGACACTGAAGTTCATCAACACGCATTCTGCGGCCGAAATCGCCGACAAGATGCCGAAGGATTTCTACGTCGGCGACAAGGATGGGTACATCAAGGCGCTTGAAGAAGGCAAAGGCATGTTCACGCCGGATGGCGTGATGCCGGAAGATGGCCCGAAGACGGTTCTGGCCGTGCTGTCCGAGTTCTCGAAGAACGTGAAGGGCAAGCAGATCGACCTCTCCAAGACCTACACGACCGAGTTCGTCAAGAACGCGAAGTAACTTCTGTCGCGACGGCTCCCGCCGGATGGCGGGAGCGCAGCGCGCTATGGGCACTGCGTGCACGCCCGCAGAGGCACGCATAGGTATCGCCATGCAGCAGGAAAACATGAAGACGCCTGCGGTGGAGCTGATCAACGTCAGCCGCCGCTTTGTCTCGCCGACCGGCAAGTCCCTCACCGCTCTCCGCGACTTCAACATGACCGTCGAACGCGGCGAGTTCGTTGCCGTCGTCGGCCCGACGGGATGCGGCAAGTCGACGACGCTCAACCTCGTGACCGGGCTTGCCCGGCCGAGCGCCGGAGAAGTTCGCCTGATGGGCGGCCCGATCACCGGCATCGACCGCCGCGTCGGCTTCGCATTCCAGACCGATGCGCTCTTCCCCTGGAAGAACGTCATCGACAACGTGATGGCCGGGCCGCTGTTTCGCGGCAAGTCGAAGGCGGAAGCCGAAAAGAGCGCCAAGGACTGGTTGGCCCGCGTCGGCCTGTCGAAATTCCTGCATCACTATCCGCACCAGCTTTCGGGCGGCATGCGCAAGCGCGTCTCGCTGGCGCAGACCTTCATCAACGAACCGGAAATCCTGCTGATGGACGAGCCGTTCTCGGCGCTCGACGTGCAGACCCGCACCGTCATGCATGAAGAGCTGCTGAAGCTCTGGGCCGAGCGCAAGGCTTCGGTGATCTTCGTCACCCACGACCTCGAGGAAGCCGTGGCACTCGCCGACAAGGTCTATGTGCTGACGGCAGGCCCGGCGACGGTGAAATCGGTCTACACGATCGATCTGCCGCGGCCGCGCGTCGTGTCCGAGATCCGCTACGAGCAGAACTTCATCGACTATTGCAAGACCATCTGGGACGACCTGCGCGAAGAGGTGGAAACCAGCTACCGCCGCGCAAGCGAAGCGGCCTGAGGGAGGGGACAATGACTGATACGACAATGGGCGCAGGCTCGGCTGCGCTGTTTCGCCCGGGCACTTCGGATGCGGAAATCGAGGCATCCGCGATGAAGGCGATGAAGCGTCGCACCGCGCTTGTCCGCTTCTGGCAGATCGCCATCCTCGTCTTCGTCATCGGCATGTGGGAGCTGTCCTCCAACATGCAGTGGATCGATCCGTTCTTCTATTCGAGCCCGAGCGGCGTCATCGAGCGCCTCTACGAATGGGCGACCGAGGGCACGACCGAAGGCTCGCTCTGGTACAATCTGTGGGTCACCATGGAAGAGGCGCTGATCGGCTTCTTCGCCGGCTCGATCACCGGCGTCTTCGTCGGCATCGGCCTTGGCCGCAACCGTTTCCTCTCGGATATCTTCTCGGTCTACATCAAGGCGATCAACTCGATCCCGCGCGTCGTTCTCGCGCCGATCTTCATCATGATCATGGGTCTCGGCCTTCCTTCCAAGGTGGCGCTTGCCTTCATCATGGTATTCTTCGTGGTCTTCGCCAACGCCTTCCAGGGTGTGCGCGAAGCCGACCGCAACATGATCGCCAATGCCCGCATTCTCGGCGCCTCCGACTGGCAGGTGACGCGCACCGTCGTCATTCCCTCGGCGATGAGCTGGATCTTCGCCAGCCTTCACGTCTCGTTCGGTTTTGCAATCATCGGCGCCATCGTCGGCGAGTTCGTCGGCGCCCGCTTCGGCATCGGTCAGCTGATCTCGATCGCCAAGGGCACCTTCGACGCCGCCGGCATGTTCGCCGCGATCCTGCTGGTCATGGTGGTGACGCTCGTTGCCGAATACATCATGACGATCATCGAGAACCGCCTCGCCAAATGGCGGCCGCAGCAGCAGATGGACGTGCAATAAAAGAGGCCATCCTCCCAAGGCTTCGGAAGGCCGGATCGAGAGATCCGGCCTTTTTCATGCCTATCCCGCAGCCGCGACCGGAAGCCGGACGCTGACGACGAGACCGCCGCCATCGGCCTCGGCAAGGTCAACCGTGCCACCGGCGCCGTCGACCACTTCGCGGACGATCGCCAGTCCCAGGCCGCTGCCGTCGCCTTCGGTGCCGAGCACCCGATAGAAGCGCTCGAACACCTGTTCGCGTTCATCGGCCGGAATGCCGGGACCATTGTCCTCGACATCGAGAACGGCAAGATCCCCTGCCCGGCGGACCGAAATAGTCACCCGGCCGCCGCGGCGGGTGTAGCGGATCGCATTGTCGACGAGATTGACGAGCATTTCCCGCAGCATCGTGCCGTCGCCTTCGACCGGCACGGGGCCTGAAACCTCCAAGCCGAGATCGATATCGCGCTGCAGCGCCTGCTCGGCATGGGCCGCGACGATATCGCGGGCTGCAGCGGATAGATCGATCGTATCGCTGCGCGGCCTCCGGCTTCCGGGCTCGGCACGCGACAGCGTCAGAAGCTGACTTGCCAGACGGGACATATGACGCGTGCTGCTGCGCAACGCCTGCAGCGCCTCGTCGCGCTTCATCTCATCCGTCTCGCGCGCTGCCACGCTCGCCTGCGTCGACATCAGCGCCAGCGGCGTCCTCAGCTGATGCGCAGCATTCGACACGAACCGCCGCTGCGCCGCCATCTGGTTCTGGACGCGCTCCATGTGATCGTTGAGCGCCCGCACCAGCGGCTGGAATTCGGTCTGGACCATGGCCGGCGACAGCGGATCGAGCCGCTCACGCCCGCGGGCACGCACGGCATCGCGCAGGCGCAGCGCCGGTGCCAGCCCCCGCTGCAGGCCGATGATGGTGACCGCGCCCGCGAGCAGCACGAGAATGAACTGCTTGCTAAAATCGTCGAGCCACAGCCGCCGGCGCAGCGCATATTGGCTGTTGTGGGTAATCGCCACGGTGACCGAGATATCGCCATCGTCAGGCAGGCCGACGACCGGGTGATTGAGCGTCAAGGCGCGAACGGTCGAGTTGCGGAACGTCACGTCCTGCCCAGTGCGATCGACGGTTGGCAGCGGCAGATCGGGAAAGCCGCTGACCAGGTTTCCCCAGGCGGTGATCACCTGATAGAAGACCTGATCGCCATAGCCGGTATCGAACATCTCGAGCGCTGCAGGCGGAATATCCGCCTCGATATTGCCGCCCTCATCAACCCGAACCGCTTCCGCGATCACCCGCGCCGAACTCAGCAGCGTGCGGTCAGAGACCAGCTTCGCCGTCTGGTCGGCCGTCCGATAGCTGTCATAGAGATTGAAGCAGATCGCCCCGACGAGCGTCAGCACGACCCAGGCCAGCAGCTGGGCTCGCAGGCTTTGCCGCAAGCTCCAGACACCCGCCAACACACTCCGCAGACGGCTCATCCTAGGACGCGTCCCGCAGCAGATATCCAAGCCCGCGCAGCGTCGCGATCTGGGCAGAGCTCGTCTCAAGTTTCTTCCGCAGCCGGTGGACGTAGATCTCGATGGCGCTCGGGTCCGCCTCATCATCGAAACCGAAGACGCTTTCCGACAGCGCCGCCTTCGACACCGTCGTTCCGACCCGGGTGATCAGATGCTCGAGAACCGCATGTTCCCTAGGCGTCAGGGCGAGCGGCTCGCCATTGATAGAAAATTGCCGCGTCGCGCCTGCAAAGGTGAGATCGCCGACCACCACCTCGGGCGCCGCACGATCCTGCCCGCGCCGGACGATCGCCCTGATGCGCGCCTCCAGCTCGGCAATCTCGAAGGGCTTGGCGAGATAATCGTCGGCACCGCCATCCAGGCCGGCGACGCGGCCGTCGAGGCTGGCATTGGCCGTCAGGATGATGACGGGAACCCTCTCGCCGCTCTGCCGGAGCCGCTTCAGAAGCGTCATGCCGTCGATTTTCGGGATCGAGAGATCGAGGATCACCGCCGAATAGCTCGCCACTTTCAGCATCAATTCGGCATCCTCGCCATCGAAGGCTATGTCGACTGCATATTGCGCCTGGCGGAGAGCCTTTGCGAGCCAGTCGGCCAGCTCTCTGTTGTCTTCGACGATGAGGATTTTCATGCGCTAGCTATATCATTTCCGGGAGCCGGAAAGAAAGCGTCCGGCCTTGCTGCGCGGGAGAAAAGCTCGCGTTTTCGCAGGGGATGCGGGCTCCCGGAAGGAGCCCGCTGACCTCGCTACCCGCTCAGGACTTTGTCGTACTCGCGGTATAGATCTCGTCGATCGTCTTGCCGAGGCTGGTGTCGAATTCAGCATCCGCCATCGTCACCCGCAGGTCTTCGGTCAACGCGCGTGAGAAGCTGGCGATCATGCCGTGATTATGGCTGAGCTTGTCGCAGGCATCGGCGCGCGTGTAGCCGCCGGAGAGCGCCACGACGCGGATGACCGACTTGTGGTCGCTGAGCGGCTTATAGAAATCGGCGACACTCGGAAGCGTAAGCTTCAGCATCACCTTCTTGCCGGACGGAAGCGCATCGAGCTCGCGCAGGATTTCCTCGCGCAGGATTACCTCCGCCTCGCGCTTGGTCGGGCTCTTGATCGAGACTTCAGGCTCGATGATCGGCACGAGACCGTGCTCGAGGATGCGCTGACCGACCGTGAACTGCTGATGCACGACGGCGGCAATGCCCGCCCGGTTCGCTTCAGCGATGACCGAGCGCATCTTGGTGCCGAAGATGCCCTTCTTGACCGCCCGCTCCAGCAGCCCGTCGAGCTCCGGCATCGGCTTCAGCACCTGGACGCCATTGACCTCAGCCGCCAGTCCCTTGTCGACCTTCAGGAACGGCACGACACCGCGCTCTTCCCAGAGGAATGTCGGCACAGGCTTACCCTTGGCCTCGCCATCCATGGTCTTTTCGAAGAGGATCGCGCCGATCACCTTGTCGCCGGAAAATGCCGGCGCCGTCATGATGCGCACGCGCATCTCGTGCATCAGCCGGAACATTTCGTCTTCGCCGCTGTAATCGCTATCGGCGATGCCGTAGAGGCGCAAAGCCCCCGGCGTCGAGCCGCCGCTCTGGTCGAGCGCTGCGATGAAACCCGCTTTGTCAGCCATCTGAGACATCATTTTTGCATCAGCCATTATTTTCCCCATTGCGCTGCAACTCGCGCGTTTCAGAAGACGGCATCGAACCGGGCAGCCGCCCGGCGCAAAAGCAACGTCTCACATTCCTGCACAAACGGCCACCTTCTTGCGAAGGCGGCCGGAGCTAAAAATGGAGCAGGCCGAGCCCGGCTCAAGACGGGCGTATGGAGCAAATTATTGTGTCAGGCGTGGCAGACCTGTTGCGGCCACCTGGCCGATGGTTTTGAAGGCGGCCGTCAGGTCGGTAGCGTTCTCGGCGTAGAAGAAAGTCGCCGCAGATGTCGCACATTTCGACAGCAGGTTCTTACCCTGGTCGGAGGCGCTGAAGGCAACCGTATAAACAGTGATCCCCTTGCTCTTTGCCGTGGCGCAATGGGTCAGCGTCGTCGTGTCGTCGGACGACGAGGAGTTTTCGCCGTCGGTCATGAAGACGATCGCCTTGTTCGGCGTCAGGCCGTTCTTGTTCTTGTGGATCGTGTCTTCACTGGTCGAGTTCAGCGCATCGAGCGCCACCTTGAAGGCGCCCGTCGAGCTCGTGCCTCCGGTCGGGGTCAGCGCGTCGATATAATTGTCGGTTGCCGACCAGCCCCAGGCGAGCGGCGTCTCCGTCTGCTTTGCGGAATTGTAGGACACGGCGCCGGTGCGGATCAGGCCAGCGCTCGGGTCGGCGGTCGCAAAGGTGCTGAACAGCGTGTCTGCCGCGAGCTTCAGCGCCTCGATGCGCTGATAGTAGCAGGGCGTCTTGCTGCCGCCGTCTTTGATCGTGCTGGCATTCGGCATGTAGTAATAGTGACAGGGCTGCGTCGTCGACTTGATCGACGTGGTGCTAGTCTGCATCGAGCCGGAGCGGTCGAGAACCAGATACATCGACAGCGAATTGCTTGCGCCGCGCGACGATGTGGACCGGCTGCTGATGGAGATCTTCGCAGTCTGCTGGTTGAAGACACTCATCATCGGCGACAGCGCCATGGAAAGATCGAAGGCAAGATCGACGGTATAGGTTTTGCTGTTGTTGACGCCGGTGACCGTCGAGACGGTGATCTGCGGCGAGACAGTCAGGCCCTCGCCGGTCATCTGGCCCTTCAGATAGTCCGTCGCCAGCGATTTCGCCTGCGCCTCGGTAATGCCGTTCGATGCCAGCGCCGAAGAGGCCGCGAGTGCCGCGCCATCGGCGTAGTTCTGCAGGTTCTGCTTCGTCAGCAGCATATTGGAGAAATCGACGGCGACGCCAGCCGATCCGATCAGAACCGGCATCAGCACCGCCGTCATGATCCCGAAATTGCCGCCGATATCACTGACGAATGCACGAATTCTACGCTTGAACATCCTGGCCCCCGCCGCTTTTGTTTCGGCCAGCATCTCCCGCCGCTAATTAAGATCGGCCTTCAATTGACGGGAGACGGACGGAGATTTCGGAAATATCCTTAAGAATTACAATGCTTTCCAGTTGGTAAAGGCAGTGCGGACCGTCCAGAGGGCGCCACGCCGCCTAGATAAGAAACGCATCATCGATGGGAATCTGCATGGCCGTCAGCAGGTGGTTGTTCTGCCCCGCAAGCGCGATCACCGAGAGCAGTTCGGCATGCTGGGCCTCGGTCATCCCCCGCGCCTTTGCCGCTGCAGTATGCGAGTGGACGCAGTAGGAGCAGCTGTTTGCCGTCGAGACGGCGATGTAGATCATCTCACGCGTCAGCGGGTCGAGCACGCCTTCCGCCGACATTACCGTCTTCACCCCTTCCCAGGTCCGCTTCAGAAGGGCGGGATCGTTGGCGAGGCCGCGCCAGAAGTTGTTGACGAAATCTGACTTGCGGGTGGCTCTGATATCGTCGAACACCGCCTTGGCAGCGGGAATTGCTTCGACTTCGGCATCGGTGAGGAGCTTGACGGTGGCCATTGCGGTTCCTTTCGTGATCAAGAACCGTGAGCCTACATGATTTTCCGCGGCATGCAGCCGTGCGGCGCGAATTCTTCGCCCGCCTTGGGGCTCACCTGACGAACCGGCCATCCCGAAATCTTGCGATACTTCTATCGGTGTGCATATGACACTGAAAATCAGAACGAATCTAATTTAGAGAGCGCAAATGTCCCTCACCCAAAGCGGATCAGCGGATATCGGTTCTGCCGCCGATTTGGCGGAGGCTGGCGTCTTCACCTGGGATCTCGGCACCGACACCGTCTATGCCGATACGACATTGGCGGCCCTCTTCGGTTTCGATGCCGAGGTCGCCCAGTCGGGACAGCCGATCATTCACTTCCTCGACCGCATCGATGCGGCCGACAAGCCGCGCATCGCGCAGGCAATCCACGAGGCGATCGTTACCGGCGCGGCCTATCAGCAGGACTACGACATCCTGCGCCCCGACGGCACGCGCGCAAGTGTCTCGGCCTTCGGCCGCTGCTTCCGTGACGCAGCCGGTACGCCGTCGCATTATGCCGGTATCGTCTGCCCGAAGGCGGATGAGCGCGCGCCGCAGGACAGCCTCTTCTGGCACTGCCTGCAGGCCTATCACCTGGCCCGCCAATGCGGCCAATGGGATATGGTGCGCCATCTGGAGCTGGCGCTCAGAGAATTCGGGCACCCGCTGCGGGCGACGGAAGCCATGCACTGAGCCGGCGCTGGAGCTGATCGCGCGACAGGCGAAAAATACCACTTTCCTTCAATGGCAATCGGATGCATCTCTTCGGCCCTGCGCCGGCGGGTGTCGCCGGCGGTTCGAATGAGAATGGATAAGCATCATGATGCAGCAGGGATGGAACCACCCGGTCGCCGCCATTACCGAAACCGAGCGCGCCGAGCGCCTTGAAAGCCTGCGCCGCCGCATGCGCGAACAGGGCATCGCCGCCACCCTGCTCGGCCCGACAGAGAGCCTGCGCTATTTCACCGGCCTCGTCTGGCACCTGAGCGAGCGCCTGCTCGGCGCCGTCGTCACGGACGACAAGCTCACCTATATCGTTCCGGGCTTCGAACTCAGCCGCGTCGAGACCCTGCCGCACCTGCCGGGCGAGATCGCCGTATGGCAGGAAGAGGAAAGCCCGGCTGCCCTCGTTGCCGCGCTCGCGGGCGACAAGGGCCTGCTTGCACTCGACGATGCGCTGCCGCTTGCCTTCTACCACGCCTTCTCGAAGGTCATGGATCCGGCCCGCCTCGTCGACGGCGGCCCGCTCATCAACGGCCTTCGTCTCATCAAGTCGCCGGCCGAAATCGCCCTGATCAAGTACGCAATGGGCCTCACGCTCGACATCCACGCCAAGGTGCGCGGCATGCTGCAGCCGGGCATCGCCGCTTCCGAAGTGATCCGCTATATCGACCAGCAGCATCGCGCCGCCGGAGCCGATAACGGCTCGAGCTTCTGCATCGTCTCCTTCGGCGGTGCCACGGCGCTGCCGCATGGCGCCGATGGCGAGCAGATCCTGCAGAAGGGCGATGTCATTCTGGTCGATACCGGCTGCCGTCTTGACGGCTATCACTCGGATTTGACGCGCACCTATATGCTTGATGGCGGCAATGCCGAATTCGAGCGCGCCTGGACGATCGAGCGCGCGGGGCAGCAGGCCGTGTTCGATGCCGCCAAGCTCGGCGCCGCGTGCGAAACGCTCGATGCCGCCGCCCGCGAAACCTTTGGCAGCCACGGCCTCGGCCCGGACTATCGCCTGCCCGGCCTGCCGCATCGCGCCGGCCACGGCCTTGGCCTGGAAATCCACGAAGGTCCCTTCATCGTGCGCGGCAACAAGACGCCGCTTGCAGCGGGCATGTGCTTCTCGAACGAACCGATGGTGGTCTTCCCCGGCCAGTTCGGCGTTCGCCTCGAAGACCATATCTACATGAGCGAAACCGGCGCCAACTGGTTCACGCAGCCGGCGAAGGACCCTGTCTCGGTCTGATCGCAGACGAAGCAGCAAATGCAAAACGGCCTGCACGGGATACCCGCGCAGGCCGTTTTCATTTGGCAAAGCCTGTATCAGCCAGCCGGATGCGCTTCTCTTCGGGCAAGCTTGCCCTCTTCGGCCTTGTAGAAATACTGGCTGGCGACCAGCCACCCCTTCAGGGGCCTCAGCGGCGGAATGCAGGTGAGCGCCATGAACGGACCGGTCACCAGGAACTGAACCCAAAGCGGCGCCGAGAAGGCGACTTCGAGCCAGACGCCGAGCAGCACGCTTGGCACGCAGGCAAAGCAGATGACGAAGAAGGCCGGGCCGTCCGCCGGGTCGGCGAAGGAATAGTCCAGGCCGCAGGCCTCGCATTCGGTTTTCAGCGTCAGGAAGCCATTGAACATATGCCCCTGCCCGCAACGCGGACAACGGCCGCGCACGCCGGTCTGCATGGGAGGGAGAGGAGGATAATCGGTATTCACGGCAGTCTCGCTTTTCGGGTTGCGAGGCATCCTTAAATGCATTCAATGCCTCTAAATGTATGCATACAATGTAATTACATTGAACGCGGATTGCTAGTCTATTAGTCACAATGCCGCAGGATTGTGGGAAGAGGATTAATGGAGCCCTTCCGCGCGTCCCCAGCGCTTAACGATAGCGCCGGCAAACGCAAAAAGCGGGCACGACGGCCCGCTTTCATCAAAGTCGATCAAATGAAGCGTCAGAAGAAGGACGCGGCCATCTCAGGCGGCCCTTCGAGCGCATGCGCCATGAAATCCAGCGCGCCACGCAGCCTCTCGCGGCTGATCGGACCGCCGACGCAGACGCGAACGGCTTCGGCGGCTGCACCATCGACAGTAAAGACATCGCTGGCGACGACGCCGATGCCGGAACTGCGCATATGGCTGCCGAAGGTCGAGCGGGTCCAGCCATTGGTCAGCGGCAGCCAGATATTGAAGCTGATCGGATCGGCCCTGTAGCTTCCCTCCGGCAGGATGCCGGCCACCATCTGCTGACGGGCGGCGGCCTCGGCGCGGATGAAGCGGAGGATGGTGTCGGCCGTGCCATCCTCGATCCAGCGCGTTGCCAGCGCCAAATTGAGCGGCGAAGCCATGACATTGTTGGTGCGCATAGCGCTGACGAAGGGCCAGATCGCCTTGGTATCGGGCGCCACGACGAAGGCAAGCCGCAGCCCGGCGCCGATGCATTTCGCCAGTCCGCCGATATGCCAGGTCAGGTCGGGCGCGATGGCCGCGAGCGGCGGCGGGCCATGCAGCGGAATGAAGCCATAGGCGTCATCCTCGACGATCGGCACATGGTATCTGCGGGCAACGGCCGCGATTTCCTCGCGCCGGCGCTCCGGAATGGTCAGCGTCAGCGGGTTTTGCAGCGTCGGATTGAGATAGAGCGCCTTCGGCTTCAGCCGCTCGCAGGCATCCGCCAGCGCATCCGGCAGAATGCCCTCGTCGTCCATCGGCAGGCCGGAAAGATTGAGCCGCAGCTGTGCCGCGATCGAGCGCATGCCGGGATAGGTGATGTTTTCGGAGAGAACCGTATCGCCCGGCCGCGCCAGCAGGCCGAAGATCGCCAGCAGCGCCGGGTGTGCGCCGGGGGTGACGAAGATGCGCTCCTGCGATGGCACGAGGCCACGGCGGCTGAGCCAGGCGGCAGCCGCCTCCTTGTCCATGCCGGAACCGCCGAAGCCCTGATAGCGCAGCAACGGAATGAGATTGGTGGCAACCGCCGACATGCCCTCGCGCATGCGGTCGAGCAGCTCGGGATCATCGGGCTCGGGCGGCAGGTTCATCGAGAAGTCGACGACGGAAGCACGGCGCGGATCGGGCGCTGCGTCGGACGCAAAGCCGCGGCGCTCCTTGTCCTGACCGCCGGTGATGAAGGTGCCGCGCCCGACATGCGAGCCGACCAGCCCGCGCTTCTGCGCCTCGACGTAGCCGCGAGCGACCGTGGTGAAATCGATATTGAGCCTGCGCGCAAGCTCACGCTGCGGCGGCAGCCGGTCGCCGACCGCAAGCACGCCGCTACGCAGATCCATCTCGATCAGATCGGCGATCGCCATATAGCGAGGGCTAGAGGAACGGCTGAGGTCGGGATGCCAGTCTTTCATAGAGTCCATCAATGCGTGATTGAACGGAAAATCCGTTCTGCATTGACTGTATATTGTTGCACCGCCCGATGTCACGCAGAAACATTGTCGCAACATCGGCCGCGCACGATTTCCCGATTACCGCCAGCCGAGCGCCGGCGCGACATGCTTCAGGATGCTCTCGATCACATGCGCGTTGTAGGCGACGCCGAGCTGGTTCGGGACGGTGAGCAGCAGCGTGTCGGCCTCGGCGATCGCCTCGTCCTTGCGCAGCTGTTCGATCAGCTTGTCGGGCTCTGCGGCATAGGAGCGGCCGAAGATTGCCTGGGTCTGCGGGTCGATATAGCCGATCTGGTCCTGACTCTGGCCGCTTGCGCCGAAATAGGCGCGGTCCGTATCGTTCATCAGCGCGAAGATGCTGCGGCTGACGGAGACGCGCGGCTCGCGTGCGTGACCGGCTTCCTTCCAGGCCTCGCGATAGATGCGGATCTGCTCGGCCTGCTGGACATGGAAGGGCTTGCCGCTCTCATCTGTCTTCAGCGTCGAGCTCTGCAGGTTCATGCCGAGCTTGGCTGCCCAGACGGAGGTCGCATTCGAGCTCGATCCCCACCAGATGCGCTCGCGCAGACCTTCCGAATGCGGCTCGAGGCGCAGCTTGCCGGGCGGGTTCGGAAACATCGGCCGCGGATTGGGCTCGGCAAAGCCTTCGCCCCTGAGCACATCGAGGAAGACTTCGGTATGGCGGCGGCCCATATCGGCGTCGCTCTCGCCCTCGGCGGGCGCGTAGCCGAAATAGCGATAGCCATCGATCACCTGCTCCGGCGAACCGCGGCTGATGCCGAGCTGCAGGCGACCGCCGGCGATCAGATCGGCCGAACCGGCATCTTCCGCCATATAGAGCGGGTTCTCATAGCGCATGTCGATAACGGCCGTGCCGATCTCGATGCTCTTCGTCCTGGCGCCGACGGCTGCGAGCAGCGGGAAAGGCGAAGCCAGCTGGCGCGCGAAGTGATGGACACGGAAATAGGCGCCATCGGCGCCGAGCTCTTCAGCGGCAACGGCGAGATCGATCGACTGCAGCAGCGTATCGCCGGCCGAGCGGGTCTGCGATTGCGGAGAGGGCGACCAGTGGCCGAAGGAGAGAAAGCCAATCTTTTTCATGGTGTCACCAATTGCAATGTTTCGTTGCCGGCTTCTTCGCACGGGAGCGCCGCCCGGTATAGCCGCGGCGGATTGAACAGAGTGTCGCCACGGCACCGGAAAATGCGTGTTGCTTGCAGCGCAGTCCCGCTATGCGCCAAGCGGGACGCTCCCATGCGCCCAAAACAAAAACGCCGGCTCGCATGAACCGGCGTTTCGTATGGGATTTTATTCGGCTTTCGCCGGCCGTTTAGCGGCCGGAAGCAGCGCGTGCGACCGACTGGATCTCGCTGCGGCCGATGCCGAGGTCGCTGAGTTCGCGGTTCGACATGCGGCCGAGTTCAGCGACGGTCTGACGGTACTTGCGCCAGTTATTGAAAGAGCGTGCAATGTTCATCTTAGTCCCCTTCCTTGGGCTTTGCGAACCCTGCTGCCCCAATCGGCGCTCCGTTCGCTTCGATGAGATGTATATAATATGAGCCGCCTCCGATTTGCAGCGCAAAGACATCCAATCAGCAATGCGTAAATTGCATAGCTTGCCCATATGGCGGGCAACTAATGGACACTCGGCGTCTTCACCACGAGGGCGAAGTCCTCGGCAACGAGCTCGCTGATCGCGATCAGCACCTCTTCGGCGCTAAAGCCGGAGGCAATCGTCGAGCGGATCAAATCCTGGAGATCCGGCTCCACCACCTCGCGGCAGTCCTCGAGCCTCTCATCCGAGACATTCATGCTGAACAGTTCTTCCATCGCACAACCCTTTCATGTCCCGGCCGCCGGCGCATCTGCCGGCGGCCCCTGGATCGTTACCGTGCCGAAGCGCGGCGCTTCGTGGGCAACAGCCCTTCGCGCTGCAGCTTCTTCCTCGCCGCCTTGCGCACGCGGGCGACGGCCTGCGCCCGCTCGCGCACCCGCCGTTCGGACGGCTTCTCGTAGGCGCGGCGTTCCTTCATCTCGCGAAACAGGCCTTCCTTCTGCATCTTTTTCTTGAGGACGCGGATTGCCTGTTCCACATTGTTGTCTCTGACAATGACCTGCATGGTGTTCTCCTTATCGTTGGCGGTTGATGTCTCAGCCCAGCTGCCTGGCGATGATCGCCTTCAGCTCCCGGCGCGTCAGCAGGCAGGGATAGGGCTTCCAGTTCTTGTCGGGCCGCTTCACGGCCTCGTCGCGCTCGCGCGGCGCTGCCGCGGCAGGCGCAATCGCGGTATTCGTCTTGTTCAAATGTCATCCTTGGCCGCCTGAGGGCGGCATCCGGCACCAGCCGGCGCAAAACGCCAGGCGGCCGGCGCTAAGCGCCGGCGATGCCTTGGGTTAGTATGTGAGTGATGACGAAAAGATAGGGAGACGGGCGCCAGTTTGCAAGGCGCGCTCGATGAACCTCCGCCGCAGCCCGGGCCGCGACGGAGGTTTGGACCGGATGCGATCAGCCCTTGATGAAGGCGAGCAGGTCGGCGTTCAGAACGTCTGCATGGGTAGTCAGCATGCCGTGCGGATAGCCCTCGTAGACCTTCAGCGTACCGTTCTTCAGAAGCTTGATCGATTCATGCGCGGAAGCGCCGATCGGCACGATCTGGTCGTCGTCGCCATGCAGCACCAGCGTCGGTACCGAAATATTCTTCAGGTCTTCGGTCTGGTCGGTTTCCGAGAAAGCCTTGATGCCCTCGTAGTGAGCCTTGGCGCTGCCCATCATGCCCTGGCGCCACCAGTTGCGGATCACGCCTTCGGAGATCGCGGCACCCGAACGGTTATAGCCGTAGAACGGGCCGGTCGGGACATCGAGGAAGAACTGCGCGCGGTTATCGGCAAGTGCCTTGCGCAGGCCGTCGAAGACTTCGAGCGGCAGACCGCCCGGATTGGCCGGGGTCTTCAGCATCAGCGGCGGAACGGCGCTGACCAGCACGGCCTTGGCAACGCGGCCCTGCGGCTCGCCGAACTTGGCGACATAGCGCGCAACCTGCCCACCCCCGGTGGAATGGCCGATATGGACGGAGTTCTTGAGATCGAGATGCTCGACGACGGCAGAGGCGTCAGCGGCGTAATGATCCATGTCATGACCTTCGCTCACCTGCGAAGAGCGGCCATGGCCGCGGCGGTCATGGGCGATGACGCGGTAGCCGCGCTGCACGAAGAACAGCATCTGATTGTCCCAGTCATCGGCCGAAAGCGGCCAGCCGTGATGGAACATGATCGGCTGGGCGTCCTTCGGGCCCCAGTCCTTGTAGAAGATCTGCACGCCATCTTTGGTGGTGACGAAATGCTCGGTCATATTGGTCGTCCTCTTATCGTTTGGGGTTGAATTGTTTAAAGGGCAAGCCAAGCGGATAGGCGGGCTGACCGGAAAAAGACGGCTCGTGTCGCCGGGTCAGCGCGCGGCATCTTTAGTGATGGACCTCAGGAGATCAAGATGCCCACTGCAGCCATTGCTGGTACGGTCGCAGACCTGCACCATCCGGATTAGCCCATCTCGATTACTTGCCGTACAAGCGCCCCTCCTCTACCTTTCGCGTCACTGAATGTTCGTTGGGGGCGGCTTTCAGCCGAAGCTCACATGACCTACGATCTTATGGTCAACGGCAAGACATATGCCGTTGATGTCGATGGTGACATTCCGCTTTTATGGGTTCTGCGTGACACGATAGGCCTGACCGGCACGAAGTTCGGCTGCGGCATCGCCATGTGTGGCGCCTGCACCGTTCATGTGGATGGCGTGCCGATGCGCTCCTGCGTCATGCCGGTGGCGGAGGCTGCCAGCAAGCAGGTGACGACGATCGAGGCGATCGGCGGCACCGAGGCTGGCGCCCGGATCCAGAAAGCCTGGCTCGATATCGATGTCGTGCAATGCGGCTACTGTCAGTCCGGGCAGATCATGTCGGCAACGGCGCTGCTTGCCGCCAATCCGAAGCCGACCGATGACGATATAGACGCCGTCATGGCCGGCAATATCTGTCGATGCGGCACCTATCCGCGCATCCGCGCGGCGATCAAGCTGGCGGCGGAGGCGTGATGCGATGTCTCTCCTCGACAAGATCAATCCCGCTCTCTCGCGCCGCCATTTCCTGATCGGCGCCTCGCTGACGGCATCGGGCCTGCTGATCGGCGTCAGGCCTTCGCTCGCAGCCGACGCGCCGCCGTTGCCGCTGCAGCCGAACGCCTTCATCCGTATCCCGGCGGAAGGCAAGATCGCGCTGATCATGCCTTCGGTCGAGATGGGTCAGGGCATCTATACGGCGGTCGCCATGCTGCTCGCCGAAGAGCTCGAAGTGAGCCTCGACCAGACCGTTCTCGAGCATGCACCGGCGGATCCCGAGAAATACGCGAACCCGCTTCTCGGCGACCAGATCACCGGCGGCTCGCTGGCGGTCCGCGCGGTCTACGATCAGATGCGCAAGGCGGGTGCTACGGCCCGCATCATGCTGGTCAATGCCGCCGCCAGCGGCTGGGGTGTCGATCCGGAAAGCTGCGAAGCCAGAAATGGGCAAGTCCTGCACAAAGCGACCGGCCGCAGCGTCCCTTATGGCGACCTGATTGGCGATTCTGCCTTGCAACCGGTGCCGCAGGATGTGCCGCTCAAACCGGCCTCTAGCTTCACTGTCATCGGCAAGGCGGTACGCCGCCTCGACAGCCCGGAGAAGATCAACGGCACCGCGAAATTCGGCATCGACGCCAGGCCGGATGGCGTCTCCTATGCGGCAATCGCCATCTGTCCGCACTTCAACGGCAAGCTCAAGAGCGTAGACGATGCGCCGACACTTGCCGTCAAAGGCGTGAAGCAGGTGGTGCGCACCGAAGAGGCCGTCGCGGTGATCGCCGACAATACCGGCGCGGCGCGCAAGGGCCTTGCCGCCTTGTCGATTGAGTGGGATGCAGGGCCAAGCGCCAGCGTGTCTCTCGCCGATCTGGAACAGCGGATGGATGCCGCGATCTCCGGCGAAGCGCTTGCCCATATCAAGGAAGGCGATGTCGCCAAGGCGGAAGCCGAGCATGGTCCGGTGCACGAATTCATCTACCGGCTGCCGATCCTGACGCATACGGCGATGGAACCGATGAACTGCACGCTCGATGTCCGCAAGGATGGCTGCGAGGTCTGGGTCGGGACGCAAGTGATGGGGCGTACGCGACAGGCGGTAGCCGAGGTCACCGGCCTGCCGGTGGAGAAGGTCGTCGTTCACAATCATCTGCTCGGCGGCGGTTTCGGCCGCCGGCTGGATGTCGATGGCGTCATTCTTGCTGCCAAGATCGCCAAGCAGGTCGACGGCCCGGTGAAGGTCACATGGAGCCGGGAGGAAGATATCCGCCACGACTGCTACCGGTATCTCAATTACAGCAAGGTCACCGCCACGCTCGGGCCGGACGGCATGCCGGTCTCCTGGCGCCATCGCGTCATCGGTCCCTCCGTCATGGCCCGCTGGCTTCCGGCCTTCACCCGCGACGGGATCGACCTCGACCAGATGGGCGGCGCGGAAACGCCCTATGCCATTCCGAACAAATATACCGACTTCGCGCGCCACGAGGCACCGGATGGCATGCTGACCGGGAACTGGCGAGGCGTCGGCGCGACGCGCAACATCCCGCCGATCGAAGGCGGCATCGATGAACTCGCCCATATCGCCGGGATCGACCCGCTGGAATACCGCCGGCGCCTGCTCGGGCATAAGCCGCGCCTGCTTGCAGCGCTCAATCTAGCGGCCGAAAAGGCGGGCTGGACCAACGCACCACCCAAGGGAAAAGGCCGCGGCATCGCGCTCTCGGAAGATTTCGGCAGCTTCTCGGCGATGATCTCGGAAGTCAGCGTCGCCGACGACGGCGCGTTCAAGACCGAGCGCATCATCTGCGCCGTCGATTGCGGCCAGGTGATCAATCCGGATACCGTCGAAGCGCAGATCCAGAGCGGTATCGTCTATGGGCTGAGCGCGGCACTCTACGGCCGCATCACGGTTCTGAATGGTGCCGTCGTCGAGGGCAATTTCGACGACTCTCCCGTGCTGCGCATCCACGAGACGCCGAAGATCGAGGTGCATATCGTCCCGAGTTCGGAAACTCCGGGTGGCATCGGCGAAGTCGGCACGCCAGGGGTCGCGCCTTCGCTCTTCAACGCGATCTTTGCCGCCACCGGGAAACGGCTGCGCTCGCTGCCGATCGACCAGGGCGGATTGAGGAGGGTGTGAGATGAGACCGCTGACCACCTTGTCATTCGCCGCCCTCATCGCCTTCGGCACCACACTGGCCGGAACCGGCGCCATTAAAACCTACGCCGAGACGGCAACGAACGGGGCGCTGAAGACCGTCGCCGATTTCGAAACGATCCCCGACAAGGCCGCGCGATCCAAGGCGATCTTCGAGGAGGCGAGCCGGGTGATGACCCATCCGCGCTGTATCAACTGCCATCCGGCAACCCGCAGCCCGACGCAGGGCGAGGACATGCATCCGCATGTGCCGCTGATGATCGCCGCAAAGACCTCGCATGGCCCCGCAGGGCTTGCGTGCACCACCTGCCATGGCGCGGAGAACCGCCCGATCGTCGGAAGCAAGCTGAAATCGATCCCCGGCAATGCTCATTGGCAGCTAGCGCCCGCCAGCATGGCTTGGCAGGGCCTGACCGTCGGCCAGATCTGCGAGCAGGTGAAGGATACCAGCCGTAACGGCAACCGCTCGCATGCTGATCTGATCCGGCACATGGGCGAGGATCATCTCGTCGGCTGGGCCTGGCATCCGGGCGATGGCCGCACCGCCCCTCCGGGATCACAGGAAGCTTTTGCGGCGCTGATCGCCGCCTGGGTGGATACCGGCGCCGAGTGTCCGTCTTAGCTTAGGCTTCCGAGCGGAAATCCAGGCCGATATCGAGGATCGGGGCGCTGTGGGTGATCCAGCCGACGGAGATGAGATCGACGCCAGATGCGGCGATGGCGGCGGCCGTCTCCGGCGTTATGCGGCCGGAGGCTTCCGTGATCGCCCGCCCACCCACGATGCCGACGGCTTCGCGCAGCTGTTCCGGCCCCATATTGTCGAGGAGCACGGCATCGACGCCCTCCTCCATCACCTCGCGCAGCTGGCTGAGCGTATCGACCTCGATCTCGATCTTGACCATGTGACCCGCCGCCGCCTTGGCGCGGCGCAGCGCCTCGCGCGTGCCACCGGCGATAGCGATGTGGTTGTCCTTGATCAGGATCGCGTCGTGCAGGGCGAAACGATGGTTCATGCCGCCGCCGGCGCGGACGGCGTATTTCTCCAGTGCCCGAAGCCCCGGCGTGGTCTTGCGCGTGCAGGCGACCGACGCATTGGTTCCGGCAATCGCGCGCGCAATCGATGCGGTGACGGTGGCAATGCCCGAGAGATGGCTGAGAAAGTTGAGGGCGGTGCGCTCGCCGGTCAGCAGCGCCCGCGATGGGCCCTTGATCGTCGCGACCACCCCTCCGGCCTCGACGGCAGCGCCATCGCTGATATGCCTGGTCATGGTGATGGCGGGATCCACGAGCTGGAAGGCGAGTTCGGCCGCATCGAGACCGGCAATCACGCCGGGTTGCCGCGCGGCCATGACGACGGTCGAGCGATGATCGCCCGGGATGACGGCGGCCGAGGTGATATCTCCGGCAAGCCCGAGATCCTCGGCAAGCGCATTGCGCACGATCGGCTCGACGATGACGCGCGGCAGGGAAACAGGGGTCATGTCAGGCACTCCTTGCAAAATCCTGGGATGTGGCGGCGTGGGCGCTTTCCAGAACCTGCGCCAACGTCATCGTCCGCCGTCTGGCGGCCGGATGTTTGAGCGGGAAATCAGTCCGCGCATGCGCGCCGCGCGACTCGTTGCGCAGGCTTGCGAAGACCGCGATCGCCAGCGCGACGACGGCTGGATCCGAAGCCGGCCCCGCCTCTTCCGCCAGAGGCAGAAGGGCGGCGATCGCGCCATGCATCGCTCCGGCATTGCGGAGCACGCCGAGATGGCGCGAGACGATTGGGCGGACGAGCGCGGTGCTCGACGGTCCCGGCATGGCGGGGATCGGCGCGAGGGTGCTGCCGGGATCGGATCCCGCGATGCTGCGGGCCGCCCGCATGCCCATGACGGCGGCTTCGAGCAGCGAGTTACTTGCTAGGCGATTGGCGCCGTGCAGGCCGGTCGATGCCGCCTCGCCCGCGACCCACAGGCCCGGAACGCTGCTGCGGCCGTCGAGATCGGTGGCAACGCCGCCCATATGATAGTGCACCGCCGGGCGCACGGGGATCGGCTGCAGGCCGGGATCGACGCCCGCCTCCTGGCAGAGCTCGGCAATTACCGGGAAGCGGGAAGCAAAGCCGGTGCCGAGAGCGCGGCGGGCATCAAGGAAGACGCGGCCGCCGCGGGCGATCTCGGCGCTGATGGCTCGAGCGACGATATCGCGCGGCGCAAGCTCGGCGCCTGCGACATCGGCCATGAACCGCTCGCCCCGTTCGTTGATCAGCTCGGCGCCCTCGCCGCGCACGGCTTCGCTGACCAGCGCCAGCGGCCGGCGGCGGCTGTCGAGCGCGGTCGGATGAAACTGCACGAATTCCATATCGGCGAGCGCGGCGCCGGCGCGGGCCGCAAGCGCAATGCCCTGACCGAAATTGCCGGCCGGGTTGGTCGTCGCCTCATAGAGACCGCCAATGCCCCCAGTCGCCAGCAGCACCCGCGAAGTCGGCAACACGAAATCGCCGCCCGCACCGGCGCAAAGCAGGCCGCAGACCGCGCCATCCGCCATGATCAGCCGCCGCGCCTCGGCGCCCTCGATGACCTTGATCGCGGGATCGGCGAGCGCCGCAGCGGCAAGCGCCCGGATAATCGCCGCACCCGAGCCATCGCCTTCCGCATGAACGATACGGCGGCGCGAATGCGCTGCTTCCAGGCCGAGCGCCAGGGCGCCTGCTCCATCATGATCGAACCGGACACCGAAGCGTTGCAGCGCAGCGATCGTACCGGCCGCGTCGGCGACGATGCTTTCGGCCGCTCCGGCATCACAGAGGCCGTCGCCCGCGGCGAGCGTATCGGCAAGATGCAGGTCGACGTTGTCATCGGTACCCAGCGCCGCGGCGATGCCGCCCTGCGCCCAGGCGCTCGAAGTCTCGGCGCCAAGCGCGCTGCGGGTAACGACGACGGAGGGCGCGGGGGAGAGCGTCAGCGCCGCGATCAGGCCGGCAAGCCCGCTGCCGACAATGACCGGACGTCCAGCCAGGTGAGTGAGGATCTCGCTCATATCGCCAGCATCCTCTCAACGGCGAGACGGGCGGCAGCCGCCACGCTCTCGTCAACGGTGACTTCGTGGCGGTTTTCTTCCAGCGCCGTGCGGATGTTGGAGAGCGTGATCCGCTTCATATGCGGGCAGAGATTGCAGGGGCGGATGAACTCGACATCCGGGTGATGGACGGCGACGTTGTCGCTCATCGAGCATTCGGTGAGCAGCACGACGCGCGCCGGCTTCCTCGCGCCGACATAGTCCGACATGACAGCCGTCGACCCGGCGAAATCCGCTTCCGCGACGACATCCGGCGGGCATTCGGGATGGGCGAGAACGGTTACACCCGGATGGTTTTCCCGCAGCTGCCTGACGTCATCCGCCGAAAACAGCTCGTGGACCTCGCAATGGCCGTGCCAGGCGATGATCTCGACATTGGTCTCGCGCGCAACGTTGCGGGCCAGATACTCGTCCGGGATCATCAGCACCCTCGGCACGCCAAGAGATTCCACCACCTGCTTGGCATTGCCCGAGGTGCAGCAGATATCGGAAGCGGCCTTCACCGCCGCCGAAGTGTTCACATAGGTAATGACGGGGACGCCCGGATGCGCCTGGCGCAGAAGCGCGACATCCTCAGGCGTGATCGAGTCCGCCAGCGAACAGCCGGCGCCCATATCGGGGATCAGCACCGTCTTGGCGGGATTGAGGAGCTTCGCCGTCTCGGCCATGAAATGCACCCCGGCAAGCACGATCACGTCGGCATCGACATCGATCGCCTTGCGCGCCAGCGCCAAGCTGTCGCCGACGATATCGGCGACGCCGTGGAAGATTTCCGGCGTCTGGTAGTTATGCGCCAGGATGACGGCGTTGCGCTTGCGCTTCAGTTCGAGGATGGCGTCGACATCGTCTTCGAACGACATCCATTCGGCCTTGGGGATGACGCGGCTGACGCGATCATAGAGGGACGCAGCTGATACGGGGCGGTTCATGGCGGTCTCCTTTATGCTCAATTTGAGCATTTACGGAGCAAATAGATATTCTCACATTGAGCATATGTCAATTGCGGGAGAGAGGCAGTTTCGATCCGGAGAGGGCGCGCTCTTCGACCACGGTTTCGCGGAAGCGGAAGAGCTTGGCGGGCCGCCCGCCGGTCTCGCTGGTCACGCCGCCGGTTTCCTCGACCAGCTCCTGCTGTTCGATCAGACGGCGGAAATTCTGCTTGTGCAATCCGAGCCCCGCCAGCGCCTCGACGGCGCGCTGCAGCTGCAGCAGCGTGAAGCTCTCCGGCATCAGCTCGAAAACGACAGGGCGATATTTGATCTTGGCGCGCAGGCGGGCAACACCGGTCGCCAGGATGCGCCGGTGATCGGCAAACATCGGGCGACCGAAATTGTCGCCGCCACCGGCCTCGGCCACCAGTCTTGCTTCGTAGAGCATCTCATAGCGCTGCAGCGTCAGATCCTCGTTCCAGCCGCCACCATCGAGACCGAAGGTGAAGTCGGCGCGCTTGTGGCGCTCGCGACGCCTCGCCGGATCGGCATCGGCCCACAGCCGCAGCTTCTCGATGACCTCGCCCAGCACCTCGGGAGCGCCCTGACGATGATCCTCCCAGGGCAGGTACTCGTACCATCCATGCCAGGCAGGCCGCCCCGCGCCCGGCGCCTCCTGTTCGCGCACCAGACCGAGATAGCTGATCGAGATGGTCCGGCCGCCCAGGATGTCGTTGTTCCGGTCGCGGTCGGCGAATGTATAGAGCTGCTCGAGGTAGCCGATCGGATGGCCCGTCTGCTCCCGGATCCATTCGCGCAGCCCGCTCTGCAGCGTACGATGCCCGAGCTCGAAGGGGCCGGAGGGCAGCGCTTCGCCGGAGCGGACGGTCATGACGCGCGGCTCGTCACCGGTCACGGCCGTCACGACAGCCATGAGTTCGGCATGGGCAAGCCCGATCGTCACGTTGATTCCCCTCAGCTATCCGGCACTTCGATCCTTTTGGCACAGCCGCGCCACTTCGCCAACAGGCGCTGGAGGCGGCCGCGGCTTTGCGCTATGAGGCATCACACCAACCAGCCGGGTCCGCCGCCGCAGATGTTCGTCCTTAAAAACCAGATCAGCCTTGAGCAGACGGTCAAGAAGAGCCGGTTTCTGGCGATCGCCGTTCCTGTCGACAGCGAAGCGGCGGTAAAGACGGCACTCGCGGAGCACTCCGACCCTTCCGCCAATCACAATTGCTACGCCTGGCGCGTCGGCAACATCTATCGCTTCAGCGATGACGGCGAGCCCTCGGGCACCGCTGGAAAGCCGATCTTCCAGGCCATGGAAGGTCGCCAGCTCGACAAGACACTCGTCATCGTCACCCGCTGGTTCGGTGGCGTGCTGCTCGGCGCGGGCGGCCTGGTTCGCGCCTATGGCGGCACGGCGGCCGCCTGCCTGCGCGAGGCCGAGCTTGAGGAAACCGTCGCCTCCATCGGCGGGACCGTTCACCTGAGCTTTCAGGATCTGGAGATCGTCCGCGCCAAGCTGACATCGGCAGGCATGGCCCGCGTCATGGCCGAGCAGTTCGACCACGAAGGCTGCTGGCTGACGCTCGATATCATCGAGAAGCACGCCGAAGACGCCGCTCTGCTGATCACCAATATGACCCGCGGACGCTCCACACTGAAGCTCGACGGTAACGCCGCCGAGTAGCGGCGAGCGCGGCTCTGCCGCACCCTTATTTCCATCCCTCCTCCCTGGCTGCACTACCACGACCCATCCACAGGCCGCCGATTTGATCAACATTAAATTGTTGACAATTTACATTCTGCATGTGAAGTCTTGCCTCAAGAGGAGAGTTGAATGGTTCTGAGCGCTGTCGAGATCTTGCGGTCGCAGTCCCTGCCCATGGTGCTGGAGCAGGAGATCGAGCGCGTCATCCTGAGCGGTGAGTTCGGTCCCGGCGACCGGATCAACGAGAAGGAACTGGCGCTGCGCTTCGGCATCAGCCGCGGCCCGATCCGCGAGGCACTGCGCTCGATGGATTCTTCCGGCCTCGTCGAGCAGGTGCCGAACCGCGGTTTCTTCGTCCGCGAACTCAGCGCCGAGCAGGCCTGCGACGTCTATGAAGTCCGTGCCGCACTGTTCGGCCTTGCCGGAAAGCTGCTGGCCGAGCGCATCACCGACGAAGGCATCGGCCGGGTCAAGACCTTCATCGCCGACATGGACAAGGCGGTCGCGGCCGACGATTTCGAAGCCTATGTGAAGCTCAATTTCGCCTTCCACGAATTCATCGTCCGCAACGCCGGAAACCCGACGCTTGCCCAGCAATATCTCGGCCTTGTCAAGCAGCTGCGGCTCTACCGCGCCCGCAACCTGATGCTCGGCGATTCCTTGCATGCCTCGCATCTCGAACATCACGAGATGGCGACGGCGGTGATCGCCCGCGACCCGCAAAGGGCGCTGGCGGCTCATACCAGACATGTCGACTCCGCCCGGCTCCGGCTGATGGCGACGGTCGCGACACATAAGTAAAACAGGGAGACACCACGCGTGACCAGCATATCCGACATCACGGCTCAGGCCATCCGTTTCATCGAGCAGACGACCTATGCCGACCTGCCCGAGGAAGCCCTTGCCATCGGCCGCCGCTGCATGGTCGATACGGTTGGCCTCTATCTCGCAGGCAGCCAGGAATCCTCCGTCCGTATCCTGATCGAGGACGCGCTGGCCCAGGGCGGCCGCGGCGATGCTTCACTGCCGGGCGCGGGCACGAAGAAGGTTCCGGCCGCGATCGCCGGTCGCGTCTGGGGCACGTCGGGTCACGCGCATGACTGGGACGACACGCAGGTTTCGCATGATCCGGCCCATGTTTACGGCCTGCTGACCCATCCTTCCGTGCCGCCGCTGACGGCTGCGCTGATCGTTGCCAGCGAGCTTGGCAATGTCGACGGCCGCGACATCATGCTGGCCTTCCAGGTCGGCTTCGAGGTCGAGTGCAAGATTTCCGAATGGATGAAGCCGCGCCACTACCGCCGCGGCCACCACACGAGCGGCACCGTCGGCACCTTCGGCGCCGCTGCTGCTGCCGCCAAGCTGCTCGGTCTCAAGGGCGCGCAGCTCGCCCATACGCTCGGCCTCGCCGCCAGCTTCGCCGCCGGCATCCGCGTCAATTTCGGCACGATGACCAAGCCGCTGCATGTCGGCCGTGCCTGCGAAAACGGCATCACTGCCGCGCTTCTCGCCGCCCGCGGCTTCGAAGCCGATCCGGCGGCACTTGACGGCACCTGGGGCTTCTTCTCGGTCATGGGCGAAGGCTTCGACGAAGAAAAGGCCAAGCAGGGCTTTGCGTCGCCGCTGACGATCGTCAGCCCCGGCGTCAGCATCAAGCCCTATCCGTCGGGCATCCTCACCCATCAGTCGATGGACGCGATGCTGAAGCTGGTGCTCGATCACGACCTGAAGCCGGGAGAGATCGACCGCATCCGCTTCTTCGCCGGCAAGAACATCATCGAGCCGATCCGCTATCCGATCGCCAGGAACCATCTGCAGGCGAAGTTCTCGATGCCGGCGCTGCTCGCCATGATCGCGCTTTGCCGCCGCGCCAGCCATCATGAGTTCGAGGATGCCTTCGTCGCCGGAGAGGCGATGCAGGATCTGCAGGCGCGCACAGAAGTCATCAACGATCTTGAGATCGACGCGCAGGGCTACGACAAGATCCGCTCGCGCATCGAGGTCGCCACCAAGGACGGCCGCACTCTCGTGCAATGGGCAGACGAGCGCTATCGCGGCGGCCCGTCCAACCCGATCAACGATACCGATCTGGACGCCAAGTTCCTGATGTGCGCCGAGGGCGTCATCAGCGAGAGCAACCAGGCCGAACTGCTCCGCCTGGTCCGCGGCATCGACAAGGGCGCCGACATCAAGCGCCTGATGGCGCTGATCAGCGGTGACAGCGCAGCCGCCGGGGGCCTTGCTGCGGAATGATCTGATTTTTTGAGGCAACACCGCCCTGGGAGAGGCGGTGAACTAGTGGGAGAGAGAAATGAGCATGATCAAGATGATTGGAACAGCAGTTTCCGGGCTTGCCGCTCTGGCACTGCTGTCCGCAACGCCGGCTCTCGCAGAGCCGGCGGCCTATCCGGTCAAGGTCGTCACCCTGGTGACGCATTCGAGCCCGGGCGGCGGCAGCGACGTCTTCCTTCGCGAGATGTCGAAATATCTCGGCAAGTACATCAACGCCACCTTCGTCGTCGAAAACGTCCAGGGCGGCAGCGGCGCAAAGGCCATGGCGCGTGTCGCCGCGGCCCCTGCCGATGGCAGCGTCTTCTACGCGACGACGCCGACCTATATCTACACCTCGCTGATGAGCAAGCCGCAGTCGACCTACAAGGACATGCAGCCGCTCGTGAACTTCTTCCTCGACAGCGAAGTGATCTTCACCCGCGCCGACGGCCCCAACAAGTCGCTGAAGGATGTCATCGATCACGCCAAGAACGAGCGTGGCCGCTGGGGCGCTGCGAACCCGGCCTCGCTGGAACGCCAGGCTGCCGAACAGCTGAAGCGCGCCGCGGGCGTCACGCCGGCGATCGTCACCCATGAAGGCGGCGGCGACATGATGCTCAATGTGCTGAACGGCACGCTCGACATCGGCATCGGCGAAATCCAGGAACTGCGCTCGCAGCTCGACGCCGGCAAGATCGTGCTTCTCGCGACCTTCAATCCGGAGCGCATCGCCGACAAGCCTGATGTCCCGACAGTCAAGGAACTCGGCTACGACGTCTCGCTCGTGAAGTTCCGCGGCCTCGCGGGCCCGAAGGGCATTCCGGATGAGACTGCTGCGATCTGGGACGAAGCCGTCAAGAAGCTGCTCGAAGACCCGGATTACAAGAAGGCCTATTCCGAAGAAGTGCTCGTCGCCAAGCCGATCGGCCACAAGGAATATCCCGATTTCGTCAACACCTTCGCAACCACCACCGAAGACTTCCTGAAATCGACCGGCGCGATCAAGTAACCGGCCGCGACATGCCGGAACCGCGCGGCCCGCGGTTCCGGAGCCCCCTGCTTCTCCATGAGGATAATCTCATGAACAAAGATCTTCTCAGCGGCGTCGTGCTTCTGGCCGTCGCCGGCACCTATTACACCTGGACCACGCAGATCGCCGACAGCACGCTCTCCGACGAGATCGGTGCCGGCGGCCTGCCGAAGGTTCTGGCTGCCATCCTCGCCATTCTCGCCGTCTGCCTGATCGTCCGCACGCTGCTTTCGGCTCGCATGAAGCCGGCAACGGCCGCGGCTGCACCGGGCAATGCCGACGACGAAGAGGCGGATGAAAACGCCAAGCTTCCGCGCGCCATCGGTTTCCTGCTCTTCGGCGCCGCTTACGTCGCCCTGCTGCCCTTCGTCGGCTATCCGATTGCGACAGCCCTGCTGATCGCCGGCATCGCCCTTTACGAGGGATCGCCGCGCACCTGGGTCATCCCGGCGGCCGCGATCGGCGGCGGCATTCTCTATTGGGCCATCTTCGTGAAGCTACTCGGCGTCAACCAGCCGATGGGCTCGCTCTTCCAAGGACTATTCTGATGGCGACCTTCTGGGACATCATCCATCTCTTGACTGAAACGCCGATCTTCTTCGTCGCCATCGCCGGCCTCACCTGGGGCATTCTCGGCGGCGCCCTTCCCGGCATTTCCGCTTCGATCACCATGGCGCTCGTTCTGCCGTTCACCTACACGATGGACCCGGCACAGGCGATCGCGCTGCTGGCCTGCGTCTATATCGGCGCCGAATACGGCGGCTCGATCCCGGCGATCCTGATCCGCACCCCCGGCACCAATTCGTCCGCCGCGACCGTCATCGACGGCTACGAGATGAACCGCCAGGGTCGCGCCGGCGAAGCGCTCGGCATCTCGCTGATGTCCGGCGTCGTCGGCTCGCTGTTCGGCCTGGCAATGCTGGTTCTTCTGACCGAGCCGCTTTCGTGGCTGGCGCTCGCCTTCACGCCCGCATCCTATTTCGGCCTCGGCATCCTCGGCCTCAGCGTCATCGCCTCGATGAGCGGCGGCTCGCTGATCAAGGGACTGGCGGCCGCGACGATCGGCCTGATGCTTTCCACCGTCGGCACCGACCCGATCTCGGGCGTCACCCGCTTCACCTTCGATATCCCGGATCTTCTCGGCGGTATCGAGCCGGTTCTCGTCATGGTCGGCCTCTTCGCGCTGACCGAGCTGATGAGCCAGTCCGGTTCGGCAGGCATGAGCCGGCTCAATGCCAGCATCCGCATCAAGCTGCCGAGCCTGTCGATGATGAACAAGCTGAAGCGCTCGCAGTTCATCGGCTGCATCCTCGGCCTGTTCGAGGGCCTGACGCCCGGCGGCGGCGGCTCGATCGCAGCCTTCATGTCCTATAACGAAGCCCGCCGCTGGTCGAAGACCCCGCAGCTCTTCGGCAAGGGTTCCGAAGAAGGCGTCGCCGCTCCTGAAGCAGCCAACAACACCGTGGCAAGCACGGCGATGATCCCGCTGCTCAGCTTCGGCATTCCGAGCTCGAACTCCACGGCGGTTCTGCTCGGCGGCCTGCTGATGCACGGCCTGATCCCGGGACCGCGCCTGTTCGAACAGAGCGCCCAGGTCATCGACAGCATCTATGTCGGCTCGTTCATCGCCATCATCGCCCAGATCGGCATCGGCATCATCATCCTGCCCGCCTGCATCTGGCTGGTGAACCGTCCGCGGCAGTACCGCTCCGGCTTCATCTTCGCGCTGATCCTGTCCGGCATCTACACGCTGAACAACAGCCTCTTCGACCTCGGCATCGCCCTCGGGCTCGGCCTGGTGGGCTACCTGATGCGCCTGACGCGCTTCCCGGTTCTGCCGATGATCCTCGGCGTCGTCCTCGGCCACATGGTCGAATCCAGCTACCGGCGCTCGCTGGTTCTGTCCGGCGGCGACCTGATGATCTTCCTGCAGGATCCGATCGCGCTGGGCCTGCTGACGCTCGCCCTCATCTTTATCGTCTTCTCCCTCGCCCGCGAAGTTCGCGACGCGCGCAAGGCCAAGCTGAAGGAAGCTCATTCATGAATGTTGCCGTCTCGAAACCGGCACCGGTCGCAACCACGCTCGCGGCATTTGCCGCGAGTGCAGTGCCCCCGGCAGCAGCGCGCACCACCTGCCGCCAGCTGATCTTCGATATCGTCGCGCTCGCAGTCGCCGCCCGTGATACCGATTACGTCAAGGCGGCCCTCGGCAGCGCTGCGGATGAAGGCGATTGCACCGCCTTCGGCCATGCCCGAAAGCTCGGCCTCTACGATGCGGCCCTGGTCAACGGCACCGCCGCCCATGGCGAGGACTATGACGACACGTTCGAAGGCGGGCCGATCCACGCGGGTGCGGTCATCGTCTCGGCCGTGCTGGCGATCGCAGAACAGCGCAAGCTCGACGGCGAAGCGGTGATGCGCGGCATTGCCGTCGGCACCGAACTCATGTGCCGCATGAGCCTCGTGGCGCCGCAGGCGACCCACAAGGCAAGCTTCCATCCGACGGCGATCTTCGGCGCACCGGCAGCGGCAGCAGCCGTCGGCGCCG
The DNA here is from genome assembly GCF_057808655.1 of Rhizobium sp. FG96. NCBI lineage: Bacteria > Pseudomonadati > Pseudomonadota > Alphaproteobacteria > Hyphomicrobiales > Rhizobiaceae > Rhizobium > Rhizobium sp. FG96. Next base: position 116,229 of record NZ_JBMDIL010000003.1, on the reverse strand, counting down.
CGCTTGGACAGGATGCGGAAACCATTGCCCGGGCGCTCGGCATCTCCGGCAGCCTCGCATCCGGGATCATCGAATATCTCGCCGACGGCAGCTCGACGAAACGCCTTCATGCGGGTGCCGCCGCCCAGGCGGGTCTGCGCGCCGCACTGCTCGCCGAAGGCGGCTTTACCGGACCGCTCACCGTCTTCGACGGCACCAATGGCATGTACAAAGCCTTCGCTCCGTCGAAGACGCCCGATTTTGCGCCGCTCCTCGATGGTCTCGGCGAGAGCTGGGTGCTGGAGACGCTGGCCTTCAAGCCCTATGCCTGCGGAACGATGACCCAGCCCTTCATCGACTGCGCCATCAAGCTCGCCAAATCAGGCGTTGCCGCCGACGATATCGTCTCGATCACTTGCAATGTCGGCGAAGGCACCGTCCATCGCCTCTGGGAGCCGCTTGCCAAGAAACATCAGCCGCCGAACGGCTATGCCGGCAAGTTCTCGACGCCCTATTGCATCGCCGTCGGCTTCACGGATGGCCAGGCCGGGCTCGGGCAGTTCACCGACGAACGCGTCAAGGATCCCGCCCTGCGCGCGCTTGCCGCCAAGGTTTCCTACGAGATCGACCCCAACGATCCCTATCCGCGCGGCTATACCGGCCACGTCAAGGCCGTCCTGAAGGACGGCAGCATCCGCGAGTTCCGCCAGCCGCATATGCGCGGCGGCGCGCATGAGCCGTTGCCGGATGCCGAATTGCAGGCGAAGTTCGAGGCGAACCTCGCCTTCGGCGGCTTGACCGGCGAGCGGATCGATGCACTTCGTTCGGCACTCGGCCGCATCGCCGATGGCGGCGCTGTCGATCTGTCGGTAGCGCGGCTGTGAACGGAGGGCATCATGACTGATCTCGGTCTCAAGGGCCGCGCCGCACTGGTGACCGGCGCCTCCCGCAATATCGGCCGCGCCATCGCACTGGCGCTCGCCGAGGCCGGCGCCTCGATCGCCATCGTCGCCCGCTCCGACAGGGAGGCCGCGGAAGCGGTCGCGCGCGAGGTCGAGGCTTTCGGCGTCAAGGCCAAGGTGCTGATGGGCGATGTCGCGAGCGAGGCGGATGCCGCAAGGCTGGTCTCCGAAGCCGCCTCGGCGCTCGGCCGCTTGGACATTCTCGTCAACAATGCCGCGATCCGCCGCGAAGCGCCGGTCGAGGAACTGTCCTACAAGGATTGGCGGGACGTGATCAGCGTGACGCTCGACGGCGCCTTCCTGATGAGCCGGGCGGCGATCCCGCATCTGCGGGCGGGCGGCAGCGGCGCGATCATCAATATCGGCGGCCTCACCGCTTATACCGGTGCGGTCAACCGCGTCCACGTCGTCTCGGCGAAGGCCGGTCTCGATGGCATGACCAAGGCGTTGGCTCAGGAACTCAGCCCTGACGGCATCACCGTCAACCTTGTCTCGCCGGGGATGATCGAGACCAATCGCGAGCACACCAAGGCGGGCGATCCGGCCCATCACAAGACGACGCGCACGCTGGTCGGACGGCGCGGCACGCCGGAAGAGGTGGCGGCAGCCGTTGCCTATCTCGCCAGCATGCAGGCGCGTTTCACCACCGGCCAGACGCTGCATATCAACGGCGGCGCCTTCCTGCCTTGACCGATCGCCCGCGACTCGCGGAAACAGTCTGAACAACGTTCCCCGGCGCATCGCCGCCGGGGCTCAAGCGCATGATGGACCCGTAGGATGTCTGTACCGGAATCCCTGCGGCCGGCGGACCGGCCGAGCCTCGCCGCCCTTTTCCTTCTCTGCTTCAAGGTCGGGATATTGAGCTTCGGCGGCGGTCTTTCCGGATGGCTCTACCAGGAATTCGTCCTGCGCAAGGAGCTCGTCAGCGACGAGGATTTCTCGACCAGCCTGGCGATCTCGCAGATGCTGCCCGGCGCCAATGTCGTCAATCTCGTCATCTGCCTCGGCGAACAGCTCCGCGGCCCGCTGGGCTCCATCGCCTGTTTCACCGGCTTTCTCGTCGGCCCGTTCTTCGCGGTGATCGGCCTCTACAAGCTCTTCGATCTGCTGGCGGGTTACGAACTGCTACCCGTCGTCTTCAACGGCATCGCCTTCGCCGCGATCGGCCTTCTGCTGTTGACCTGCATCCAGGGAAGCCGCCGGGCGATCCGTTTTCCGCCGGCCGCCATCGTCATCGCGCTGACGGCCTTTCTGGTCGGCGTGCTCGAATGGCCGCTGATCCCCGTCGTTTTCGCCATTGCGCCCTTCAGCATCGCGCTGGCCTGGAAGAGGCAGTAGATGCGCGACAATCCCCTCATCGGCCTCGCCCTCGTCTTCATCCCGTTCTCGCTGACCTCGATCGGCGGTGGCGCGGCGATCATCGCCGGGCTGCAGAACGAGACGGTCACTGTGCATGGCTGGCTGACGCAGGCGGAATTTCTGCATCTTTTCGGCGTGTCGCGGGCAGCGCCCGGCCCGGGCACGATGCTCGCCACCGTGATCGGCTGGAAGGTCTCCGGCTGGCTCGGCGCGCTGATCGCTTCGCTGGCGCTGTTCCTGCCCTCGTCGCTGCTCTGCTACGCCGTCTTCCGGCTGACCAATACCCATCGTGACAAGGAGTGGCACCGCGCTATGCGCGAGGGGCTGGCGCCGATCGGCACCGGCCTGATCATCGCCGGTGTCATCTCGCTGTTTAGGGTGGCCGAAGGCGGCGCGCTGGCGCTTGTCATTGCCGCACTCTCCTGCGGCCTGCTCTACTGGAAACCGAAAATGCCGGTGGTCGCCGTTCTCGCGCTTGGCGGAACGGCTGCGGCCCTTGCCCATTACTGGCCGCAGCTGACCGGTTTCTGACCGCTAGCCGAGTGCCGCGATGATGCCGCGCGTCATCCCGTCCGTGCCGGCAGTACCGCGGATGTCGCGCGTGCGGGTCTCGGGATTGGCGAGCGCTCTGGCAATCGCCCTTTCCATGATCGCCCCTGCCTCGACCGCCTGCGGGATGCCGCGATTATGCCCCAGCCACTCGATCATCATCCTCGCGGACTCGATCATCGCGAAGGGATTGGCGATGCCCTTGCCGGCGATGTCGGGTGCCGAGCCATGCGTTGCCTGCGCCATCGCGAGATTGCCCTCGCCGATGCAGAGGCCGGGCGCCATGCCGAGACCGCCGACCAGACCCGCCGCTTCATCGGTCAGGATATCGCCGAACATATTGGTGGTGACGATGACGTCGAAGCTCTGCGGATCGCGGATCAGGCGCATCGCCATGGTATCGACGATGACCTCATCGACCGTCACATCAGGAAATTCCTTGGCAACCCTATGGCATTCCTCGACGAACATGCCGCAGCCAAGCTTGAAGACGGTGTTCTTGTGCACGACCGTCAACCGCTTCTTGCGCTGACGGGCGATTTCGAAGGCGGCTCGCGCCACGCGCGAGGAGCCAAGCCGGGTGATGACGCGCACCGAAATCGTCATCTCCTCCGTCGGGCGGAATTCGCCGGAACCGGCCACGACATTCCGGTCCGGCTGGAAGCCCTCGTTATTCTCGCGGACGATCACCAGATCGATATCGTCATAGATGGCGCCGAGCCCGGGAAAAGACTTCGTGGGGCGGACATTGGCGAAGAGATTGAAACCCTTGCGCATGATCGGATGCGGATTGATGGCGCCCGGCACTTTCGGATAGGCCTGATGGCCGATCGGCCCCAGGATGAAGCCATCCATCCTGGCGAGCGTCTCCATCGTCCCCTCGGGGAAGGTCGAGCCATGCGTATCGAGCGCCGTCCGCCCGATCGACATCGGCCGCCAGTCGATCTTCAGTCCGGTCTTTTCTGCCGCCGCCTTCACGACATCCACCGCCGCCGGCACGATTTCGTGGCCGATATCGTCTCCATTGAGAATACCGATGACCAGATGACTTTCCATGCAATGCCTCCCTCGTTGCCGGGGCGACCTTGCGTTTCAAATTGTAGATTGTCAACAATTTTCAGGACGAACACTCGGGTACTGACGCAGGGCTATTCAGCCCTTGCGCGCTTCGCCGGCGTTCCTGGCGCGGATGATACCGTTGAGGATATGGGTGCGCGCCGTCATCAGCGCCCGAACCGGATCGCGGGCGGCCAGCGCATCGACGATCGCCCGGTGCTCCTCGTTCGAGACATGCAGCATGTCGGGGCCGGAGAGAGCGCGGTAGCGCTGGATATGCAGCTCGCGCACGAAGCTCTGATAGGTAGCGGCCAGCCGCAGGTTCCCTGCCATGCTGGCGATCTGCTTGTGGAACTCGAGGTTGACGGGATAATAGATATGGAGGTCGCCGAGCGCGACGATCTCTTCCATCTTGTCGATCAGGCCGCGGAGCACCGCAAGCTCCGCATCGGTGATCCGCTCGGCAAGCATCATCGCCATGCAGCCGAAGACGCCTGCGCGGGCCTCCGACAGATCCAGCGCCTCGTCGGTGCTGAGCGCCCGGATGAAGAAGCCGCGGTTCGGGATAATCTCGATCAGCCCCATGGCGGCGAGCGCACTGCAGGCCTCCCGGATCGGTCCGCGGCTGACGCCGAGGCGCTGCGACAGGCCGTTTTCGTTGACCCGCTCGTTCGGCTTCAGCTCGCCGTCGATGATCATCCGCTCGATCTCGGCCTGCACGACATTGGCAAGCGAACGGGTCCGCAGGATGTCGATGGCAGAGAGGTTCTGGGTGGAATCTGACATTGGCAAACGGTCCGCCTGGTTCCGGGATCAAAGCAACATATTAGCGTGCAGTCATTTCCACACTCGCGGCAAAGTGCAACCCCAAATCGGCATTTGAGCCTCAAAGGTTCCGCGCAATCACCATCTTCTGTACGTCGCTGGTCCCCTCATAGATCTGGCAGATGCGGACATCGCGGTAGATGCGCTCCACCGGATAATCGGACATGTAGCCGTAGCCGCCATGGATCTGCAGCGCCGCGGAACAGACCGCTTCGGCCATCTCCGATGCAAAGAGCTTCGCCATCGACGCCTCGGAGAGGCACGGCTCGCCGGCCTCTTTCAAAGCCGCCGCATGCAGGACGAGCTGGCGCGCAGCCTCGATCTTCGTCGCCATTTCGGCAAGCCGGAAGGAGATCGCCTGATGCTCGGCGATCGCCTTGCCGAAGGCGGTTCGCGCACGGGCATAATCGCGTGCCGCCTCGAATGCCGCCCGCGCCATGCCGACCGCCTGCGCGGCAATGCCGATACGGCCGCCTTCGAGATTGGCGAGCGCAATCCTGTAGCCGTCACCCTCCTCGCCTAACCGCTGGGATGCCGGGATGCGCATGCCGTTGAAGGCGATCTGGCAGGTATCGGATGCGTGCAGCCCGAGCTTGTCCTCGACGCGAACCACTTCGTAGCCCGGCGTATCCGTGGGCACGATGAAGGCGGTGATGCCCTTCTTTCCGGCCGCCGGCTCGGTCACCGCGAAAACGATGATGACGTCGCCGTTCTTGCCAGACGTGATGAACTGCTTGGCGCCAGTGATGACATAGTCGCCGCCATCCCGCTCCGCTATTGTCTTCAGGTTCGAGGCATCCGAGCCGGCCTGCGGCTCAGTCAGAGCAAAGCCGCCGATCCATTCGCCCGATGCAAGCTTCGGCAGGAAACGCTGCTTCTGCTCGTCGCTGCCAAAGCGCAGGATCGGCACGCAGCCGACCGAACTGTGGACGCTCATGATCGTCGAGCAGGCGCCGTCGCCCGCGGCGATCTCCTCGATCGCCAGCGCATAGGCGATCGCGCCGGTCTCCGAGCCGCCATATGCCTCCGGAACCAGCATGCCGAGCAGGCCAAGCTCGCCCATCTCCCGCAATTCCTCGCGCGGAAAACTGTGCTCCTTGTCGCGGCGGGAGGCACCCGGCGCCAAGCGCTCTTGCGCAAAGGCGCGGGCCATGTCGCGGATCTGGATCTGCGTTTCGTCGAGCCGCATATGCCTCTCCCTCAGATCCGCTCGAAAGCCATGGCCGTCGCCTCGCCGCCGCCAAGGCAGAGCGAAGCCATGCCGCGCTTCAAACCATAGCGCTGCATGGCCGAGAGCAACGTCACGATGATGCGGGCGCCCGAAGCGCCGATCGGGTGGCCGAGCGCGCAGGCGCCGCCGTGGATATTGATCTTCTCCGCCGGGAGCCCGAGATCGTGCATCGCCGCCATCGGCACGACGGCGAAGGCCTCGTTGATCTCGAAGAGGTCGACATCGCCGAGCGCCCAGCCGGTCTTTTCCGAAAGCTTGCGCAGCGCGCCGACAGGCGCCGTCGTGAACAGATTGGGTGCCTGCGAATGCGTCGCATGGCCGGTGATGGCGGCAATCGGCGTCAAACCGCGCCGCTCCGCCTCCGAACGCCTGATCATGACGAGCGCCGCCGCACCGTCGGAAATCGAGGCCGAACTTGCGGCCGTCACCGTACCGCCATCGCGAAACGCTGGTTTCAGCGAGGGAATGCGGGCCGGATCCGCCTTGCCGGGCTGCTCGTCCCGGCTGATCTCGCGGCTGGTCTTTCCGGATTGCACCTGGACCGTCACCGTTTCGGCATCGAAGAGCCCACCGTCGACGGCGCGTTTTGCCTTGTCGAGCGAAGTAATGGCATAATGGTCCTGAGTGTCACGGGTGAACTGGTAGGCTTCGGCGCATTCTTCCGCGAACGTGCCCATCGAGCGGCCCTTGTCATAGGCATCCTCCAGGCCATCGAGAAACATATGGTCGTGGATGGCGCCATGGCCCATCCGGTAACCGCTTCTGGCGCGCTTCAGGAGGTAGGGCGCGTTGGTCATGCTCTCCATGCCCCCGGCGACGACCACCGACTGGCTGCCGGAGACAATCTCGTCGTGGCCGATCATCGCCGCCTTCATGCCGGAGCCGCAGACCTTGTTGATGGTCGCGGCACCACAGTCATAGGGCAATCCGGCGCCGAGTGCCGCCTGGCGGGCCGGGGCCTGCCCCTGCCCTGCCGGCAGCACGCATCCCATCAGCACCTCGCCGATCATCTCTGCAGAAAGTCCGCTGCGCTCGATCGCCGCCCGGATTGCCGCCGAACCGAGATCGGTCGCCGCCACATCCTTGAAGTCGCCCTGAAAGCCGCCCATCGGCGTGCGCGCCATGCCGGCGATCACCACCGGATCGTCTGATGTCATGAGATTGGCTCCTCCCTGCCTGGCTCATGGATGGATGCGCGATGTCTCCCGCGATCCTGTTACAAACATACCGCTGTTCCTCTCAAATGCCATGGCTGCATGCAGATGTCGCAAAAAAGCCAGCGGCTTCGCGTCTCGAATAGACAAGCCCCTTGGCGGATCGCTACATCTTATTGTCGTGGATCGACTGTAGTGCCGTTTCGGCCTGTATTAGATTCGGCGCACCAAGGTTCAAGGGTTCAAGTGATGGCGGAATTTCCAAGCAAGGCTAAAGTCGTAATCATCGGTCTCGGCGGCATCGTCGGCGCCTCGATCGCTCATCACCTGATCGAGCGTGGCTGGGACGACATTGTCGGCATCGACAAATCGGGCATCCCGACGGATATCGGATCGACGGCACACGCCTCCGACTTCTGTTACACCACCAGCCACGACTATCTCAGCGTCTGGACCACGCAATATTCGATCGATTTCTACGAGAAGATGGGCCACTACGCCCGCATCGGCGGCCTGGAAGTTGCCCGCACCGGCGACGACACCTGGATGGAAGAGATCAAGCGCAAGCTCAGCTCCGCCAAGGCCTTCGGCACCAACGCCCGCTACGTCTCGCCCTCAGAGATCAAAGAAATGTTCCCGCTGATCGAGGAAGACCAGGTTCAGGGCGGCATGTTCGACCCCGACGCCGGCCTCGTCATTCCGCGCTCGCAGACGGTTGCCGGCAAGCTCGTCGACGCTGCCGAAAAGTCCGGCAAGCTCAAGATGTTCGGCAACACGCCGGCGAAGTCGCTGATCGTTGAGGGCGGCCGCATCAAGGGCGTCGTCACCCATCGCGGCACGATCATGGCCGATCACGTCATCGTCTGCGCCGGCCTCTGGGGCCGCCTGATCGCCGAAATGGTCGGCGAAGACCTGCCGGTCATGCCGGTCGATCACCCGCTGACATTCTTCGGCCCCTATAACGAATTCGAGGGCACCGGCAAGGAAATCGGCTTCCCGCTGCTGCGCGACCAGGGTAACTCCGCCTATATGCGCGATACCGGCGATCCGGCCACCACCGAAGGCGGCCAGATCGAGTGGGGCTATTACGAAACCACCAATCCGCGCATGTGCCATCCGCGCGATCTGCTCGAAAAGCACGAAGCACGCCTTTCGCCGTCGCAGCGCGACCTCGAGATGGAACAGATCATCGAGCCGCTCGAGCGCGCCATGGAACTGACACCGATCCTTGGCGAACTCGGCTATAACGAAGGCCACTCCTTCAACGGCCTGCTGCAGGTCTCCGCCGGCGGCGGCGCCTCCTGCGGCGAAAGCCAAAAGGTTCGCGGTCTCTGGTACTGCGTCGCCATCTGGGTCAAGGACGGCCCGGGTTACGGCAAGCTGATCGCCGACTGGATGACCGACGGCCGCACCGAGATCGACCACAACTCGATCGATTACGCCCGCTTCTATCCGCACCAGCTGACCGAAGAGTTCATCGAGGGACGCTGCTACGAAGCCGCCCAGAAGATCTACTTCCCGGCCGTTCACACCCGCGAACCCTATGCATCGGGCCGAAATGCCAAGCGCTCGCCCTTCTACGAGCGCGAGAAGGAACTCGGCGGCTACTTCATGGAGCTCGGCGGCTGGGAGCGTGCGCATGGCTACGCCGCCAACGAGCATCTGCTGGAGAAATATGCCGACCGCGTGCCGGTTCGCGAGAACGAATGGGACAACCGCCACTTCTGGCGCGTCTCGAATGCCGAACATCTGGCGATGAGCGAGGATTGCGGCATCGTCAATCTCAGCCATTTCCACATGGTCGATATCGAAGGTCCTGATCATGTCGACCTGCTCGAATGGCTCTGCGCCGCAAAGATCGGCGGCGACGGCAACATCGGCAAGGGCATCTACACCCACTTCCTCGACGACGAGGGCATGGTGCGCGCCGACTTCACCGTCATCCGCATGGCCGACCGCTGCCGCCTCATCAATGGCGCTGACGCAGGCCCGCGCGACTTCCATTACATGAAGCGCGTTGCTGAGGATCGCGGCCTCGACGTCACCATCACCGACGTCTCCGAGAAGTACATCACCATCGGCATCTGGGGACCGAACGCCCGCGACACGCTGAAGAAGGTGGTTGCCGATCCCTCGGGCCTCGATGCCGAAAACTTCGCCTTCGCGGCGATCAAGCCAATCGAGATCGGCGGCAAGCCGGTTACCGCCTTCCGCATCTCCTATGTCGGCGAGCAGGGCTGGGAACTGCACATGAAATACGAAGACGGCCTCGCCGTCTGGGATGCGCTGCGCTCGACCGGCGTCATGCCGTTCGGCGTCGAGACCTACGCGAACTCGCGCCGCATGGAAAAGAGCCTGCGCCTGCAGAACGGTGATCTGCTCACCCAGTACAATCTGCTGGAAGCCGATCTGGCCCGTCCGAAGGTCAAGGAATCCGACTTCCGCGGCAAGGCCAAGCACCTGGAATACAAGGCGCGCGACCACCAGCCGGCAATGCTCTGCACCCTCGTCATGACCGAGAATACCGACAAGTCGGGCGTCAAGCGCTACCCCGTCGGTTCCATGCCGGTCATGGATCCGGAAACCGGCAAGGTGCTGATCGACGAGCTCGGCCGCCGCTCCTACACGACCTCGGTTGCCTTCGGCCCGACGCTCGGCAAGAACATCGCGCTCGCCTACCTGCCCTGGGATTACTGCCAGGTCGGCCGCAAGCTCAACATCGAGTATTTCGCCGAGACCTATCCGGTCGAAGTCGCAGCCGTCGGCTACAAGCCGCTCTACGACCCTGAAAACATCAACCCGCGCAGCTAAGAGAGCGCCGGGTCAGCTTCGAAAGCCGCCGCGATGAACACGCGGCGGCTTTTTCATTTCATTCGCCGCCGAGCGCAAAGACCGGGCACGGCTCGGCAATGCCGCGAAGGGAATGACTGCCGAGATCCACGAGCCCTTCCCGCACCTCCGCTGCCAGGGCGCCAGAGACAAGAGCCGTATGTCCTAGCGGTTTGCAGAGACCTTCGAGACGGCTGACGAGATTGACGGCGGGGCCGATCGCGGTGAAATCCAGCCGGTCGGCAGCGCCGACATTGCCCCAGAAGATTTCGCCGAAATGCAGCGCCATGCCGAACGGCAATGAGGGAAGGCCATCGCCTTCTCGCGTGGCATTCAGGTACTTCATGCCGGCCTTCGCCGCGTTGGCGGCGCGGATGGCGGCCGCGCAGGCATCATGCGCCGTCCCCGTCACCGGAAAGATCGCCAGCACGCCGTCGCCGATGAATTTCAGCACCTCGCCGCCGAAGACATTGACGGCGCCGGTCACCCGCTCGAACCAGGCATCGAGCGCGGCAATGACCGTTTCCGCCGGAGCACTTTCCGACATGGCGGTGAAATCGCGAAGATCGGCGCAAAGCAGAGCAGCCCGGATGGTCTCGCCAGTGCCGCGTTTCAGCGCACCGGCGCCGACGCGGGCGGCACTGCGCCTGCCGAGATAGGCTTCGAGCAAAGCCGCACCCGCCAGCCGCGCCGAAATTGCAGCCAGCGGCGCCTTGGCAAACCGAGCCGCATCGTCGATCAGCGCCTGCTGTTCCGCACTGAAGGGCCGGCTGCCCGCAAAGCCGAGGAAGCGCACGCCGCTTGCCTCACTGCCGAGCCCTTCCCTGGTATTGCCGATCTCGGCCAGCCATTCGCGCCCGGCCTGCGCCGAAACGCCGAATCCGAGCGCTTCGATCACCTCGCTACCCACGGCGCGCCAGAGCCAGGTTCGCTGGGCGATGATCGGATGCGGCACGGCAAGCGTCAGCGCGATGCGGGCGACGGGAATGCCTTCGGCCAGCAGCATCCGGCCGAGTTCACCGAGAAACAGTTCCGGGGTTGCCGTATGGCTCGCCTCATCGACCAGCCAGGCAAGGGAGGGAGGCATGTTCATGCGGCGATGATGCCATGGCCGCTAGCCCCTGTCATCCAAGCTTCAGCCGGTGCGGCCGGCATTCGAATCCGGTCCCGGATCTTTGCCCGCGACGACGGTGGCGAGACGATCGAGATAATGCGCCCAGCCCTCGGCATGACCGGCGCATTGTTCCGGCGTCGGCAGGCCGGTATGCGTCAGCCGCAGCAATGTGCCATCCGGCTTCTCGATGAGATCGATCTCAACCAGGCTCGACCCCGGCGGCACGATCTCGCTGCCATCCCAGCCGAAACTGTAGGCGATGCGATGGACGGGGATCACTTCGCGGAACGTGCCCCGGGCGAAGCGGGCGCCGGTGACATTGACGAGATAGAGACCACCGGGCTCGGCCTCGACATGGGCCTCGGTTCCCATCCAGCGCAGGATCTTGTCGGGATCGGTCAACAGCGCAAAGACCGCCGCAGGCGGCGCGGCTACATGGGTTTCCCGTTTGACGACCATTGTATCAGGCATGGCTCTCCCCCTGACCTTCTCTGCTGATGATCTAGGTTTCGCATCACAACTGCTCAAGGGGTGGCCCTGGCAGCGCGCGGCTGCCGCCGGTTGCCGTATGCGGGAACGCCGGATAACGTATACAGAAAATCACTTCTCAGGATCCGCAATGTCCTCGAATTCCGATCGCGTCGAAGCCGCCACCCTCGCCCTGCGGCGCGCCATCATTGAACAGGCACTGAAGGCCGGCACCAAGCTGCCCGAAGACGAGATCGGCCGGCACTTCTCGATGAGCCGGACGCTGGTGCGCGCCGTGCTCGCCAAGCTGCAGACCCAGGGCCTCGTCGATACCTATCACAAGCGCACCGCGACCGTGGCGCGCCCGAGCCTGGAAGAGGCCCGCGATGTCTTTGCCGTGCGCCGTTCGCTGGAACGCGAGGCCATGAGAAGCGTGATGAAGCGCTGGTCACCCGAGATCGAGAAGGCTCTGAAAAATCACGTGAAAGAGGAAGAGGCGGCGCATGCCAAGGGCGATGCGCGGCTTTCCACCCGGCTTGCCGGCGAGTTTCACCTGAAGCTCGCGACACTCTCCGGCAATACGCTGTTGGAGCGCTACCTTTTCGAGCTTGTGTCACGCTGCTCGCTGATCCTCGCGATGTATAGCCGCCCGCATTCCAGCGAATGCGCCATCAGCGAGCATTCCGCCCTGATCGCCGCCCTGAAAGCGCAGGATGCCGCTGCGGCCGAACGTTTGATGGACGAGCATCTCGTGTCGGTAGAGACACGCGCGCTGATCACCGAGGAGACGGAGACTGCACCCGATCTCGGCAGCATCCTCTCGCGCTACAGCAGCGCCCGATAGCGCCGCCTATTTTTCAATCATGTATACATGATTTTGCCTTTTATGTAGACATGATATATGAGCACTCGCGAAACCGTGCCGGTCAAGCGGGTCTCCAAGCCCTGCGATCCGTGCCCGGCAGATATTTCATCCCATAGGCCGCCAACTGGCATTGCTCTTGCACGTCATATTCCGAGTGAGTGTCAGGCGCCCGGCGGCAGAACAACAAGGAGAATGAGATGGCCGAGATCGAGACCGTCTTTACCAATGCGCGCCTCGCCGATGGATCGTTGGCGGATATCGGCGTTTCCGGCGGGAGGATCGCCGCGATTTCACCGGCAAGCGCTGCAGGTGGCGCGGGCAGCACCGTCGATCTCGGGGGCATGCTGGTCGTGCCCGGTTTCGTCGAGGGCCATATCCATCTCGACACCAGCTTCTATGGCGACGCCTGGATCCCGCATAAGCCCTGCACCAATGGCTTCGACGTCCATGAGCGCGTCGCGTTCCAGGCGCAGAATATGGCTCAGGCCGCGCCTATGGACGAGCGCGCCCGCAACCAGCTCGATCTCTGTATGGCCAATGGCGCAACGGCCATGCGCAGCCATGTCATGGTCGACGGGTCGGTCGGCCTGACGTCTCTCGAGACCATCCTGAAGGTCCGCGAGGACTACCGCGATGTGATCGATATCCAGCTCGTCGCCTTCCCGCAGAGCGGCATCCTGAAAAGCCCCGGCACACCCGAACTCCTCGACCAGGCCATCGCGCTCGGCGCAGACCTCGTCGGCGGCCTCGATCCGGCGAGCTTCGACCGCGATGTCACGCGCCATCTCGATATCGTCTTCGGCGTTGCCGAAAAGCACGGCGTCGATGTCGATATCCATCTGCATGATGCCGGCACGCTCGGTCTCTTCACCATCGAGGAGATCTGCGCGCGGACTGCGGCGCTCGGCATGTCCGGCCACGTCACCGTCAGCCATGCCTACGGGCTGGGCGACCTGCCTCCGGATGCGGCAAGGAAGGCAGCCGACCTGATCGCCGCGAGCGGCGTTTCGATCATGACCAATGCGCCCGGCAATCACAATTTTCCTCCGGTCGCCTTGCTGCGCAAGGCCGGCGTGACCGTCTTCAGCGGCAGCGACAATATCCGCGACTCCTGGTGGCCCTACGGCGATGGCGACATGCTGCGCCGGGCTGAGATCATCGGTTACCGCTCCGGCTTCTATACCGATGACGAGCTGGCCGCCGCCTTCGACGTCGTGACCGCGGCAGGCGCCAAGGCGCTGCGGCTGGAAGGCTACGGCCTTCAACTCGGCAGCAAGGCAGACTTCGTGACCTTGCAGGCCGAGCATATCCCGCAGGCCGTCGTCAGCGTGCCGAAGGGCCGCAAGGTCTTCAAGTCCGGCAAGCTGGTTGCCGAAGACGGCGTGGTGATCCGCAGATGACGATGGCAAGCCGCCAGACATCAGGCAGCGATGCCGCGTCCACGAGCGCCATGGTGACGGCGCCGCATTGGCTTGCGGCGGAGGCCGGTGCCAAAGTCCTCCGTCGCGGCGGCAACGCCATCGAGGCGGTGATCGCGGCCGGTGCGGCGCTCTCTGTCGTCTATCCGCATTTCTGCGGGCTCGGCGGCGATGCGATCTGGCTGGTCGCCGATCGTTCCGGTGCAGCCACAGCCTTCCTCGGCATCGGCCAGGCGGCCATGACTCTGCCCGAGATCCCGGCAATCCCGCTTCGCGGACCGATGTCGGCGCTCACGACGGCGTGCCTCGTCGACAGCTGGGGCACGCTGCTTGCTCATTCGGCGGAAAGCTGGAATGGCAAGGAAAAACTCGCCACCCTGCTGGAGGACGCGCTCGCGCTGGCTGAAAACGGTTTCCCCGTCAGCCCGTCGCAGAGCTTCTGGTACCGGTTCCGGGAAAAGGAAATCCCGGACTGGCCGGGCTTTGCGGCGACTTTCGCCGCCGATGGCACACAGCGCCAGCCTGCACTGGCGAAGACATTGCGCGCCATTGCCGACCATGGCCCGCGCGAGTTCTACGAGGGCGAGCTTGCCGCCCGGATTGCCGCCGGGCTGGCTTCGGCCGGTTCACCTTTGACCGCAGAGGACCTGGCGAGAACCAAGACCCGTACCGCCGAACCCCTGTCGCTCGATTATCGCGGCCTGACCCTGCTGGCGCCCCCGCCGCCGACCCAAGGCGTCAGCACGCTCGGCATCATGGGGGTTCTCAGCCAGTTTAACATGGCAGCGCTCGAGCCGGACAGCGCCGCCTTCTACCACCGGCTCGTCGAAGCGGTGAAACAGGCCTTCCTCGATCGCGCCGGGATCGCCGATCCGGATTTCGCCGAAGTCGATTGCGAGACCCTGCTGGATGGCACCCGCCTGGCAGCCAAGGCCGCCGCGATCGACCGACAGAAGGCGATGTCCTGGCCGCAGCCCTACAAGCACGGCGATACCGCGTTCCTCGCCGCCACCGACAGCGAAGGGCGCAGCGTCTCCATGCTCCAGAGTATCTATTTCGACTGGGGCAGCGGCGTCGTGGCCGGGGATACCGGCATCCTCTGGCAGAACCGCGGCGCCGCCTTCAGCCTCGATCCCGCGAGCCCCAATCGGCTGACGCCCGGCAAGCGGCCCTTCTACACCCTGAACCCCGGCCTGGCGCTGAAGAACGGGCGCCCGCACCTCCTCTACGGCACACAAGGCGCCGACGGCCAACCGCAGACACTGTCGCTGCTGTTGTCGCTGCTGATCGACCACGGGCTCGACCCGCTGGCGGCCCTGTCTCAGCCCCGCTTCCTGCTCGGGCGCACCTTCTCCGATGCCCGGGACACGCTGAAGATCGAGGCCAATGCCGGGGCTGATGTCTTCGAGGAATTGCAGGCCATGGGCCACGAGGTGAGCAGTATCGATGCCTTCAGCCAGCTGGGCGGACAGGCAGGCATCATCCGCATCGGCGAGACGATCGCCGGCGCGCATGATCCGCGCAGCGACGGCGGGGCGATCGGTATCTGACCATGGCGACGCCGCTCTTCGATCTCCTCATCCGCAATGCCAGCCTCGAAGACGCCGATAACCCTGTCGATATCGGCATATCAGGCGGGATGATCGCCGCGATCGGATCGAACCTCGTTTGCGAAGCCGTCGAAACCATCGATGCCGAGGGCGCCTTTGCGAGCTGCGGCTTCACCGACAGCCATATCCATCTCGACAAGGCCTGCATCCTCGACCGCTGCAGCATCTGCGAGGGCACGCTTGCCGAAGCCGTCCGCGAGACCGCCGTCGCCAAGGCAGGCTTCACGGAGGCCGATGTCTATGCCCGCGCCGCCCGCGTCGTCGAGAAAGCAATCGTCAGCGGCACAATGCGGATGCGAACCTTCGTCGAGATCGATCCCCGCGCCGGCATGCGCTCCTTCGCAGCAATCAAACGCATCCGCAGTGACTATGCCTTCGCGGTCGACATCGAGATCTGCGCCTTCGCGCAGGACGGCCTGACCAATGAACCCGAGACCTTCGCGATGCTGGATCAGGCGCTGGCGGATGGCGCCGACCTCATCGGCGGCGCGCCCTATATCGATCCCGACCCGCGCGGCCAAATCCGCATGATCTTCGATCTGGCCGAAAAGCACGGTGTTCCCGTGGATTTCCACCTCGATTTCGACCTGTCGCCGGAAAAGAGCAACCTGCCCGAAGTCATCGAGGAGACGCTGAGGCGCGGTTATCAGGGCCGCGTCTCGCTCGGGCACATGACCAGCCTGTCGGCGCTCGCGCCCGACGAGTTGCGCGCCGTGGCCCAGAAACTGAAAGCCGCAGGCATCGCCATCACCGTGCTGCCGTCGACGGACCTCTTCCTCAACGGCCGCAGCTTCGACCGGCTGGTACCGCGCGGCGTCGCCCCTGCGCATCTCCTGGCTTCGGAGGGCGTGCTGACGTCGATCGCCAGCAACAACATCCTCAATCCCTTCACGCCTTACGGCGACGCCTCGCTGATCCGCATGGCAAACCTCTATGCCAATGTCGCGCAGCTCTCACGCCGCCAGGATATGCAGCCCGCCTTCGACATGATCGAGCGCTCCGCAGCAGAGATCCTGGGAAAGATACAAAAGATCGCCGTCGGCGAACCCGCCGACATCATCCTCATCGACTGCGGTGACCGCGAACAGGCCATCCGCGAAAACGCCCGCGTCATCTTCGGATGCAAAGGCGGGCGCAAGACGTTCGAGGCGCAGAGGCCGAAGCTGTTCCGGCCTCGCTGACCGGAACAGGAGCGCCTCACGCCGTCCGCTTCGATTTCAATCCGCTCTCGAAGGTCTGGTTATCCTTGCCGATGCCGTAGGATTTCTCGCCGGATTTGCCGATCAGCGGGAAGAGCAGCTCGGCGACATGGAATGCCTCTTCGAGATGCGGATAGCCCGAACCGATGATGGTCTCTACGCCGATCTCCTGATATTCGCGCAGGCGCGCCGCGATATTTTCCGGGCTCCCGACCAGCGCCGTCCCGGCGCCGCCGCGTACGAGGCCATGACCGGCCCACAGGTTCGGCGCGATGACAAGCTTGTCGCGGCTCCCCTGATGCAGCGCCGACATCCGCTTCTGGCCGACCGACTGCGATACGTTGAGGAATTCGTTCTGCGCCTCGGCGATCTGTTCGTCGGTGACGCGGCTGATCAGTTCGTCGGCAGCGGCCCAGGCCTTGTCCTCGGTTTCGCGGACGATGAAATGGATGCGCAGGCCGAAGCGGATCTTGCGTCCCTCGGCAAGGGCACGCTCCTTGACCCGGGTGATCTTCTCGGCCAGCAGAGCGGGCGGCTCTCCCCAGCTCAGATAGACGTCGGCATGCTTTGCAGCGACGGCGATACCGGCATCCGAGGAGCCACCGAACCAGATCGGCGGATGCGGAGCCTGCACCGGCGGAAACGAAAGTCCGCGCCCGTGCGAGGAAAGATACTTGCCCTCGAAATCCGGATTTTCACCGGAAAGAATCCGGCGCCAGATGGTCAGGAACTCGTCGGTCTGCTCATAGCGCTCGCCATGGCCGAGCTTGTTGCCGTCTCCGGCGAGATCGGCAGGATCGGCGCCCGTCACCACATTGAACAGCGCCCTGCCGCCGGAGATGCGGTCGAGTGCAGCCGCATGACGCGCGAACATGGCAGGCGTTGCGCTGCCGGGACGGAGCGCGACGAGGAAGCGAAGCCGTTCCGTCAGCGGCACAAGCGAGGCGGCGGTGATCCAGGCATCCTCGCAATAGGTGCCGGTCGGAAGCAGCACGCCCTCGAAGCCGAGCCGGTCGGCTGCCTGGGCGATATCGCGCATATAGCCGAAGGTCGGCGGACGATGGCGTTCGTCGCTTCCGAGGTAGGGACCATCGCCATGGGTCGGCAGGTACCAGAAGAAGTTCAGCGGGGGATTTGCATGTGCGGTCATGGGGTCGGATCCGGATCTCAGAGTTTGCCCTTCCAGGGCACGAGCTGTTTTTCGAGGAAGCGCATCGCAGCGGTGAAGGCGAAAGCGAAGATGGCGATGACAATCAGGCCGACGAAGACGACATCCGTTGCCAGGAAATTGGAGGCGGACATGATCATGTAGCCAACACCCGATTGGGCGGCGATGAGCTCGGCGGCCACCAGCGTCGAGAGCGTTGCGCCGATCGCGATGCGCAGACCCGTCAGGATCTCAGGCAGCGCGGACGGCAGCACGATCGTCGTGAAGAGCTGCAGGCTGTTGGCACCCAGCGACTGGGCGGCATTGATGCGCTCCTGCGGTACGGAGCGGACGCCGGCTTGCGCGGCATAGCAGATCGGTGCGAAGGCAGAAAGGCTGAGGAGCAGGATCTTCGAGGACTCGCCGATGCCGAGCCAGATGATCAGCAGCGGCAGATAGGCAAGCGGCGGCAGACCCCAGTAGATGTCGATCGGCACGCTCAGCACGCCCTTCGCCCAGCGATTCAGCCCCATGATCAGGCCGATCGGCACGCCGAGGCCGATGCCGAAGGCGAGCGCCACGCTGATGCGCCCTAGGCTCGCCAGAATATGTTCGGTAAGCGTCCCGTTGGCATATCCATCAGCGGCGATCGCCTGAAACTGGACGAGCACTTCGCCCGGTGAGGGAAGGAAGAGTGGGGAGGCGAGATGGTACCGCGTCGCGATCACCCATCCTAAGAGGAGTGCCACCAGGGTCGCGGCACTGATCGCGAAGGTGCCCGTCGCCGGTTTGCGGACGCGTGGCCTGCGCTCGGGCGAGGTCGCGCGGGCTGCTGTGGCTGGTTCTGCCAATACGCTCATAGTCGAATCCTTGCTTTGTGTGCCGCGTCAGGCGGCCCGGCGGTCATGCGCGGGCTTGTGAATGATCGAGCGGATCTCTTCTCTGAGAGCGACGAAATCTGGATTTGCCAGGATCGGCCCGATTTCCCCCGTGCGCGCGAATTCCCGCACGAAATCCGCCTCGTATCGTGCAACCACCCTGCCCGGCCGCGGCGACATGACGAGGATATGGGTGCCGAGCGTCAGTGCCTCTTCGATCGAGTGAGTGATGAAGAACACCTGCTTCTTCGTCTCGGCCCAAACGGAGGCGAGCAGCTGCTGCATGGTTTCGCGCGTCAGGCTGTCGAGGGCACCGAATGGCTCGTCCATCAGCAGCACTTTCGGATCCGTCGCCAAGGCGCGGGCGATGCCGACGCGCTGGCGCATGCCACCGGAGAGTTCATAGGGAGGCTTGCTCTCGAAATCGGAAAGCCCGACAAGCTTTAGAAGCTCGCGCGCCTTCTGGTGCCGTTCCCTTTTACCGACGCCCTGATAACGCAAGCCGAGCGCGACATTGTCGAGAACGCTCGACCAGGGAAGCAGCGTATCCTTCTGGAAGACGACACCGCGATCACCGCCCGGCCGCGAAGCCGCCACGCCGTCGATCAGGATCTCGCCTTCGGTCAACGGCTGGAAGCCGGCGATGGCATTCAGCAAGGTCGATTTTCCGCAGCCCGAAGCGCCGAGCGCGACGACGATCGAGGCCGGCGGAATGTCGAAGGAGACGTTGTCGAGCGCATGGACGGAGCTTCCGTCGGCGGCATCGAATTTCACGGTGGCGTGTCGGACTTCAAGCATGTCGTGTCTTCCGTAAATGTGAAATGGCGGCCGGGTCGGGCCGCCATTTCGTCAGACGTTCAGTTCGAAGCGAGGGCTGCGGCAGCAAACTGCGGATCGACGAAGCTCGCGTAGCTGTCCTTGACCGCAGTGATCTTCTTCTGCTCCTTCAGGAAGCCGGCGGTATCCTTCAGGGTCTTGGCGACGCTGCCCTTGTCGCCTTCGCCCAGCCAAGCGGCCGTTACCTGCTCCTGCAGCGGAACGACGACGGTCGTGTTCAGCCAGCCGGCATTTTCCTCAGGCGTACCGCCCTGCAGCTTGGCGATCGCCTTGATGTTGTCGGAGGATGCAGTCCAGTTGCCGGGGTTCTTGGCGAAATCGACATAGTACTTGTCGATCAGGCCGACATATTTCGTCAGGAACTCGGCATTATTTTTAGCGAAGTCGCCGGTCACCACCAGCGCGCTGAAAACAGGCGCGCCGCGCTTCGAGACTTCCCCCGAGGTCACCAGAACCTTGCCGTCCTTCTTCAGTTCGCTCAGCGCCGGATCCCAGACGAAGGCGCCGTCGATATCGCCGCGCTTCCAGGCGGCAACGATCTGCGGCTGCGGCATGGCGATGACCTGCGCGTCCTTTTCGGTGAGACCTTCCTGCTTCAGATAGGCGAGAAGCTGGTAATGGTCGGTGGAAACAGGCGCGGCCGAGAACTTCTTGCCCTTCAGATCGGCTGCGGACTTGATATCGGGGCGCACGACCAGCGCTTCGCTGTCGCCTGCTCCGGCAGTGATGTAGATGCCCTTGACGTCGAGATCCTTGCTGACCGAAGCCGCATAGGGGCTCGAACCGACATCGCCGAGCTGCACGTCGCCGGAAGCGATCGCCGCGAAGATATCGGCGCCGGAATTGAAGCGGCGGAATTCGATATCCCAGCCGGTCTGCTTGGCAAGATCGCCGTTTGCAATGCCGACCAGATAGGGCACGGCGCCGGTCTGATAGGCGATAACGACCTTCTTTGCTTCATCAGCATGTGCGGCAGTGATGAATGACGCAACGAGACCGATCGTCCCGAGCAATGTCTTGATACCCATGGTGTCACCTCAATGTTTTCGTCAGCCCCTGCGGTGACGTCCCAATGAGATTTCCATAATGTCTATTTATATTATAGATTATATTTTCTAAAAACAGGCGGCCTTCGGAAAAGAGTCATTCCGGGAAAGCATCAAGCTTAGCGCTGACATTGCGGCAAGGCGGTCTGCCGGAGCGCTTCATGGACGCTCCGGCACCGATCACTTGGCGGCGATCGCGGTCATTTCGACGAGCATGTCCGCATGGGCAAGCCGTGCCTCGACGGTTGCGCGCGCCGGCGCATGACCTTCGGCAACCCACTCATCCCAGGCTTCGTTCATCTCGTCGAAGCCCGCAATGTCGGCAAGGTAGATGGTGACGCTGACCAGATTGTTCTTGGTGACGCCCGCCTGCGCCAGCGTGTCGTCCATGCTTGCCAGCACCTCGGCGGTCTGCACCTTGACGGACTGGCCACGGGTTTCCTCGGCCGTATGGCCCGCGAGGAAAATCAGATTTCCGACAACGACCGCGTCGCTCCAGCGCGCCGCCAAACCAATTCTTTCGATCATCAACATACCCTTCTCTCTTCAGAACAGCCTTCGCGCAGGATTTGGCACAAGCCGCCCGCTTGTCACAAGGCGGGAATATTTTTCCTGCTTTGCCGCCCTCGTGAAATTTCATCCCTGTTCAGCGCCGCCCCGCCGCGGCATAAGTCCCCTCATTGAAGAGAGGCGCCTTGCCTCTCCAGCCGCCTACACTGAAAGCCTGTTGTTATGCGCCGGAACCGTGATTGTCTTCGAATGTGCAGCCTGATTGGCTAATGTGCGCATGAGCGGTTATAGAACCGCGAGTTTCTGAAGACCAACCTCCGAGAGCATAGCATGACAACTGAGCACGCGGGCCACGAACTGGCTGCCGGCGCCGCATCAACCGGTCGTTCCCAGGGCAATTTTGCAGGCACCGATCATCCGGTGCCGATGGTCGCCTTCGAAGGCGCCGGGAAGCGCTACGGACCGGCAGGCGAAGGCGGGTTCACCGCTGTCGAACATGTCGATCTCACCGTCGCGCGCGGCGCCATCACCGGCATTATCGGCCGGTCGGGCGCCGGCAAGTCGACGCTGATCCGCATGGTCAACGGCCTGGAGACCGCGACATCCGGCAAGGTGCTTGTCGATGGCGTCGATGTCGGGGCGCTCGGCGAAGATGGTCTGCGGGGGCTCCGCCGCCAGATCGGCATGATCTTCCAGCATTTCAACCTTCTCTCTTCGCGCACCGCCTTCGACAATGTGGCGCTGCCGTTGGAGATCGCAGGCGTCGACAAGCAGGCGATCCGCGCCAAGGTCGGCCCGCTGCTCGATCTCGTCGGCCTCGGCGACAAGGCAGGCAGCTACCCCTCGGAACTTTCGGGCGGCCAGAAGCAGCGCGTCGGCATCGCCCGCGCGCTGGCCACCGATCCGAAGCTGCTGCTCTCGGACGAGGCGACCTCGGCGCTCGATCCGGAAACGACGCAGTCGATCCTCGAGCTCCTCAAGCGGATCAATGCCGAATTTGGCCTGACCGTCCTCTTGATCACCCACGAGATGGAAGTGGTGAAGACCATCGCCAGCCATGTGGCCGTCATCGATGCCGGGCGGATCGTCGAGTCGGGCCGCACTTTCGACGTCTATACCAACCCGCAGCACGAGACGACGCGCACGCTGCTCGCTTCGGCGCTGAAGCTGCCGCAATGGCTGCGCTCGACGATCAAGCCGCAGCCTTCGGCGGGCGACCGGGTGCTGGTGCGCCTCGTCTTCTTCGGCGACACCGCCTTCAAGCCGCTGACCGGCAGGCTGGTCGCCGAGCTCGGCTCCGACGTCAATATTCTCGCGGGAGCGATCGAGGAAATCTCCGGCGAGCCCTTCGGCTCGCTGGTCGTTTCCTATTCGGCTAATCCGGATGTCGTCGCGCGCGCCAACAGGTTCTATACTGAAACGGGCCTCAAGACGGAGGTGCTCGGCTATGTCGCCTGATATGATCTTCAGCCTGCTCTCCAAGGCGCTGATGCAGACCCTGCAGATGGTCTTCGTCGCCGGCATCGTCGGGTCGATCATCGGCCTGCCGATCGGCGTTTTCCTCGCCACATCGGGCAAGGGCGAACTGTTCCCGGCGCCCGCGACCAACCGCGTGCTTGGCCTCATCGTCAACGCGGCGCGCTCGACGCCCTTCATCATCCTCGTCGTGGCCATCGTGCCGCTGACGCGGCTGCTCACCGGGACCTCGATCGGCACCTGGGCGGCGATCGTGCCGCTGACCATCGCCACCATCCCGTTCTTCGCCCGCCTGGTCGAATCCGCGATCCGCGAGATCGACAAGGGCCTGATCGAAGCGGCCCGCGCGATGGGCGCCACACCCTTGCAGATCGTCTTCAAGGTGCTGCTTGCGGAAGCGCGACCCAGCATCCTGATGGCGCTGACGATGACCATCGTCAGCCTGATCGGCTACTCCGCCATGGTCGGCGCCGTCGGCGGCGGCGGGCTTGGAGACCTCGGCATCCGCTTCGGCTACCAGCGCTTCAATCCCGAGATGATGGTGATCGTCGTCGTCGTGCTGATCGTGCTGGTGCAGGTGGTCCAGAGCGCCGGCGACGGCCTTGCCCGGCGCTTCGACAAGCGCAACCGCAAGAACTGATTATTCGCATACCCGATAAACATACCAAGGAGACATCCATGAAGAAGTTCATCATCGCAGCTGCGATCGCGGCCTTTGCCGCCGGTTCGGCACTTGCCGAAGACATCAAGGTCGGCGTGACGCCGGGCGAGCACGCCCAGATCATGGAAAAGGTCGCCGAAGTCGCCAAGACCAAGGGCCTCAACATCGAGATCGTCGAGTTCTCCGACTATGTCGTCCCGAACCAGGCGCTTGCCGACGGCGACATCCAGGCCAACTCGTTCCAGCACCAGCCCTATCTCGACAACCAGATCGCCGACCGCAAGTTCGATCTCGTCAGCATCGGCACGACGATCACCACCCCGATGGGCGTCTATTCCAAGAAGGTGAAGAACCTCGACGAACTGAAGGAAGGCGCCACCGTCGCCATCCCGAACGACCCGACCAACGGCGGCCGCGCGCTTCTGGTTCTCGCCAGCAAGGGCCTGATCAAGTTCAAGGAAAACCCGGGCATCAAGGTCACTGTTGCCGATATCGTCGAGAACCCGAAGAAGATCGACTTCGCCGAAATCGACGCCGCCCAGCTGCCGCGCTCGCTCGATGACGTCGACGCTGCCGTCATCAACACCAACTACGCGATGGAAGCCGGCCTGCACCCGAAGACCGACGCGATCGCCATCGAAGGCGAAAAGTCGCCCTACGCCAACGTCATCGTCGTGCGCGCCGCCGACAAGGACGCCGCCTGGGCCAAGACGCTCGTCGAATCCTACCACGACGAAAGCATCCGCAAGTTCATCAACGAACAGTTCAAGGGCGCGCTGATCGCGTCCTGGTAAGACCTGTGCGATCTCGCGAAGACATGAAACGGTCCGGCCTTGCCGGGCCGTTTTTGCTTTCACCGAATCGACAGGAAGCCGCCGGGCTCGGAATGGTCGTAGAGCACGAAGCCGATGAGCAGCGTCAGCACGATCAGGGTCGTCAGGGCTTCCGATACGATGAGCCGTCTCATGACATGCCTCACAAATCATCCGGCGAGGGATCGCCGGCCATCTCGCGCAGTTCGGAGGCGCTGAGCGCGATCAGCGCCTCATATTGATCGCCGATCATCCTGTTGAACTTCCTGCGGGTACCGAAATCCTGCGATGACCCAAGGGTCTCCATCGTGTCGATCGTTTTCAGGATGTGATCCTTGATACCACTGGGCTCTGATGTCATCGGGTACTCGCCACCAAACGCTGCACTCAAGGCGCCGGAGCGCTCCGCGCCAGGCGGAAGCGACACGCATTGCACTGTCACTATCTATCCAAATGCCGCCAATATCACCTTGGTCCTTCGGCTTAAGCCTGAAGCCGGGTGTTCCCTATTCGGCATTCTCTACGAAGAAGTCGATGAGCGCGCGAACCGCGGGAGAGTTGCCCTTGCGCGTTGCAAAGGCGAGATAGACTTCCTCATCCGCCGGGCTCCAGTCCGGCAGGATGCGGACAAGACGGCCAGCCGCCAGATCGTCACGGCAGGTTATCTCCGGCAGCATGGCGATGCCGAGGCCCGAGCGCAGCGCGGCGAGCACCGCCGGAATGCTGCGACAGGCGAGACGCGCCCGCTTCTTGACGATCGCAACCTCCTTGTTCGGACCCGTCATCTGCCAGGTATCTTCGTCGTAGAGGCTTGTCGCCGTCAGCAGCGGAAGGTCTTCGAGCTGCGCGATCGAGGTGATCGCGCCCGCCTCCTCGATAAAGGCCGGGCTGGCGACCAAGACCGACGACGCCTTGGCCAGCCGCCGCATGACGACGCTCGACTGCGTTTCGCGTTCACGGCTTGAGCGGATTTCGAGATCGATGCCTTCGCCGACAAGGTCACTGTTGTGCTCGACACCGACGACTTGGACGGAGACCTCAGGATAGCGGCTCAGAAAATTCTGGATGGTGCGGGTCACGACGAGATCGACGAAAGGCATCGGGCATCCGAGCCGGATCAGACCCCTCGGGCGCTCCTGCGCGCTGATCACCGCATTTCGCGCATCCTCGGCGGCCTGAAGGATCGCCACGCAGCGCTCGTAAAAGTCCCGTCCGATCTCGGTGACCCGAAAATTGCGCGTCGATCGCTCGATCAGGCGGGTGCTCAGCTCGTCCTCGAGCTTCTGGACTCGGACGCTGAGCTTCGAGCGCGGAATACCAAGATTGCGGCTTGCCGCCGCGTAGCCGCCATGTGCGACGACAGCGGTGAAATACCGGATGTCGTTCAGGTCGTTTGCCGGCATTGCTGCCTCCTGTGCGTCGCGCGATGCGATAATTCCTAGAACGGCACTCCGGTAACGCATCGGAATGTCTTAGTCATCAGCGATAGATGATGCGGCGGGGGCTCGCCCGTGGCATGGAGATTGCAGTAGGTTAATAAAAACCTCGCTTTTGCGGATACCTGTCATGCTTCGACACGCATTGTCAAAATTAGCAGCCGTTTTGATGCATCTTGCATCGGTCCAGGGGACACATGCTGCCGAAAAGTGGCAGGTCTTCACCCCTCCTCCGCCGATGCCCGTCGCCGACGAGAGCGGCCTGACGGATGTGAACGGCATTCGCATGTATTATGCGATCTACGGCAAGGGCCGGGGCAATCCGATCCTCCTGGTGCACGGCGGCATGGGAACCGGGGATGTCTGGGGCTTCGAAGTGCCGCGGCTTTCTGAGCATCATGAAGTCATCGTCGCCGACAGCAGAGGCCACGGGCGTTCGACGCGCACCGATGCGCCCTATACCTATCATATGATGGCCGAAGACTATGTGGCCCTGCTCGCCAAGCTGAAGGAGCCGAAGGTCTCGCTGGTGGGATGGAGCGACGGCGCGATCATCGGCCTCGACATCGCCATGAACCATCCGGACCACCTGGCGAAACTCTTCGCCCACGCGGCCAATGTCACGCCCGACGGCCTGAACGACGACCCCGACATGACGGCGCTGACCGCCGCCGGCGCGCGCGACGAAACGGAATACAAGCGCCTGTCGCCGACGCCGGACGACTTCTCGAATTTCAAGGCGGCGATCCAAAAGCTCTGGGCCACCGAGCCCAATTACACCGCCGCCGACCTCGGCAAGATCACCGTGCCAACCGAGATCGTCGTCGGCGATCATGACGAGTTCATCCTGCCGGAACATTCCCGCTACATCGCCTCGGCCATCCCGGGCGCCAAGCTCGTCATCCTCAAGGATGTCAGCCATTTGGCGATCTACCAGGACCCCGACCAGTATATCAAAGCGGTCGAAGACTTCGTGGATGGAGACGGCGCGAGCGCGACGAACGCATCGACGCCCTGACCGGGCGATCAGCCTATCGAGCGAAATGTCTCGAAGATCAGCGCCCGCAGCCAGCGATGGACGGGATCGGCATCCATCCGCGGATGCCACGCCTGCACGATATCGAAACCCGGCATGGCAAAAGGCAGGTCGAAGGTCGCGATCTGGTCGGCAGCTGCCGATCTCAGGTAGGACTTTGGGATCGAACCGATCAGATCCGATGTCGAGGCGACCGCGATCACCGCCGGAAAGCTCGGGACGATCAGCTTGACCTCGCGGTGGGCGCCAAGCTCTGCCAAGGCCCTGTCGACAGGACTGGCAAAATCGGCCTGGGGGGAGAAGACGACATGGCCGCAGGCGGCATAGGCGCCGACAGTCAGCTTGCCCGCGTCAAGAATGGGGTGGCCGTGTCTGGCAACACCGACATAGCGGTCCTCAAACAGCGTCTGGCAGCGCAGCTCGCCGGCGTCGGCGGGCAAGACCCCTATATCGAGATCGACGGCCGCCTCTCGCAGGGGGTGCACGTCCTTGTCCGATCGCGGCGCGAAGCGAAGGCGGATGCCCGGCGCAGCACCGGCGACGGCAGCGCTCAAGGTCGCGGCGTAGAGAAGCACGAAGGCCTCGTTGGCGCGGATGGTGAAGTCGCGGCTGATCTCGCGGATATCAAGCGTTGCCGCCGGGCTCAACACTCTGACTACAGCCTCTTTCAGCGCGTGGA
Source organism: Rhizobium sp. FG96 (assembly GCF_057808655.1). Taxonomy (NCBI): domain Bacteria; kingdom Pseudomonadati; phylum Pseudomonadota; class Alphaproteobacteria; order Hyphomicrobiales; family Rhizobiaceae; genus Rhizobium; species Rhizobium sp. FG96. Next base: position 89,093 of record NZ_JBMDIL010000003.1, on the reverse strand, counting down.
CGTCTGCGGCGATGGCGAGAGCATGCGGGGTGGCGACCATGCCGCGACCGGCGGGCACCAGGATCGGATCGCGCAGCGCGGTTCGCAGGCGCGACAGCGTTCTGCTCATTGCGGAGGTGCTGAGGTTCATCCGGCGTGCGGCGGCCGAGACGCTCTGCTCCTGCAGCAGGGCATCCAGGGCGACCAGCAGATTGAGATCGACTTCCGTCATGGCTGGACGATATTGATGAATGGCGTTTGATGCAACGGTACTTTTACTTCGTTGCGTCTGGCGCAACTCGTCCGCAGAGCGTAGCTATCGGGCATGGAAACCAAAGGGAGTGTCCTGATGTCCCTCGCTTCAACAATGCCCGTCGCCGATGAGCCCGGCCTGAAGTCGGCGCGCAGCCGGATTGCCGTCGCGCTGATCCTGTCGACCATCGTTCTCGTCGTCCTCGACGGCGCAATCGCTAATGTCGCCCTGCCGTCGATCGCGCTGTCGATGAAGGCCGATGCCGGCAGCACCGTCTGGGTCGTTTCGGCCTATCAGCTGGCCGTGCTTGTCGCCATTCTGCCCTGCGAGGCGCTCGGAGAAATCTACGGCGCCCGACGGGTCTTCCTTGCCGGTGTCGCGCTGTTTACCGCAGCCTCGGCGGCCTGCGCCCTTGCCGGCAATCTGCCCGTTCTGGTCGTTGCCCGCTTCGCGCAGGGCCTCGGCGGCGGCGCGATCATGGCGCTTGCGATGATGAACCTGCGCGCCGTCGTGCCCGAGCGAGCGCTTGGGCCGATCATCGGCGTCAACGCCATGGTTATCGCCATCTCGGCGGCTGCCGGCCCCGGCATTGCCGGTGCGATCCTCTCTGTGACCCAATGGCCGTGGCTCTTTGCCGTCAACCTGCCGCTCGGCGCCATCGTGCTGATCGGTGGGCGGCTGCTTGGGAAGATGGAGCGCGCCGATCGCCCGCTGAACACCAGGGCGCTGCTCCTGAACACACTGATGTTCATCCTGTTCTTCTGCGGCACCGAACGGATCGCCACCGCGCCGGTTACCGGCATTGCCCTGATCGCCGCCGCACTCGCCTGCCTTGCCGCCCTGCTGCGTCTCGAACGCGGAAGCCGCACGCCGATCATCCCGACCGATCTTCTGGCGGAACCGGCCTTTCGCGTTGCCGTCATCGCCTCGGTCTGCTGTTTTAGCGGTCAGATGCTGAGCTACATCGCCCTGCCCTTCTACCTGCAGCACAGCTATCGGATGTCCCCGGTTCTCGCCGGCCTCTACATGATGCCCTGGCCGATCGCGACCGCCATCATTGCGCCGATTTCCGGCCGCCTCGCCAACCGAGTCAAGACGGCCTGGCTCTGCGCCACCGGCGGCGCTCTTCTGGCGCTCGGTCTTCTGATCATCGGCTTTGCGCCATCGGACCCGCATGCCATCGCGTTCCTCACGGGCACTGTGATTTCCGGCTTCGGCTTCGGATTGTTTCAGACCCCGAACAACCGGATCCTGCTGTTGTCGGCACCGAAGGCCCGGAGCGGCGCGGCTGGCGCCATGCAGGGCACGGCACGGCTTCTCGGTCAGACTTTGGGCGGGATTTCGATGTCGATCATCTTCACGCTGCTGCCGATATCGATTGCGCTCGAAACGGCAATCCTCACGGCCAGCGCCTGCGCTGCCGTGGCAAGTCTGGTGAGCCTCAGCCGTGGACGGTATGAAGTGGCGGGGAAAGCGTAAACAGCGCCGGAGCGGCGGCGTCGGGGATCAGTGCAATCCCGGCGCCCCAGTTACCTTCCAGGAACCATCGGCGGGGCAGGCAACACCGTCGAATCGCGTCGTGCCTTCCAGGCTTTGGCTGCTCGTCACGAACCGCCGGCATCCGTCCGGACCATCGCCTGCAGCGTCGATCTTTTCGATAACACCGGCACTGCCCGTCGAAGGATTGGCCCAGGCCAGGGTACTCGCACCGACTGGCGCATTGCCGACAGCATCGGCGATAACCGACTGATCCGTCATCGGAGCCGGCTTCGGCACGGAAGACGTGACCGCCACTGTTTCCAGCGGCTCGGTATGCGAACACGCTGCCAGCGGCAGCAGGAGCATCAGGCAGGCAAGGAGCGGCGCAATCGGCTTTTCTGTCATGGAGTCATCCAGTTTCAAAAGTGCCTCTGACACAGCAATGTGTTCAGAAGCGGGCCACTTCGTCGATCCCATGCCGCCATGGTTAGTATGGTCTTAATGTCTGCTGCTACCGCAGGTCAATATGGCGGGAGCAGTTCTTCAAGTGCTTGTAGTGGCGCCGAATTCCCCGATCGGCGTTGGCGATCGCAGCAACCTCCCCTTCGGCATCCCGATAAAAAGATTCGATCGCGCCGCCAGAGGTGCTATCTACGTCGCGGGCGCGCTTCAGGAGCGGCCGTTTGTCAGGACGCTTGTGGGAGGCAGTCCTGACGGAGGAGAGTTTTCGTTTTTGGCCGCGATAAATTGCGGTCGTTCCCTCTATGCTCAACGAGGTCCAGATTTCATGAAAACCTATACTGTCAAGAACACGTCGCTCAGCGTTTCCAGCGTCATCCTCGGCCTGATGCGCATCGCCGAGATGACCGATGCGGAGATTCGCGGGCTGTTCGATGCCGCGGTCGAGGCTGGTGTCACCGTCATCGACCATGCCGATATCTACGGCGGCGAGCGCCACCGCTGCGAGAAGCGCTTCGGCGAGGCCGTGAAACTGTCGGCGGCCGATCGTTCGCGGATCAGCATCCAGAGCAAGGTCGGCATCCGCCGCGGCTGGTTCGACTTTTCGCGCGAACATATCCTGCAGTCGGTCGACGGCTCGCTTGCCGCGCTGAAGACCGATTATCTCGACGTGCTGCTGCTCCACCGCCCGGATACGCTGGTCGAGCCGGAAGAAGTGGCCGATGCCTTCGAGACGCTGCACAAGGCCGGCAAGGTGAAGCATTTCGGCGTTTCCAACCACACGCCGGGCCAGATCGAGCTCCTGAAGACTGCGGTCACGCAGCCGCTGCTGTTCAACCAGGTCCAGCTCAGCATCACCCATGCCAATCTGATCGCCCAGGGCGTCGCCGCCAACATGGTCGGTCTCGACCAGTCGATCTCGCGCGATGTCGGCCTTCTCGATTATTCCCGCCTCAACGGCATGATGCTGCAGGCATGGTCGCCCTTCCAGAAGGGCGTCTTTATCGGCGATCGCAAGGACTTTGCCGAGCTCAACGACGTGCTCGACGAGCTGGCCGCCAAATACGGCGTGACGCCGACCGGCATCGCGGTCGCCTGGATCACCCGTCATCCGGCCAATATCCAGGTCGTGCTCGGCACCACCAAGGCCGCGCGCGTTCGCGAAAGCGTTGCAGGTTCGGATGTCGATCTGACCCGCGAAGAATGGTACCGCCTGTTCCGCGCTGCCGGCAACAAGGTGCCGTAAGATCGGGTGATCCCGTGTCAGCGATGCCCTTTGCGGGGCATCGCTGCAATCAATCCAGCCGCTGCAGGGCGCTGCCGAGATCGCCGAGCCGGGCGAGCAGCAACGCCATCTCGTCGGTATGATCCTGTGAGAGGCGGCCGACGGAGCCGCTGCGCTCCCAGAGCCGCTGCAGCCGCTGGCTGAGACCCGCCGCGTCCCGCATCATCTGCAGGATCGCCTCGCGGTTCTCCCAGGTGGTGACCACCGCTGGCGGGATCTCGTCATATTGTCCGTAAAGCTGCTCGTCTAATCTCAGCATGATGGATCCTATCGTCGAACGGCCGGCGCTGTGCGCGGGGCGGAAAACTGCCGGGACAAATTCTTGAGCAATTCCAGAAGGCAGGGACGGGCCGAGCGGTAGAAGATCAGCTGTCCTTCGCGGCGTGTGGTGACGAGATCGGCCTGCCGCAACCGGTCCAGATGCTGCGACAGCGACGACTGGCCCATGCCGAGCTGTTCCGCCAGATCGCAGACACTCATCTCTTCTTCGTTGAGGATCGCCAGGATTTCCAGTCGCTTGGGGTTACCCATTGCCAGCAAACGCATGGCATACGCCTGGATCATTTCTCGATCGGCCATCGGCAATCGCATCCGTCAACGGTTGATTGAAACAAACGCATGAAAAAACGGGGCGGCCGTCTACCAGCTTGGGGTTGCGCAGGTGGACGGCCGGCGACTGCTGCCGCGGCAAAGCAAGCATTTCAGAATCGCATCTCTAATAAATGGGAATTTTTCCCATATGTCAATTAGCAGACGCTTCCGCAAGCGTCTCAATCAGGCGCTGGTCCAGGGGGGCCTGACGGCGGACCGCCCGGCCCGCCGAAGCCACCGGGTCCGCCAAAACCGCCCGGGGGATGACCGACACCACCCGGCGGGGGGCCACCCGGAGGCGGACCACCAGGCGGTGGGCCGCTACCGGGTCCAGGTCCGAAACCAGGACCATTGAACTGCGAACCGTCGAAGGGACGCCCGTCAGGCGGCGGACCACCGGGTTGACCATTCGGACCCGGACCTCCGGAGGGACCGAAATCCGTCCGCATGCCGTTGCGGGGATCCATCAGCCGCCCGCCATCGCGCACGGCGATATCGGCAAAGGCATGACCACCGGGACCGAAGCGCATCGGCCCTCGCGGCGGGAAACGGCCGATCCCGAGCACGAGCGAACTGCTGCCCTGCCGGCCATAGGTCTCGACATTGACGATGCCGCGTTTCAGCCCGGGGACAAGAGGCTCGACGGCGACCGTCGAGACAGCCGTCAAGCCGGCTATAGTCTGGAAGCGCACCAGGGCCGCACGGCCAACAATCCCGAAGTAGCGCGGCCCGAGTGAAAGACCGCCGATCGCAACGCCGGCGCCTCTCGGCTCGGCGACACCGCGTACATGCTGTCCGGAGCCCGCCGGGCGCGGCTCGATCCGCCGCGCGACGATCTTGCCGTCAGGCTTGCGGATGCCGAAGACCGCAACGACATCGCCGACCTTCAGCGAACCCGTGTCGAGCCCGTCGGTCGCAACCCGCTGATGCAGGATCGATAGGCTCCTGGAGCCGATCCGGTCGATGCGGCCCTGTACCTCGCTGGTGATGCTGATCCGCCGTGCCCGGCGTCCGTCGAGGAGGACGCGCACGACATGGCCGATCTGCATCTCCCGTGTCGAAACCCGCTTGCCGTCGATCGTGACGGGCGTCCTGCGGGTAAAGGGGATGTGGACGTCGTTGACGATGATCGAGCCGAAGCCCTGGATCGTGCCGACGATGCCCGTGCCGCCGATGCCGTGGTCCTCGTTCTCACCGCCATGAACGGAAAGTCCGGAGCCGCCGATCCCATGGTCGCCGTTACCGCTATTGCTGCCGCCGCTCTTGCCACGGGCGTCGGCAGGCAGGGCACCGAAGAGCTGCAGCGCGACGCTGCCGAGCAGGAGCTGACGTCTGGAAAGCATGGGAGGCGTCATGGCTTGCCCTCCCCGGCTCCGGTGGAGGCATCAGGCGCGACGGTCTCGTTCATCACGTAGACGCCGGTGATCCAGCGGCCGTCGCCACCCGGATCCTGCTGTACCAGCTGGTGAGCGATCTTGTTGAGTTTCAGGAGCATCGCCATCGTCTCTTCCCGCGCCATACCGTCGAGTCGCGCGGCAAGCTCCGGCGAAATCCGGTCGTAGTGAACAGCGCGCTCCAGATGCGGCGGGCTGTCGCTCAGGACGTTGGTGACGGCCGCAAGCGCGTGGTCATGCAGGTTGCGGGTGAAATAGTGGCGGCGGGCATCGTCGGCAGCGCTCGGCACCACGGAGGCGACATCGAGCGTCACCCGGCCCTCGGCGTCGATTAGTGCGGTGCCGCGGTCGAGCCATTCGTCGAGCACGGCGCGCGGGTGGACGTCACGCGTCACCTCGGTGACGAGCCGTTCGAAGGATGGGGCATCGTCGGGCGCGGTACGCGGCAGCGGCAGCGGCTTGCCGTTTTCGTCGCAATAGGTCGGGTCGGCGAGCCAGCGGGCAATGACACGGCCGGTCTGCGAGACGGCCGGCGGCAGCGCCGCCTCGGAGAGCTGCTCACCGCGCAGGCGGCTGACATCCTTGCGGTGGATGCCGGTCAGAAGCGAGATGCGGCTATCCGTCTGCTGCTTGTTGGCAAGCGCAAAGTCATTCTCCGCCACTTCGATGTAAAGCCTTCTCAGCACCGCCGAAAAAGCCGGAAAGCCGAGCCCGGACGACAGCGCGAGCTTGACCAGCGGCCGGAGCACGCGGATCAGCATGGCCTGCAGGTTCTCCTCGGAGAACGGACGTTTCGCGCGCGGCGTCGGCATCGGATATACCCGGTCTAGCAAGGCCGCCGACCACTGTAACGGGCTGACGGCCATCGATATGCCGTAAGCGAAACCATGCGCTGCCGCAACGCCCCGGCCCTGGCCGGAAAGGCTGCCAATAAGGCCATAACCGGCCGGAGGGACGCACCGCTAAGACACCCCTCCGGCCGGCCTTCAGCCGACGCGCCGGATATCATCTCTTGCTGAAACAAGGACATAACAGGCGCGCCGCCATCAGTGAACGGTGCTATTTTCGGTGCTGCCGCCGCCGCCCTGCAGCCCCTCGCCGCTCCAGTCGATCAGCCGGTCGAGCCGCGCGATCTTGTGGAAAACCTGGAAGACATCGAAGGTCTGGCCGAGCTGGATGTTCTCGGCCAGCAATTCGCAGAGGTCGAAGATCTCCTGCGGCGTCTCCGCCATCTCGACGCCATCGTCGGTGAAGATGCCGGAACGCGGCCAGGCCCGCTCCTGCTTTGCGTCGCGCTTGGTACCGATGACGGGGATGGTATCGACGATATTGGAGGCGAGCTGGAAGGAGAGTTCGGTCATATAGGCCTGGCGCGACGTCATCGAGCGTGCCGCGTCCAGGATCGAGGTTCGGGGTTTCGGCAGGCTCATCAGCGCCTCTCAGAGATAGTTGACGAGGCTCAGCTGCTGCAGCTTGGAGACCAGCGTATAGGCGGTCTCCAGCTGCGTCTGCAGCTGATTGACGAGGGTCGAGGCCTCATAGACATCGACGCCCTGCAGATCGACGAGGTTGCCCTGATAGAGCGTCGAGCGCACATCGAGCGCGTCGTTCGCCTTCTCCAGCCGCTCCTGCGACAGGCCGAGCTGGCTCTGTTGCGTGACGATCCCGCTGGTCGCCTGCGAGGCGTAGCTGATCGCCTTGGAGGCCACTGCACTCTTGGCGTCGGCGCCGAGATCCTGGCCAAACAGCGAGGAAATGACGACTGAGGCGAGCGCCAGGTAGCGCATTCCCTCCGAGTTGGCGCTGGTCGAAGACGAGATCGTCTCGTTCTCGCTGATGCGGCTCGTCATGCTGTTGCTCGACGCCGTCGACCAGCCATTCGCCGGATCGGTCCAGGCGCTTTCGGAGAACATCGGCTCGATCGTGCCGGTGATGAAGCTGGTGATCTCGTCGCCGGAGAGCTCGTTGACCGGCTTGCCGAGGCTCGTGGCATAGTCACTGAGCGCTGAAGTGATCGCCGCCGTCACCGTTGCCGACTGGTCGGTCAGCGGCGTTTCGTCGATATTCGTCCCGGCGAAGACGAACTCGCCGTTGACGGAGGTATTGGCCGTCGAGATCAGCTGCGACAGCGTATCGTTGGCCGCCTGCAGGGCGACCGCGACGCTGGTGGAATCTTGCCCGGCCTGCAGCGCCGTCAGGTTCGAGACCAGCGTATCGCCGGCATCCTTGAGGCTGGAGAGCGCCGTCTGTGACGCGTCCATGCGCAGCCCGACGATCGAGTTGCTCGCCGTCAGCGCATCGGTGAGGCTGATAGCATTGGTCAGGTTGACGGACTTGGCAGCGCCCGACCCGAGCGACACGCCGATATCGCTGTAGACGCCAGTTGCCGCTTCCGTCGAGGCCTGCAGCAGTTTGGTCTGCGACTGGCTGATCGTCAGCCTGAGCGTGCTTTGCATGGCGGATGAAGAGACGAAGGATGCTTTCATGGTGATCAGCTCGCAATGTCGAGCAGCGACTGAAGCATCTCGTCGATGACGTTCAGGATCTTGGTCGCCGCCTTGTAGGATTGTTCGATGTCGAGGAGCAGCGTCAGCTCCTCGTCCAGATTGACGCCCGTCTCGTTCGAATAGGCCTCGTCGGAGCGCGATAGCGCCGCCGTGGTATTCTCCGAAGCGGTCGTCGCGCCGCTGCGATATTCTTCCAGCCAGCCGATCGAGGCGCTGGCATAGTCCATCAGGCTCTGGCTGGTGGAGAGCCCGGCGTCGGAGGAGAAGTCCCGCTTCGCCGATAGCGCCTGGTATAGGCTGTCGAGATTGTCGGTGAAGCCTGCGTCGTCGGAGCTATTGAGGTCGGTGATGCCGCTGATATTGCCGTCGCGCAGCTTCATCGCATCGCCGCCCTGGCTGGTGATGACGGCGGTGTTGATCGAAATCGTCGCGGCGATCCCGGTCGTATCGTCGCTTGCCGACGGTGTGCCGCCTGCTGCGCCCGATGACGTCGTCCAGGTGAAGAGACCCGGCGCACTCGATGTGCCGTCGCTTTCCGAAAAGATCTGCACCAGCGATTTGGCGATCTCGTCGAGCTGCGCCTGGAAGGTCGGCGCCACCTCGTCGCGGAGCTGTAGCAGAGCCTGCAGGCTGCCATTGGCATCGGTGGTCGACCCCTCGCCCGCCGTCAGCGCCACGCCGTCGATATAGACGGCATTCCCCTCGGTTCCCGCCACATAGGTAGAGGTCGGCGAGAAGATGACGCTGCGCGGGATCGTCTCGAACAGCACCGTGCCGTCGGACGTATAGAGCGCCATGTCGTTGTTGCTGCGGGTCACCGAGGTGACGCCGACGATCGAGGAGATCTGCTTCAGCAGCTTCTCGCGCTCATCGAGCGCCGAAGACGTATCGGTCCCGGTGGCGGTCGCGGCCTTGACCGCATTGTTGGCGGTCTCGAACTGCGACAGCAGGCTGTTCAGCGTATCGACCTGTGAGGCGATCTCGGCATCCGCATCGGCGCGGACGGACTGCACGCCGTCGCTTGCCGTGTTCAGCGAGTTCGCCAGATCCTGCGCCGCCGTCACGGCCGACTGTGCCGTGATGGAGCTGCTCGGCGACGTGGCAAAGGTCTGCATCGCCTGCTGGAAGGCGCTGAGATAGGTGCTCGGCGACGTCTCGTAGTCGTTGCCGCCGACCAGCGACTTCAGGCTTTCCAGACCGCTGAGCAGCGTCTGCTGGGCGCTGTCCTTCGAGTTCGACTGCAGATATTGCGTCAGCAGCGCATCTTCCTGCGCCCGGCTGATGGTGACGACCTGGGCTCCGGCAAGCGAAGTGGTGACCGATGCCTGGCGGCGCACATAGTCGGAATTGCCGACATTGGCGATGTTGGTCGAGACGATGCTGCTCTGCTTCGCCGTGGTGTTGAAGATGCTCTGGACGCTGTTCAGCGCGGAGGAAAGGGTCATCGGCCAGCTCCCTTAGCGCTTAAGGTTGACCAGGACGTCCATGATGTCGGAGCCCGTCTGGAAGACCTTGGAATTGGCGGTGTAGCTGCGCTGCGCCTCGATCATCTCGGTCAGCTCACCGGCGAGATCGACATTCGAGCTCTCAAGCGCGCCGGACTGGATCGAGCCCAGTCCGTTCGACTGCGGGAAACCGGTGACGGTGACGCCGGACATGCCGTTCGCCGAATAGACGTTGCCGCTGAGGAGCGTCAGGTTGTCGGGGCTGGCAACGGTCGCGAGCGGGATCTGGTAGAGCGCCTTGCTGGTGCCGTTGGCATAGGACACCGAGACGACGCCGGCAGTGCTGATCGAGACCGAGCTGACGGCGCTTGCCGCCTGACCATCGGCGGAGCCGGTCGCCGAGAAATCCGACGACAGCTGGGTGAAGCCGGAATAGTCCATGGTGATCGTCTTGCCGGTGGTGGGATCGACGATGTCGGTATCGGTTGCCGAAGTGAGCTTGCCATCCGCATCGAAGCTCAGCGTCGCGGTGCTGACGGCATCCGACGAATAAGGGAAGGACGTCGTGCTCCCGGTTGCGGCATCGCCGTTGCGATAGACGGCGACTTCCCAGGTACTGCCGGTGACGGCGCCGTTGGCGTCAGTCGTCACGCCCGTCTTGGTGAAGTAATAGTCGTACTGGACCGTGGCGCCGAGGCTGTCATAGGCGACCAGCGACATCTTCTTTGTGTCATCGGTCACCGAGGCGGAATTGGCGCTCGGCAACGTTGTCGTATCGCTGACCACTTCGGCAGCGGAATTCAGGTTGCCGCTGAAAGAGGCGCTGGTCGAGGCGATGGCACTGAGGCCCGACTGCGAGACATTGACCGGAACGAGACCATCGAAACCGTTGACGACGACGGCCGGCGCACCGGAATCGTAGGAGTATCCCATCAGCGTGAAACCGGCGCTGTTGACCAGATTCCCGCTGCTGTCGACCGAGAAGTCGCCGGCACGCGTCAGAACCGGCGTGCCGTCGGGGCTCTCGACGATGAAGAAGCCGTCGCCTGAAATGGCCAGATCATAGGCTGAGGTCGTGTAGGAAATATCGCCCTGCTGCGAGATCGCCTGGCGCACCGAGGTCTGCACGCCGCCGGAATTGTAATTGCCCGACGAGGACGGCAGGACCAGCGAGGAGAAGGAGGTTGATACCGACTTGTAGCCGACGGTATTGGCATTGGCGATATTGTCGGACACCGTGCTCAGGCGGTTTGCCTGTGCGTTCATGCCGGAAACTGCGGTTTTCATGCTGCCGAAGATGCTCATGATCTGATCCCTGTTCTTGGATTTTCTGGACATGCCCCGGACAAGACGGCATTCAGCGCCTGAAAAGCGCGCACGAAGGCTCACGGGCGGCCGGGCACCGGCAACCGCAAAGAGGCTGATCGTGTTGGAATGCCGCCTGATGGCGAAGGTCGCAGCGGATCATCCGCGCGTTTGGAGACCGCCCTTGCGGGACGGCAGCGCATTCAAGGGTCTCGAAATCGAGATATGGGGTCTCGCTCTCCGCGGCGGTTGCATTTTCGCCGGGAGACGGTTTATTGGACACAACGGCGCTTTCTGCTTCGAACGGCAGACGGCGCGGGAAAGCGTCACATCGGTTTGGTGCTGCGAACGGCTGTCATATGCGCTCCTCAGGGGGCAAGTTAGTCGAACAACGCATTACAGAACTAATCAGTTCTCTAATTCTGATTCGGTCAGAGGGCAACTGAATTTTCTGCGCCGGGCGCCGATCTTCAGTTTTGCCGGCCTCGCCCGGCGCTTCGCCAATGGGACTTGCGTGCATTGATGACGGCCGGCGGGAATGAGGACGAGGCACCGCGCAAGCGCGGCAGGCCCAAGGTTTCGAGCGACGACGACAAGCGCGCCAATATCGTCGAGAACGCCCGCCGCATCTTCGTCAGGAACGGCTACGCCGCCAGCACCACGGCAGTCGTCGCCACCGAAGCCGGCGTTTCCAAGCAGACGCTCTACAAGCTGTTCGAAAGTAAGGAAGAGCTCTTTGCCGCCGTCGTCGGTGCGCACCGCCGCATGATGCTAGACCTGCCGCGCGAGGCAGAAGCGATAAGCATCGCCCAGTCGCTCGAGCAGATCTTCATGATCGATATCGACGAGGAGACCGACGCCGACCGCGCCGGTCTGCTGCAGCTCGTCTTTCGCGAAGCGCCGCAATTCCCCGAACTGATCGAGATCCTGCACCGCGAAGGCGTTCTCGCCTCCCGCCGCGAGCTCTCGGCATGGCTGGACGAGCGCCGCGCCGAAGGGCGCATCCGTCTCGAGGATAGCGCGAGCGGCGCACGCATGCTGATGGACATGATCTTCGGCGGCATGGGCCCGCCGGAAGGCCGCGCCCAGGCATGGCAGGGCCGCGAGGAGCGTCTGGCGCATCTGCGCCGCTGCATCGCCGTCTTCTGCGCCGGCGTCGACGCCAGGTAGCATCCAGGCATATCAGCGCCATGGCGTTGACATAAAATACAGAACCATATAGTTCTTTAATTAAGAACCGGCGCGGGATGACTCGCATTGTCCGCGCCATGACGGGCGCCGATCTCCACACATCCAAAGCACCCCGACGTGGCCGCCCTCCGCTGGCCGCGAACGCCGATCCGCGCGCCTGCGCCAAGGAGCAGTCCATGGTCTCCACCTATGTCAGCTATCTCGCCATCGCCGGCAACCTGACCACCAGCCTCAGAAACGTCGCCTCGCAGGGCGCGGTGGCGCGCGATACCGACTACTACAAGGAGCACATCACCAAGGTCACCACGGTCGATGAGTTCATGGACGACTACAAGCTCTATTCCTATGCGATGAAGGCTTACGGTCTGGAGGACATGACCTATGCCAAGGCCTTCATGAAGAAGGTCCTGGAGAGCGATCTCAGCGATTCCTCGAGCTTCGCCAACAGCCTGAGCGATAGCCGATATGCCGAATTCGCCGCCGCCTTCAAATTCTCCGGCGAGACCGCCACCGCCCAATCCAGCACCCAGCGGGATACGCTGCTCGACGCCTACGAGGCCTCCTTCGGCGCCGAGACCGATGCGATCAGCGAGGAGACCGATTACTTCCAGGAGAAGATCGGCTCGATCACCTCGGTCGACGACCTCCTCTCGAATACCAGGCTCACCAACTTCACGCTCAAGGCCTTCGGCCTCAGCACCGAATATACCTCCACCAGTTTTCTCAGGAACGTGCTGACCAGCGACCCTGATGACCCCGACAGCTTCGTCAACCAGCTCGGCGACGACGTCTATCTCAACCTGGCGAAGGCCTTCAACTTCAACAGCGACGGCTCGGTCGATGGCGAGGCACAATCCGAGAGCCAAACCGCTCTGGTCTCCAGCGCCTACGCTGTCGGCAGCTCGACCTTCGCTTCCTCGGAGACGGGCGACGCCTATTCCACCTATTTCGCCTCGGTCATCGGCAGTATCACCTCGGTCAGCCAGCTGATGAGCGACGACAAGCTGGTGAGCTACCTGCGCACCGCCTATGGCCTTGCCGATTCCGACAACGACAACTTCATCTCCGCGTCGCTGAAGAGCGCCTCGGTTGCGACCGCGATCGGTCTCTCCGCGCTGCACGACGCCTTCAATTTCGATGAGAGCGGCAATCTCGCCGATGGCGTCAGCGCCCAGACCGCCGACCAGACCGCTTCGACGACCTCGGCCTTCACGACCGGCTATCAATCCGTGATCGCCGCTGCCAGCAGCGACGATGCGATCGAGAATTACAAGACCCGCATCGCCAGCGTCACGTCGATCGACGACTTCCTGAAGACCAATGCCAGCGATGACGACGAGGACAATGACGGGCTTCCCGAACTCTCGGCCATCGCGCTGACCGCCTTCGGCATCGATCCCTCGACCGTCTCCAAGGCCGAGTTGCGGAAGATCCTGGAAAGCGATCCGACCGACGACAAGAGCTATGTGAACCGCCTGCACGACGATCGTTTCGAGGCATTCCGCGATGCCTTCAATTTCGACAGCGAGGGTGACGTCACGGTTCCCCTGCAGGCGATGTCGTCTTCCGTGATCGACGACTTCGCCGCCTATTACAAACAGGACGCCATCCGCTATCTCACCGGAACCGAACAGACGGATGCCTCCGATGCCGCCGACACGGAGATCAGCTATTTTCGCGAGCAGATGGCGACGATCAAGACATCGAGCGAATTCCTTGCCGACGACCGCCTCGTCTCCTTCGCGCTGAAGGCCAAGGGGCTTGACCCCGACGAGGTCAGCGACGACGAGCTCAAGAAGATGTTTGCGTCGGACCTCGACGACGAAAACAGCTACATCAACGGCCTCGACGATTACCGCTACGCCGAACTCGTCGGCGCCTTCAATTTCGACAGCGACGGCAATCTGTCGGACGACCCGACGGGAACCGTCCAGCAACGCGGAGACGTCCTTGAGACCGTCGATTTCTATCTGCAGCAGACGCTGGAATCCGATCAGGGCGACAGCAATACCGGCGTCCGGCTTGCCCTCTATTTCGAGCGCAAGGCGCCCGATATTTCCAGCGCCTACGACATCCTCGGCGACAGCGCCCTCTTCGAATTCTTCACGACGAGCTTCAATCTCTCGAGCTACGTGTCCAACATGGATGTCGATAAACAGGCTGAGATGGTCGAGAATTTCATCGACCTGAAGGACCTCTCCGACCCCGACAAGGTCCAGGACCTGATCAAGCGCTTTACCGCCATGTACGACGTCGCCAATGGGACGAACGCCTCGTCACCCGCACTGTCCATATTGACCGGTTCGGCGTCGATCAGCGCCGATACGCTGCTCGCAATGGCGCAGCTGAAGACGGGATAGCCGAAGGCTTCAGTCGCTGAAGATATCGTTGAATTCCGAGTGGCCGCGATTGCCCTGATCGGGGGAGCGCCAGCCGAGCCGGTGGGAAATGTCGTTCGCGACCTGGGCAAGCTCCGGTCCGAGAAAGGCGATGCGATCGGGCGTCATGCGCAGTTCGATCGCCGAGGCGGAAATCGCGCCGATGACCTCTCCCGAGCGCCCGCGAATGGGAGCGGCGACGCAGCAGACGCCATTTTCGAGCTCCTGCAGGTCGGTCGCGTAGCCGCGCTTGCGTACGTTTTCGAGCTCGTGCAGTACCTGGTCGGTCGTTGTCAGCGTATGTTCCGTGTAGCGGACAAGCGCGCCATCGCCGAGGAGATCGCGGACCCGCTCTTCCCAGAGCCATGCGAGCATCACCTTGCCGGCCGCCGTGCAATAGAGCGGCTGGCGGGAACCGATCCGCATCACCGTTCTCGCGGTGCCGCGTCCCTCATATTGGTCGACATAGATGACCTCCTTGCCTTCCAGAATGCAGAGGCTGACGGTATCGCCGATCTCGTGGACCAGTCTCTGGACGATCGGGCCTGCGACCTGATCGATACGCATGTGCTTGGAGAAGGCGAGCCCGACCTCGAAGGCGCCAAGGCCGATCTTGAAGGTGCCGTTTTCCTGCGCGACGAAGCCGCGCTCCGAAAGCGTCGCCAGCAGGCGCGACACTGTGCTCGGCGAAAGATCAAGCTCGCGCGACAGTTCCGAGAGGCTGAGGCCGGGCGCCTTGGCCAGAATCTGCAGCACGGAAAGCCCGCGGTCCAGCGTGCGGGTGACCGGCAGGACCTCACGGGTGGGCTTGCGTCCGGGACGGTTGGAAGCTTCCTTCATATCAATCAAACGGCCGCCTGGAGTGTCCGTAACTGTTCGCACCAGCGTTCTATTTCGCCGGCTATTACCTTTTCACTTCCGGTGTAGAAAAATTCAACCCCTGCAATCTTCCTCGTCTTCACCAGGGACGATGCCGTGGCCGTGCGGCGCACGCGGGCCAGGAAGTCGTCGATGTCCTTGTTGGCGAGCTTTTCCTTCGAGCCGTACCAGGCAAGGATCGGGCATGTGATGCGCGCCAGCGCCGGCGGAACGCTCTGATAGCCGTAGAGCGACTCGTGGATACGGTCCAGATCCATGTAAGATTCGGCACTGATCGTCGCGACCTGGCGGTCGCCGCGCGTACCCCAGGGCAGCAGTTCCTTTTCCCGCCCTTCCGCGATCATCTTCGCTGCCACGGGATGCAGGTCCTGGCGCATCTTTTCGCGAAACAGCGAACCAGACGAGGCGATGATCAAGCCCGCCAGCCGCGGATCGCGGCGCTCGGCCTGATAGTAAACGACCTTCGCTCCGCCAAGACCATGCCCGGCGAGCACGACGCGGCCCGGATCCTTCGTCGCGAAGTCGATCCATGCGGCGATGTCGAGCGGGGATTCGCTGAACAGCTCCCAGGCACTGCCGCCGAGATAGGCGCCCTTGTCGGTGCGGAACCAGGTGCCAAAATCGTGGCTGCGGAGGTTCGCCGTGATGAAACGGAAGCCGCGGGCAGCGAGCTGCCTGCCGATATTGACATATTCGGCTTCCGAGAACTTCTGGTGCAGGCCGTGAAACCAGATGACCGTTTCGGCGGGCGTCGGCTGCCCCAAAGGCTGCAGCATCAGGCCCTCAAGCGTGAGGCCGTCCTCCGTCTTCACGTAAACGATCTTTTCCGTTGTTTCGTTTTTCAACCAAAGTTCCCTTATCTGGCAGGCTGTCCCAATCGAAAGTCTTTTTGTCCGGATCCGGCAAGCCGTTCCGAATCAAGAGATTATAGCGGGACGCCCGGCGAAGACCGCATAGGCCTCGGGCGCCCCGCCACAATTGCGTCAGGCGACCCGGTACTTTTCGAGCGCGGCCTCGTTCGGATCGCTCGCCATGCCGGGTACGTCAGGAATGGTCACGGTGCCGTCTTCGTTCAGATCCGGCGTGTACTTGTAGACCTGGCCCGCCATCGGGTTCAGTTCCTTGGCACCGAATTCGAGCATATGGCCGTTCGGGATGGCGCCGAGCAGCTGGATATGCGCCTGCTGGTCGCCATGCGGGCAGATGTTGAGGCCGTGGGCCTGCGCCATGCCGGCGACCTTCATGAACTCGGTAACGCCGCCCATGTAGCGGGCATCCGGCTGCAGGAAGGCGATCGCCTGCGTGGCGATCAGGTCGCGGAAGCCATGCTTGGTATATTCGTTTTCGCCGGTCGCGAGCGGAATGGAGGTGGCGCGCGAAAGCTTGATGAAGCCTTCGTAGTCATCAGGCTGAACGGCTTCCTCGAACCAGTAGATGTCATATTCCTCGACGCGCTTGGCGATGCGGATCGCGTCCGAATAGGAATAGGCGCAGTTGGCATCAATCATCAGCTTGATATCGGGACCGAGCACTTCGCGAACGGCCTTGATGCGCTCGACATCCTCGGCGATCTCGACGGCACCGATCTTCATCTTGACGGCGCGGGCGTTGTTCTTGACGTGGCCCTCCATCTCCGCCTGCAGGTCGCGCGTGCCCTTGCCCTTGCTGTAGTAGCCGCCGGCCACATAGGTCGGGATACGGTTACGGTAACCACCGAGCAGACGCCAGATCGGCAGGCCGGCAAGCTTGCCCTTGATGTCCCAGAGCGCCATGTCGATCGACGACAGCGCCTTGGTTTCCTGGCCGCGGCGACCGTAGAGCTTCGGGATCCAGAATTCCTTCCAGACCGCCTCGGTCATCGTCGGGTCCTTGCCGATCATCTTGGCGAGGAACTGCTTGCGCATGGCGTTCTCGCCGACATTGTCGCGGCCGATGCCGTAGCCGGTGACGCCGATATCGGTTTCGATCTTGGTGATCGCGATATTGACGTTCACATAGGTATGCAGGCCGTTGGTGATCGGCTGGACGCGCGGCCAGGAATAGCAGGCGACAGTCGCGTTGGTGATCTTGATCTCGCCACGCGCGGACTGGATCAGGTCATTGGCTTTTTGCGTTTCCGTAACGGCAGAATTGCTCATTATTTGCTCCATCTGAATTGCATGCTGGACTGGCTTGGGCAGCCGGGTGAACTGCGAAGCCGGTCGGGAAATTGTAAGCGGCGTCCGGCCTTCAGGCCGGGACGCAGAGGCAGTCTTCGGTCGGAAGCAGGGCGTAGGCCGTGTCCGCTGCAGGCTCATGTTCCGAGAGCACGCGCAGGTGCCCGAAAGGCGTGTCGCCGATCACCTCGTACTGGCCGCCGTGATAGAGAACCGTGCGCGGCGCAAAGCCGATCACCGAACCTGCCCGCGCACCGGCATCCTTGCTCGTCGAGAGGATGACCTTCTGCGGCCGCACGGCGATGCTCGCCTGCATGCCGACCGTCAGCTCCGCGTGGGAACGCGCGGTGATCGCCGTCCCGTCGGGCGTGGTAACGGTCGCGACCGCGGCCTCGTCCCGGCCGGAAAGGCCCGAGAGCTTGCCGCCGATGATGTTGGAACCGCCGACGAAATCGGCGACATAGACCGTTGCCGGCCGGCTGTAGATCTCGGTGGCGCTGCCCTTCTGCTCGATGCCGCCATTGTTGAGCAGCACGACCTGATCGCTGAGCGACAGTGCCTCGACCTGGTCATGGGTGACGAGGATGGTCGTCAGCTTGAAGGACTGGTGGATATCCTTGAGCCAGGACCGCGCCCGCTCGCGCAGCTGCGCATCGAGGTTCGACAGCGGCTCGTCGAGCAGCAGAAGGCGGGGCTGATAGACCAGCGCGCGGGCGATCGCCACGCGCTGCTGCTGCCCACCCGACAGCTGGTACGGATAGCGGTCGGCCAGATGCGCCAGCTCGAGGCGTTCGAGCATTTCACGCGAGCGCTTCTCGCGCTCGGCCTTGGCGATGCCCCTGAGCTTCAGCGAGAAACCCACATTCTGCAGCACCGTCATATGCGGCCAGAGCGCGTAGTTCTGGAAGACGAAGCCGATATTGCGCTTCTCGATCGGCACGTTGATCAGCTTCGACCTGGAGAACACCTCATCGGAGTAGATGCGGATATCGCCGCTTGTCGGCTGGTCGAGACCGCCGATCATGTTGAGCAGGGTCGTCTTGCCGCAGCCGCTCGGGCCGAGCAGAGAGGTGAACGAGCCGTCGGCAATGTCGAGGTCGAGCCCTTTGAGGATTTCGAGCGCGCCGTAGCTTTTTCGAATGCCTTGCAGTTTTACAGCCACGCTCATGTCAGGCCTCTCTTTTCTTGTAGTGGATGAGGATCGCGATCGGCAGCGTCAGCGCCAGCGTAATTGCCGAAAGCGCGGCGACCGGCCCGTAATTGCCCATCACGTTGAGCTGCAGCATCGTCGTGCCGATGACGGCGGTGTTCGGTCCGAACAGGAAGGATGCCGCGGCGTATTCCTTGAAGAACTGCACGAAGTAGAGCAGGAAGCAGGAAAACAGCGCCGGCCGCAGCAGCGGGAAGGTGACGGCGACATAGGAGCGCCATTCCGAACCGCCGGAGACACGGACGGCTTTTTCGAGATCGGTGGAGATCTGCTGGAAGGCCGGCGAGACCGATGCGAAGCCCGTCGGGAAATAGCGGATCACATAGGCGATCACCAGGATCAGCAGGCTGCCGCGCAGGAAGCCGCTGCCGGGAATGATCACAGTGGCGTAGAAGATGCCGATACCGACGACGAGACCGGGGATCGCCTTCGGAATGAAGGCCGTCTGCTCGGTGAACGAGCGCAGCAGGTTCGGCGAGCGGTAGGCGACGATGGTGCTGATGAAGGTGATCAGCACGGCAAGAGCGCCGCCGCCGATGGCGATGATCAGCGTGTTGTAGATGCTGTTGATATAGTCCTGATAGCCGAAGACCAGCCGGAAATTGTCGAGCGTCAGCACCTCGCTGATCGGCATGTAGGGCGACAGGAACGAGGTGAAGGATCTGAGGATCAGGAACATGCAAGGCAGGATCGCCGTCAGCATGCAGTAGACGAACATCACCGCGGCAATGACCCATCCCCACATGCCCATCGGGATCAGCGTCTGGCGCCCGGCCTTGCCGCCGATCGTGTTGTACTTGCGGGTATCGCCGAGGATGAATTTCTGCGCGTAGACGAAGAACTGCACCAGAAGCAGCATGACGATGGCGGCGGCGCTGACGAGGCCGTAATCCACCCGGGCCGATGTCAGGCCCTTGTCGTAGAGATAGGTAGAGAGCACCTCGATGCGGGCGGGCACGCCAAGAACCAGCGGAACGGCGAGCAGGTCGAGCTTCAGGACGAAGTTGAGCATCAGGCAGTAGAGCAGCGACGGCATCAGCAGCGGCACGACGACGCTGCGGATCGCCTGGAGGGGCGTTGCGCCAGCGGCGCGGGCGGCGAGCTCCAGCGTGTTCGGGATGTTCATCATCGCCGAGGAGAAATAGATGTAGCTGATCGGTGCGGCCGACACGCCGGCGAGCAGAGTGATGCCACCGAGCGAATTCAGGTTCGGCAATCCAAGGCCGGTCGCATCCTGCAGTGCCAGCGCGATGAAACCGGTCGGGCTGTACATCATCGACCAAGCGAATGCGAGGATCAGCGACGAGAGGAACATCGGCGACAGGAAGAGGAGCCGGAGCGTACGCTGGAACGGCAGGGCGAACCTGTCGAGGAAGAGCGCCGCAAGGAAACCGATCGAGGTCGAGAACAACGTGCCCAGCACCGCGATGTAGAGCGTGTTCAGCATGGCATCGGCAAATTCGGGATCGCCGAACAGATCGGTGAAATTCTTGAGGGTGTAGTTCGCGCCCTCTTCATAGAGCGCCTTGTCCAGGAAGCCCTGGTAGATGATCGGGATCATCGGCGAGACCAAGAGCACGAACAGCAGGGCTGCCCAGATGATCTTTATGATCAGCGATCGCTCGTTCAGTATTCTTCGCAGGAGACGCGAACCGCCGCCAATGGCCGGGCCGGCTGCCGCATCGTGTTCAGTGGCTAAGGTCACTTCCTCATTCCTTCAAACAGGAGGCCGGGCGGAGCCGGCCTCCATATTGGAGATGCAGTCGGCGCTTTGCCGAGTTACTTCTTCTTGATCCCGAAAGCGGCGTTGACCTTTTCGAGATATTCCGGCGGTGCGGTGATGAGGTTCTTGTCGAGCGAGGTCTGGACGATGTTCTGCTCGCCGACTTCCTTGACGATCTTGTCATAGGTGAAGTCGTAGACGCCTGCCGGGATGTCGATGCCGGAGCGGTAGGGGATCAGACCGCCGGCGCTGACGGCTTCCTGGCCCTTCTTGGAGATGATGAAGTCAACCAGCAGCTTGGCGGCATTCGGATGCTTCGTCGTCTTGGCGATCGAGTAGTAGCGGGTCGACATCACCAGACCGTCCTTCGGAAGGGCAAAGCCGATGATGCTGGCGCGCGCCGGATCGCGCAGGAAGGGCACGAGCTGGACGGCCGACAGGTCCCAGCCGGCGACATATTCACCCGTCAGGATCTTTTCGAAGACCGGGCCGCCCGAACGCTGAAGATCGGCAACTGGACCGAGGATCGAGAAGTTGGCAAGCGCCTTGTCGAGGCCGACATGGTGCAGGTAGTGCGTTTCCTGCGATTCTTTGGCCGAGGAGCCGAAGGGCTCGATCGTTGCCAGGCGCTTGGTGAACTTGCCGGGATTGGCCTGGACCAGCTTGGCCAGATCGCTGATCGACGTCGGATATTCGGATTCCTTCAGGACACGCTTGTTATAGACGATGACCGAGGGATCGACCGAGATCGTGTAGACGCCGGGAACCGGCTTCGACCAGTCCGGAACCTTCGAGGCTTCCGGCGACTCGTAGGGCACGACATTACCCTTGGCGATGAAATCGGCCCAGGCGGCGCCCGATGCTGCGAGAATGATATCGGCTTCGCTGGAGCCGGCGGCCTGTTCGGCATAATAGCGCTCGAACACTTCGGTGCCGCTGAGATCCAGCGTCTGCACCTTGATCCACGGATATTCCTTGGCGAAGGCTTCGAGGATCGGCTTCCAGTTCGGCTGCCCGACATTCGACTGCACCAGCAGCGAACCTTCAGCCTTCGAAGCCTCGACGATCTGGTTGTAGGAGCTCGGATAGTAGTCCGGCAGGGTCTGCGCCTGCGCGGCCGTCAGGCCGATCGCGACCGAAGCCGCCGAAACTGAAATTCCGAACAGAATATTTCTGAGTAGCACTGTCTCACCTCCCGATGAATGAACCTCGGGACCCACTGCCGTGGATCCATCTCCCTGAGAAAGGCTGATGAACTTGCACAGGAACGCCAGAAGGCAGCGCCCATGCTCCAGTCCTCAGAGCCTGACGGGATAAAGCTCCTGGCGTTTTAATTTGTCAATAAACAAAATAATTTATCACTAGATGACAAATTACACTAAAACGATCGAAGCCAATGATGCCATTGGCTTTTTTGTGAGCGGCAAAGACGGAAATTTTTATGTGCAGCGGGTCATCAGGCCTTGCGCCCGATCGCCGCAGTCCGGATTGGCGGCACGCACCACCGCACTTTCACGCCGGAACGAACGCAAAAAGCTCCCCGGCGGGCTGGCCGGAGAGCTTCTGAGGGAACGCCTATGCAAGGGATTGAGGAGCGTTCAAAGTGGCCCGCATCACTTGTCCGGCGGCGCGCCGATATCGCCGCTTTGCGGACCGTGCTGATATTCGGGGCTGTGAGAATGCGTCGCCTTCTCGGTGATATCCGCGCCGACATAGCCTTCCGGGCCGTAGAAGGCCACATGCGGGCCCCAATAGGCCGAGCCGTAGAGCACGAAGGCGGCGAGGATGCCGGCTGGAATGCTGCGGAACGTCTGCTTGAAGACCGGCAGGAAATGCGTCTCGCGGCTGCGGTCGGCGGCAACGGCCAGCAGGATCGCCATGATCAGTCCGTGGCCGATCAGATCGACGCGGCCGAAGGGCCATACCGCGGATGTGAAAATGACGAACAGCGCGATCGCCGAAAGCCGGCGGATCAGCGGCGTCCAGACCAGACCGAGGCCGAGCGTGAATTCCGTGACACCGGCCATCGGGATGAAGACATCGCGCGGCAGGCCGAATGTCAGGAACGGTTTCTCGACGACCAGCGGATAGAACCAGCTCGGATAGGCGAATTTCTCCAGGCTCGACCACATCAGCGCAATCGCCAGCCCCCAGCGAAGCGCTTCAAGGCGATGCGCGCGCCAGTTCTCGCGCTTTGATGGCTCCAGGATCAGATAGACGGCGACGCCGAGGCCGAGCGCCAGATAGTCGAAAAGGTGGAAGAGGTCGTAGTCGCGCAACGCCAGGATCCAGAGGGCGATGATCCCGATACCGGCGACCGGCATCGTCCGGCGCGAAAAGATCATGCCAGCGATCACCAGCTGAAGCCAGGACACCCATTCCGTCGGCGTCTTCAGATCGGGCGTCAGATAGACGCCACCGACCGCGAAGATCGCCACGAAAAACGCCCCGACGATCGCCCGGATATAATCATCCAGCCTGCGCCAGAGCGGCGCCGCGGCCCAGTCGAGCATATCGAGCGCCCGGTCTCCACAGGCACTGCGCTCGACCGCCCGCGCCAGCCCGAAAAACACCAGCACGAGGCCGATCCCGACCCAGAACCACGTATTGGCAAGCGTCGACATGACCGGCTCGGGCGGCGCTCCGACGATATAGGGCGCGAACCATTTCACATGCGCCTGCGCCGGAACCGACGCAAAGACCAGCAAACCGGCAGCACCGGCCGCCGGCAGCATTCGACTGAGCAAAAGAGGAAAGCCTGCAAACACCTTCAAACCCCCGACTTGAAATGAAATTGAAAGGCCACGCCCCGCTGAGGACGGCGAAGCCGAAATGACGGCATGCCAATGAAATTCTAGAATTACGGGAATGCGAGAAAAATATTCGCCTTGGATAATACATCTACGGGCAGTGTGGAACTGGAGAGATTGGGCCCGGCAAAGGCATGAATGATCTACACAGATTCAGCGGGCGATGCCCCTACTGCATCGCCCGCCGCATCACGCCTTACTCCAATCCGGCCTTGTCGAGACCGAAGGCCTTGTCGGCGGAGCCGGGGACGGCCTTGAAGGCGATGCTGGCGCGGTTCCAGGCATTGATGGCCATGATCTGGAAGGTCAGGTCGGAGATTTCCTTTTCGGAGAGCTGACCTCGCACCTTTTCGTAGAGTTCGTCAGGGACGCCGCCTTCGGGGAGCTTGGTGACGGCTTCGGTCCAGGCGAGAGCGGCGCGCTCGCGCGGGCTGAACAGCGTCGATTCTCGCCAGGCGGCGATGTGGTAGAGGCGCAGCGGGCGCTCGCCGTGGATCGTCGCTTCCTTCGAATGCATGTCGAGGCAGAAGGCGCAGCCGTTGATCTGGGAGGCGCGAATGTCGACCAGATCGAGGATGGACTGTTCGATCGCACCCTTCTTGGCATCGTTGCTGAGCGTCATCAGGCCCTTGAAGAGCTCGGGGGAGAGTTGAGCGAAATTCAGTCGCTGTGTCATGAGTTTTCATCCGTTTCTGAGGATTGAAATCGCCGGGCGGATGCGAAATCCGCCTCGTGGAACGGATCGATGGTGATCGAGCGGGCGAGGCGTGACCAGCTATACATCTGTTAGGGGCCGAAGGACTTGATGGCATCCACCGCACCCCACCGTCCGGCAGCTTAATCGTATTGAAGTTGTAACGAGAGCCCATGTATGCCGCAGCAGAATGCCGCAGAATTCGATATCCATTTCATTGAAATAGTTATCATATTTTTAGCCCGTTCGGGCGCAGCCAGACCGTTCAGGACATCGTTTATCGCAAGCCTCAAGCAAGCCGCCATGCCTAGCGCTTGGGTTGCGCAGGCAATTCTCTTCGGCTTGCGCGGCCGGTTTTGAGGACCGCCGCTTCAGCCATGAGAGCTGGTTGTGGCCGTCATTTTATGCCGCCGGCAAATCCATTTCGATCGTCGTGGCGATGCTGAAAAAACGCATCGGCTACGAGCAACGTCAGACAGGAAGATTCCGATGATCTCAGCACTCTCACTCTCACTCGCACGCAGCTACAGCGCAAACCTGGCGCTCGGCATTCTCAAAGATGGCAACAGCAGCTCGAACGCCTCATCCATGGCAAGCCCTATCTCGCGCCTGCTCGGCGGCATCGATCTCGACCACAGTTCGACGGGGCTGGATGGCGGGTCGCTTTCGGTGCTGCTGCAGGCTTTGCACAATCTGAGCAACGCTGACGGGCAGGACGGCGCCGTGCGCGTGCCTGATGGCTTCATAGGCTCGAAGACCTTCATGAACGCCTTGAAGGACAAGCTCGATGGCGCAGCCGGCAACCCGATGAGCTACGTCAATCTCCAGGGGATGATGCAGGCGATGAAGGACGGAACGCTGAAGGTGACCAATCCGGCGACCGGCGAAACCGTCACCGCCTACGACCCCGCCGGCGGCAAATCCGCAGGGAAGATCGAGACTGGCGATAGCGAGGCCTGGAACACGTTTCTTCAGGATCACCTGAAGCGCGAGAGCGACGGCAGCTTCGCCAAGTCGGCTGACGGTTCCTATATCGACGCCAAGACGGGCGGGAATGCCTATTTCGAGAAGGTCGGCGGCGATTACTACTACTTCACCTGGCCGGGCAAAATGTCCGCCGATGTCTGAGACAGGGGATCGAAAGAGGGGCGGAATTTCCCCTCTTTCGCGGCCACCCTGTTCAGGATCCGGCCATGATCGACGCAATGAAATCGGTAAAGACCTGCAGGCGAAGGCTGGGCATCTTGCCCGACGCATGGATCGCCTGAAGCGGAACGGTGCCGAGCGGTATACCGGGCAAGGGTTCGACAAGCAGGCCGCGATCGATATCGTCCTGGACGATGCGTTTGATCAAATAGGCGGCGCCTACCCCTGAAACCGCGGCATCGCGAATGGCGGTTGCAGAATCGAGATCCAATCTCCCCTGCGGCACAAGCTCGCTCCCGTCAGGCAGCGGGATCGGATAGGGCACGCCAGCAATGACGTAGCGCACGAATGGCAGCTCGCGCAGATCGCCCGGCGCGCTCATCTTCCGATGACGGGCGAGAAAGGCAGGCGATGCGACGATCGCCATGTCGAGATGCGCCAGCGTCCGGCACATCAGGCCGGATTGAGCGGTACCGCCAACCCGGAAGGCTACGTCGTAATTTTCGCGCAGAAGATCGACGGCCCTGTCGGTCATCCCGACTTCCAGCGAGATTTCCGGATATCGCGGCATGAACTCCTCGACGACGCGCTGCAGGATCATCCGGCCGAGTTCACTCGGCAGGCTGACACGCAGATGCCCGGCCGGCTCCAGGTGCGATCGTGTGGCGTCGGCGGCAGCGTCGATGCCCTCGAGAAGTGGCGAGATCCTTTCGTAGAAAGCCTCGCCTTCCGGCGTCATCGCCAATAGCCGCGTCGAGCGCCTGAAGAGGCTGGCACCAAGCAGCTGTTCCAGCCGGGACACGCTCTTCGAAACCGAGGACGGCGTGGTGCCCAGGCTTTTTGCGGCAGCGCTGAAGGACCCTGCCCTCACCGTTCGAACAAAGGCTACCAGTCCGGCGGTTTCATTCAGCAGGCTTTGCATCTTCAGCTGTGACTCTCATGACCGCGCTATGCGGCTCACTGTGCGGTGTGGAACATCGCCCTTATGGCATGGACGAGGTCTGTCCTGCCATGTGCTTTCGCTGCGGGCGCATCCTTGTGTTCGGCCGCTGCCGGAGATTTCTGCGCCAGACGTTTTGAAAGGCTCATCGCCAGTTCCGGCCGCTCGCCCATCAGGGCTTCGAAGGCAGCTTTCGGGATTTCGTAGACGCTCGCCCGCGTCAGTGCCTTGACGGCACAGGCTTCCGGCCTGCTGGTGATGACATCCAACGCGCCAAAACAATCGCCGGGCGCAAGGCGCAGGGCATCCTCGCCGTGATGCGTGAAGGCGAGGATGCCGGTGCGGACCACCATCAGCCCGGTGGCGATGCCGCCCTGTTCCACGACGATCTCGCCGGCCGCAAAACTCCTTCTGACCGCCAGCGCCGCCAGGGCCTCGCGCTCCTCGGCATTCAATTCGGAGAACTGGGGATTGGAACTGAGCAGGATGTCGAAGGAGGTTTCCGGCAGCGCGGCAATCTGCTCTCCACCCAGCAATGCCGTCCCCAAGGGTGCTGCCAGGGAGAGGCCGTTGGCGGCGCAATGGCGGTAGATCAGATCGATCACCTCGCTGCGTGCAGCACCTCGCTGCATCGGTCCGGCAACCTGGAAATAAAGCTCCACCTCGATCGCCGCGGCACTGATGCTGCCGACGATGGCGGCCGGTGCGGGCTCGTGGAGAATGCAATTGCAGCTTCCGAGAACATCGCGCATCACATCGGCGACAAAT
This sequence comes from Rhizobium sp. FG96, assembly GCF_057808655.1. Taxonomy (NCBI): domain Bacteria; kingdom Pseudomonadati; phylum Pseudomonadota; class Alphaproteobacteria; order Hyphomicrobiales; family Rhizobiaceae; genus Rhizobium; species Rhizobium sp. FG96. Next base: position 62,501 of record NZ_JBMDIL010000003.1, on the reverse strand, counting down.
CGCGGCCGGCGCGTCGGCAGAACCCGGACCGCCACCATGAGCTGATGATTTTCATCCGGCTTGCTGACATTGGTCAGCGACTGCCTGGCGAGCACGCTGTTCGGCAGGACGACCAGATTGTGGGCGAAGGTCAGCAGATAGGTCGAGCGCCAGTTGCTGGCGACGACCCGGCCCTCGGTGCCATCGCCAAGCACGATCCAGTCGCCGATGGCGTAGGGCCGTCCGAGCGTGAGCGCGATGCCCGAGAAGACGTCACCGAGCGTATTCTGCAACGCCAGACCGAGGATGACGGCAATGAGGCCGGAGGTTGCCAGCAGCGTTCCGATCGGGACACCGAAGACAAAGGCCATGATCGACAGCAGCACGCCGAGATAGACGATCGCGACGATCAGATCCTGCAGCAGGCGCGCCTCGCGCGGGCGGCCGTCGAGCACGATGTAGATGCGCACAAATCCGATCGTCGCCCAGGAGAGGTGCGTCCACCAGAGGATCTTTGCGGCGACGACCAGACTGCCGAGACCATCGAGATGCGGGGCATCGAAGCGGAAAGGATTCAATCCGGCAAACGTCACGGCAGCGGTCATCGCCAGGAAGAAGATGATCTGCACGATGAGGCGCGCCGTCGGCCTCGAACGTCCCTGGAGATGCCATATGACGATCCCCGCCACACCCAGAAGATTGATCAGAACGAACATCAAGAATGTCTGTTGCGGCATTAGGTTCTCGCTGCAGAATTGGGATTGCCCGCTCGCAAGCCTGCAGACATCAGGCGGGCGCCCGCGAAAATATCAGTGGAGTTTACGGGCGCCTACTAAACCTGTTGGTAGGTTTCCATGAGCAGCGCTGCCGTCCATCATCATCGATTTCGACGCGCGCCCTTATGCCCGAGAATGACAAATGCAACGTCTTTGCGGGCCTGATGGAGGATTTCCCGCTGTGTCCGGGGCATCGAAGGCGTTATAACTTCGGGAAATTCTGATGAAGCCCGGCAGCGCCTTTGCCGAAAGGCCGCAGTAAGGTTTCTGTCATGCCGGTCGATTGCCGTTGCCTGCGGTGGCGCGCCGGAAGGCCCGTGCGTTCGCCTGTGAAAGACGCATTTCCCTGTTGAATTGCAATGAGATAGCAAACGTTAGTTTACTTGTCTGGGGCGCGGAACCTATTAGGATGAATGGTGAACTGGCCACCTTATTCGGTTGGAGGACCTGACAATGGCAGCCGCTGCCAGAAGTGCCGAGCCTGTGTTGCCGCCTCGGCAGATCGTTCACATCGTCGAGGACGATGAACAATTGCGGCTTTCCTTGCTGGACCTGTTTCAATCGCTGGACATGCCGGCCGATGCCTTCGAGAGCGGCGCGGACTTCTTCGCCCGCGCGCCGCAAGACCTTGGCGGCTGCATTCTTCTGGACGTCAGGCTGCCCGGCGCCAACGGCATCGAGTTCCAGAGCGAGCTCGAGGCCAAGGGATACCAGGTCCCCATCGTCTTCATGACGGCGCATGGCGACGTTGCCACCAGCGTTCACGCGATGAAGGCTGGCGCCATAGACTTCCTTCAAAAGCCGCTGAGGACCGAGGAACTGCTGGAAGCCATCCAATCGGCCTTCGCGATCGACGCCGGTCGGCAGCAAGCGCGGCTGAAACGCCAGACCGTGCGCGACCGGGCATCGAGCCTCACCCCGCGTGAGACGCAGGTCATGGGACTTGTCACAAGCGGGCTTATGAACAAGCAGATCGCTTTCGAGCTCGGGATAAGCGAGATCATGGTCAAACTCCACAGAGGCAGCATGATGAGAAAGATGAAGGCCGGGTCACTCGCCGAACTTGTCCGCCAGTTCGAACTTCTTCACTGACCTGAGCGTTCCCATGAAGCCCTTGTATCACCTGATCTGAGGTTCGATGCAGCCCAAACCCCACACCACAGTCGCTATCGTCGATGACGACCATTTCCTTCGGGAATCGTTGCGCGACTTCTTCGATGCGATGGGTATCGACAGCGTCGTCCACGGATCGGCTGATGCGTTCCTCGCCTCCGGCGACATCGCGCGCGTACAATGCGTTCTCGCGGATCTGAAAATGCCGGGCACGAACGGCATGGATCTGCTGCGCAAGATCGTCGCCATGGGTGGGCCGCCGGTCTGCATCATGACTTCCTTTGCCGACAGCTATACGCGGAGAATGGCTCAATCCTGCGGAGCAGCGGGCTTTATTGAAAAGCCGATCGATTCCGCCAGCCTGCTCGAATTCATCTCGAAGTCGAATTGCGGCTGAACCGCCAACCGGCCCGTCAAGCCGAACGCACGTATAGATGCTCAACGCAGCACCTCATGCCTAAATCCCGGGAGTAACGCGGCCGCCATCGGCGTGCCGCGCTTCGCTACACCCTGAAAGGAGTTCAGCATGTTCACCCGAGCCCTCTTGATCTTGGCCGCTGCCATCATGCCAGCGCAGATCACCAACGCTGCCGACACGACGAAAAAGGCAAAGATCTCCGTTGTCTTCGACCATCCGCTTCCCAACGTACCCGGCAAGAGCATGCGCGGCGTGCTGGTGGAATATGGCCCCGGCGGCTCTTCGGCGGCCCACATCCACCCCCATTCCGCCTTCATCTATGCGACCGTGCTCGAAGGCGCGATCCGCAGCAAGGTGAATGACGACCCTGAGAAGGTCTATCACAAGGGTGAGAACTTCTCGGAGCTGCCGGGCGACAAACATGGTGTCAGCGCCAATGCGAGCGATACCGAGCCGGCGCAGCTGCTGGCTGTCTTCGTCGTCGATACGGACGAGACGCAGCTGGTTACCGACATCAAGCAATAGCAACGATGGGCTGCGCTGCCGCGCTAGCGGCGGCGCGGCCGATCGTCCAAGATCACGTCGCTCTCGAACCTGTAGCCCGCTCCGCGCGCGGTCTTGATCAGCTGCGGGTTCGCGGGATCGAGCTCGACTTTCCGCCTCAGCCGCAGGATCAATGCATCCAGGCTTCTGTCGAAGATTTCCTCCGAGTTGACCCGGCTGGCTGCCAGCAACTGCTCTCGCGAAAGCACCTTCCGGGGCGCCCGCAGAAAAGCCACAAGCAGATTGAACTCCGCCACCGTCAATTTCACATCGGCGGCGCCGGGCCGGCAGAGGTTCCTCTGGCGTACCCAAAGCGTGCATCCCGCGAAGGAGTAGGATCGCATATCGCGATCCATGCGCGGCAGCGGCTTCTCGCGCATCGCGGCCCGGAGACGGGCCACGAACTCCCGATGCGCGAGCGGCTTGGTGATGTAATCCGCCGCCCCCGCCTCCAGCCCGCGCACCTTGTCGTCTTCCTCTATGCGGCTGCCGCTGAGGATAACGATCGGCGCTGCCACGCGGGCCGCCAGCCGTCTCACCATCTCGAAGTCGTCATCGGCTTTGACGTCGATGACGAGGAGATCGGGTTCGATGCCTGGCAGGAGTCGCTGCAGCTCCTGGAACGACGCGGCTTCGCTCACTTGAAAAGCGGCCTCAACCAGATAGCCGCTGAGGCCAAGGCGTGCGGTGGCATCGGTATCAAGCACTACAACGTGCTTCATCGCATTCTCCGTCGGGTTGCAACGGAGGTATAGGCGGGTGGCCAAGTTGGGCCAATAATAACCGCCAGTTTTTCCGAGTATTCGGCACTAACTTCAGTATAGGTTTTCGCAAGAGCGGCATGCCGTTACCATCCGGAAAGCCCGTCGCCGCGCCACTCCGCCGCCGCATGCGCTACAAACTGCCGGCAACAAAACCAATGTATAGTTCATAAGCAATAATATAGATCGTAAATAAAATTGCCGGATTACTGATCGTAATAGCAATTATTATTGTCGACCGGCTTGATCTCAACGATTCATTGATTAGGAGACAAGCATGGATGCTCATTCCATCACATCGACGCGCCGGAATATCATGACGGGCACGTTGGGGCTCGCCGCGGCAGCGGCAACCCTGACGGCACAACCCGCTGAGGCCGCGAAGAAGGGCAAGGTTGCAGCCGAGCGCTCGGGCGGCAACTACGTGACATCGGCCGACGAGACCGAGATCTTCTACAAGGACTGGGGTCCAAAGGATGCGCAGCCGATCGTCTTCCATCACGGTTGGCCGCTGAGCAGCGACGACTGGGACGCGCAGATGATCTTCTTCCTCGACAAGGGCTTCCGCGTCGTCGCCCATGATCGCCGCGGCCACGGCCGCTCGGCGCAGGTCAGCGGCGGCCATGACATGGACCATTATGCGGCCGATGCCGCAGCCGTCGCAAACCATCTCGATCTGCGCAACGCCGTTCACGTCGGCCACTCGACCGGCGGCGGCGAGGCGACGCGCTATGTCGCCCGCCACGGCAAGGGCCGCGTCTCCAAGCTCGTGCTCATCGGTGCGGTTCCGCCGCTCATGCTGAAGACCCCCGCCAATCCCGGCGGCATTCCGATCGAGGTCTTCGACGGGCTGCGGGCGACGCTGGCGGCCAACAGAAGCCAGTTCTACACCGACTTCCCGAGCGGCCCGTTCTACGGCTTTAATCGCCCGGGCGCGACGTTGCAGGAATCGACCGTTCGCAACTGGTGGCGCCAGGGCATGGCGGGCGGCATCAACGCCCACTATCTCGGGATCAAGGCCTTTTCCGAGACCGACTTCACCGAGGACCTTAAGGTCATCGACGTACCGGCACTTGTGCTCCACGGCGAAGACGACCAGATCGTACCGGTGGCGGATTCCGCCGTCCTGTCTTCGAAGCTTCTGAAGAGGGCGACGCTGAAGATCTACAAGGGCCTGCCACACGGCATGGCGACGACCCATGCCGATATCGTCAATGCCGACATCCTGAGCTTCATCAACGGATGATCGGCAGGGGGCGCTGCCGCCGGCGCCCCTCCTTCCGCAAGTGCATACATCGCCAATGAAAAAGCATCCGGCTCGGCAAGGCGCTGAACCGGATGCTTTTCGTTGAATGCGGGAAATGCCGGAGGCGCGAGCCTCCGGAGGATGCTCAGTGCGCCCGCGGCGGCGGCGTCGCGGTCTTCACCCATTCGGAATACGAAACCTTGCCGAGCCAGGCGGCGGAGGCGGGCACCAGGCTGCTGTCGTCAAGCATCGCGCCGAAATAGCGCGTCTGGCGGTCGACGACGATCTCGCGGGCATCACCGATCTGACGAAGATATTTGCCGACGGCATCGGCCATGCGGATCTTCTCGGGGCCGGCAATCTCCACCGTCTTGTTGAGCGGCACGCCGAGAACGAAATCGACGAGCGCGTCGGCGACGTCTTCCGAGAAGATCGGCTGCATCATGGCCGGCGAAAGATGGACTTTATCGCCCTGCGCACCAGACTGGGCAATGCCGAACATGAACTCGAAAAACTGCGTCGAATGGACCAGGGTGTAGGGAATGCCGGATTCCTTGATGATCTTCTCCTGCGCCAGCTTTGCGCGCAGATAGCCGCTTTCGGGAAGCCGGTCGGTGCCGACCACGGACAGCGCCAGGTGATGCTTGACGCCGGCTGCCGTCTCGGCCGCCATGAGGTTGCGCCCCGATGTCTGGAAGAACTCCATGACCGCCTTGTCCTCGAAAGACGGCGAGTTGGCGAGGTCGACGACGACCTGCGCACCCGCAAACGCCTCAGCAAGCCCCTCACCGGTGATGGTATTGACGCCCGACGACGGCGAAGCCGCGATGACTTCGTGCCCCTTGGCCTGAAGCCGCTTGACCAATTTCGAACCGATCAGCCCGGTTCCGCCAATAACGACGATCTTCATGACTCGCTCCTTTTGAAGAATTCTTGAGAAAGGCGCGACGGCGCAGCTGCGCCGGCCGGCCCGCGTGAGGTCCTTTCCTGACCTCGGACAAGCCTATGGAATTGCCGGTGGCGGCATAGACAAACGTTGGTTGGGCGCAGCGCCACCCGGCATCGGCCCCGCCCCAACCAAGGTTTACTTACGTGAACCGGTCCATTCACATATTCTGAAATGGATCAGCAAGCCGCTGCTGATCCAGGGTGGCCGTTCCCTCCCGCCCTGCTCGTGGATGGCAGTCCTCGACCTGGGGTACCCTTCCCCACCCCCCAGCCATCCCCTCTGGAACCGCCCCTTCCCCTCCCGGGGGCGGTTCCCTTTCGGGATGCCGCAGGCTTCAGCCGCGCTGAAGCTGTTCGGCCTTTCGAACGAGATCCGCAAGCGAACGGCTCTGCATCTTGCGCATCAGGCTCATGCGATGAAGCTTCACCGTCATCTCGCTGATGCCGAGCTCATAGGCGACCTGCTTGTTCATCAGACCGCTGACCACCGCCGACATCACTTCCTTCTCGCGCGGGGTCAGGGTGTCGGCGAGTGCCCGGATGCGCCCGTATTCCGCATCCATCTTGCGCCGTTCGGAATCCAGGCGGATCGCATGATCCACCGCATCGAGCAGGTCCTGGGAGGCGAAAGGCTTGGTGATGAAATCCGTGGCGCCCGCCTTCATTGCCTTCACGCTCGCCGCGACATCGGCATGCCCTGTCAGAAAGATCACCGGCAAACGGCTTCCCGCCAGCGAGAGATGCTGCTGCAGATCGAGGCCGGTTCCGCCGGGCATCCTGAGATCGACGACGAGGCAGCCCGGCGCACTGATATCGGCCATCTCCAGGAATTCCGGACCGTTCGAAAAGGCGCTGGCCCGCTTCTTGGTGACCAGGAAAAGATCGAGAAGGGATTCCCGCATGTCTTCGTCATCGTCGACGACATAGACGATCGGCTCGGCGGAGAGCTCTGCGCTGGATTGGACGTTTTGCATGACACGACCCCGGTTGCCTGGTTCGGAAACATCCTCCGCACCGGGTTTTGCTGGCCCAGGGTGGCGTCGAATGTCGCCGCCGGTTTTGTACCACTGAAGCGATGCGCCGTGAGGGTAAACCTTGGTTTAGGTTGGCGGGCAGCAAGATCAGGTCAACCCAACACTTCGTTTAGTCGAACACCGGCACCAAATGCCTATCATCCATCGATATCAGATGGATGGAGATGGAAATGAGAGCAACGGTGATTGGCGCCAGCGGCGCCATGGGCTCCAAGATCGTCCGCGGCCTGGAGCGCGACGGGTTCGATGTCGTGGCCGCATCGACGAAAACCGGCGGCAATGCCTATACCGGCGAAGGCCTGACAGCGGCGCTCGCTGGCGCCGATATCGTGATCGACGTCACCAATTCCGGTTCTTTCGGCCAGGGAAACGCCCTCGACTTCTTCCGGCAGGCCAGCAGAAACATCCTCGCTGCGGCGCGCTCCTCAGGCATCAGGCACTACATGGCTCTCTCGGCCGTCGGCACTGACAGGCTTGTAGAGAACGACTATTTCCGCGCAAAGCTGGTGCAGGAAAACCTGATCCGCTCATCGGGGCTACCCTACACGATCGTCCGATCGACGCAGTTCTTCGAGTTCTTTAGCGGGATCGTCAACGACTATGCGGTCGACGGTGTACTGGCATTGCCTTCACTCGTCGTCCGCCCGGTTTCCGCCGATGAGGCCGCAAGCTGGATCGCCAAGCTCGCCGGCGGCGAGCCTCACAACGGCATCGTCGAGCTTGGCGGGCCGGAAGCAATCGATCTTGCTGATCTGGCTCGGGAATTGCTAACGGCGACGGAAGATGCGCGGCCTGTCAGCCTGGCGCCCACACCTCTGTATTTCGGTGTGGAGCTGTCGCGGGATGGCATGCTGCCGGTCAACCAGATGCTATCGGGCAAACTGTCGTTTCACGACTGGCTCTCGAGAAGCATGGCTGCAGCCTGACAGCGTGACGCAATGAAGGCGGCGCTTGGGGCGCCGCCTTGCTGTTTCAGGGACTAGATCGAAACTCGGGCCTCGCCATCGGCATAGCCGGTGCGAAATCTTTGCCTGCAGGCCCATACCGTTGCGGCGATCCCGAACAGCGCCGGCATGCTGACGGCCGGAAAGTCGCGAAGAAGGACCGAGGACGAGCATATGCCGGCCGCGACTTCCCAGAGGTGGAAGAAGGCATGCGCCATCAGCCACAGCGTCGCCGCCGCCCAGAGCTCGATACGCCGCTCCTCGCGAAACCAGCCGACCGCGAAAGCAAGGGCGATAAAGCCCTGGATAATGCCGATGTCGCGGATGAAATGCTGGTTGAAGAAGCCCGTATCCGTGACGCCGGGCACGAAATAGTACCATCCCTCGGGATCATAGAGCATGTAGACCGCCAGCCACCCGGCCAGGAGAACATTGAACCAGACCATGACGAAGACGGCGTATTTGAGCGCTTTCATTTCTTGCCTCCTGCTTTCGATAAAGCAGAAGGCTAACACCGGGCGACCGTAGAGACTGCCCAAACGAAGGTTTGGGATTTCGGCCTCTGGTCAGGTGAGCGACATCCCGCCATCGACGAAGAGTTCCAACCCGTTGACGAAGGATCCGGTCGCCAGAAACAGCGCCGCATGCGCCAGCTCTCCCGGTGCCCCCATTCGTCCGGCCGGAATGAGACCCGCCATCTGGCGCTCGAAGCCCGGACGGTCCGCCTCGCTGACGCCGAGTTTGCCGAGGATCTCCGTTTCGACCGGCCCGGGTGTCAGGATATTCACGCGGATCTTACGCTCCCTGAATTCGAGAGCCCAGTTCTTGGCGAATGCCGCCAGCGCCGCCTTCGATCCGGCATAGACGGTATGCTGCGGCAGAACCTTCGTCGCCGCGAGCGAGCTGGTGACGATGATGCTGCCGCCATCCCGGATGATCGGCGCCATGGTCTGCACGCCGAAGAAGACGCCGCGCGTGTTGACCGCGAAATGGCGGTCATACTCCTCTTCCGTCACCACCGAGGACGAGGAGAGATTGATGACACCGGCATTCGCCATATAGATATCGACAGCCCCGAACCGTTCGCTAACCTCGTTCGCCAGCCGGCGATGGTGCTCGATGCTGGCGACATCGCCGCAAATGCCGATAGCACCGTTTCCGATCTCTTCGATCGCCGCATCGACGACATCCTGCCGCCGGCCGGTGATCACCACCTTTGCGCCCTGGCGGGCGAAGAGCTTTGCCGTTTCCTTGCCGATACCGCTGTTTCCGCCGGTAATGACCGCCACTTTGTCCTGAAGCATTTTCATCGTCTATCTCCTTGATATCGGGCCAGAGATAGATGCCGAAGCGCCAGCGGATTAGCCCATTGCCGGGAACAAGAGGTGTTCCCGGCAATGCGGAATGGGTCTGCAACGCCCTCCGGAGCAATTGCGTTACAGTTGTAACGCAAGGCCTGAATACACGTTTTCAGCAAGGTTGAAGCAAGCCGCGCTTTTCAGGTTGTGCCGCGTCCCACCACGCCAACCAAGGATCGACACAATGCGCGTAGGCTCCGAAAGCCTTATCTTCAGCCTCTTTATGCCGAAGGGGCACAAGGCCCCCTCGATCGCTGACGAGAAGATCGACTTCAAACCCGTCAATCCTCCGAAAGCACCCGCCGTCAAATCCGACGAGGAACTGCTGGCCGATCTCTACGACCGGACCGCGCAGCAGCTGATCGACGATGCCGACGTCAACGACGACGGAATGGTCAGCAAGGATGAATACATGGCGGCGCAGAAGCGCCTTGCCGACATGGACAAGAGAATATTCGATCCGGTTTCGACCGAGGAACGCTGGGCGAAATTCGACCCGACCGGCAAAGGGACGCTCGACAAATCCGAGGTCATCGAAGGGCTGAAAAAGGTACTGCCGCTTGGCATCGGTCACCTCGACCAGGCGCAAGCTGACGCCATTCGCTTCAGACCGCCGACCCGCGCTTGATCTGCGCAGCCGCAAAAAGGGGCTGCTTTCTTGAGCAGCCTCTCCTGCGCATGAAACCCTTGTATAGGATGCGCATGGTGGCTTCGTGCTGCAAAGTGAGCGCAGGTCGAGTTCCGCGGCCAGAAACCTCAGGCTGTACAGAGGCAAGCAACGGTGGCCCTCGCGTCTTCCGAAACCTACAGGCGAGAGCAAGCTGCCGGTCCGCACCGGATGCCGCAGTTCAGACTGCAGTTCCTCCTGGATGGCAAGCTGTTTCTGACGCGGATCTGGTCTGCGGTTCCCGATATCGGTCAGCGCGTCATGTTCCCATCAGCAGACGGGTCCGGCCTGTTCAAGGTCATCGACGTCCTCTGGGGCGACACTGAAGCGGAAGACATGATGAGCGCCTACATCAGCCTGATCCGTTCGCCCGGCTGATACGCGATGCAGCTCAGATTGGATGTCGCCGTTTCGAGCCAAGCCATGCTAATTTGACGACGAATAGCAGAGAGATTTAGCCGGGGGCCGGCGGCAGATCGCCCGCCTCATTGCTCGGTTGGGGCGGTCAATTATGATGATGCCAGTTCTTCGGCAATTCCCGCAGGTTTGTCTGGTACCGCCCGCATGATGGGTACGACTGTTCTGATCGACCTTGATGCCCTGCAGGCGGCAAAAGCCGTCGAGCGCATCGTCGGCAACGCCTGGGCGACGGACGCCGACGGCGCCTTCATCTACGTGACACCGGCCGCGCTGACATTCCTCGGCCTGACCCTTGACGATATCAACGCCGCCTCGAACGAAGACAGCTTCGGCTGGAAGCGCGCCATCCATCCGGAGGACTATGACGAAGCGGCCGCGATGTGGCGGCGTTGCCTGCAGACCGGGGAGCAATACAGCGTCCTGCACCGGATGCTGCGGGCGACCGGAGGCTATGGATGGGCGCGCAGCACCGGGCAGCCGCTCTTTGACAGCGCCGGAGCGATCACAGGCTGGTATGGCACGGTGATCGATGCCGAGATCATCCCGATCGCCGAACCCCGGCCGTCGATGGCGGAGCTGCCCCCCACCGAACTCAACCAGCCAGAAGCTTTCTCCGACATGGCGACGGTCCATCCCCACGATCGCCCGACGGTCGAGCAGGCGACCGCAAGGGCATTCTTCCATGGCGTTCCCCAGGTCAGCAGTTACCGTCAGCTTCAGCCGGACGGCAGCTATCGCTGGGTCGATTTTCGGGTCGAACCGGAGAATGGCGCCAGCATCACGGTCGAACCCGCCATCGCCCGGCAGGGAGAACACTGGACGACGGCGGATTTTCTCGGCGAGACCACCGAAGCCGTCAAGGCCGCGCGCACCATCGAGAGCCTCTACGGCGGCGCTTGGGCGATGGATGCCTCGGGGCAGTTCACCTATGCCACGCCGACGGCGCAGACCTCGATCGCGATGGTTCTCGAGGACCTGAACCTGTTGCTGGATGGCAAAGCCTTCCTGGAGGGCGGAGAACAGGGCTGGCAGCGCGGCACCCATCCGGACGATCGAAAGCGCGTCGGAGATTCCCTGCGCCACGCCTTGCGAACCGGCGAACATTGGAATTTCGAATACCGGATCCTGCGCGCCACCGGCGCCTATGTCTGGCACCGGGCAGCGGCGCGCCCGACACGCGACAGCCAGGGCCGGATTACCGGCTGGTACGGCACGACATTGGATATAGACGTCTACAAGAAGACGGAGGCCGCGCTTCTCGAACGCGAGCGCCTGCTGCAGCAATTGATCGATACCGTTCCCGCGCTCATCTGGAGCACGATGCCCGATGGCACGCCGACCTATGTGAACCGGCGCTTTACCGAAGTAACGGGCGCGACGCTGGAGGACATTACCGCAACCGACGGATCACCATCGCTGAGCGTCATCCATCCCGACGATCGCGAAACCGCCCGCCAGGCGATCCAGATATCATTCGAGACCGGCGCGCCCTACCGGCAGCGATACCGCCAGCTGCGCGCCGACGGCAGCTACCGCTGGACGGAGACGAGAGCCGAACCCCTGCGGGACGAGAGCGGCGGCATCATCCAGTGGTACGGCGTAAGCTCGGACATCCATGACCTGATCATGGCGCAGGAGGCTTTGCAGGAACGGGAGCGCTTCCTCTGGCAGCTCGTCGAAACCCTGCCGGCGATGATCGACTGCGCGGCTCCCGACGGCGAGCCGATGTTCCGCAGCCGGCAATTGCGGGAATTCCTTGGCTATGATCTCGAGGAACTCGACGGCAAGGACAAGTCCCGATTGGCCGAAACGCTGGATGCCGGCGTTCACCGCGAGGATCTGGCAAGCGTCAAGGAGCGCTATGGGCATTCTCTGGCAACCGGCGCCCCCTACGCGAACAGGCACCGGCTTCGCCGGTTCGATGGTGAATACCGCTGGGTCGAGACCCGCGCGGCGCCGATGCGCAATACCGAAGGACAGATCATCCAGTGGAATGTCATCTGCCTCGATATCGATGCTGAGGTCCGCGCCCAGGAAAACCTTCTCCTTGCCCAGCGTCACCTCGCTCATGCTAGCCAGGCCGCCAGCCTTGCCGAGCTCTCGGCCTCGATCGCCCATGAGGTCAACCAGCCACTGTCGGCCGCGATCAACTCTTCGGCGGCCTGCCAGCGCTGGCTGAACGCCGATCCGCCCAATCTCGAGCGCGCCCAGAAATCGCTGGAACGCATCATTCAAAGCGCGAACTCGGCGGCCGATGTCGTCAGCCGCATCCGTGCTCTGTTCAGGCAATCCACCGACCAGCGGAACTATACGGCGATTGCCGATGTCGTCTTCGAGGCGCGCAATCTCATCGCCGAAGAGGCGAGACGGCGCGGCGTCCGGATCGACATCCAGTGTGAGCCCGGATTGCGGCCGGCACCTTTCGACCGGATCCAGATCCAGCAGGTTCTCTTCAATCTCATGCGCAACGGCATCGATGCGATGGCCTCTGCCTATTCCGAAAAGGTGCTGCGCATTCGCGTCAGCTCAACGCAGGACATGGTCCGCATCGAGGTGGACGATCGGGGCTACGGCATCCAGTTCCCCGACAAGATCTTCGAGCCGTTCTTCACCACGAAGGAACGGGGAATGGGCATGGGGCTCTCGATCTGCCGCTCGATCGTCGAATCCCATACCGGCCAGCTCTGGGTCGAGAACAACGAACCGCTCGGCGCCACGTTCATCTTCACGCTGCCCGCCGAGACATGAACCGGCCGGCTTTTGAAATTTCGCTCGTTCGGAAAACACCGCTCATGCCTCTTCTCGACCCTACGCTGATCTTCCCGGTCACTCATCCCGATGGAAGAGTGTCGCGAACCACGATCTATCTGAAGAATGTCATCGACCATCCGCGCATCGAGATCGGCGATTACAGCTACTTCACGCATTACGGGAAACTGGCGGAAACCGCCGAGATCCTTGCGCCCTATCTCTTCGCCGAAAGCCGAGAACGTCTTGTCATCGGCAAGTTCGTGCAGATCGCCCGCGGCAGCTATTTCATGACGAGCTCCGCCAATCATCCGATGGCGGGCATCACGACCTACCCGTTCCGCATCTTCAAGCCGGAAACCTTTGGCTATCCGGATCTTCCCGTGAAGGACACCATCGTCGGAAACGACGTCTGGATCGGCCATGACGCGGTGATCATGCCGGGCGTTCAGATCGGCCCGGGCGCCATCATCGCCGCCTCATCCGTGGTCACGCGCAATGTCCCGGCCTATGCGGTGGTTGGCGGCAATCCGGCAGCGATCATCCGCATGCGCTACAACGACGAGACGATTCGTGATTTGCTGGATCTTGCCTGGTGGGACTGGCCGATAGAGAAGATCGAAGCCAACCTGCCCGCACTCGAAAGCGGCGATCTGGCAGCGCTCAAAAAGGCTTAGCTTGACGCAACGCGAGGTCTGGCAACACGCCAGACCTCGCAGCATCCGTTCCGGCGATCAGTAATCCCAGATCACAGGTACCCAGCGGAAAGCGTCTCCCGCGACAGCCACGCGGCCAACGGACGGGAACGGCAGGTGCGTCGCGACCAGCAACTCGCCGGTTGCCGCAAGCTCCTTCAATAGCTCGACGCGCACGCGCGCCGCCTCTTCCGGATCATGCTCGAAGCCGTTGAACCAGTCCGGCTGGTCGAAGCCGACGGTGAAGACGGCATCGCCGGCAAATGTCAGCCGCTCGTCGCCGGAGGCGATACGGATGACGCTATGGCCCGGCGTATGGCCACCGGTGCGGCGGGCAACGACGCCGGGAGCGACCTCGTGCTCTTCGTCGAAAAGACGCAGATGATCGGCATATTCCGCCAGGAACTTCTTGGCGGTCGCCCTCAGCGCATCCGGGAAGCCGTCGGGCATATGGGTGTGGGAGAAGTCCGGCGCCTCCCAGAATTTCGCCTCGGCGGCGGCAGCATGAATGCGCAGGTCGGGACGAAGCCGCTCCTTGACGCCTTCAACGACGAGCCCGCCGATATGGTCCATATGCAGATGGGTGAGCACGATATCGGTCACCGACCCGAGATCGATCCCGGCCGCCTCCAGCCGCTTCACCAGCTGGCCGGCGCGCGGTAGATGCAGGTCGGGATCAAGGCCCAGTCCGGCATCGAGAAGAATAGTCTGCTCGCCGCTGCGCACGACCACCGCATTGAGCGGCCAGTCGAACGCATCCGTCGGCAGGAACTGGTTTACCATCCAATCCGCCCGTACCGCCGGATCGATATTGTGACCCAGCATCGAGGTCGGCAGCGGCAGCACCCCATCGCTGATGACCATCACATCGATATCGCCGACCTTCACCGCATAACGCGACGGCACCAGCTCACCGGCACCATTGCGGCCGGGATGAAAGGCGTTTTCCGAGGGAACTTTCAGCTGCTTGGCACCCGGCGGACGGGTTTTCGTATCTGACTGCGGCATGACGCACTCCTATGTTGTTTGGACACCAGCCGGCCACCTCTCCATATGACCTATGCCACAACGGAATTTTGAGTTTGCACCAGCGCTTGTGCGCAACGGCGCTCGGGTGACGGCCCGCAACAGTTCTACCGGTGGCCCGGGGCGCCGGTAATCCAAACGTAGGTTTGGGGGTGCGGGATGCGGCGGCGGCCTGTGCAGAGGGGCGCCGCCCATGCAAATCCATGCCGCCTTCTAGTGCGTGACTGCTTCAGACGGACTGCGCGCGAAAATTCAGCGATGGAAAGATCCTGCTTTCAGGCAGGCGTCGACCGCTACTGAAATCTGACCTCTTTACCAGCGACCGGTGATGCGAAGAGCTTCTCGCCGATTTCCAGCCTGCGATCCCCATCCGTGCGAACCACCAGTGACGGCAAGCCGGGGACATCGAGGTAGACGATCGCGTCGGCGCCGAGCCGTTCGACATAGCGAACCGCGCCTTTCCATTTGCCGTCGGTCGCCGACAACGTCAGATGCTCAGGGCGGATGCCGTAGATCGTACATCCCTCCTGCGCAGCGGTCTCGCCTTCGAAGAGGTTCGTCTTAGGAGAGCCGATGAAGCCGGCGACGAAGGGCGTGGCCGGTTGGTTGTAGAGGGTCATCGGCGAGCCGACCTGTTCGATCTTTCCGCCATTGAGGACGACGATCTTGTCGGCCATGGTCATCGCCTCGACCTGATCGTGGGTGACGTAGATCATGGTGGCGCCGAGCTTGGCGTGAAGTTCGGTCAGCTCGATGCGCATCTGCGAGCGCAACGATGCATCAAGGTTCGACAGCGGTTCGTCGAACAGGAAAACCTTCGGGTTGCGAATGATCGCACGCCCGATGGCGACGCGCTGACGCTGCCCGCCGGAAAGCGCCTTCGGCTTGCGATCGAGCAGATGTGCCAGCTGCAGCGTCTCCGCCGTCTGCTTGACCTTCTCCGCGATTTCCGCCTTGGGGCGCCGGGCAAGCGACAGGCCAAAGCCGATGTTCTCGGCCACGGTAAGATGCGGATAGAGCGCATAGGACTGAAACACCATCGCGATGCCGCGCTCGGATGGTTCGGCCGCAGTCACATCCTTGCCGTCGATGAACATCTTTCCCGACGTCGAGGTCTCCAGGCCGGAGATCATGCGCAGCAGCGTCGACTTTCCGCAGCCGGACGGCCCGACAAAGACGCAGAACTCACCGGCCTCGATCGTGAGATCGATGCCCTTGATGACATCAAGGCTGCCGAAGCTCTTGCGGACATCCTGAAGGACGACACTTGTCATGAATTACCCTTTCACGGCGCCGGCCGTCATGCCTGCCACGATCTGCCGGTTGAAGAAGATGAAGACGATGAGTGGCGGAATGGTCACCAGCAGGATGTTCATGAACAGCAGATTGAACTGTGTCTGAAACTGCCCCTGAAAATTATAGAGGGTGAGCTGCACGGTGACGTTTTCGCGGCCGGGAAGATAATAGAGCGGGTTGGTGAAATCGTTGAAGATCGCAATCGACTGGACAACGATGACCGTGACCGTGACCGGCTTCAGCAGCGGCAGAACAACACGGAAGAAAATCTGCAGCGGCTTGGCACCATCAACGATTGCCACTTCATCGAGATCGCGCGGAATGGCGGCGATAAAGCTTCGAAACAGCAGGATCGTGAACGATAGCCCGTAGGCGATCTGGATGAGGATCATGCCGGATATGGTCTTGAAGAGACCGAGCGACTGCAGCACCCAGATCGTCGGAACGACGGCGGGCGGGATCATCAGACCTGCCAGAACGAAGCCATAGATCAGCGTGTTCCAGCGCGAGGGACGCCGCTGGACGACATAACCGACCATGGCTCCGAAAAGAACGAGCAGCGTCACCGCGACCACGGTGATCACCGTGGAGTTGAAATAGGCCAGGAAGAGCATGTAGTTCCGGGCTTCGATCACATCCATGAAGTTTTGCCACAGCTGCCATTCGCTGGGCCACGTGAAGGTCAGCGCCTGGGCCTCCTGCCGCGTCTTGGCGGCGGTAAGGAAGACGAAGAGGAAAGGCATGACGAAGATCACGCCGCAGGCGAGCATCGCCACTATCCCGGTATAGAGCTGGCGCCGCGTCACAGGTCGATCTCCTTACGGTTGAACCAGGCAGTGAGCGGCAGGACGATCAGGCCGATCAGGAGGAAAAGGATGACATTGCCCGCGGTCGAGAGTCCGTAGAAGCCGGCCTGATACTGTTTGTAGATGACGCTTGCCAGAACGTCGGAAGAAAAGCCGGGGCCACCCTTGGTCATCGCCCATATCAAATCGAAACTGCGCAGACCGCCGATCAGCGAAAGGGTCACTACCGTCACTGTTGCAGGTTTGGAGAGAGGGACGGTGACACGGAAGAACATCTGCCGGCGTGTCGCGCCGTCAATCCGCGCCGCCTCGTAATAATCGGGGCTTATAGATGCCAGACCGGCGATGTAGATGACCGTCGCGAGGCCCACTCCCTTCCAGACGTCGACGACGACGATGGAATAGAGCGCAAGCGCCGGATCCGTCAGCCAGCCTGGGCCGTGGATGCCGAGCGTCGCCAGCGCGACATTGATCAGGCCGCGGGTCGGATGCATCAGAACGGAAAAGGTGATGCCGACGCCAATGGTCGAGACGAGAACGGGAAAGAAGATGATCGTCCGCAGCGCGCCCTGCGCCCAAATTCCCGACGTCAGCAGCACGGCAAGCAACAGGCCGAGCACGGTCTTGGCCGCGGATGTCGTCACGGCATAGATGACCGTGTTGATCAGTCCCTTGATCAGGAAAGGCTCGCGGAAGAACTGCTTGTAATTCTCCAGGCCGATGAACTGCGTGGTGAAGAGATCCCAGCGCGTCAGGCTGAACCAGAAGGATGCGATCGTGGGCGCCAGAAAGAGCGTGGTGAACACAACCGCCGCAGGCAGAACGAACCAGTACGGATAAGGGGATTTTCGCGCGACCATGGCGGCTCCTTGAACATCTGGCCCGCATCCCGCGGCGAAAGCCATGCGGGATGCGGGCTACAGCCGTTACCAGTTCGGCAGGCCGAGTTGCTTTGCCTGCTTTTCCACGTCCTGGTCATAAAGCGCGGCGGCATCCTTGGCCGAGCGAATTCCGGTACCGACCTCGACCGCGATCTGTTCGAGCGCCGGGCCCTTTACCGGCGAAAGGAACTCGAGCGCCGGACCCGCGCGGCCCTCGGTTTCGAAATAGGGCAGCATATCGCTGACTGCCTGCGGCACGTCCTTCGGCAGTTCGCAGCCCTTGATCAGATAGGGACCGGACGGCACGGCCTTGGCCATCAGCTCGCAGCCTTCCTTCGAGGCGACGAAATCGAGAAACTTCTTTGCCTCTTCGAGATGTTCTGCCTTTGCCGAGAGATAGAGCGCCGCCGGCATCCAGATGGTCAGTCCGTTCTTGGCTGCATCGTTGCCCGGCACGGCGAAGAAGCCGACATCCTGCAGGTTGTCGGGGAAATTCTGCTGGATATTGCCGATGCCGAAGGTGAGGCTCGGGTAATGTGCGGCTTCGCCGGTCGATACCATACGCATGCCGTCGTCGAAGGTCGCAGCGCCGAAGTCCTCATTAAAGAAGCCGGCCTTGGCGACTTCTTCTACATGCTCAAAGCCACGCAGTGCGGCCGGCGTGGTCGCGTACTTCACCTTGTTCGCCGTATAGTCCGTCGCGAAATTCGGAACCTCGGATTGAACATTGAAGAAATCTGCCAGCACGAAGATCTGCGACGTCCACGTCGTGCCGTAAGTCTGCGCCAGCGCAACCTTGCCGGCCGCCTTGATCTTCTGATTGTTGGCGATGAAATCGGCCCAGGTCTTCGGCGGCTGAAGGCCAAGCTCGGCATAGATTTTCCTGTTGTAGAAGATGCCGCCGCCCATGGCCGGCCCGAACGGAATGCCGCGAACATGACCATCGGAGGCGCTGACGACCTTCTTGAACGTATCCAATATGCCGGCTGCGGAAGGAAGATCCGATAGGTCGGCGATCGTCTGCTCCGGCTTCAACGCCTGGAACAGCGAGCCGCTATTGTATTGAAAAATATCGGGCATCTCGCCGGTTGCCAGCCGCGTCTTGACGATATTGTCACCTTCCGATCCGCCGGCTCTCTGCTCGACGTCGAAGGTGACCTCCGGGTGCTTTTCACTATAGGCCTTTGAGACGGCGTCGAAGGAAGCGATCGACTCGGGATTTGTGTCGATCATAATGCCGAGCGTGACGTCGGCCCATGCGGCGCCGGCGGACAAGCCCAGCATGCTTGCGGCAACAATGCCGTATCTCGTCATTCTCATGGTCAATTCCTCCTCTTGAAGACCAGGATGATTTCCGCTTTTGGTTGTGGCAAGGCCAAACCCGATGTCAGATCGCAAACTCGATGACGTGCCGGCCGGCGGCGATGGTTGCCGAGGTTCCCTGGGCGACGGCCTGTCCGTCAATGCGCAGTGCGCGGCGCTTCGCTGTCGCATCCATTCGCGCGGTCATGCCGGCCGGTAGAGCGAGGTTGCAGGTCACCTGCCCTGCCTCGAGGCTCCACTGCACCTCCACCCGGCCAAGGGCCGTGTCGTGCCAGGCCGAGACCGGTGACAGCGCCGGCAAAATCGCCGGATCGAACAGTATCTCGTGAAATGCCGGGTTCTCTTCCCTCGGCTTGATGCCGGCGACATCCTCGAACAACCACTGGCATACGGCGCCATAGGCATAGTGATTGTAGCTGTTCATATCGGGATCATAGATCGTGCCGTCCTCGGCAAGCGCGTCCCAGCGCTCCCAGATCGTCGTCGCGCCGCGCTCGACCTGGTAGAGCCAGCCCGGAACGTTGCGATTGAGAAACATCTTTTCAGCAAGGTCGAGCATACCGAGGCGTGTAAGCGCGGGCAGCAGCGCCGGCGTGCCGATGAAGCCAGTACCGATGACACCATCGGTCTCTTCAGCGACCTTGCGGAAGTAGGCGCGACCAGCCCCCTCATATTCGGCCGGCACCAGGCCATAGAGAAACGCCAACGCCCACGACGTCTGATCATTGTGGGCGATCCGTCCCGATGGCGAGAAGAATTCGTGCTTGAAAGCTTGCCTGATCTCGGCAGCCCGCGACGCCAGCCGCTCCGCTTCACTATTCTCGCCGATGACACGGGCAATCCGCGCCGCGATCTCGGTCGAGATGAAGTGATAGAGCGTCGCTGCGCAATCGTCGGCGACGGTCGGCCGCGGCTTGCGGTTATCGCCAACCGGCTGCAGCCAGTCGCCGAAGGTAAATCCATGCTCGCCCCACACAGCAGGTGGACGAATGACCGGTCCGTCAGAAATATTCCAGAGATAGTCGAGCCACCGCAGCATCGCCGGGAAGCATTCCTCCAGGGCAGCCTTGTCGCCGTAGTGCAGATAGAGCTGCCACGGAATGATGACGATCGCATCCCCCCAGCCGGTGGAGCCGGCCCAGTCGCCGCGATCCGTGATCGGGTGAAGACGCGTCGGATCGGGGGAGAAGTGCGGAACGGCGCCATTTGGACGCTGATCATGCATCACATCGCGAAGATACTTGCGCAGGAAGGACTGGCTGTCGGCAAGCCAGCAGGCGGTTCCGGCGAACACCTGTGCATCGCCAGTCCAGCCAAGCCGTTCATCGCGTTGAGGGCAATCGGTAGGAATCTCGATGAAATTGGAACGCTGCGACCAGATCGTGTTCTCGACCAGCCGATTGACCGCATCGACCCCGCAGGTGAAGCCGCCGGCTGCCACAGGCACCGAGGAAATCGGCACCATCTCGATCGCCAGCACCTCGACGCGTCCCGTCAGGCTGAGGCGCGCGTAGCGGAAGCCCATGAAGGTGAACAGCGGCGCATAGGATTCTTCTCCGTCACCGCTCAATGTATAGACAAGCTCGGCGCGGGCGCTGCGATAGTTCCGATTGTCGAAGTGACGGTCGGGACCGAGCACTTCTGAATGCTCGACACGGATCTGCGCACCGGCTTCGCCTTGCACGCGTATGCGGATATAGGCTCCGGCATTCTGGCCGAAGTCATAGACTGTCCGGCCATCGGCCTCCACCCAGCTGTCAAGCGGCGGGCGGGCGGCGAGCTCACGGACCGCATCCGTTTCGTGCGGAACAAGTTTTGTCTCGTCGACCGGCAGGATTTCGACGCCGCCAATATCGCGTAGCTCGATCCGCGCATCGTAGTCCTCACCGAAATAGATGCCATTGCGAAGGACAGGCGTGAAGCCGCTTTGCCAGCTGGCGTCCGTCTGCAGAAGGAGGGCGTCGCCACTTCGAAGGTCTGCAAGCGCCCCTACCCGGTCTCCCCAGCAATTGACGATCGGGTTGGAGGCCCACATCAGCTGGCTGCGGTACCAGCCATCGCCAAGCCAGATCTCGATCCGGTTTTCGCCGACGACCAAAAGATCGGACACTTCATAGGTCTGGTAAGCGATACGGTCGTCATAGCAGGTCCAGCCGGGCGTGAGCAGGTCGATACCGACCCGCTTGCCGTTGATGAAGGCACGGTAGAGGCCGAGCGCCGATATGCGCAGCGTAGCAGTACGCGGAAGGGTGGCGATACTGAAGGTTGCGGAGACGAAGCTGCCCGCCTTTCCCTGACCGGCGTCGCAGGATGGCGCAATCATCGATGCGCCGGACCAGACGTGGTTTGAAGCGGACACGGCAGTGCCTTGCGTCACGATATTCATTGATACCTCTCCTCCAACCGCGCTCCCACACGGTGCGTATATCGTTCTATGTATATCATTCTACAAATCGAATTGCGTGGCAAGGGCTTTTTCCCTATAATCGCCGGCGACACCGGAGAGAGAGCATTTCTGCATGGATTTTCAGGACGTTAACAAACCGAAGGATCGCATCACCATCCGTGATGTGGCGGTTGATGCCGGGGTTTCGGTGGCCGCGGTCTCCAAGGTTTTGCGTAACGCCTATGGCGTCAGCGAAAGCTTGCGGCAGAAGGTCGAGACATCGATCGAGAAACTGAATTACCGCCCGTCCGTCGCCGCACGCGCGATGCGCGGCCAGACCAGTACGGTGGGCGTTCTGGTGATCGAGCTCAGCAACCCCTTCCTGGCCGGCGTGGTGGAGAGTGCCAACGCCGCACTGCTTGGAGGCGGTTACAAATCAATGATCGGGATCGGGCATTCCGCCAGTTCCATCGAGACTTCCATGATCGAGTCGATGATCGACAACCGGATGGATGGCGTCCTGATCATTGCGCCACGGATATCGGGGAAAGTCCTGGATCGCTACGCCAGGCAGATCCCCATCGTCGTCATCGCGCACCATGAAAGCGAGGCGCAGACATACGATTCCGTCAATTCGGATGACCGCAGGGGGGCATTCATCGCTGTGGAGGCGGCCTTTGCGAAGGGATACCGCGATATCGCCATGCTCGGCTACGAGCTCATGGATTCGCCACCGACGGTCGTCGCCATACAGCGCGAACGCGGCTATCTTGAAGCAGCAAGGCGCCTCGAGCTGCAGGATCGTATTATCCGCCTGCCTCCAGTTTCCTCCGACCGTAATGCGGAAATGGAAGCATTCCTGAATATGCCGGACCGGCCACGCGCCGTTTTCGTCTGGTCGGATCTCGATGCGGTACCGCTCGTCAACATGGCGCGCATGCGCGGTATTCGGGTGCCGGAAGATCTTGCGATCATCGGCTACGACAATTCCCCCGTCGCAGCGATCCCCCTCGTCGGCCTCGACAGCATCGACCAGAACCCTGCCGAGCTCGGCCGCACAGCAGCGGAAATGCTGCTCAGCCGGATCAATGGCCGGAATGTTGCAGAACATCGCCTTATTGAGCCCCGCGTTACGACACGCGGCAGCCTTTAGCTTGAATGTAAGTCCGTCGCCGTGCCGCCCATACGGAGCGAAGTCCCCTAGCGGCTCGTGATCTGTCTTTCCGTGAACTCTGGCTGCGGGCACATAATCGCGTAGCGACCTGCAAATATTGCCTTCGCTTCAGGACTCGAACCCAGCACGTTCTCCATGTCCAAATAATTGTTAGCGCAAGGCTTCAACGCGACTATTGATGCTCGAAAAACCTCCGAGAGCCATTGGTCACAACTAGTGCTCAGGTGCACCTCCGTATTGCCATCGGCTCCACTCGTCGATATGCCTATGACAAAACACGAAATATCGGAGATCACCTTGCTGCAGACGCCGTCTAGCGAAACCGTTGCGGAGAGCAGCTATCGGCAGATCAAGGCCGATATCATCTTCGGGCGCCTGGCTCCCGGGCAGAAGCTGAAACTCGAAAATCTCAAAGCCGCCTACGACACCAGCGTCAGCACGCTGCGCGAAATCCTGAACCGGCTGACCTCCGAGGGGCTGGTGATCGCCGAGGGGCAGCGCGGTTTCGATGTGGCGCCGGTTTCGGAGGCTGACTTGCGGGAGATCGCGGCACTCCGGCTGCTGCTCGAGGAGCACGCGCTCGAACAGTCCTTTGAGCGCGGCGATGTGGAGTGGGAAGCGACGCTGATGGCCGCCCACTACAAGCTCGCCCGCATGGAAGAGGTCATGGCCACCGGCGATACCAGCAAGGCCGAAGACTGGAAGCGCTATGACTGGGAATTTCATCAGGCGCTGATCTCGGCCTGCGGCTCGCGTCTGCTGATGGACATGCATTCGGCGGTTTTCGACAAATATCTTCGCTATCAGATGGTCGCCCTTTCCTATCGCGGCAACGTGGCGGAGACGGAGCACCGGCAGCTTCTGGAGGCAGCACTTGCCCGCGACAGCGCGACGGCCAAGGCAATCCTGCAGCGCCATATCCAGGGTGGCGTCGAACACGCACTGGCGAAACGACGGCTTTGATCAACACCCGCGATCACCTGCCCTTCAGAGCCGATCAGGACATGCCATGCTGAAGCCGACCAACGAGACATCCGAGACCGTCAGCGATGTCGTCTTCCGAAAAATCCGAGAAGACATCATCTCGGGCACATTGGCGCCCGGCGCGAAAATCAAGCTGGAGCAGGCCAAGGAGCGCTATTCGATCAGCGTCTCCTCGCTGCGCGAAATCCTCAGCCGGCTGACAACGGAAAATCTGGTACTGGCAGAGGGGCAGCGCGGCTTCGAGGTCAGCCCTGCCTCGCGCAAGGAACTGGCGGAGCTTGCGGATTTGCGCAGCGTGCTGGAGACACACGCGATCGCGCTTTCGTTTGCGGCGGGCAATCTGGAATGGGAAGGCCGGATCGTCGCGGCGCATCACAAGCTGGCGGCAGCCGAGAAGAAGCTGCTGTCAGGAGATGCCTCACGAACCGTCGACTGGGTGCGCTACGACTGGGAGTTCCACCAGGCGATCGTCTCGGCCTGCGATTCCGTGACGCTGATGGCCATGCTGTCCTCAGTTTTCGACCGCTTCCTGCGCTATCATATGCTGGCCCGCAGCTTCCGCGGCCAGGCGGTGGTCGATGATCACAAGCTGCTCTTCCAGCTGGCGCTGAAGCGCGATGTCACCGGTGCTCAGGCTGTCGTCGTCAGCCACGTCCAGAGCGGCGTCGATCACGTCCTGAAAAGCGGCCGGCTCGCCTAGAGCGCATCCTTCGGGATACCATCGGGCCGCATCTGCTTCTTCAGAGCCGCGATCCGGAAGATGGCATTCGGCGCGCCGTAGCCGCGATAACCGCGCCGCTCGACGATCTCGAAGAAGAAGCCTTCGCCGTATGTGCCGCTATAGAGCTGGAAATACTCGCCCTCCTCGTCGCGGTCATAGAGAATGTTTTCTGCCTTGAGCCTCTCGCTGAGATCAGGATCGAGGCCGAACCGCGCTTCGGCGTCGTCATAGTAGTTCGGTGAGATGTGAAGCGCCTTGAAGCCTTTTTCGCGCAACGCCTTCGCGGTGGCGAATATATCGCTCGTCGAAAAGGCCAGATGCTGGATTCCGGCTCCGAATTTCTCGGCGATGAAGTGACCGGCGAGCGTCCGGCGGTTTTCGGCACCGTTCATGGTGATGCGAAGCGAACCGTCGGCATTCTCGATAACCTGGCTGCGCACGACGCCGCCGGGATCGATGATATCGACGACGGGCGTCTTCCTGGTCTCGAAGATCGAGGTGTAGAACAGCAGCCAGGTCAGCATTTCGTCATAGCCGACGGTCTGGGCAATATGATCGATGCGCAGCAGGCCTGCGTCAGAGGCTTTATCGGCTTGCACAGGCTCGAAATCGATCTCCGAGAAGTGGCCGAGCGGGCTCTTGTGGTCGATCAGGTAGATCACGCCGCCGCCGACGCCGCGGATGGCGGGAATTTCAAGCTCGCCCTCGGCCACCGCCTGCTGGAACGGCTCTGCATCCAGCGCCAATGCCCGCTTGTAGGCTTCCGCCGCATCGTCGACGGCAAGTGCCATCGCATAGGCAAAGGTGCCGTGAACCGCATAAGCGGCGCTCGCAAAGCCTGCCGGATCGGCATTGACGAGAATGCGAATGTCGCCCTGCTGATAGAGGCTGACATTCTTGGATTTGTGGACGGCCGCCTTGCGAAAGCCGAGCGTCTTGAGCAGACCCTCAAGCTCGACGGCTTCATCCTCGTCGGTGGCGAACTCCACGAAGCCGACACCTTGGGCGGCAGCCCGCGGCGGCATGTCGAGCCCGATGCCCGTCTTCGTCCTGCGGCCCACCTGGTCGCCGAGATAGATCAGCGAGCGATGGCCATCGGCGGCAATCTCGCGTGTCGAGCCGCCCCGGAACTGGTCGTTGAAGATCTCCAGCGAGTAATAGCCGTCATAGCCGGTCGAAGCCACGGCCTCGGTAAACTCGGCAACCGGCAGATCGCCCTCGCCCGGCATATTGCGGAAATGCCTGCTCCAATAGAGCAGGTCCATATCGATCAGCGGTGCATCGGCGAGCTGGACGATAAAGATCTTCTCCGGCGGGATGGAGCGGATCGAATTGACGTCGATCTTGCGCGACAGCGAATGAAAACTGTCGAGGATCAGGCCGACATTCGGATGATTGGCGCGGCGCACGATTTCCCAGGCATCGCGATGATCATTGATGAAGCACCCCCATGCCAGGGCCTCATAGCCGACCCGCAGCCCCCGGCGCGCGGCGCGCTCGCCAAGTTCGTGGAAGTCGGCGGCAGCGCGATCGATCCCGCCGAGCGCCACCGACGAGACATTCGAACAGACGAGAACGAGATCTGTCCCAAGCTCCTGCATGACGTCGAATTTCCGCTCGGCACGATCGAAGGTGCGGCCGCGCAGCGGCTCCGGCATCCCCTCGAAATCGCGGAACGGCTGGAACAGCGTGATCGCCAGCCCGAGGTCCCGTGCCATCTTTCCAACCTCGGCCGGGCTTCGGTCGAAGGCCAGGAAGTCATTCTCGAAGATCTCCACCCCGTCAAACCCTGCTCTCGCGATCGCCTCGAGCTTCTCCGGCAGTTCTCCGCTGATGCTGACGGTCGCAATCGAAGTCTTCATGTCCGGCTCCTCCCGATTTCGCCTGACGCTGATGGCAAAGCCACGGCCTCGGCATTCTCGCTGCGGGCATTATGCAGAATACCGGTAGAATTTCAATTCAATTGGGAAATTCGTTTTCATCATAGATTTTGAGAAAAATATGTTGATCTAAGAACGGCTCTCTGGCAATTATGCTGGCACACGGTCGGGAGAGGATGACTGTGGAGGCCGGACCGGCCGCCCAACGGAGGAGGAAAACAATGTTCAAATCGATGCTGACCCGTCGCAATGCGATGCTCGGCGCTGTGGCTGTCGTTGCCGCCATCGGGCTCGCGCAGCCCGCCGCTGCTGTTACGCCCGAGGAAATCAAGGCCCGCGGCAAGCTGATCGTCGGCATCCAGGGCGACAACCCGCCATGGGGCTTCGTCACCTCGGCCGGCAAGCAGGATGGTTTCGACGCCGATATGGGCGCGCTTTTCGCCAAGGAACTGGGCGTCGAAGTCGAGTTCGTGCCGCTCGAAGTCAACAACCGCATTCCGGCGCTGACGACCGGCCGCGTCGATGTTTTGTTCGCGACCATGGCCATGCTGCCGGATCGCGCCAAGGCCGTGCAGTTCTCGAAGCCCTACAATGCCAATGCCATCGTGCTCATCGGGCCGAAGAACAAGTCGATCAAGACCAATGAGGACATGGCCAACCTGACCATCTCCGTCGCCAAGGGCGCCGCGCAGGATACGCAGGTCACCAAGAACGCGCCGTCCACCGCCACCATCCGCCGCTTCGACGGCGACGCGGCCAGCGTCCAGGCTCTCGTTTCCGGTCAGGTCGATGCGCTCGGCGGCAACATCTTCTACATGGACCGTGTCGAGAAGGCCCGTCCCGGCGAATTCGAAAACAAGCTCGAGTTCCAGAAGCTTTATAACGGCGCCTGCACCCGTCTCGGCGAGAAGGAACTGAACGCCGCGCTCAACACCTTCATCGACAAGATCAAGGGCAATGGCGAGCTGAAGACCATCTACGACAAGTGGATGAAGGTACCGGTTCCGGAATTCCCGGAAAAGCTCGACGGCATCCCGTTCACCGCGGGCTGAGCAGTCGCTCACAGAAATCCAAATCCAAGGCGGGCATCGCGATGCCCGTCCACCCGGCCCCGTGCCCGAAATTGACCCCGTTTGAGATGCGCGCCATGACCAAGACCATCTTCGTCCTCAACGGACCGAACCTCAACCTGCTCGGCGAGCGCGAGCCCAGCATCTACGGTTCGACGACGCTCGCCGACATCCGGCAGATGTGTCTCTCCAAGGCCAGAAGCCTCGGCTTCGAGATCGATTTCCGTCAGACGAATTTCGAGGGCGAGCTGGTAGAGAGCATTCATCAGGCCCGCAAAGAGGCCTGCGGCATCATCATCAACCCCGCCGCCTATACCTTCACCTCGATTGCGCTTCTCGACGCCCTCAAGACCTTCGATCCGCCGAAGATCGAGCTGCACATTTCCAATGTCCACGCCCGCGAGGAGATCTATCATAAATCCCTCGTCTCGCGCATCGCCACGGCCATCATGATCGGCTTCGGTGCGCGCGGCTACGAACTCGCCATCGAGGCGATGGCGGGCATGGTGGGGGCAACGAAAGCATGAACTATCAGCTGGATTTCACGCCTGTGATCGATGGGCTCCCGAGCCTTCTCATGGGCGTGCTCGGAACATTCCTCCTGGCGATCTGCGGCATGCTGCTGGCGATCGTCATCGGTATCGGCGGCGTTGCCCTGCGCGACTCACCGATCAAGGCGGTGCGCTGGCTGATAATCTGTTTCGTCGAGCTGATCCGCAATACGCCCTTCCTGGTGCAGATCTTCTTCCTGTTCTTCGCCCTGCCGCTGATCGGCATCCGGCTCAACCCGACGCCGACAGCGATCATCGCGCTCGGCATCAATGGCGGCGCCTATGCGATCGAGATCATCCGGGGCGGCGTCCAGTCCATTCCGAAGGGGCAGATGGAAGCGGGCCTGGCGCTCGGCCTCCACAAGGTGCAGGTCTTCCGGCTGATCATCCTGAAGCCGGCGCTCAGAGCGATCTATCCATCGCTGACCAGCCAGTTCGTGCTTCTGACGTTGTCGACGAGCATCGCCTCGGCGATCTCCGCCTACGAGCTGACATCGGTGTCGCAGCGCATTGAATCCGAAAGCTTCCGCAGCTTCGAGGTCTATTTCACGGTGACGATCTTCTACCTCGTCATATCCTGGCTGATGATGCGCCTCTTCGCGCTCTTCTCGGCCCGCTATTTCACCTATCCGATCAAGTGAGGAGGCAATCATGGGCAGCGAAGAATTCGTCTTCCTTCTGATCGGCCTGAAATGGACGGTGCTTCTGTCGGCGGTCGGTTTCGTCTGCGGCTGCCTCGCCGGGCTCGGCGTGGCGCTGGCGCGAACGTCCGGCATTCCGCTCCTGGAGCGGATCACGGCCATCTATATCGGCATTTTCCAGGGCACGCCGCTCTTGATGCAGCTCTTCGTCACCTATTACGGACTGGCGCTGATCGGGCTGAAGCTCGACGCCTGGGTTGCCGTCGCGATCGGCCTGACACTGCATGCCAGCGCCTATCTCGGTGAGATCTGGCGCGGCTCCATCGAGGCCGTTCCGCGCGGCCAGACCGAGGCGGCGAAAGCGCTCAGCCTCAAATATGTGTCGCGCATGAAGGATGTGATCCTGCCGCAAGCAATCCGCATCTCGTTGCCGGCGACGATCGGCTTCCTCGTCCAGCTCATCAAGGGCACATCGCTCGCCTCGATCGTCGGCTTCACCGAGCTGACGCGCGCCGGCAACATCATCTCCAACCAGATCTTCCAGCCGCTGACGGTCTTCGGCATCGTCGGCGCCCTTTATTTCCTGATGTGCTGCCCGCTGACGATCATCGGCGCGCACCTGGAGCGGCGCTTCAACGCCGCCCATGCGCGGTGAGGCAGCCACAGAGATCGATGGAAACGATAAGATGACCACAGCAACCGCCTCCGTCCAGAGCCCGATCACCGGCGAAGCCGTCATCACGATGAGCCATGTCGAGAAGTGGTACGGTGCCTTCCAGGCGCTGCACGATATCAACATGTCGGTTCGCAAGGGCGAGCGGATCGTGCTCTGCGGCCCGTCGGGCAGCGGCAAATCCACGCTGATCCGCTGCATCAATTACCTGGAAAGCTACGAGAAGGGCGAAATCCGCGTCGGCGGCATCCTTCTCGGCAATCAGGCCAAGGCGATCGATGCGATCCGCCGCGAAGTCGGCATGGTTTTCCAGCAGTTCAATCTGTTCCCGCATCTGACCGTGCTCGAAAACTGCATGCTGGCACCGATGCGCGCGCTTGGCATCAGCAAGACCGAGGCGGCGGAACGGGCCCGCTCGCTGCTCGCCCGGGTGAAGATCCTCGAGCAGGCCGAGAAATATCCGATCCAGCTGTCAGGCGGCCAGCAGCAGCGCGTGGCGATTGCCCGGGCGCTCTGCATGCGACCGAGGATCATGCTGTTCGACGAGCCGACCTCGGCACTAGACCCCGAGATGGTCAAGGAAGTGCTCGATACGATGATCAGCCTCGCTGAAGAGGGGATGACGATGATCTGCGTCACCCATGAAATGGGCTTCGCCCGCCAGGTCGCCGACCGGGTGATCTTCATGGCGAGCGGTGAGATCGTCGAGGAAGCGCATCCGGCCGAATTCTTCACCAATCCGCGCCACGAGCGAACCCGCAAGTTCCTCGGCGAAATCCTGCGGAACTAGGTCCGGGCAAGTCGAATGGCGACGCATCAGCAGACAGCCAGCTTGAAGATCGCCGTCATGGGCGCGGGCCTGATCGGCAAGCGTCACATCGAGGCGATATCGGCAGAACAGCGCACGGCGCTTGCGGCGATCATCGACCCGTCGGATGCCGCCCGGGAGCTCGCGGCTGAAAAGAAGGTACCCTGGTTTTCCTCGCTGGCTGCGGCCCTAGCCAGCTGCCCGCTCGACGGTGTCATCATCGCAACGCCGAACCAGCTGCATGTCGTAAACGCCCTTGAAGCTGTGCGCGCGGGCCTCCCTGCCCTGGTGGAAAAGCCCATCGCCGACAACGCGGCCGAGGCAGAGATCCTGGTCACCTCTGCCGAAGCCGCGGGCGTGCCGCTCCTCATCGGCCATCACCGCCGCCACAACCCGATGATCCAAGCTGCGAAAGCCGCGCTGGAGGCCGGCCGGCTGGGCAAGATTCTGACCGCGCAGGGCACCTTCTGGGTCGCCAAGCCCGACCATTATTTCGGCATTCAATGGCGCCGCGAGGCCGGCGGCGGCCCTGTCCTCATCAACCTCATCCACGACGTCGATCTCTTCAGATACCTCCTCGGAGAAGTCGAAAGCGTGCATGCGATGCAATCCAGCGCCGCACGAAACTTTTCTGTCGAGGATACGGCCGTCGTTCTGATGCGCTTCAGGAGCGGCGTGCTCGCCACGCTCAACGCCTGCGATGCCGCGGCATCGCCCTGGAGCTGGGAAATGACATCGGGCGAAAACCCGTCCTACCCCCGCCAGGACCAGCTCTGCTACCAGATCGGCGGCACCGCTGGTTCGCTGTCCGCCCCGCAGCTGACGCTCTGGACCAGCCCTTCGGCACCCAATTGGCTGGAGCGCCTTGTCAAGGAGCGCCTGCCCTTCGATACGGCCGAGCCGCTCGCCCTGCAGCTCAATCATTTCTGCGATGTCATCTGCGGCAATGCGAGCCCACTTGTCAGCGGACGGGAGGGTCTCGAAACGCTGCGCGTCATCGAGGCGATCAAGTCATCCGCCCGTTCAGGCAAGACCGTCCACCTCAGGGCCGAGGCGCAGCACGTGGAGCGACTGTCATGATCAGCGGCACGACCCGATTGATTGCCCATCTCGGCTACCCGACGGAAACCTTCAAGGCGCCGCTGATCTACAATCCCTATTTCGAAAAGCACGGCATCGACGCCGTCGTCGTGCCGATGGGCTGCAAGGCTGAGGACTACCCGGCCTTCCTGAAGCTCGTCTTCCGGCTCTCCAATACCCACGGCGCGCTCGTCACCATGCCGCACAAGATCACCACGATGGGCCTGCTCGACAAGATCTCGACGAATGCAAAGGTCGCCGGATCCTGTAACGCGGTGAAGCTCGGCGCGGACGGGCAGCTGATCGGCGACATGTTCGATGGCGAGGGCTTCGTTCGCGGACTGCTGCGCAAGGGACAGACCGTCAGGGGAGCCGACGTGCTGATCATCGGCGCCGGCGGCGTCGGCTCGGCGATCGCCGCCTCGCTTGCGGCTGCAGGCGTGCGCCATATCGCGCTCCACGACGCCAATGAGACGGTGCTGGCTGGCTTGCGCAGCCGCCTAAACACGCACTATCCGCAGACCGTCGTGACATCGGGTTCCGCCGACCCCGAGGGTTTCGGCATCGTCGTCAACGCGACGCCGCTCGGGATGCGCAAGGGAGATCCCCTCCCCGTCGACGTCTCCCGCCTGTCGGCCAAGACCTTCGTCGGCGAAGTCGTCATGAAGACCGAGATCACGCCCTTTCTCGCCGCTGCACGCGACCGGGGCTGCGCCTTCCAGGTCGGCACCGACATGCTCTTCGAGCAGATCCCGGCCTACCTGGAATTCTTCGGCTTTCCCTCCACGACGGCCGAAGAATTGCGCGCGGTGGCGAGGATTTGAGGTCTGGACCATCAGAATGGCAGCTGCTCCTGCCGTATTGCAAGAGACTGAAGCCCACGCACCAAGCCAGCCCTTTTGACTCCGCAACCGTAGCTTACACGCCTGTTTACGCTCCGGTTACGGCGGCATTTACCGTTACGTACTTCCGCCCGCCTGCATAAAGAACAAGGCTCCCAACCGCGTCGGCTGACGACGATCGAGAACTGGCGGGAGCGCCTGCCGGCACAAGGGAGACCGCAATGCTGAACGATCCATCCGTGGGGAGAGCGTCATGACGAACTCCTTTCCCAAGAAGCTGTTCTCGGCGACGGTCGCTGTCGCGATGACGCTGACATCGACGACCTTCCTGTCGCCGGCGAGAGCCCAGCAGGCCGCCCCGGCCGCACCCGCGGCCACTGAACCGGCCGCCTCTCAGGACACGTCGAAACCCAATATTCTCGTCATCTTCGGCGACGATATCGGCCAGACCAATATCAGCGCCTATTCCTTCGGCCTGGTGGGCTACCGCACGCCTAATATCGACCGCATCGCCAAGGAAGGCATGATGTTCACGGATTATTATGCCGAGAACTCGTGCACGGCGGGGCGTTCGACCTTCATCACCGGTCAGGTCTGCCTGCGCACCGGCCTTTGCAAGGTCGGCATCCCCGGCGCGACCGTCGGGCTGCAGGCCCGCGACATCACCATCGCCCAGGCGCTGAAGCCGCTCGGCTATGCGACCGGGCAGTTCGGCAAGAACCATCTCGGCGACCGCGACGAATATCTGCCGACCAAGCACGGCTTCGACGAATTCTACGGCAACCTCTACCACCTGAATGCCGAGGAAGAGCCGGAGCGGCCCTACTATCCGAAGGACGACCAGGAATTCGTGCGCACCAACTCGCCGCGCGGCGTGCTTAAGGCCTCCGCCGACGGCAAGATCGAGGATACCGGCGCGCTCAACACCAAGCGCATGGAAACCATCGACGACGAGACGACCTCGGCGGCGATCGATTTCATGGACAGGCAGGTCAAGGCCGGCAAGCCCTTCTTCACCTGGCTGAACACCACCCGCATGCATGTCTTCACCCACGTGCGGGAATCGATGAAGGGGCAAAGCGGCATGCCGGGCAACGACTATGCCGACGGCATGGTCGAGCATGACGGCGACGTCGGCAAGCTGTTGAAGGCGCTTGATGATCTCAATGTCGCCGACAACACGATCGTCGTCTACACGACCGATAACGGCCCCAACCAGTTCTCATGGCCCGACGCGGCGACGACCGCTTTCCGCAGCGAGAAGGATACGAACTGGGAAGGCGCATTCCGCGTTCCCGCCATTATCCGCTGGCCAGGCAAGATCAAGGCCGGCGAAGTCTCGAACGAGATGATGTCCGGGCTCGACTGGTTCCCGACCCTGCTCGCTGCCGCGGGCGACGGCGACATCAAGGATAAGCTTGCGAAAGGCACCTCGATCAGCGGCAACCAGTTCAAGGTGCACCTCGACGGGTACAACCAGCTCCCCTACCTGACGGGACAACAGCCGAAGTCGGCGCGTGACGAGTTCTTCTACTTCAACGACGACGGCGAACTCGTCGCCTATCGCTACGACAACTGGAAGATCGTCTTCTGCGAACAGCGCCAGCCGGGCGGCTTCGTCGTCTGGGCGAACCCGTTCACCTGCCTGCGCGTGCCGAAGATCTTCAACCTGCGGATGGACCCCTACGAACGCGCAGATGTCGTGTCGGATCAGTATTACGACTGGATGACGAAGAACGCCTATATCGTCCAGTATGGCGTCTACAAGGTCGCTCCGTTCCTGCAGACGTTCCGCGATTACCCACCGAGCCAACGGCCGGCAAGCTTCAGCGTCGACCAGATGATCGCCGCGCTGATGAGCTCGCTCGACCAGCCGGGAGCCAAGTAGTCACCGGCACAAGATGACCGGGCGCGGCTATCGCGCCCGGCACCCCGTGAGATCGCGGAGCGGACATGACGGCACGTGACGGTATTCTCGCGCTCGGCCAGCGCATCGGCCAATCCATCATCGGCCAGGACGCCATGGTCGAAAGGCTGCTGCTCGGGCTGCTGGCCAACGGACATCTGCTTGTCGAGGGGTTGCCCGGCCTCGCCAAGACACGCGCCATCAAGAGCCTCGCGAAGAACCTCGATTCCGAACTGTCGCGCGTTCAGTTCACGCCCGATCTTCTGCCTGCCGATATTACCGGCTCGGAAGTCTACTTCTCCGAGGGCGGCAAGGGGGAGTTCAAGTTCCAGCAGGGGCCGATCTTCGCCAATCTTATCCTCGCCGACGAAATCAACCGCGCCCCGGCCAAGGTGCAATCGGCGCTGCTGGAGGCGATGGAAGAGCGGCAGGTGACTGTCGGCGGCAAGAGCTATCGGCTGCCCGATCTCTTCATGGTGATGGCAACGCAGAACCCGATCGAACAGGAAGGCACCTACCCGCTGCCCGAAGCCCAGCTCGACCGCTTCCTGATGCATGTCGAGGTCGGTTATCCCGACGAGAAATCGGAAGCAGCGATCATGCGTCTCAATCGCGACGAGGAGAACGCAGCGCATGGCAATGCGCAGCATCCGGCAGCTGAGCGGCTCGACCCGCAGGCGATCTTCGATGCCCGCAAGGCGATCGGCGCCGTCACTGTGTCCGAGCCGGTCGAGAAATACATCGTCGCGCTGGTTTTCGCGACCCGCTATCCTGACCGCTACGACAAGGATCTCGCCAAGCTGCTGCAGGTCGGCGTCAGCCCGCGCGGCGTGATCGGCCTCGACAAGGTCTCCCGCTCCTACGCCTGGCTGAAGGGCCGAAATTATGTGACGCCCGATGACGTCAAGGCCGTCGTCAACGACGTCTTCCGGCATCGCCTCATCCTCTCCTATGACGCACACGCTTCGAATACCGGCGCCGATCAGGTGATCGACCGGATCACTGAATTGGTCGCGGTCTCATGAAAACCACGAGCGCGGATAGCGATGGCATCTATGCCACGACCGAACATCTGGTGGCGCTCGAAGCCCGCGCCCGCGATCTCTCATTCGTGCAGAAAGCCAGAAGCCATCAGCAGCTTGCGGGACGCATGCAGTCATCGCTGCGCGGTCGCGGACTGATCTTCGAGGAGCTCCGCGAATATTTGCCGGGCGACGACATCCGCTCGATCGACTGGCGAGTGACGGCCAGAACCAGCCGGCCGGTGGTGCGCATCTACGGCGAGGAAAAGGAGCGTCCGGCTTTGCTCCTCGTCGATCAGCGCATCAACATGTTCTTCGGCAGCCGCCTCTCGATGAAATCGGTGACCGCAGCCGAAGCGGCGATGCTCTGCGCCTGGCGCATCCTCGGCTCCGGCGACCGCGTCGGCGGTTACGTGTTTGATGATACCGGCATCAGCGAGATCCGCCCGCATCGCAGCCGCAATGCCGTCATCGCGCTGGCCGACCGGATTGCCGAAAAGAATGCAGCACTCTCGGCCGCCTATGCCGGTCCGGTCTCGCCCGCCGCGCTGAACGATGTGCTCTCACGGACGGCCAGCATCGCGCATCACGATCATCTCATCATCATCGCCAGCGACCTGAATGGACACGACGAGACGACGCGGGAGCTGCTGCTGCGGCTCTCCGCCAACAATGATGTCATCTGCCTGCTCATCTACGATCCCTTCCTTCTTGAGCTTCCCAAAGGCGGTGAGATCGTCGTCAGCGGCGGGGCGCTGCAGGCCGAACTTGCGCTTGGCCGCGGCCCCACCCGCAGCGCCATCGACAGCTTTGCCCGCAGGCGCGGCCGGGAATTGCGCGCCTGGCAGAAGGAGCTCGGCCTGCCGATGCTGCCGGTCTCGGCGGCAGAGGAGACGGCACCGCAGCTTCGCCGCCTGCTGGAACAATCGGCCTGGCGGCAGCGGAGGCGCTGATGGAGCCCGCGGCAAAACTCGATCCGATGACCGAAACGGCGCTGCGCTCGCTCCACGATATCGCCGTGCCGCCGCCGGTTTCGTGGATGCCGCAGACCTGGGGCTGGGCGGTGCTTGCCGGATTGTTGGGGTTGGCGCTCTTGGTCTGGGCGCTCAAGACGTGGCGGAGATATCGGCGCAATGCCTATCGCCGGGAGGCGTTGCGAATGCTCGGCGACATCGAGCGGCTTTTGCAGACGCCGGAAAAACACGCTGAGGCTCTCCATCAGCTTGCGGAGGTTTTGAAGCGCACGGCGCTGGCAGCTTGGCCCCGTGCACATGTTGAATGAAGGCCGCACTGTCGAAGCCAAGCAGGCCTTCTACAAGGCGCTCGCCGACGGCCTCAACGCGCGCGTCGGCCTTCGCCGTGAAGACCTCGTGATCAACCTTGTCGAGGTCAGGAAGGAAAACTGGTCCTTCGGCAACGGGATTGCCCAATACGCCTGAACGATGGCCGCCCGAAAATCGATCGACGCCGGCCCCGCCGCCAGCCGGGCTGAATGTTTAGCCAACATTCGAGAGCCAGCTGCGACACAGCCGGCCCACCCGCTTTGATCAGGCAGCGAGGAATTTGATCAGCAGCTGCGCCGTCTCATCGGGATTTTCCTCCGGGAAGAAATGGCCGCCCTTCATTGCCTGACCTTCGACGCTGTCCGCCCACTTGCGCCAGATGGCGAGAGGGCCTCCGTCCTTTGCATAGAAGCTATCGAGAGGCCCACCGGAGCCCCACAGGTGCAGAACCGGACAGGAAATACGGTGAGACGCCGCCTGATCCTTTTTGTCATGCTCGATATCGATCGAGGCAGCGGCACGGAATTCCTCGCATACGGCATGGATGCGTGCCTTATCGTGATAGGTCGCGGTATATTCTGCTCTGACGTCCGAACCGAACGAGCCGGCGCCGAACGTGTTGTCGAAGATCGCGTCGGGATCACCTGCGAGATATCGCTCCGGCAGAGGCGCCTTCTGGGCAAGAAGGGTCCAGGGCCAGTATGCGAGCGCAAATCTTGCGTCGGCATGACCCCATCCCTCCGAAATCGGGATCGCGTCGAGCACGGCCAGGCGCTGGACCTTTTCGGGATGATCGAGCGCCATGCGATAGGAGACGCGCGCACCGCGATCATGGCCGACGACGTCGAATTTCGAGAAGCCGAGCTTGTCCATGACTTCCACGAGTTCGCCTGCCATCGCCCGCTTCGAATAGGCGAAATGATCGTCTGTCGATGCCGGAATGCCGCTTTGCCCATAGCCGCGAAGATCGACGGCGATAACGGTGTGATTTTTGGCAAGCAGCGGCGCCACGAAGCGCCACATCAGGCTGGATCGCGGGAAACCATGGACCAGAAGCACGGGCGATCCACTGCCGTAGCGCCTCAAGAAAGTGGTGTTGTCCTTGGTTTCGACCTCGACCGGCTCGAAGTCGGAGGGACCGGTTGCGCCTTGCGTCGTAGCCGTCTGCGCCGAGGCCGGCTTTGCCGATACTGCCGCGGTGAGCGCGATGCCCGAGGCAGCGGTAATGGCGCGCAGTACGGTGCGGCGGTCGAGGTCTGTCTTTCCAGTCATCTGTCGGATCTCCTGAGGGGGATAGCAGGGTGAATTTGGATTCTGGCTTTCATGAAGAGACGGCGGTGCATTGAATGGCCGCACCGCTCGGGAGGTGCCGGTTGCCGCGCCTGAAGCTGCCAGGTTTCCTGGACAACAGCTCGGGCCGGAAGCACGAGGGAGATGTTGTTCTTGTTCTTCGCGCAGGGCCGCGCGAGACGTGAAGCACCCGGAAGCAGGCTCCCGGGTGCCTTGATGTCAGAGAGACGGATAGAGGTTGCGAACCTGGCTTACCGCCTCCAGGCGCGCGGCCGCATCGAACATTGTCGACTCTGCGTACCAGGCGGACGACAGCTGAACGCCGATCGGCAGGCCACTGCTGCTGGTACCAAACCGCAGGGTCATCGCCGGCAGACCGGTCAGGCTGAAGGGTGAGGTTCCGTTCATGACCTGGAATGGCGACCAGGCCTTTCCGTCCACGGTCACATCGTCCAGGCCGTGTTTTGTCGCCGGGAACGGCGTGACAGGCGCAAGCAGCACGTCATGGCGCTGGAAGTAGCCAGCGAATTCGTCGCGCAGGCGCTCTACCGTCTGCTCATGGGCGACGAAGTCCTTGATCGGCGTGTCGGCGCCATCGAGGACCAGCTTGGCATGGCGGAACACCAGATCCTCGTGACCGGCAACGGCTTCAGCAAAGCCGGGAGCGGCTTCCATCTGATGAAGCTGCCACAGGACGGTGACGGTATCGGTGTCGCGCAGAAGCGGCAGATCGACCTCCTCGACCTCGGCCCCGGCGGCAGCCAGCGCCAGCGCCGCGGCCTTTACCGTTGCGGCGACCTCGGGGTCGATCGGCCCGAAGAAGCCGTTGTCGGCGATCCAGCCTACGCGCAGCGGACGGATCTGCAGCGCGCCGAGATCGACAGTCGGCGGGACGGTGGAGAAGCCGTCGGCACCATCAGGACCGGCGATGATCGAATAGGCCAGCGCCACGTCGCGCACGCTGCGTGCCATCGGGCCAATGTGCCAGAGGCGGCGCGGGGCACGCGGCCAGTGCCCGGTCAAAGGCACGCGGCCATGCGTTGCCTTAAGGCCGACAATGCCTGTGTGGGCAGCCGGGCCACGGGTCGAGATCGACAGATCGCTGCCGATACCGAGCGGGGACATGCCGGCTGCGACCGCGGCCGACTCGCCGCCACTCGAACCACCGGGCGTGTAGTCGAGATTCCAGGGGTTGTTGGTCTGGCCGGTCAGAAGGTTGTCGGTCTCGATCGAGGTGGCGAACTCGGGCGGATTGGTCTTGGCGATCAGGATACCTCCGGCAGCCTTGACGCGGGCAACGGCGGTAGCGTCGGTGTCGGGCACACGTCCCTTGAAGATCGGCGAACCGCGCTGCGTCAGAACGCCAGCGGTATCGATGCTGTCCTTGACGGTGAACGGCACGCCATGCAGCGCGCCGAGCTTTTCGCCTGACATGACCGCGGCCTCAGCCTTCTTTGCAGCCTCGAGCGCACCGTCGGCCATCGTGACGATGGCATTGATCTTGGGATTGACGGCCTCGATGCGATCGAGATGCGCCTTGACGACTTCGACAGGCGAGACTTGCTTGGTGCGGATCAAGTCGGCCAGTTTGGTGGCGTCGGTATAATAGAGTTTTTCCTGTTGCATCTTCCTGCTCCATTTGACTAACTAACGTTAGTTAGATACGGATAGAAGCAAAGTTTTCCTTGGTCAACCCCCTTTTTTCGATTAACTGGGCGTGACCAGAAAGGCCGTGAAAATGGGTACGAATGCGCGTGAAGACATCATGGAGGCGGCCAAGAAGGCGGCTCAGGCCCATGGATACGGCGGCCTCAGCATGCGCGATCTGGCCGCCGAAGTCGGCATCAAGGCCGCCAGCCTCTATTATCATTTTCCAAGCAAGGCCGAACTCGCCACCGCAGTCGCCAAACGATATTGGGAAGATGCGGCTGCCGATCTCGAAAAGATCTGGGATGAAAATCCCGACCCGGCCGAGCGCCTGCGCTTTTTCCCGGTGACTTTCCGGCGAGCCCTCGAAAACGAAAACCGCATGTGTCTGTGCAGTTTCATGGGAGCAGAATACGATGACCTGCCGGACCAGGTGAAGGAAGAGGTGCAGGTCTTCGCAGACGTCAACGTCGCCTGGCTGAAAAAGGCACTGCTCGCGTCTGGTGCCGTCGATGAAGAAGCAAGTGAGGCGCGCGCCAAAGCGGTGTTTGCGGCAGTGGCGGGCGCACAGCTCATGGCGAGAAGCCGCGCCGATATCTCCCTTTACGACACGCTGATCGACAGCTACCGGGCCGCGGGCCTTCTGCCGGTCTGAATAGGCGCGGGCCGCGGCCGACCGTAGCGATCAACGCCGCTTTCAACCGGCTGCTTTCATCACTCCCGCCACCGCAGCAGACGCCGTTCTGCAGCCCCCGCCAGCCGATTGAACGCAAAGCCGACGATACCGAGGATGATGACGCCGACCATGACGAGGGCCATGTCGAAGCGTTCGCGGCCGGCGATGACGAGGCCGCCGATACCGGGGCCGACAGCGAGGAAGTATTCGGCGCCGACGGTTGCGAGCCAGGAATAGATCAGGCCGAGATGAATGCCGGTCGCGATCGACGGCAGGGCGACCGGGAGATAGATTCGGCTGATGCGCTGCCAGGAATTGAAGCGCAGCGCACGGCCAACCTCGACCAGTTCGCGCGGCGCATCCTTGATGCCGTCATGCGTGTTGAGCGCAATCGGGATGAAGGCGGCGAGTGCCACGAAGACGATCTTCGCCTGCTCGCCGAAGCCGAACCAGACGGAGATCAGCGGGATCCAAGCAAGCAGCGAGATTTGCTTGATGCCGTTGAAGGTCGGCATGATCAGCCGGTCGGCGATGTTGACGACGGCGAGAAGCGTGCCGAAGCTGATGCCGAGGACGGCGCCGATCAGGAAGCCGGCGACATTGCGCAGCAGGCTCGAGCCGAGTTGGCCCACCAGGCCGTTGTCGATGATCTCCTGCTTGGCCGTCAGGATGACGTCCTCGATCGGCGGCAGGAAGCGGATATCGACCAGACCGAAGCGGCTCGAGGCCTCCCATGCGAGAAGAAGCAGAAGCGGCAGCGTCAATCCCCGGCGGATGCGGACGAAGTTTGAAGTCTCTTCCATCTCTCAGTCCTCCGCCTGCCGCTTCCAGCGCCGGATCAGCACCTCGGATGCTTCCAGTCCGCGATCCATGGCGAAACCGATAATGCCGATGACGACCATGGCGATGATGACGGTATCCAGCCAGAACATCTGGCGGCCCCAGACAAGCAGGTATCCGAGCCCCTCCGACGAGGCCAGGAGCTCGACGCCGACAAGCGACGTCCAGGCATGCGTCAGGCCGTAGCGGATACCGGTAAAGATCGACGGCACGGCGCTTGGGAGGATGATCAGCCGCAGCGTCTGCCAGCGGCTGAAGCGCAGTGCCCGCCCGACCTCAAGATATTTGGCCGGAACGCTGCGAATGCCCGAGAAGGTGTTCAGTGTTACCGGCACCAGAGCGCCCTTGGCGATGATGATGATCTTCAGCGTTTCCTCGATACCGACGAGCAGCATCAGAAGCGGGATCCAGCCGAGCGTCGGGATCTGTGCAAAAGCAAGGAAGACCGGTTTGACATAATCCTCGAAGCGCCGGGAGAGGCCCATGGCAATTCCAAGCACCATGCCCAGAGAGGCCCCTATCGCGAATCCGAAGACGACGCGGCGCAGGCTGACGCCGGCATGGTAGAACAATTCGCCGGTCGAGATCATGTCCCGCCCGGTCGCGACGACATAGGCGGGCGCGGGCAGGATCTGTTCCGGCAGCCAGCCGCGCGCCGAAGCGATCCACCAGAGGGCGATCAGACCGACCGGGAAGAGGAATGCCTCTCCCCGGCGGATCCGGCGAATGGCCGGATGCTGCAACCAGTTGCGCCGCCGCGCCTGTCCTTCGAACTCGATATCGATTGCCATGCCAGGTCTTTCACTCAGGCTGTTCGGTCAGCGAGATCACGACGCGACGGGCTTGCCGTCGGCGCCATAGGCCTGCCAGAAGTTCTTGAAGCCGAGACGCGCGATCGCGTTGTCGAGATATTTCGGTTCGAACCAGCCCTTGAGATCGACATCGCGGCGGATCAGCCCGAATTCCTTGCTCTTGGCCGCCTGCTCCGTGTACTGCGACACTAGGAGATCATCGATCAGCGGCGAATTGCGGTAGGCCAGCGTATCGCCCTTGAAGTACTCCTCGAGGATCGGGATTGCCGTGCCGGACTTGTGCCAGAGCTCGAAGAGCGCCGCGCGGTTGGGCTCGTCGGACGACCACTTTGCGGCCTTGACGAAGGCGTCGACGACACGCTGGGTGATTTCGGGATGGGCATCGATGAAGGCTTCGCGGCCGATGATGCCAGCGTTGCGGCCGAAGCGCGGATCGTCGCCCTTGGTCGTGTAGATGACGTCGGCCGCACCCTTGGCGGCGAGATTGATCAGCTGCGTATCGCCAAAGGCGGCATCGATATCCTTGCTGGTCAAAGCTGCAACGGTGCCGGCACTATCGAGATTGACGACCTGGACGTCGCGTTCGGTCAGGCCATGCGCTTCCAGGATCTTGATCGCCGCCAGGTGGCCGTTGGTACCGCGCTGCAGGGCGATCTTGCGTCCCTTCAGATCCTCGATCGACTTGATGCCGGAATCCTTGGCAACGGCGAGATAGAGCGGCTTGCGGGCGCCGCTTGCCAGCAGGTACTTGGTCTTCAGCCCGGTGGCGCGGCCAATCAGCGCCGGCAGGTCGCCCTGATAGGCGAAGTCGAGCTGATCGTTGGCGAAGCCCTCGTTGACGGCTGGACCGGCGCCCTTGAAAAAGGTCCACTCGATCCTGATGTTGGGATCATTGG
This sequence comes from Rhizobium sp. FG96, assembly GCF_057808655.1. Lineage (NCBI taxonomy): Bacteria > Pseudomonadati > Pseudomonadota > Alphaproteobacteria > Hyphomicrobiales > Rhizobiaceae > Rhizobium > Rhizobium sp. FG96. The sequence continues at coordinate 20,337 of NZ_JBMDIL010000003.1, read as the reverse complement.
CAAATTCCTTCTCCAGGAATTCACCGGCCCTCGCGGTCGCGGCCGAGGTGCCTTCCGAATAGGGCCGGTTGTCGATGCCGATGGCGGCATAGCCGACATGGATGACGAGCTGATCCTCGGCGCGTGCCGATGTTGCCGTCGCCGCAAGCAGAATGGCGAGGCCGGCGGCCAGGCGGGTAAAGGTGATGCGTTTCATGATGGTCTCCGTTGATGCTTATCGTGCAATGGCGATCGCCGGCCGCGGGCGATCCTGTTCGGGCGCGCGCAGCGGGCGCGGGGCTGCAGGAGCGGCAACTTCGCCGGTGGCATGCAGGCTGTTGAGAACGCGGTCGCGCACTGCGGCGATCTCCGCCGACGTGCGCCGGCGCGGGCGGTCGATCGTAACCGGAATGATCTCGCGCACCCGGCCGGGGCGTGGCGACATCACCACCACCCTGTCGCCGAGATAGACCGCCTCTTCGACATCGTGGGTAACGAGCACCATGGTGATGCCTTCCTTGGCCCAGATGTCCTGAAGCTCGTCCTGCAGGCGCGCCTTGGTGATCGCGTCGAGCGCGCCGAAGGGTTCGTCGAGCAGCAGCACATTCGGACGGCTGACCAGCCCGCGCGCGATGCCGGCGCGCTGCGCCATGCCGCCGGAAAGCTGATGCGGATAGACCGTGGCAAAGCCGCCAAGACCGACGAGCTCGAGATGCTCGCGCACCAGCTCGGCCTTGCGGGCCTTCGGCAGCCTGGTGTTCAGGAGACCGAGGGCGACATTCTGCTCGACCGTCAGCCAGGGGAACAGCCGCGGCTCCTGGAAGACGATGCCGCGGTCGAGGCTCGGCTCGTGCACCTCGGCGCCACCGTGGCGGATGCGCCCGGCGGTGGTGACATCGAGACCGGCAAGCAGCCGCAGCAGGGTCGATTTTCCGCAGCCGCTGGCACCGACGATGGTGACGAATTCGCCCTTGGCGACATCGACGCTGACATCGTCGAGGGCAGTCAGCGTATCGTTGCCGATCTTGAAGCGGCGGGTGATGTGGTCGGCCTGGAGATGGGCGATGCTCATGGTGATCCTACTCGGCGGCAAGAGGGGCGGATGCCGGATGCTGCGGTGTGCGCAGCCCCAGATTCTGGCGCAGCGTCGTGCCTTCATATTCGTTGCGGAACAGGCCGCGGTGGCGCAGCTCAGGCAGCACGAGATCGACGAAATCGCGAAGACCGACGGGCAGATGCGGGGGCATGATGTTGAAGCCATCGGCGGCTCCGCCCGTAAACCAGTGCTGCATCTCGTCGGCGATCTGCGCCGGCGTGCCGACGATCTGCCGGTGACCGCGCGCCCCGGCGATCCTGAGATAAAGCTGGCGGATCGTCAGGTTCTCACGATGGGCGAGATCGAGCAGCAGGCGCTGGCGGCTCTTGCTGGCATTGGTCTCCGGCAGCGCAGGAACCGGCCCGTCGAGAGGATAGGCGGAGAGATCGACGCCGCCGGTCATGCCGCTCAGCAAAGCCAGGCCGACGACCGGATGGATCAGCTCCTGGATCTGTTCGAACTTCTCTTCCGCCTCGGCGATCGTACGGCCGACGACGGGAAAGATGCCGGGCATGACCTTCAGATCATCGGCGTGGCGGCCGTATTTGCGCAGGCGCCCCTTGAGATCGGCGTAGAAGGTGCGGGCATCCTCGAATGTCTGGTGGGCGGTAAAGACCACTTCTGCGGTGCGCGCCGCAAGCTCCTTGCCGGGCTCCGAAGAGCCCGCCTGAACGAGCACAGGATGTCCCTGGGGCGAACGGGCAACGTTCAGCGGCCCGCGAACCTTGAAGAACTTGCCCTTGTGATTGAGGACATGCTGCTTGTCAGGATCGAAATAGAGACCGCTCTGCTTGTCGCGCGGGAAGGCGCCCTCTTCCCAGGTATCCCACAGCCCGGTCACGACATCGGCGAATTCCTCGGCGCGCTCGTAGCGCTCGCCATGGGCATAATGCTCGTCGCGGCCGAAATTGTGCGCTTCGTGCTCGCTGGACGAGGTGACGAGGTTCCACCCTGCCCGGCCGCCGCTGATATGGTCGAGCGAGGCGAATTTGCGGGCGATATGATAGGGCTCGTTATAGGATGTCGAGGCGGTCGCGACGAAGCCGATATTGCGGGTGACCGCCGCCAGCGCTGACAGCAGGGTGATCGGCTCGAACTGCGCGACATAGCGCGTCGCGGTGCGGCTCAAGGCCTCGATATCGGTGCCCCGCGTCCCGACGCCATCGGCCATGAAGATCAGGTCGAACTTGCCGCGCTCGGCGAGCTGCGCCAATTCCACGTAATGGGCGAAGTTGGAGCCGGCATCGGCCTGCGCATCCGGATGACGCCAGGCGGCGATGTGATGTCCGGTCGGGTAGAGAAAGGCCCCGAGCCTGAGTTGCGATCGTTCAGCCATTTCGAGCTCCGTTCGAAGGAGCAGTCAGGCTAGGATTAAAAAAATAATATCTATAGAAATTATATTCTATTTCGAAGCCGCTGAAGGAACTTTTGTAATTGGAAAGGCTGCGCGCGAGCAGGCATGTTTTCGGCTCACCGGTGCGGTCCGCATCGCGCCCAAGGAGACATGAATGACGTTGTCAGCGCCCATCGCGCCACAGGAAGACAGACTGGCCGCGCTCGTAAAGAGCCGGTATCGCAGCAATAGGGCGCTGTCCGGACAATGGAACGAGGCGCTCGAGGCAATCCTGTTGCACCGCAGCGTCCGCGATTATCTCCCGCAATCCGTGCCCGCGCATGTGATCGAACTTGCCGTCGCCGCGGCTCAATCGGCGCCGAGTTCATCGAACCTCCAGGCCTGGAGCGTGATCGCCGTCGAAGACAGGGAGATCAGGGATCGCCTGAATGCCGTTGCCGGCAACCAGCGCCAGATTGCCGGGGCGCCGCTTCTTCTGGTCTGGCTCGCCGATCTCGCCCGCCCGCGTGACATCGCTGAGACGCGGGGCGGTACGGCCGAAGGTCTCGATTATATCGAGAGTTTCCTGCTCGGTGTCATCGATGCCGCTCTTGCTGCGCAGAATGCCGTCGTGGCGCTCGAATCCCTAGGCCTCGGCACCTGCTATATCGGCGCCATCCGCAACGACCCGGAAACCGTGGCGCGCGAGCTCGGGCTGCCCGAAGGCGTGTTCCCTGTCTTCGGCCTGACGGTGGGTTATCCCGATCAGGGCAGGCCCGCAGATGTGAAGCCGCGGCTTGGCCAGGCAGCGATCCTCCATCGCGATCGCTACGATCCCGGTGCACACCGGCCTGCTCTCGACGCCTATAACCGTGCGCTTGGAACCTTCCAGGCGGAACAGGCAATGCCGCGGATCGACTGGACCGAACAGGTCAGCAACCGCATCGGCACCGTCGCAGCCCTGAAAGGCCGTCACGTTCTGAAGGGCGTCATCCGAAAGCTCGGCTTCGCGCTCAAGTAAGCGCCCTGCCCTTTCATTCAGCAAATCGATCAGCAGGCACAGGCATGACCAACAGCTCCGAATTTCTCTGGCACATCCCGAACGACATCAAGGCCGGTCACCGCGGCGACAGCACCACCATCGATCACAACAGCCTGGAGACGCTGACGGAACATGCGCAGGCGCTCGAGGATCACGGCTGGAAGGGCGCCCTGATCGGGACCGGCTGGGGACGGCCGGATACATTCACCGTTGCCACGGCGCTGACAGCGCGCACCAAGACCTTCGAGCCATTGATCGCCATCCGTCCCGGCTATTGGCGCCCGGCGAACTTCGCCTCTGCCGCGGCGACGCTCGATCACCTGAGCGGCGGCCGCGTCCGCGTCAATATCGTCTCCGGGCAGGACAATCTTGCCGCCTATGGCGACAGCGAGGGCGATCAGGCTCATCGCTATGCGCGCACGAAGGAATTCATGCGCCTCGTGCGCCGCCTCTGGACGGAAGAAAACGTGACCTCGGCGGGCGAGCATTTCCGGCTGGAGGGCTCGACCGTCCAGCCGCGCATCGCCGGAAATGGCAACCGCCGCCACCCCAAGCTCTATTTCGGCGGCGCCTCGGAGGCGGCCGAAAAGGTCGCCGCGACCGAAGCGGATGTGCAGCTCTTCTGGGGCGAACCGCTCGATGGCGTCAGGGAACGCATCGACAGGCTGAAGCGGCTGAGCCGCGATCTCGACCGCGATCTTGCACCGCTGGAGTTTGGCCTGAGGATCACCACGCTCGTGCGGGATACGCGCGAGGAAGCCTGGGCGGATGCCGAAAAGAAGGTTGCCGCCATGGCGGCAAATCACGGTGGCAGCTGGCAGGACCACCGTGGCTCTGTCGCCGTCGGCCAACGCCGCCTCCTGGAACTGCACGAGCGCGGCGATGTGCTCGACGACAACCTCTATACCGCTCCCGGAAAATTCGGCGGCGGCGGCGCGGGAACGACATGGCTGGTCGGCTCGGCCGAAGATGTCGCCTCGTCGCTGCGCAAATACCGCGACCTCGGCATCACGCATTTCGTGCTCTCGGATACGCCCTACCTTGCCGAGATCAAACGGCAGGGAGACAAGCTTCTGCCGCTCCTGAGGGGTTGAGAGATGGATCGGGTCGATCGCAAAATCCTGGCGCAGCTGCAGAGCGACGCCGACATCCCCGGTCCGGAGCTTGCCAAGACAGTCGGCATTTCGAACACGCCCTGCTGGCGAAGGGTTCAGAAGCTGGAGGAAGAAAAGGTCATCCGCCGGCGGGTCGCCCTGCTCGACGCGGCGAAAATCAACGCCGCCGTCACCGTCTTCGTGTCCATCCGGGTCAAGGCGCATTCGCCGGAATGGCTGCGCCGGTTTTCCGAGGTAGTGACAAGCTTTGCCGAAGTGGTCGAGTTCTACCGCATGAGCGGCGACGTCGACTATCTGATGCGGGTCGTGGTGCCCGACGTGGCAGCATATGACGCGTTCTACAAGCGGTTGGTGGCGAAGATCGAGATCGGCGACGTCAACTCGCGCTTTGCCATGCAGGAGCTGAAGTTCACGACCGAGCTTCCCTTATCCTATCTGCCGATCAACAATCCCAAGGCGGCACGCGCAAGCTAGCCGAGATTGGACGCGACATTGTGACGTTCGGCGGCCGCCACCGGCGCAATGACGGCCTTGCCTCGGGGTAAGGAAGGAGCGAGACGCTGCGTGCCCTTTCACATGAGCCTCAGGGCCGGTCACCATCGAAGTGCCGCTCAAGGAAGGGGAGATTGTCCTGACCCCAATAGGTTTCCCCGTCATAGATGAATGTCGGGAAACCGAAGACGCCGCTGTTGCGGGCGCGTTCGCGGTCACGGCTCCACTTCTTCTGAACGTCGTCGTCGCCCTGGCGCTTGAGAAGTGCCTCGCCGTCGAAACCGGCTCGGGTTACGACCTCGGCCCGCACCTCGGGTTTGCCGATATCACGTGCGTCCGCCCAATAGGCGGTCTGCAACGCGCGAGTGATACCAACCCAGTCCTTGCCGTCGAGATAGGCTGCGATCACCAGAAAGGAGGCGGGCGTCGGGTCACCGAGTTCCGGGCGCTTGTCGAGCCAGATTTCCTTGCCGCGCACCTTCGCCCAGCGTTTCAGGTCTCTCATCCAGTAGGCCCGGCGGATTTCCGGCCGATTGCGCGAGAAGATGCCACCGTTCTCCTCGATCACGGTGGTCAGGAAAGGCTCTATTTCCACTTCGTGCCGCTTGGCGAGATCGACGAAGGCGTCGAGGCCGATATAGGACCAGGGAGAACCGATAGAGAAGAAATATTCGAGGGACTTCGTCATTGCTAATATCCTGATTTCAAAGATCTCACGTCGCCGACGCGCGGCGATAATGGCTGAAGCGTAGCGGGGCGCCAACCGAGTTCGGGACCGATCAGCGTCACGAAGTCGTGTAGAATCTGGCGGTAATCCTCGTCGATGAATTCATAGGGAAGCTCCAGACGGAATTCCTCGACATGGGGCAGGATCGGATCGGCGTATAGCGTCTCCAGGATTTCGTCAGCGGTTCCAACGAGGTCGCGAGCAAAGAGGGTGCGGCGCTCGCCCTGCGGCGCAAGTGTGCGTTCGTGACGGCCGGCGGCATAGGCAGCGTAGCGCTTGCGCGTTGCCAGGCTGGCACTGTCGAAGGGAACGATGACCCTTCCGAGCGCCACCCGGCGCCCGGCGCCACCGGAATTTCTGTAGCGCTCGAGCTGGCGTCCCTGGGCGACGAAGAACTCGTCTGTCTCCTCCCCCGTCGTCACGTTGCCGATCAGGAGATTGAAGCCGTTCTGTCCGGCCCAAGCTGCAGAGCGCAGGGAGCCTCCTCCATACCAGATGCGGTCGATCAGGCCCTTGGCATGGGGATTGAGCCGCGGACGCTGCGGGCCGAAGGGCGTCTTGATCCGCGTCTCCTCGTCGCCGAGATAGTGTCCCTTCAGATTGTCGGCGAACCTGATAACGCGAGCATGCGAGAAGTCATGGCTCTCCCAGTCGCTATCAAAAGCGAGCGGCCCGATCAGATCGGCATGGAGCGGCCGTCCCGCGCTCAGCCCGACATTGAGCCGCCCCTGGGAGAGCACGTCGACTGTCGAGAGATCCTCGGCCAGCCGATAGGGGCTTTCGTAGCCGATCGGAATGACCGCCGTGCCGAGCTCGATCCTCTCGGTCCGCTGGGTGGCGGCCGCCAGAAAGGCGGTGGCCGAGGAAATGCCCGGTTCCAGATGCCGCTGCCTGACCCAGGCACTGTTGAAGCCAAGCGCTTCGCCATGTTTCAGGAGCTGGAGCGTTTCTTCGAGCCCGCGATGAGGATCGTCTTCGGGATAGTTTCCGGGCGTCAGGAACCCGACATGTTTGATCGCAATGGAATGACTGGTCATCTCTGGAACTCAAAATTTCGGCAGGCCGGGCGGATTCGTCTCCGAAGCTGGCAAGGCTTCCTCCGACAGATGCCAGTGATCGAGGATTTTGGCGTAGGTGCCGTCCCTGATCAGGCCGTTGGTGGCGATCGTCAGCGTGTCGGCAATGCCGCTGCCCTTGCGCGTGGTGATTGCGACGTCGGAGCGATCTGGCCAGCCGGCGCTCAGCGTTCCCACGCGCTTGATGTTCTTGTCGCGGGCGGCGATGAAGACGAGCTGCGCATGCGGCTGAACAATGACGTCGGCTCGGCCGGATTGCAGCGCCAGCAGGCTCGCTGCCTCGTCGTCGAAATATTGAAGCTCGATCGGCTTCAGGCCGGCGGCAACGTCCTCATCGCTCCATTTCAGCAGGATCCGCTCCTGGTTGGTCCCCGCACCGACGATGATGCGCAGACCCGCCGCATCCTTCGGTTCCTTGACGGAGGCGATCGCGCTGTCACCCTTCACGAAGAAGCCATGCAGGCCCTTGCGATAGGTCGAGAAGTCGAACTTCTGCTTGCGCTCCTCGGTGACGCCGACATTGGAGATGACGGCGTCATACTTGCCCGAGACGAGACCGAGCGGCCAGTCGATCCAGGCGACCGGCACGATCTCCAGCTCCAGCCCGAGGCTCTCTGCAATCGCATTGGCATATTCGGGATCGGCGCCGACGACCGTCTTCGCGTCGGTAGCATAGGTTGCAAGCGGTGGCCCGCCGGGGCTGATCGCCACGGTAAACTTGCCCGGCGTGACGAAGGCAAAGCTCTTCGGGATCGAGGCGATCGCCGCTTCGTTCTTCACCGCATGGACACGAGCGGGTTGCTCGGGGCTCAGATCGAACTCATCGACGGCATGCGCAGTGCCGGAGGCAGCCAGCATCATCGCGCTCAAGAACAGCGCCGGACGCCAGGAAGCAAAAGACATCATTTTAATCTCCTGAAATGAACGGTGCGGACCGGCTCGCATCCCTCGCGCCGGCCCGCACGGCCAGCCTTAGGAACCGCTCTTCGGCAGTCCCGGCGGGTTGGTCTTCGATTCTGCCGTCGCCTCGGACGTCAGGTTCCAGCGCTTCAGCACTTCGCCATACTTGCCATTCTTGATGAGGTCGTTGAGAGCGAGAGTGACCGCGTCGGCAAGTCCGGCGCCCTTTTTGGTCGTGACTGCGATCTCGGCCGCAATCGGCCAGCCGCCGCTGACGGTGCCGACGAGCTTGGTCGAGCCCTTGATCGAGGCGCTGTAGGCGAGCGTGGCATTCGGATTGAATTCGACATCGGCACGGCCGGACTGGATTGCCAGATCGGCCGCGGCCCGGTCATCGTAATACTGCACCTCGATCGGCTTCAGACCGGCGGCGACATTCTCGCGGTCCCATTCGAGGATGATCTTTTCCTGATTGGTACCGGCGCCCGTGATGACCGTCAGCCCGGCGACGTCCTTCGGCTCCTTGATCGCGGTGATCTTGCTGTCGGCCTTCACGTAGAAGCCGAGCACGTCATTGCGATAGGTGGAGAAATCGAACTTCTCCTTGCGCTCCTCCGTCACGGTGACGTTGGAAATGACCGCATCGTACTTGCCGGAGGAGACACCGAGCGGCCAGTCTTCCCAGGCGACCGGAACGAGATCGAGCTCGAGGCCGAAAGAGTCGGCGAGCAGCTGCGCGATCTCGGGATCGGTACCGACAACGGTCTTTGCATCCGTTGCGTAGGTGGCGACCGGCGGATCCCAGGGGTTGATGGCGACGGTGAACTTGCCCTTCTGGACGAACTTGAAGGACGGAGAGATTGCCTTGATCGCCGCTTCATCCTTCTCGGCGCGGATCCGGTTCGAGGTATCCGGGCTCAAGTTGAACTTCTCGGCAGCCTGCGCGGAGCCGATCCCAATGGTTGCCACCGCTACGGCGCTGGCGAGCAGCTGGATTGCGCTATTTCTGAATGTCATTGCCCTACTCCATTTCTTCTTTAAATTGTGGCTGCTGGCATGCGATCCGGACGCCCGTCGCGGCCGGAATTTCGTTTTCTGCGGAAAGTTCAGAGCACCTTGGCGAGAAACTCTCTGGTGCGGGAATGGTCGGCCCGGGTGAAGATCTTCGATGGCGGGCCGGACTCCAGGATCTTGCCGCCGTCCATGAAGACCACAGTATCGGCGATCTCGCGGGCAAAGCCGATCTCGTGGGTGACGACGACAAGCGTCGTCCCTGTCAGCGCGAGTTCCTTGATGACATCGAGCACTTCGCCGACGAGCTCGGGATCAAGCGCCGATGTCGGCTCGTCGAACAGGAGAACCTTGGGACGGAGTGCCAGCGCCCGGGCAATTGCCACGCGCTGCTGCTGGCCGCCGGAAAGCTGGCGGGGATAGGCATTGATCTTGTCGCCGAGCCCGACCCTGGCGAGCAGCTCCTGCGCCAGCTGGACCGCTTCCTCGCGTTTTGCGCCGCGCACCTGGATCGGCGCCTCGATCAGGTTTTCGAGCACGGTCAGATGCGGAAAGAGATTGAAGCTCTGGAACACCATGCCGATATCGGCGCGCCGCTTCAGGATTTCGTTCTCCTTGAGCTCATAGAGCAGATTGCCCTTCTGCTCGTAGCCGACGAGCTCGCCATCGACGGCGATGCGTCGACGCGCTCCAGATGATTGATTGAGCGCAGCAGCGTCGACTTGCCGGAACCCGAGGGGCCGAGGATGGCGGTCACGCTGCCGGCGGGCAGATTGAGATCGATGCCATCGAGCACCTTCAGCGAGCCAAAGCTTTTCGAAATTCCTTGGATGCTGATGGCTCCACCGGCGCGCAGAACCGCGGCATCGGCGAATCCCCTATGCGCGACCGCGGTTTCAGGCGCAAACTCAGTCGCGGCAGGCTGGCGGGCAAAGCGTGCGAAGAAGGCCTGGAACGGCAAGGGTTTCGGATTGCGCAAGGCACCCTTCGAATAATGCCGCTCGATATAGTGCTGCGCGATCGACAGCACGGTCATGATGACGAGATACCAGGCGGTCGCGACCATCAGCAGCGGAATGACTTCCAGATTGCGGCGATAGATGACCTGCACGGTGTAGAAGAGCTCCGGCAGGGCCAGAACGTAGACCATCGAGGTCGCCTTCGCGAGACCGATCACCTCGTTGAACCCTGTCGGCAGGATCGAGCGCATGGCCTGCGGCAGGATGATGCGGAACGCCTGGCGGCGATGCGAGAGGCCGAGCGAGGCGGCCGCCTCAAGCTGCCCCTGGTCCACGGAGAGGATACCGCCGCGAACGATCTCGGCGAAGAAGGCCGACTGATTGAGCGTCAGACCAAGAAAGGCTGCCGCAAACGGCGTCAGAAGCTGCGTCGTCGGATAGCTAGCAAAGACCGTATCGGTGAAGGGGATGCCGATCGTGATCGTTTCATAGAGATAGCCGAGATTGTTGAGAACGAGCAGCAGCACGATGACCGGGATCGAACGGAGCAGCCAGATATAGCCCCAGGAGAGACCCGACAGCAGCGGTGAGCGGGAAACACGGGCAAGTGCCAGCGCGGTTCCGAGGATCGAGCCGGAGACGGTGGCGAGTGCTGTCAGAAGCAGGGTTCGCCCAAGGCCGGCCAGCACCGGCTCCGCGAAGAACCACTCGGCAAACACATTCCAGCCCCAGCGCGGGTTCGTGGACGTCGAATAGATGATGCTCGCAATGACCGCGGCGGCAAAGATCGTGCCCGCAAGGCGCGCCGGGTGGCGTGCCGGAACAATCTTGTAGCGCGTGAAATCGGAGGTCTCCGCCGCTCTGTGCTCGTGTTTTGCGATAGCCGCAAATTCGCTGGTCAGCGCCATGCCCCTGTTCCTTCCCAAATCAAAGATTGGCGACCGCTCGAAGCGGCGTTGCGTCGATGTCTGCCGCCGGCGCGAAAGCACCGGCCGCGATGGTCTTTTCGAACGGCAGCGTCTTGTAGAATTCAGGGTCGACATTGATGTCGAAGAGCGCGGTGTATCCGTTGCTCAGATAGAGGCCGACGGCCTCCGGCTGCCGGAACCCGGTCGTCAGATAGACGCGCTGATAGCCCTGGCGGGCCGCTTGCGCCTCAAGCTCGACGAGAACCTTTCGCGCCAGTCCCTGACGTCGCAGGTCGGAGCGGGTCCAGATGCGCTTGAACTCGGCGGTCCTCTCGTCATAGCGCTTGAAGGCGCCACCGCCGATCGTCACGCCATCGCGGATCAACAGCACGAAGTTGCCGTCCGGCGCGGCGAAGGCTTCGGGGGGATAGCGGTTGAGCTCGGCTGCCGCGCCCTTCTCATCGAAATAGCTGCCGTAGCGGCTGTCATACTCATGAATGAGTTCGTCGATCAGCGGCTTTGCCTGCGGATCAAGCGGTGATGTGTAGAGAAACGTATCGCTCATGTCGTCGTTACCCGTTGTCTTCGGAGAGGAAGGTTTCGGCGAGCTGCACCCAGTAGCGGGCCGCAGGCGCTATGATGGCGTCATTGAAATCGTAGTGAGCGCTGTGCAGCGGCGCGCTGTCGCCGTTGCCGACGAAGAGATAGCTTCCCGGCGTCTCCTGCAGCATGAAGGCGAAGTCTTCACTCGCCGTCCGCGGACGGAAATCGTCTTCGGTGACGCTGCGATCGAATGCATTGATCGCTACACTTTTCGCAAATGCCGTTTCGTCGGCATGGTTGATCAGTGCCGGAAACCCGCGCCGGTAGTCGACCTCGGCCACCGCGCCGAAGCTTTCGGCCTGTGCGCGGGCCAAGGCCGGAATGCGGGTCTCAAGCTTTTCGCGAACTCTCTCGCTATAGGCACGCATGGTGAGTTTCAGCTCGACGCTTTCGGGGATGACATTCGAGGCGGACCCGCCGTGGATCGAGCCCACGGTGACAACGGCCATCTCCTGCGGATCGACATTGCGGGAGACGACGCTCTGCAGCGCGGTGATGAATGAGGCGGATGCCAGCACCGGATCGACCCCGCGATGCGGCTCGGCACCATGGCCGCCCTTGCCGACGATCCTGATCACCGCCTGGTCGACCGAGGCCATGGCCGCACTCGCGACGAAGCCGAAATGCCCGGAGGGCACGCCGGGCCAATTGTGGAGCCCGAAGACTGCGTCGACAGGAAAGCGATCGAACAGCCCCTCCGCAATCATCTTGCGCGCGCCTGCGCCGATCTCCTCGGCCGGCTGGAAGATCAGCCGAAGCGTTCCATCGAAACGTCCGCTCTCGGCGAGATAGCGCGCCGCTGCAAGCAGGATGGTCGTGTGCCCGTCATGTCCGCAGGCATGCATGACGCCGGGGTTGCTGCTGGAATAGGCAAGGCCGGTCGCCTCCTCGATCGGCAGCGCATCCATGTCGGCGCGAATGGCGACTCTCTTGTTGCCGTTTCCCTTCGTCAAGGTCGCGACGATGCCGGTCCCGGCAATGCCGTGCTCGACCTGATAGCCCCACGAGGCGAGACGCGAGGCGATGAGCTTGCTGGTGCGATGCTCGCGAAACGCAAGCTCCGGATATTGGTGAAGATCGTGGCGCAGAGCGATGAATTCGTCGAGGAATGAGGCAATCCCCTGCTCGACGCGGTCATGGCCTAGGGGTGTTTTAACTCTTGCGTTCATCGGGCATCCCCCAGCGCTCAGGCGCTGGCGGCCTTTCGCTGGTCGGAATCGTCGGCGCGTTCGGCGTAGCGGCTGGTGCGGAAGGGCAGCCCCAGATGATCGCGAAGCGTTTCGCCTTTCAGCTTGGGATCGAAATAGCCGCGGCGCTGCAGGATGGGCAGAACGTGATGCGCGAAGTCGTCGAAGCCTTCGGCAATCACCGGAAAACCGAGAATGAAGCCGTCGGCGGCTTCGCCATCGATCCAGCGGATGATCTCGTCCGCGATTTGATCGGCCGTGCCGATGAACGCTGTGCGCGGCGTGGCTGCATCGAGCGCAACTTCGCGCAAGGTCAGCCCCTTCTCGCGCGCCGTCTTCTTGATCCGGTCGGTCGTGGCGCGGAAATTGTTGCGGCCGATATCGCCGAGTTCGGGAAATTGCTCATCCAGCGGATAGATGCTGAAATCATGGTGATCGAAGAAGCGGCCGAGATAGCGCAAGGCCTCCTCGATGGTAACGAGGCCGCGGATCGCCTGATACTTGGCTTCCGCCTCCTCCCCCGTCGCACCGACGATCGGGCCGATGCCTGGATAGACGCCGATGTCTCTGGCACTGCGGCCCTGGGCGACCGCGCTCTGCTTCAGTTGCTTGTAGAAGGTCTTCGCATCCTCGATCGGACCGCCATTGGTGAAGACGGCATCGGCATGCTTGCCGGCGAGCTTGATGCCGGAATCCGAGGCGCCCGCCTGGAAGACCACGGGCTGGCCCTGTTTCGAACGGCGGATATTGAGCGGCCCTTCGATCCGGAAGAACCGCCCCTTGTGATCGAGCCGGTGCATCTTGTCGAAGTCGGCATATTGCCCGCTGTCGCGATCTCGGATGAAGGCGTCGTCATCCCAGGAATCCCAGAGACCCTTGGCCGCGTCGATATATTCCTCGGCGATCTCGTATCGCAGCTCATGTTCGGGATGCTCGCGCCCGTAGTTGCGCCCGGATCCCTCCAGAGGCGAGGTGACGGCGTTCCAGCCGGCGCGACCGCCACTGATCAGGTCGAGCGACGCGAACTGCCGGGCGATGGTGAAGGGGTCGCTGTAGGAAGTCGATACCGTGCCCACCAGACCGATCTTCGATGTCGAGGCGGCCAGTGCCGAGAGGATCGTCAGCGGCTCGAAGCGGTTGAGAAAATGCGGAATCGATTGCTCGTTGATGTAGAGGCCGTCGGCAACGAACGCGAAAGCGATGCCGACATCCTCGGCCTTGCGGGCGGTATCAACGAAGAACTGGAGGTTGGTCGAGGCGTCCGCAGGACCGCTCGGATGCTTCCAGGCGTTCATGTGGCCGCCCGGGCCCTGCAGCATGATGCCGAAAGTAACGTGTTTCTGAGCCATGATCTGTCTCCGGAGTGGGAATTAGGCAGCGAGTGAAAGGCGTTCTTTTGCCAGCAGCTCGATGGAGGCGAGGCGCTCGCCCGGCGTCAGGGCCGGCGTGTCGAGCACGAATTCCTGGACGCCGTAGCGCGCGTGAAGGTCGTCGAGCGCATCCCGCACCTGACGCGCGGTGCCATGGAGAACGCTCGGGATCTTTTCCTCTGCGCGATAGTCGGCAACACCGGCCTGCCGGGCATATTCGGCCGCCTGCTCTTCATTGCCGACATTCACCGTCTGGCCGTTCGGCAGGAACACCTTCACGATGCGCAGATCGCCGACGCGGGCTCTCGCCTGTTCCGCGCTTTCGGCGGCGAAAGCTGCAAGCGCCAGGATCGGAACATCGCCGCCGGTCGCCTGCGCGTAGGCATCGAAGGTCTTGCGGAGATTTTCGGGATCGCCATTCAGGTGTCCGGCAAAGACCAGCCGCCACCCCTTCTCCGCGGCAAGCAGAGCGCTATCGACGCTGGCACCGAGCAGGAAGCGCTCGGGCTTGACCGGTGGGATAGGCGTTGCTACCGCCTGGTCGTCGCGCGGTTCGAACGAAAGGTAGGCATTCAGCTCGGAGAGCTGTTCGGCAAAGCCCGGCTTCAACGCAGGATCGACCGCGACCTGCAAGGCGCGCGTCGAATAGGGAAAGCCGCCCGGCGCCTTGCCGACGCCAAGATCGACCCTGCCCGGCGCGAGCGACGACAGGACGTTGAAAGTCTCGGCGACCTTGTAGGCGCTATAGTGCTGCAGCATTACCCCGCCCGAGCCGATACGGATCGAGCGCGTACGCGCCAGAAGATAGGAGATCAGCACCTCTGGTGCGGAACTTGCGAGGTTAGTCATGCTATGATGTTCGGCGACCCAGAATCGGTGGTAGCCGAGCTCCTCCGCCGCGATGGCGAGCTTCACGGCCGCAGCAAGCGCTTCCGTCACGCTCACGCCCGCTTCGATCGGGGCCTTGTCGAGCAAGCTGAGAAGATAGGTCATCACGGTGCCTCGCCATATTTCTATATTGTCTATAAAATCAGTAGACAAATTACACAGTAAGGAACCGCTTTCTCTTTGGAGTCGAACAAGGGGAAAAAACCACCGTGCTGCGGGGGTTGGATGACGATACCGTTCAGCAGGACGAACAGCTCGCGACGGGTCATCGAGATGTGGGCCATAGGGATCGACCGAAGTCGGGGCCGGTCACCGGCGAACCTCTACCGAGGCTCCGCGCAATCCACTGCGTGGCTGTAGATAGCGTAGACGCCCATGGGGCACTTCACGTCATCCGCCGTCAACTGATCACGGACCTCTAGCGGCAGCCGAAGAACTGGGCTCTATCTTGATAGGGATGGTGAAGGGCCGCTCCGATAGCAAAAGTCTGATGCCAAGGCACACCAGCACAATGCCGGCAAACAGTCTGCGGACGGCGCTGTCGTTTTTGACGAAGCCATTGACGGATCAGTTGAGCCGTGCGTTTCGGGAGGAGTGAGGGTGCGGTTTATCTCCAGCCCAGAAACGCAAAAACCCGCCTGATGGCGGGCTTTCATGTGTGTCGGGATCGTTGGTTTCGGTGTCATCGCCGGGGAAAGCGAAGCTTTTGCGCCATCGATAGGATTCTGGGGTGATTTGGTTGCGGGGGCACGCAACCAGCGATTCCTGCGATTGGTCCAGTCCGAAATATCGAAACGATCAACATGAATGATTTGTGGGTGGTTTAGAGCAGGATTCGAACGCGCTGCCGCATTCGCTTTCGTCCGCTTTGGCGGGGCGCTTTGTTCCTAGAACCTCAGCGAAAACGCTCGCCAAGTCGGATCTGCCAAGGCGTGCAATGGAGAACTCAAGCATTGTCTCTCGTCCAACGTCGGGATCGTCGACTCGCTCTTGGGAATTAATCTCGTTGTCGACAATCTCTACCGATTTCATCGCCACGTTGAGCAGTTGGTCTAGATCGTATGACACAAAGTCAAATCGCATCTCATCCGAGTAGCGAACCATCTTCATGAAACCAGCATCAACCAAGCCGGCAAAATGTAGGAAAGGGACGAAACCAACACCGGGGCGCCCTCGCGTCAAATTTAGAGCAGCCAAGCCAAATCGGTGCAGCAGAGTATAGGCTACGACGCCCCCGGCAACACGCCTATCCAATCCGGAGACCGCGAGCCCCCATGCGTTGATGTCGGCGCGATACTCCTCCGCAAAGATTAGTGGCCAAAGCAATCTCCCGGCGGCCCGAAAAAATCCACCTTGATGTTTGTCGCCAATCGGCACACCGATGCAATGTCCGGCTTCATGGCACATGTATTCGTTGATTGCAGCGACTTCCATTCGACCGAGACACGAGATCAGCCACGATAGGGCGTTGGGCACGAAAACAGAGGCGAGGATGGGTAGCCGCTCATCGAATAACTGCCGGAGCTTTGTTACATCGAGAAGATCGCTATCCGGCAGAACGCCTCTCACGTCCCTGAAATTGCGCTTATAGTAAAGCGCATCGTCGTGACGCGAAAAGACCCCGTTGCGAGCTGAGACGGCGATCGGGGTGAGCTTCACTTCCGCTTGGCCGTGCCAAAGCGCTTGATAACGCAAGATCGCATTAACATCTGCTGAAGAGATGGTGCCCGCGCCATTAAGGATTGCCCCCGACAAAGAGCCGGTCTCGGCCGCGCGTTGACTTTGAAAGCGATACAAGCATGCCGCGTCAAAGGGTGACCCGGATTCAAAACCGTGTAATTCCCCAATCGCTTCCTGAAAGATGCTCATTTTCAGCCCTCCATCTTTCTTCTACCATAAGGCGAAGGACCTAACTACTGTCGGTTACATGTGCGGACTGAACGTAATCTTTTCTCAGGGCGGACGAATAGATCACGCCCACAAACTCATGGCCGAGGCAATTGGGCATCGCGGTCCCGATGCGGTAGGAACATGGTCGGATCAGCATTGCGCAGTTTCCCACACGAAGCTCTCCATCCAAGACTTTAGCGACCGCTCCAACCAGCCACTGCATTATGGGAACCTGATTATTGCCTTCAATGGCGAGATTTATAACGCGCGAGCCATAGCCAATGAATTCGGCCTTACCGATCGAATTCTATTCGACGGCGATGTCATTGGCCCCGCCTATTGTCGTCTCGGAAACGATCTGTGGCCCAAGCTCGATGGGGAGTTTGCGATCGCCATATACGACAAGGCCCATTGCAGATTAACGGTCGCGCGTGACAGGGTCGGTGCCAAACCTATGTATTACCAGCGGCATACAGGCAACCTATACCTATCATCGGAGATAAAGGGATTACGACGTGCACTCCCGCATCTCCTCAAGCTAAATTTCGACCGCCTTTGCTTCGATCTTGTATTCGGGCCTTGGGGACCACGGGATGAAACACTCTTCGAGGAAATCAGCGTTTTACCGCCTGCTCATTACCTAACCGCCACACCGGGCAATCTGCGTGTAACGAGCTACTGGTCGCCAGACGACAACCGTGTCGAATGCCTTCCCGACATGCTCGCGCATGCCCTTGAAACGTCTATTCGCGAACGTGTCATCGGAACGCTGCCGATTGCGGTGTTCCTGTCAGGTGGGATCGACAGTTCTACTGTAGCGGCGATAGCCACCGCCAATTCGGCGAGTCAGGTGGTTGCCTATTCAATTCGCTATGCCGGAGGCTCGGGAGTGGACGAAGCCACTCAAGCCCAATCAACATGCGATAGCCTCGGGATCGATCTGAAGCTTGTAGAATTATCCGCCTCCGACGCTTCTTTGCGAACCTGGGACAAGATTGTTATGGCGCTCGAGGAGCCGCCGCTGGATCTTGTTTATTTACCGGTCTGGGCACTCTACGAAAGAGTTGCGTCCGATGGTTTCAGAGTGGTCTTGACGGGTCAAGGCAACGACGAGCTTTGGTGCGGATACAGGAACGAGGAAGCTCTCAGTTTCAACATTTGGAAACGTTCACCGCAGCGCGTGGCGAGTGCGTTCCGTAACAAACTGCTCAGGACAGGAGTCGGCCATATTGCCAACGGTGAATACACTGTCACCCCGCTCTGGGGCGGCGACGTACTGACTGACTTCTTAACACGTGAGAAGGATGTAATCTATATCGCCGATCAGATCAGATGTAACGCATCGACGTCGCACAGTCGCTCCGCGACACAGCTTGCAATGAATAGCGCACTCCGCCGACATTTGGATCAGGAAGATCGATTGGGGATGGCCCATGGCGTCGAGTCGCGCGTCCCACTGCTTTCCAGCCGGCTCATTGACATCGCATTAGCTCACCACGCTACGGGAAAAACCGATGACGACCCCGTCGAAAAGGCAGCCTTCCGCGCAGGTGCCAAGCGTTTCCTCGGACCAACAATGGTCACCCGGGCGAAGCAGTCATTTCCAGCACCTGCCGCAGACATCGGACGCGAATTCTGCGCATATGTCCTGGACAATTGGTCAGAAATCCGAAGAAGTGAGATCGTAGGTACACTAATAAATTCGGCACTTTCTTCGAACGATGCGCTCTGGATAATAAAAAACTCGCCACAGATTGCAATTGTACTTGCCAGCCTTCACCGTTTCGCGCAATTATGGTTGTCGGACGCAGAAACTCAACCCGGCGTAGGGAGGCCCTAATGAGCGACGAGAAGAAGGTCCAGATATCTTTCGAAGGCCCTGGCATAGCAAAGGACACGCCCACCGTGACGATCACCGGTCTCGCCGCAGACCATGTGAACAGGCCGGAAAGAATCATGAAACTCATGGAACTGCTCGAGCTCCCCGAAGGAACCAACGCCCGGATCGTCTACTCAGCAAGCGATGTCATCGTGCGTTAATATATGGAGACCCATCCATGGAACTCCATTCGGCTTCAATTGGCTTGCCCGCCGGATTCTGGACGGGCAGCGGCGGTTTTCTGCGGCCTTCGGTTCAGATCCTGAGGAATGATCAGCACGTTAAGCTGCGGCACTCAATCTGGGAAATTGAGGTGCCCAAACAAGAGATTGACAGCGATCCGCATTTCCTCGCATTCCTTGCTGGAAAGGCCCAACTTCAGCAGGCTGATTTCACCGCCGCGACGAGCAGAAAACTTGCTCAACTCCTTCTTCTTCAAGGCGGCGTGACATTCGACGGAAGTCGCGAATGCTACACGTTGACTGAGGTCCGCCATATTGTGGGGGCTGCTGCCGCGCATTGGTACGGGGTCTATTACGCGCACCAGTTCTGGGAAAGGCTACGCAATTGCGAACTCTCGCTATTGCAGGTTTTTGGATGGGCGCTCCGAACCTATCACCTCTCAAGGTCTGCTGGGCCAACAGCAGCGCGGGGTGCCGTTTACAGTCCAAGTCCTCACATTCGGGAGACGTTTCTCAAGAGCGCTCTAGAAGAGTATTCGCATTGCGAAATCTACTATTTCCCAGACCATCCCCGTTTTGGCGTTAAAGCCGCCTGGATAAAGGATCTACTTCCGTTGCCATCCGGCACCGCTTTCGATCAGCACATGGCAACGATCGCGGAAGACAACTGGCTGGCGCACGCGATCTCAGCATATTTTCAAGAGTATACCGCCTCGTTTCGCGAGAATGCTTTCGCACTATATGACAGACTCGAAGAGCATTATGGCCTCGATGGATTCTTTAAAGGATGGAAGGATCATATTGGCTACGACGTCGACCAGACTCATGCAGATGATTTTGAGGATCTCTTCGCGGGCGACGAGACAGTAACTCGTGACGCACTGATCTCAAGCTTGACGCTCGGCGCCACGACCGTCGCATTTCTGATAGGCTCACTGGATGAACTCTTGGAATTGGACCAAACCACTGACATTGCGACTTATCGTGCGCCGCCGGCGCTCACTGCAAGTGCATCGATGAGTTCGATGATGATGGGTGGCGGCAGCAATCTGCAAGGATTAGCGCAGCCCGGTAGTTCAGCGAGTGTCATCGAACGATTGGTGCGGATACTCGGCGAATCCTCAGACCGGCTGGCTCGAATCAGAGAGGCGCTTGTTGAGGCCTTCACCCCCGACTTCTTGCTTCAATTGACAACGCGTGGTTTGGCTAATGCTGTCTCACAGGATGAAGCTCTCGTTCTTGGCGACTTCGTTCAAGCGTTCGAGCACAGCACTCATCCAAGCAATGCCAATATTCCAGCGCCCGGAATATTGGCTATTCGCAATTTTCTTCGCGAAAGTGCGAGGCGGCCCTTACAACTCGCTTTCCTGTTGGAACTGTCCGCGTCCGTCTGCGCCGACGCCATCGTTGGTCTTCAGGCGAACGAAAACAGGCGCAAACGCTTCGATAAGACAGGAGGCTTGCTCGACAAGGATCTTGCTACCTTAGGGCTTCAATTCTTAGAACTGACTGAAGCGAGCAAGCGTCTCTGGCAAGTCGCGATTTCCTCAGATGTTCTAACTGAAAGGGAAGATTACGCTCAGGTGTGAACACCTCAGGTAATCCAGCAACGCGGGCGACCGGCTCATCGAAATCGCGGTGATCGTGACCTTGCCCCGTTGAAATAATCCATTTTGAAGTAAGCTCTGGCCCATCGAGAG
>NZ_JBMDIL010000029.1:0-9246 GCF_057808655.1 Rhizobium sp. FG96 | reverse complement strand
CGCCAGCGTCAGAAGCTCAAGCTGCCTGACCTGTGGCCTTCACCGGAGGCTTACGATAGACCTGCGCCATCGCCTCGATTGGCTATTTGATCACGGCTACCAGGGCGCAATTGGCATGGAGTATCGGCCGCTGACGGCGGATGCGGCGGCAGTGACGACGACATTGAAAATGCTTAAAGGCTAACGCCAGCGCGTCTGACGCTTGGCGAGAGCCGATCGTTAGCTGGCCTTGGTGATCAGTCCGAAGTCAGGCAAACTGAAAATTGGTCGACTGCAGGCTTGAAGTCAGCACGTCCTTCAGCGTGATCGTATTGCTCGCATCGGCGGTAATCACGGTATCATTGCCGGACTGATTGGAGCTGGCAAGGAGTGCTGCCCAATCTGCGAAAACGCTGTGATCGATCTTGATCGTGTCATGGATAGTGCCAATTGCCGTAAAATCCGTGATCGTGTCGTGCCCCCAGTTCGGCAGATAGACGAAGATATCCGCGCCCTCTCCGCCGGTCAGAATATCATCACCGACCCCACCCGTTAGAATGTCGTTACCAGCCCCGCCCATCAGCCTATCCAGACCATCACCGCCATTCAGCGTGTCACTGCCGGAGCCACCGGTAATGACATTGTCGAGCGCATTGCCGATACCCTTGAAAGTGGCACTGCCGGTGTAAGTGAGGTTCTCGACATTGGCTCCAAGCGTGTAGCTTGCAAGCCACGTCTTGACTGTGTCCGTGCCTTCGTTCGCATTTTCGGTGACTACATCGGAGGTAGAGTCAACGACGTAGATGTCGTCACCGATCCCGCCCAGCATCGTATCGACACCTGCACCGCCTATCAGTGTGTCGTTGCCGGAACCCCCGACCAGCCGATCAGCACCTGCTCCACCAGTCAGGATATTGTCGAGCTCGTTACCGGTGCCCTTGAAGGCATATTTACCCGTATAGGTCAGATTCTCCACGTGGTCGCCGAGCGTGTAGCTGGTCAGCGAAGTCTTGATCGTATCAGTTCCCTCGCCTGCATTTTCGATTACGGTGTCGGTCGCGATATCGACCATATATATATCATCCCCGGCCCCGCCTGACATGATATCGGCCCCTGTACCGCCGTTCAGCGTATCATTTCCAAGACCGCCGGTGAGAGTGTCCGCCGCCGCTCCGCCTGTCAGAATGTTGTCCAGCTCGTTGCCGGTGCCGGTAAAGCCAAGCTTGCCCGTATAGGTCAGATTCTCGACATTGGCTCCCAGCGCATAGCTGGCCAGTGCGGTCTTCACGGTGTCGACACCTGCAGCGGCAAGCTCGGTGACTGTATCACCATCGGAGTCAATCAAATAGATGTCGTCCCCAGCGCCACCGATCAGCGTGTCGGCGCCAACTCCGCCGTTCAACGTATCGTTGCCGGATCCGCCAGTGATCGTATTGTCGATGGCATTGCCTGTCCCCGAAAAATTGCCCATACCGGTGTAAACGAGGCGTTCCACGTTGGTGGCGAGTGTCAGCGCAGCAAGCGTCGTCTTTATCGTGTCGTCACCGGCACCCACGGCTTCGATCACTAGATCCTTGGCGTTGTCGACGATATAAGTATCGTCTCCGATCCCGCCGATCAGCGTATCGGCACCAGCCCCGCCATCGAGTGTGTCATCACCGCTGCCGCCGGCCAGCCTGTCGGCCGCCGCGCCGCCCTTGATCACGTTATCGAGGTCATTGCCGGTGCCCGTAAAGGCGGCACCGCGGGTGGAAATCAGGTTCTCGACATTGCCCCCCAGCGTATAGGAAGCCAGATTGGTCTGCACGGTGTCGATACCTTCACCAAGTTCCTCGACGACAATGTCGCCGGCACCGATGATATAGGTATCGTTGCCGGCTCCTCCCCGCAACGTATCGATTCCCGTGCCGCCGGTCATCACGTTGTCCAGTTCGTTGCCTGTGCCGTCAAAGCGCACGGTGCCGATATTGACAAGATTCTCGATATTGGCGCCAAGCATGTAGCTCGTCAGGCTCGTCCGCACCATGTCGGTGCCTTCGTCAGGATTTTCGAGAACATTATCGGCAGCATTATCGACGATATAAGTATCGTCTCCCGTTCCGCCCGACATCGAGTCCGCCCCGGCACCTCCATTCAGCGTGTCACTGCCGCCATCGCCGAAAAGCGTGTCATCGCCGGCTCCGCCGGTGATGACATTGTCGAGCACGTTTCCTACGCCGGCAAAGCCAATACTTCCGGTATAAGTCAAGCTCTCAATATTCGCGGAAAGAGTGTAGGTGGCAAGTCCGGTCTTGATAAGGTCGATACCCGCGTTAGAAGCCTCTTCGACAACGTCGCCAAGGCTATCGACGATATAGATGTCATTGCCGCCGCCGCCGATCAGGCGATCATCGCCGGCTTTGCCATCAAGCGTGTCAGCACCTGATCCACCCGTTATGATGTTTGCTGCATCGTTGCCCGTACCAGCGAACGCCACCGTCCCTGTGTAGGTCAGATTTTCAAGGTTGGTGCCGAGCATGTAGCTCGAGAGAGCTGTCTTGACGGTATCGGTACCCTCACCCACGGCTTCGGTGACAATGTCAGTCGAGATATCGACGACATAGATATCATCTCCGTCACCGCCCAGCATTGTATCGGCACCCGCGCCGCCGATCAGCGTATCATTGCCGTGACCACCAAAGAGCTTATCTGCCCCGACGCCGCCGGTGAGAATGTTGTCAAGATCGTTGCCGGTACCCGCAAACACAGATTTGCCAACATAGGTGAGATTCTCAAGCTCGGCACCGAGCGTATAGCTGGCAAGCACCGTGCTGACTGTATCGATGCCCTCACCGCTTTCTTCTGTGACGATATCAGCAAGGTTATCGACGATATAGGTATCGTTGCCGGCGCCACCGATCAATGTATCAGCGCCCGCTCCGCCATTCAGTGTATCGTTGCCCGCGCCGCCGGTGATCGTGTTGGCGACGGCATTGCCGGTGCCCGAGAAATTGCCCGTGCCGGTGAAGGACAGATTCTCGATATTCGCCAAGGCAGCAAGCGAGTAGGCCGAAAGCGACGTCTGGATCTCATCGCTACCGGCTTTCGCTGCCTCGGTGACGACGTCCTTGACGTTGTCGACGATATAAGTGTCATCGCCCAGACCACCGATCAGTGTGTCAGCACCAGTACCACCATCAAGAATATCCTTACCGACGTTGCCGATGATGACATTTGCCAGGACGCTGCCGGTACCGGTAAAATTGCCGGTGCCGATAAATGTCAAGTTCTCGACATTGGCGAGGGCCGCCAGCGAATAGTTAAGCAGCGTCGTCTTGATCAGGTCGGTGCCGGCGTTCGCAATTTCGGTGACGGTATCGCCGACATCATCAATAACATACGTGTCATTGCCCAAGCCGCCGATCAATGTATCGGCACCGGCCCCGCCATCAAGAATGTCGGCGCCGGCTTCACCGGCAATGACGTTATTCAAGGCGTTGCCGGTACCCTTGAAGGCCAACCTGCCGGTATATGTCAGATTTTCGACGTTTGAACCGAGCACATAGCTCGCCAGAACAGTCTTGACAGTATCCGTTCCAGCGTAAGCAGCCTCGGTAACGATGTCGCCGACATTGTCGATGAGATACGTGTCGCTGCCTTCCCCGCCGACCAGCGTATCGGCGCTGATACCGCCGTCCAGCGTATCGTCACCGTCTCCGCCGATGATCGTGTTGACGAGCGTGTTGCCGGTGCCTGTGAAGGCGCCACTACCAGTATAGGTGAGGTTCTCGATATTCGCGCGCGTTGCAATCGAATAGACGGCAACGGAGGTGCGCAGCTCGTCCGTGCCAGCCTTGGCCGCTTCAAAAACCACGTCAGAAACGCTGTCGACAACATAGATGTCGTTGCCCAAGCCGCCGATCAGGGTGTCGGCGCCCTCCCCGCCATCAAGGATATCGTTACCCCTACCGCCAGTGATGACGTTTGCCAGAGCATTGCCCGTGCCGGCAAAATCCACCATGCCGGTAAAGGTCAGGTTCTCGACATAGCTGAAGCTCTCCAAGGAATATGTCTCAGCCGCCGTTTTGACCAGGTCAATGCCGGCATTCTCGTCTTCGTCGACGGCGTCCCCGATATCGGCGATATAGGTGTCATTGCCTAGGCCGCCGACGAGCCTGTCCGCACCCGTGCCGCCATCGAGCGTATCGTTGCCGGAACCGCCATAGAGTATGTCACTTCCTGCCCCGCCATAGAGCGCATCATTGCCGTCGCGCCCCTCGAGAACGTTGTCCGCGTCGTTGCCGACAACGGTGTCGTTGCCGGAGCCGGCGATCGCATTTTCAATCAGTGAAGCTGTATTGCCGTTGTAAAGCAGTGCGTTGAAGATGTTGCCGCGAGCGTAACCCTTGTTCGGCCCGCCCCCCAGATAGGCCAACTGGCCCTGCGAGAAGAATGAATACCCGCCAGGGCTGAGATCGATCCTGAGGCTTGTCTTGTAGGCACTCAGGTCATAGGTGTCGATCCCGCCGCCATCCCAGATGGTCGCAAAGATTCTGTTTGCCGCTGGTGTGATTGCCTCATCGCCATTGACATAGGTAATCCCCTTGCTCGGATCCCAGCTGTAGACTGTATCGTCACTGTTGACCGAATAATTCGCGCCATACATTTGCTGGAGGGCCGCGATATCCAGCATCATGAAGGTCTGGGGCGCGCCATTCTGCTCGTAGCTGTAGCCGTTCCCCTTGTCTCCGACGTAGGAACGGTACGTCATCGTCGTGTATTCGACGGAATCGTAGGCGCTCGGCACAATAGTCGGATTGCCTGCGTCGGCTTCATGGCCATGCTTCAAACCGAGCGCATGGCCAAGCTCATGCATCAACGTCTGGCCGGCGTAATTGCCGAATTCGGCGTTGCGGTAATCGCTTGCTGTTCTGGCATAAGCAGTCCCGAACCAAATGTCGCCGGACGCGACGTCGCTGCCGGGATAGTAAGTCCATGCCGTATCGGGAAGGGAAGACTGAGCAAAACGGATAGAGGCGGTGCTGGAATCTGCCGTCTGCACGAAGTTGGCATTAGTGAAACCCGCTACCGAAAAACCATCATTGGCCGCGTTGCCATCAGCTTGCACCAGAAAAAACCGAGCCATACTCTGTTGTTTCTCAGAGATCGCTGCAAACCTATGGTCTCGCTCGCCGCTATACTGATAGGCAGCGGCGTCCGTCGGAAATGCATAAGTGATCGTCCCATCCCACGCATAGCCGCTGAAAAGACCATCAACCTTCTGATTGGCTGTGAGGAATACCCGCTTAGTATAGCTGTAGACGCCTGTCATTGGATCGCCACCTGCCTATCCCACATTACCTTTTGCATCACACCGGCCATCAACATGGCTGTCGCATCACGACTATCTTTCCCGCATCGCCTGCTCGGCGACCTCAACCAAGGGCGAGAACACATACTCCAGAATCCGGCGCTCGCCGGTTCGAACCTCGGCCGTCGCAGCCATGCCTGCCGTTAGCTTGATGTCGCGGCCATCGGCTGCGATGCTGTCGGCCTCAAGGCTTAGCGTCACAGGAAACACCAGGTTCTGCATTCTCTCGGCGCCACCAAAGGCCGTATCGCCCTGCCGCGCCGCCGCATCGCCCTCGCGCCGCGCCGCATCCGGTTCAGGAATGGCATCCGTCGCGATTTTCGTGACACGCGCGGGGATTGTTCCATATCGAGTGAATGGGAAGGCATCGAGCTTGACCACAGCATCCTGGTCCACTTTGATGAACCCGATATCCTTGTTCAGGGCATACACTTCCAGTTCCAATGTGCTGCCTTCAGGCACGACCCGCATCACATCCTGACCGACGGTAACCACCTGCCCCACGCTGGTGATTGAGGATGCCTGTACCGTTCCATCGATCGGGCTACGAAGAGACATCTGCTCGTGCGAATTTTTCGCCTTTGCGAGGCGCTGCTCCAACTCCTCTACACGACGCTCGGCGTCGCCCAGCCGCTCCAGCTGGTCGCTCAGGAACGTACGCGTCATCTTTTCCTTTTCGCGCGCATAAACCTCGATGCCCGCCGCGGCATCCGCAAGCTGTCCTTCCTGAATGGCAAGTTGCGTTGCCTGCTCTTTCAGCGTCTCGGTGGCGTCAAGCACGCTCGCCATCGTACCGGCCTCCTTCGAGGCCAAAGAGTTGCGCATCATCACGCGCGCTCCCAGCGTTTCGACAAGCGAATTCTGCGCTGCAACCGTGACCGTCAGACGATCCCGCTCGACTTCCTTTTGATGTTGCTGAGCGTCGAGCGATGCCATTGTTGCCTGGTGCTGCTCGATATCACCAAGCAAGATACCTTCTTCACGGCGCCGTAACTCTACCGGCGTCCCGGCATCCCATGCGATTTCGGGCAATGGCCGTCCGCTTGTTCTCGATCCCAGATAATCCACCACTGTCTTCCGGCGCAGCACTTCGGCCCGCACAGATGCCAGCCCCTTCACCGCATCAGTCTCGTCGGCGACGGCATCGGTTGGGTCAAGTTCAAGAAGAATGTCACCCGCTCGGACATGAGCGCCGTTCGGTGGCGGCAATGCTTTGACCTTGCCGGTCAGGAGCGGCTGCACGACCTTGACGCGGCCCGTTGGCTGGATTTTGCCCTGCGCAGCCGCGATAATGTCGATATGCCCGAGATAAGACCAGATGAGTGCGGTCGACACGAAAGCGCAGATGATTATGATGAGAGCCATACGAACCGGTGACGGTGGGGTCTCCAGGATCTCAAGGGCGGGCGCCAGAAACTCATGATCAGATCGCTTTGCAGGGCGTGGCGGAAGCCCGGCATAGCGAGCGGAAATTGCGCTTCTCATGCGCCGGCTCCATCGTTCTGCAACGCCCAAAGCCGGGCATAGAGTCCATCTCGCTGTTTCACCAGATCGTCATGGCTGCCGCTCTCGACGATACGCCCGTCGGCCATACCGATGATCCGGTTGCAACGCCGCACGGTTGCCAGCCGGTGGGCAATAATGATGACCGTACGGCCCTGCGCAATACGGTGCATGTTCGTCTGCACAATGCGCTCGCTCTCGTAGTCGAGCGCGCTGGTCGCCTCATCAAAGATCAGGATCGGCGGATTGGTGGCAAGCGCCCGGGCGATGGCAATTCTCTGGCGCTCGCCGCCCGAGAGATTGGCGCCGCGCTCCTCGATCATGGTGTCATAGCCCTGCGGCAACCTGCTGATGAATTCGTCAGCACCAGCAAGCTTGGCAACCGCAATGACCTGCGCTCTCTGCATCGCGGGATTAGAGAGCGCAATGTTATCGTGGATCGTCCGGTTGAACAGCAGGTTCTCTTGCAGGACGACGCCTATATGGCTGCGCAACCAGGCGGGGTCGAGTTGAGAGAGATCGGCGCCATCAAGAAGCAGCTGCCCCTCTTCGGGGCTATAAAGGCGCTGAACAAGTTTGGTCAGCGTCGATTTTCCCGAACCCGAGGGGCCGACGATGCCGATAACCTCCCCGGCTTTGACCTCGAGCGAGACCTGCTTCAGCACATCCGGCGAACCGGGACGATAGCGGAAAGTCACGTTGCGAAGCTCGATATTGCCCTTCGGTGCCGGAAGAGCCATGCGGCTACCCGGTTGACGCTCGACAGGCGTGTTCAGAATATCGCCAAGGCGATCGACAGAGATCTGGACCTGCTGAAAATCCTGCCAGAGCTGTGATAACCGCAGCACCGGCTGCGTCACCTGCCCGGCAATCATATTGAAGGCCACGAGAGCCCCAACAGTAAGCTCGCCGTCGATCACGGCTTTGGCGCCAAAAAGCAGAAGGGCAGCCGTTGCCAGTTTGCTGACATATTGGATAGCATTCTGACCGCCAGCACCGAGCAATGTTGCATCGAACGCCGTCCTCACATAGGCGGCGAGCTTCTCTTCCCACTGGGCCTGCATGACAGGCTCGACCGCCGCCGCCTTGACGGTATGCACGCCGACCACTGCCTCGACGAGGAACTGCTGGCTTGCAGCGCCCCGATTGAATTTCTCCTTCACCAGCTCGCGAAGAGGTGGCCGCACCACGACCCCTATCAGGATATAAATTGGGATGGATGCGATGACGATCAGCGTCAGGCTCCAGGAATAGGCCAGGAGCACAGCGATGAAGACGAAGGTAAAGACAACGTCGAGCGCCGAAAAAAGCCCCTGCCCGGTCAGGAAGGTCCGGATCGTCTCAAGCTCGCGAACGCGCGCCACTGTCTGACCCGCAGACCGCGTCTCGAAATAGCCAAGCGGCAAGCGCAGCAAATGATGAAACAGTCTCTGGCCGAGCTCCACATCTATTCGGTTCGTCGTATGCGCGAGCGCATAGGTTCGCAAATATTGGAGAACGACGTCAAACAGGCCAATGATGGCAATGCCAGCCACCAGTACGAAAAGCGTCGAATAACCTTTATGCGTCAGGACCTTGTCGACAACGACCTGAAAAAACAGCGGTGTTACCAGCGCAAAAATCTGCACAAAGAGCGAGGCAAGTAGGACATGCCCGAGCGGCTTCCGGTAGCGCCAGATGGACGGGAAGAACCATTTGAATCCGAACTCGCGGGGATCAGATCCTTCACCACCGATGCGCCGCCCCACAAGAATAACGCGAGAGCCGATCTCAGCGAGGATGTCAGCCGGCGAAATCTCCCGATCGGCCCTCGTTACAGGATCGACAATCCGGTATTTCCCCGATGGGTTCACCCCACCAAGCACATGGAAAGCGCCTCGAACCTCGACGATTGCCGGAACAGGCATGCTGCGGAGTCGATGCTCAGTAAGCTTTTCGACAACACGCGCCTTGAGTCCGATAATCTTTGCTGCACGCTGAATATCGGAAGCCTGCACAGCGCGCCCCTTCAGCGCAAGATCATGCTGCAACTGCATGGGGTCAGCAGCGATCCGGTAAAACGCAGCGATCCCGCAGAGCGCACGAAGACCGGAGTCATGATGCTGCAAAACGATGCCATCCATTTGCTGAACAATTCCTCCGGCTGCAAATCTATTAGGCCCGAGTCGCACGCCCAGAGACCAATGCAGCTACCTGATGATGATTTATCTCACTCGGAGGTAGAGTGCTATGTGTATATTAGTGCTCACAATATTTCGCATTGGTCGTGACTGAGGAGCAACAATGTACCTAAAGTGGAATTTCGTCAGTTAGTAGAAAAATCAGTTGTGCATCGGGTTTAACTGGCAGCGGGCAGCGATGTCGTTTTTGACGAAGCCATTGACGGATCAGTTGAGCCGTGCGTTTCGGGAGGA
>NZ_JBMDIL010000028.1:0-9691 GCF_057808655.1 Rhizobium sp. FG96 | reverse complement strand
CATGGTTGCCGTTACCACCACCCTGGCCGCCGTTACCGCCGCCATGGTTGCCGTTACCACCACCTTGGCCACCGTCACCACCACCTTGGCCGCCATCGCCACCACCGTGGCCACCGTCACCACCACCATGGCCACCGCCAGGGTTACCGCCGTCACCGCCACCAGGGTTGCCGCCATCGCCACCACCGGGGTTACTGCCACCACCGGGGTTGCCGCTGGAACCGCCTCCAGACGTCGAAGCCTGTGAAGAAGTCCTCAAACCGCCTGAATCGTCGCCGAAACCGTGATAGTCATCGGTCGGGATCGCAGCTGTGGGGCGACAGAGGCGGGCCTCGATGGTTCCAGGCTTGACGATGCGACAGTCGATCTGAAGAGGGGCAGACATCCCGAGGCTGGTTGAAGCCATGAGGTAAGCGATGACTATGCTGTATTTCGCTGTTGTTCTTAACATTGGGCAACTCCCTAGGTTAACGAAGCGCTAACGAAATACATTTTATATTAGCTATTTGTTATCCCTAGTCAGCAAGCCCGCCAGTAACGGTACATCTTAATACATAGCTAACCTCGAATGCATAAAGTTTTAGCTTAAACGGACTAGCACTTTCGAAGGAGGGCAGACCATGCGTTACTTCCTGTTGACTAGCGTAGCTGTTGCGTTGAGTTTTCTTTCACAAAGTCAGTCATTTGCCGGGACGGCTCTTCCCCAGGACCGATCGATCGGCGCGCCTCCAGGTTTCGCGGGAGCCTGTGCGCGATATGGTTGGGTTTGCAGGAATGGCGGGGGCAAGGAGCTGGACGACGCTTCGGCGATGGCGCTGATCACCCGCGTCAACAGGAGCGTCAATGCCGCCACCCGGCCCGCGCCGGATACGGTAACGTCAGGCAAGAGCGAGTTCTGGTCGCTGCCGATCGACAACAAGGGCGATTGCGAGGATTACGCACTTCTGAAGATGAAGACCCTGCTCGATGCCGGCTTTCCCTCGCAAAAGCTGGCGCTCTCCATCGTCATCGAGCGGCACGGACAGAATCACGTCGTCCTCGTCGCCCGGCTGAAATCCGGCGACTACGTGCTCGACAGCCTGAACGGCTCGGTGAAGTCCTGGCAGAGCACCGGTTACACCTTCCTGGCGACCCAAAGCTTCACCAGCAAATCGTCCTGGCGAGTTTCACTTGCCGGGCCGAGAGCCAGCGAGTTTTCGGGAATCTAGGCAGATTGCCTGCAGGGCTTGGCATGGCGGCTCGATGGGCCGCCTGTAGACTTTCCCTAAGGTAGGGTCAGGCGCCAAGTTGCGTTTCTGTCGAGCCGTGTTGATTTAGTTCAAGGGAAAGATTTGGTGGAGCTAAGCGGGGCCTCCACGACTGGCGTCTAACCCCTTGAAGCCATTGATAAGGCATGATAATCGCGGACTAAAGTTGGTCTGAGTGATTGGTCTGAAATGGCAAAAAGTTCGATGCGCTATCTCAATTTGCGCGGTTTGAAATACTGGTTCAAGCGTGACATTCCCCTAGCGATCCGCTCCCACTTCGACGGCAAGAGCGCCTATCTCATCAATCTTGAAACCGGTGACATTCGCGCTGCGATGGCCAGACGAGACGAATTGCGTCGGGAGACAGACAAGCTGTTCCGGGACGCCAAGTTTGGCAGAGCGTTGGCTCCTGTGATCGATGTGATCCGAGAAAAGGCCGAAATATGGACGAAAGAGATCGCGGAAGCCGCCGCCGATCCTTGGGGCTGGACCGCCAAAATCTATCATCGTCGCCCGGAAGACATCGAAGACGAGGATGTCGATACGCCCCGAGAGTTCGTTGAGCGAGAAGCCGAGGAGATCGAACGCACTCACGGAAGGGAGGGACGTGACCGGTTCCTCAATCTCGTCCAAGGGCGCGTAGACGTCGATCACCACATTGACGCCTATCTCAGCGAGGCGAAGCTTGCCAAAAAGACTACCGACGAGCGCCGCAACCTGATCAAACGGTTTGCGGGATGGGCCAAGCTTAAGGGATGGCCGCTCCATGAAATAACTCGTGCGAGAGCGGGAGCTTACTACTCCGAGGCCATCGCACCGCTCGACGTTCGAACGGCACGGAAGCACTTGGGAAGCGTCAAGCTCTATTGGGATTACCTCATCATCCGAGGTCACGTAGCTGGTGACAACCCATGGGACCGTCAAAAGCTCCCAGAGCGTGGCCGAAGGGTTGAGCGCAACGGGAAGAAGAAAGAACGCGCCTTCACGAAGGACGAGATCAAAACACTCATATACTCGCCGTACCCTGCCGGGACGAGTAAGTCATTCGAAGCCCAACTCAGCGATGCGATGCGCATCTCTGCCCTTTCTGGAATGAGAGAGAGCGAGATCGTCACTCTATGGGTCGAAGAATGCCCGATTGACGAGAAGGGGAACGGATACTTCGACATAAGACAGGGTAAGACCGGCGCTGCGGAACGACGCGTCCCAATGCACCCGGAACTCCTTGAGATCGTCAAGCGCCGTTCCAAGGGGAAAGGGCCACAAGATTGGCTGTTCGATGAACTGGCCAAAGAGCGTGATGCTGGCGACGTCTTCGGAAAGCGGTTCCGGCAGTATCGTTTGAAGCTCGGCGTTGACGACAAGCAGCCGGGGCAGCGGCGCAGTCTGGTCAATTTCCATTCTTTCCGTCGTTGGTTCATCACCGAGGCGGAGCGGGCTGGCATAGCGGAAAGCACAATATCCTCTGTTGTGGGCCACGAAGAAGGCCGCAAGTCGATAACCCTTAAAACCTACTCTGACGGCCCTGCGTGGCAGCAGATGCGGGTTTGCGTTACCTCTGTGAACCTCCCCGAGCTAAAGGAAAAGACCGAGGTTGTCGAAGCGACAGAGGCGGCCGAGGCGGCTTAAAACTGACAGAAATTTGCGAGGCATCGACCTCGACAAGTGCGGAAGCGAGCGTCCCCCCGGTGGGGTGGCGGCTATTACAGCACGCAACGGAAGCGGTCGTCTCTAGCTGAATGCCGTGCCGATGAGTTGAAGGACGAAGCCGCAAAGCACTAGGGCCAACCCTCTACGCCAATAGAGATGTCGAGCCATCGTTTCGACCTCCTCGGATACCTCGCCGATTGCGTCGGGATTGTCGTCCTTGAATAACTCCCGCGTGACATGAGAGGGCGGGCCATAAGGGTACTTGTCAATGTCGGAATATAGCTCGGCGATGTCCTCCCATTCCTCATCGATAAAGATGCGAGCCAGACCGGCTAGGTCGAGGAGCATACCGCTTATCGTGATCAACTTGGGGCTGACGAAAACGACCGCCCCGATGAGCAAAGCAAGGGCTATCAGAACCGACAGCTTCACCATCCTTCGAAAGGTGGCGATGAGTTCCAGTCGGCTACCCAAAGCGGATGGGAGAATGCGACCGTACAGAGTGCGTGTCACATAACCCTCAAGCGCATCATAGCGTTGCGCTGACCACGCAAGGCCATCGGCTATAAAGTTGCGCAAGTTCCGTCCCCCTACCTGCCCAATCCCCCGCATCTTATGCGGACGGAGCCGGTGCCCACAATGGACCGAAGGGGTGCGCCCACAGGCGTTCATTTGGGTGCGCATCAAGAGAACCACGAAAATGATGGTTCGATAATTACCTATTGACAGCCCAAATAGAACCGACGATAAGCGAACCACCTAAAACGAACTAAGGGTTCCAGATGCTTACCAGAGCCTACCTTCGCGCCAGCACAAAAGAGCAAGATGCGAGCCGCGCCAGAAACGACCTCCAGAGCTTTGCTGACGAGCGCGGTCTGAAAGTGGCGTCTTGGTATGTTGAGAATGAGAGCGGCGCTTCCTTGGCTCGCCCTGAGCTGTTTAGGCTGCTTTCCGACTGCCATCCCGGCGACGTCCTACTGGTCGAGCAAGTTGACCGCCTTAGCCGCCTCAACGCTGAGGATTGGGCGAAGCTCAAAGCTGAAATCACCGCTAAGCGCGTTCGGGTTGTCGCCCTTGATCTTCCCACCTCCTACCAGTTGGCAAACTCGGGAGACGACTTCACAAGCCGAATGCTGGATGCAATCAACGGCATGATGCTCGACATGCTGGCCGCTATCGCACGTAAGGACTACGAGGATCGCCGTAGGAGGCAGCGACAGGGCATTGATAAGGCCAAGTCCGATG
This sequence comes from Rhizobium sp. FG96, assembly GCF_057808655.1. NCBI lineage: Bacteria > Pseudomonadati > Pseudomonadota > Alphaproteobacteria > Hyphomicrobiales > Rhizobiaceae > Rhizobium > Rhizobium sp. FG96. Next base: position 5,549 of record NZ_JBMDIL010000028.1, on the reverse strand, counting down.
GAGTTTATCGGGGTCGCCCTGAGGACGCCAAGCGGAACGAGGCAATCATCGCCATGCTCAAGTCTGGCCAAAGCTGGAACAATATCGTCAGCGCCACAGGATGCTCGCGCTCGACACTATCTCGACTGGCGAAGCGCATTGCTTCCGCACAGGAGGCATAAGGATGGAAGCGGCGGTTCAAGTTTTGCATTGGCTGGTCATAGGCGGCATGACCATTGCGGGGGTCATCGGCGTCTGGGAGACGTTCTTCCGGCAATGATCTAGCGAGGCAAAGCAAAAATAATCATGTCGATCGCTGATAGAATATATAAGATCAGTGCGATTTTCGGTAAAAAACAGTCTAAGTAGAAATTAGGGTTGGTGCGCGTAGATCATCTAAATTCACGAAAATTGGATGCGATATGCGAATGCGTTGCTAAGGCTATAAATGGGAAAAGAGTGATTTCTACTGTTGGCCGATTACCACCCCTTTAAGGAAATGACGTCTCAAAAATCAGTCAGATTTACTTTCTGATACTTCCCGCCATTCGCGTTCGGTGTCGCCTACCGTCATCCCTGCGTCCCTATCTGTTTCCCCCAAAGCGCCACTCGTTTCCGCGCTTGTTCCCCTCAAGTGCAGCATGAGGACGTCTTCTGTTCCCCGCAGCAAGAGCCATCTGCCTTCGTAGTCTGTTGCGCCAACCACCTGTCACGCGGCTTGCAACTGGCAGCACGAGGTGCGAGGCGGACTTCCAGAGTGTCGCCTGAAACGGTTGGGCTGTCTGCGCAATAGAGCCGCATCGGCTGCACTCCGTCGCTAACTTCGAACGTCAATCGTGCGGAGCTTTCAAGGCTGACATGCTCGGACACTTTGCGGATGATAGCGGAGAACTTCCCGGATGGCATGTGAGTGCGACCGTCCTCGTCAATATCCCATAGCTGCACGAATATCTCCGTCCATGCTTCGGGGTTAGCGCCGCAGTCAAGCGCCGCGAACTGACCCGCCTTGACCTCAGTGACGTGGTAGCCGCCTCTGATCCTTCCGCCATCATAGGTGAAGACAAGGGGCATCTCTTTGGCGTTGTCGAGCGTGCCTAATAGTTTGCCTAAGCTGATGTCGGTAGCGGACTGCAAAAGGGGCTTGTCGTGAGCGGTCATCTGCGTTACTCCCGTTTCAATAGTTCAAGGAACATTGAAATATGGATCAGCGTCAAGCCCTGACATCGTTCGCCGCGCTCTCGCAGGAAACCCGGCTCCAAATTGTTCGAATGCTCGTGGTGGCGGGACCGGAAGGAATGGCAGCGGGAATGGTCGCAGAGAAAACCGGCCTTTCGCCGTCGAATGTCTCATTCCACCTCAAAGAACTGGAGCGATCCGGCTTGATCACTCAGAAGCGTGTCTCCCGCTCTATTATCTCCTTCGCCAACTACGAGGCGCTTGGGGGTCTCGTGCGGTTTCTCATGGAGGACTGCTGCGCGGGCCATCCCGAGATTTGCGCTCCTGCTGCCGACATCGCCGCTTGCTGCGCTCCAGTCCAGAATGTGCAGTGAGGAACCGGGATGTCGCTGTTTGAACGCTACCTGACCGTTTGGGTTGGTCTCTGCATCATCGTAGGGGTCGCGCTTGGCCACTTCATGCCATCCACTTTCCACGCGATAGGGGCGCTGGAGGTCGCGAATGTCAATTTGCCCATGGCGGTCCTGATCTGGCTAATGATCATTCCTATGCTGATGAAGATCGACTTCTCGGCACTCGGGAAAGTTGGTCGCTATTGGCGGGGCATCGGCGTGACAGTCTTTGTCAATTGGGCGATCAAGCCGTTTTCCATGGCGCTCCTTGGCTGGCTGTTCGTCGGCTGGCTGTTCCGACCATACCTGCCAGCAGATCAGATCGACTTCTATGTCGCGGGCCTTATCATCCTTGCCGCCGCACCTTGTACCGCGATGGTGTTTGTCTGGTCCAATCTGACCAAAGGAGAGCCCCACTTCACTCTCTCGCAAGTCGCCTTGAACGACGCGATCATGGTTGTGGCATTCGCGCCGGTCGTTGGCCTCCTGCTTGGGCTGTCCGCAATCACCGTGCCATGGGACACCCTGACCCTTTCGGTGGTCCTGTATATTGTCCTTCCGGTGATCGTGTCCCAAGTCCTGCGCCGCCTTACCGACGCCAATCGGCTGGCCGAAACGCTGCAACCGGTCTCGCTGATCGCACTACTGGCAACTTTGGTCATGCTGTTCGGCTTTCAAGGAGAGCAGATCATTGCGCAGCCGACTATCATTGCGCTGCTGGCCGTCCCTATCCTGATCCAAGTCTACTTCAATGCGGGGCTGGCCTACCTACTCAACCGCTGGAGCGGTGAGGAGCATTGCGTTGCTGGTCCATCGGCTCTGATCGGTGCCTCTAATTTCTTCGAATTGGCTGTCGCTGCTGCAATCAGCTTGTTCGGCTTCAAGTCGGGCGCTGCACTCGCAACGGTCGTCGGTGTCCTCGTAGAGGTGCCTGTCATGCTGTCTGTCGTCTGGATCGTCAATCGTAGCAAGGGTTGGTACGAGCGAGGCCATCGGGTGCGCACTGGCACTCATTCCATCAATTCCAAAGAGGCATGAAAATGGACGCCACCATCTACCACAACCCCGAATGCGGAACCTCTCGCAACACCTTGGCCCTGATCCGCCATGCGGGAATTGAGCCGACAGTCATTGAGTATCTGAAAGAGCCACCGTCACGGGACCAACTCGCCTCCCTGATCGCTGATGCAGGGTTGTCTGTGAGGGAAGCCATTCGGGAAAAGGGAACGCCGTACGGGGAGCTTGGCTTGAACGATCCGGGCTTGAGCGATGCGCAGCTTCTCGACGCCATGCTTGAGCATCCGATCCTTATAAACCGGCCTTTTGTTGTGACGCAGATAGGGACGCGCCTTTGCAGACCATCCGAAGTCGTCCTCGACATTCTGCCCGATACGCATACTGGGCCATTCACCAAAGAGGACGGCGAACAGGTATTGAACGAGCAGGGGAAGCGCATTGTCTGATCTGCCCGCAGCTTCGCTCGACCACCTACAGCAGCCCGATCTTGAGGCGCTACGCCCACCGTATGCGAACCACAAGCCACGCATCTTGATCCTCTATGGCTCGCTTCGCGAGGTCTCATATAGTCGGCTGCTCGCCCAAGAGGCGCGGAGGTTGCTGGAGCATTTCGGCTGCGAAGTGCGCATATATGACCCGAAGGGCCTCCCTCTGCCTGACGAGGAACCGGCAAGCCATCCCAAGGTGCAGGAGCTTCGCGAACTGTCGGAATGGTCAGAGGGACAAGTATGGGTCAGTCCAGAGCGCCACGGCGCAATGACCGGCGTTATGAAGGCGCAGATTGATTGGATACCGCTTGCCATCGGTTCGGTTCGCCCCACACAGGGCAAGACCCTCGCGGTGATGGAAGTCTCGGGCGGCTCTCAGTCGTTCAACGCAGTCAATCAGATGCGCGTTCTCGGGCGTTGGATGCGGATGATCACCATCCCAAACCAGTCGTCGGTATCAAAGGCGTATCAGGAGTTTGACGCCAGTGGCAGAATGAAGCCTTCGCCATTCTATGACCGCGTGGTGGACGTTTGCGAGGAGCTTGTGAAGTTCACGCTGCTGACAAGGGGCGCTTCTGCCTATCTAGTTGACCGCTACAGCGAGCGGAAAGAAGATGCGGAGAAGCTAGAGCAACGCGTGGCGCTCAAGTCCATATGACCCCGGAACGGTTTCCCCTTGGAGCCGTCCTCGGCCTCGGCATCACCCAGATCATCGGCTACGGAAGCCTCTATTACAGTTTCAGCATCCTCGCGCCTGACATGGCGAGGGACTTTGAATGGTCCGTGGAGTGGGTCTTCGGAGTTCTCTCCGCTGCACTGCTTGTCGGCGGGCTTGTTGCCCCTTGGCTTGGCCGCTGGATAGATCGGTTCGGCGCTGGCAGGGTAATGACGTTTGGCTCTCTCGTTGCCGCAGTGGCGTTGATAGGATGCGCCCTGGCACCTGATCGAACCACGTTCACGTTGACGCTGATTGCGGTCGAGGTGTCTGCCAATCTGGTGCAGTATGGGGCGGCGTTCGCCTTGCTGGTCCAGATCGGTCCTGCCACCGCGCAACGAAGCATCACGTATTTGACGCTGATCGCCGGTTTCGCATCGACAATCTTCTGGCCAATCACAAGCGCCCTTCACGCGCACTTGTCGTGGCAGAGCGTCTATCTCGTATTCGCTGGCCTCAATCTTCTGGTTTGCCTCCCCATCCATGCTTGGCTGGCCCATACAGCCACGCAACGGAAGAAGAACGGCGACGCCCATAAGACCACCCATGCGGTAGCGGGATCGCTTTCCCCCGATGCCCGGAAGACTGGCTTCGTTCTGATGGTGACAGCCTTTGCGCTCCAATCGCTCGTAGGCTCAGCGGTGCTTGTCCATATGGTGCCGCTGCTATCCGGTCTCGGGCTTGGCGCTTCTGCTGCACTGGTTGGGACACTGTTCGGCCCTGCACAAGTTGCCAGCCGGTTGATCAACATGGTGCTAGGGAAAGGCCTCCCGCCGCTTACGTTGGCCATCATAGCCGCCGCGCTCATGGCCCTTTCGGGGCTGGTTCTTGCCGCTACTTCCCCCGCTACGGCTGGAGCAATGGTCTTTGCGGTCCTATTCGGGTTCGGGAACGGGCTGTTCAGCATCGTCTCCGGAACGCTCCCGCTGTCGTTGTTCGGCAGTGAAGGATATGGGCGACTGCAAGGAAAGGTCATGTCGGCTCGGCTTATCGTTTCCGCCAGTGCGCCCTTCGTCTTCGCCCTCGCCATGTCGAACCTCGGAACGCTGGCGTCGATTGTTATCATTTCCGGCATCGGGGCGGCAGCGGTTGCGGCCTTTGTTCTGATTGGATGGGTGCAGCGGCGACGATAACCACGTCCACTAGAAAAGCGAAACTTCCCCTATCAGGACAATCCGCAGCCGGACCCTTTTAGGATGCTTTAGGACAAGTCGCCCCTTACCCCGCCCACTAGAAATCAGGCGCGATCATCTCCCTCAATCACCCCTGTGTTTTGGGGCTGACTGCAATACGCCGCACAATAGAACCAAACCACATCATCTCTCTGACGAGCGAGCCTCAATCCATTAGGCCGTTCATTAGAACTAATTCCCGGTTCACATATCCCATGTCTATCGGGCGCCTAATGGCGACCTAGCAACCGCCTTCACTAACCACATCATCAATCCACCACAGTGGCCTTCCGAGAACCCCTCGGAGGGCCTTTTTCATTTTATGCGAAAGGAAAAGCTCATGAGAGCAGAAGCAGCAAGAACCGTGTCCGAAAGAAGCAGACTGGCACAGGAAAGACAGCCTATCCCGTTTATTGACGAGTTCGGCCAGCGGTGCCTTCGGGTGCCCTTGGACAGCAAGAGGAAGAGATACGCGGTCATTGACGAAGCGTCGTATCAAAGAGCGACGGCGGGCAGAGCCACGGGCGTCTGGTTCTTGAACGACAACGGACACGGTGAACTGCCCCCCATTTCGACCGGACAGTCGGCATAAGCAGAAAGGCTCAAGCAC
>NZ_JBMDIL010000027.1:0-11074 GCF_057808655.1 Rhizobium sp. FG96 | reverse complement strand
ACTTCGCAGGAAGCGGCATTTCCGGCGGTACATGATCCGGGCCGCTTACGCAGCCCGCCAACAAAAGCATCAACGCCGGTGTGGCATAACGAAGAGATACCATGCAATGTTCTTCCTGTAACTCGACCAAGTCCTAAATTTCTTGTCCGAAGCATCATGCTTCGCAATCGGCCGCGCTCCGTGCCAACGAGATACACCATGCCGAAGCAGTCGGCCGCAATGTAGCAATGAGTCTGGCGTTCGGGCAGTGTATTTTTATCACACTCCCGCCTCATTTTTGCGCCGCGAAAACACCCGGCGGATGACCACGAAGAAGGACGGAACGAAGAAGATCCCGAGTGCGGTTGCCGCCAGCATGCCGCCGAGAACGCCGATACCGATGGCATTCTGCGCTGCCGAGCCTGCGCCGGTCGCGATCGCCAGCGGCACGACGCCGAGGATGAAGGCGAGCGAGGTCATGATGATCGGGCGCAGACGCAGCCTTGCCGCTTCGAGAGTCGCCTCTAAAAGGCCCATCCCGGTCTCCATGCGGTCCTTGGCAAACTCGACGATGAGAATCGCGTTCTTCGCCGCCAATCCTATCGTCGTCAGCAGGCCGACCTTGAAGTAGACGTCGTTCGCCTGGCCGAAGAGCGTTGCCGCCGCAAGCGCGCCGAGCACGCCGACCGGCACGGCCATGATCACCGAGAACGGGATCGACCAGCTTTCATAGAGCGCTGCAAGGCAGAGGAAGACGACGAGGACCGAGATCGCGTAGAGCATCGGCGCCTGCGAGCCGGAGAGCCGCTCCTGATAGGAGATGCCCTGCCATGCCACTGTATAGCCGCCACCAAGCTGCGCGGTCAGCGCTTCCATCTCGTTCATCGCGTCACCGGAGCTGACGCCCGGCGCCGAGGCGCCGTCGAGCGGGATGGCGCTTGTGGCGTTGAAGCGGGCGAGCGACGGCGCACCCTGCGCCCATTCCGTCTTGGTGAAGGCGGAGAAGGGGACCATTTCACCGGCCGTATTGCGGGCATACCAGTGGTCGAGATCGCTGGGCTGCATGCGGAAGGGCGCGTCGCCCTGCACGTAGACAGGCTTGATCTCGCCGTTCAGCGTGAAGTCGTTGACGTCGCGGCCGGTGAAGATGATCGACAGCATCGAATTGACCGAGGCGATATCGACGCCCATTGCACCGATCTTTTCCTGATCGATGATGATCTTCATCTGCGGCTCGACTTCCTTGTTGTTGGAGCGCAGAGCGACGACCTTGCCACTGCTGTTGCCCATCTGGATCAGCCGCTTGGAGGCGGCGTCGAGCGCCTGCGTGCCGTGGCCGCCGGTATCGACGAGATACATCGAGAAGCCGCTCGAGACGCCGAGGCCCTGGATGGCCGGCGGTAGGAGGGCGAAGACTTGGGCTTCGCGGATGGCGAAGAAGTTCTTCAGCGCGCGGTTGACGACGGCCTGCGCATGCAGGTTCGGGTCGGTACGCAGCGAGAAGTCCTTGAGCTTGGTGAAGACGATCGCGCTGTTCTGGCCGGAGCCGTTGAAGCCGAAGCCGAGGGCGCCGAAGACGGAATCGACTGCGTCCTTCTCGTTCTCACGATAATAGTTCTCGACCTTCTCGACGACGGCCTGGGTCTGCTGGGTCGTCGAGCCCGGCGGCGTCGTGACGATGGTCAGCAGCACGCCCTGGTCTTCCTGCGGCAGGAAGGAACTCGGCAGGCGTGCGAAGAGATAGGCGCAGCCGGCACCGATCAGCAGGAAGACGAGCATGACGCGGATCGGCCGCTTCAGGAGATAGCCGATGCTGCGGACATAGCCGTTGGTCGAGCGAGTGAAGTTACGGTTGAACCAGTCGCCGATGCGGTTCTTCTTATGACCGTCGACGGGCTTCAGCATCGTGGCGCAGAGCGCCGGCGTCAGCACGATGGCGACGAGCGCCGAGAGCAGCATCGCCGAGACGATGGTGATCGAGAACTGCCGGTAGATGATGCCGGTCGAGCCGCCGAAGAAGGCCATCGGGATGAAAACGGCGGTCAGCACGAGCGCGATGCCGACGATGGCGCCGGTGATTTCGCCCATCGACTTCTCGGTCGCTTCGAGCGGCGAGAGCTTCTCTTCCGACATGATGCGCTCGACGTTTTCGACGACGACGATGGCGTCGTCGACGAGCAGGCCGATTGCCAGAACCATGGCGAACATCGTCAGCGTGTTGATCGAATAGCCGGCCGCCGCGAGGATGCCGAATGTTCCGAGCAGCACGACGGGCACGGCGATCGTCGGGATCAGCGTGGCGCGCAGGTTCTGCAGGAAGATCAGGAGCACGACGAAGACCAGCACGATCGCTTCGATCAGCGTGTGGATGACCTTCTCGATCGACAGCTCGACGAAGGGCGTGGTGTCGTAGGGATAGGTGATCTCGACGCCTTCAGGCAGCGAGCGGCCGATCGTATCCAGCGAGGCGCGGACGCGCTCGGCGGTATCGATGGCGTTTGCGCCGATCGCCAGATTGACGGCGAAGCCGGAAGACGGCTGGCCGTTATAGCGCGAGGCGCCGCCATAGCTTTCCTGGCCGATCTCGATGCGGGCGACGTCGCTGAGGCGCACCGTCGAACCGTCCTTCTCGACCTTCAGGATGATGTGCTCGAAGTCGTCGACCGTGGTCAGCTGGCTCTGGGCGGTGATCGTCACGTTCAGCTGCTGGCCCTGCGTCGTCGGCTGGGCGCCGAGCGAACCGACGGAGACCTGGGTGTTCTGCGCCTCGATTGCCGAGGTGACGTCGCTTGGGGTGAGCTGGAACTTCTGCAGCTTGTAGGGATCGAGCCAAACGCGCATGGCGTAGCCCGAGCCGAAGATGTTGATGCTGCCGACGCCTTCAAGGCGCTGCACCTGATCTTCGATCGAGTTCGAGATGATGTTGCCGAGATCGACGGAGGAGCGCTTGCCGTCGGTCGAGACCAGCGATCCCACGAGCAGGATGCTCGACGTCGAGCGGGTGACACTGATGCCGGCGTCGATGACGTCTCCCGGCAGCTGCGACTGCACGAGCTGCAGCTTGTTCTGCACCTGAACCTGGGCGATGTCGGCATCGACGCTGTTGCCGAAGGTCAGCGAGATGCTGGCCGAACCGGTCGACGAGGTCGAGGTCATGTAGGTCAGGTCGTCGAGACCGGTCATGCCCTTTTCGATGATCGTCGTCACCGATTTCTCGACGGTTTCGGCGCTGGCGCCGCGATAGGTGGCGTTGATGCGCACCGTGGTCGGGGCGATATCCGGATATTGCGAAATCGACAGCGTGTAGATGCCGAGCAGACCCGCGAGCATGATGGTGATCGCGATGACCCACGCAAAGATCGGGCGTCGGATGAAGAACTTGGCCATCAGTTTTATTCCTGTGCGGCTTGGATCACTGTGAGAGTCGTCGCGAATTACTTCGCGGCGGGCTTCTGAGTGTCACCGGCCGCAGGCTGTTCGGCAGCCACGACCACACCGTTTTCATTGATTTTCATGGGAACCGGCTTCACCGGCATGCCGGGCGCGATCGACTGCAGACCGCTGACGATCAGCTGGTCGCCGTCCTTGACGCCCTGGTTTACGAGCCACGAATTGTTCGAGGGCGTCGCATTTTCGAAGACGCGGGTCTCGACCTTGCCGTCGCCGGAAATGAACTGCGCCGTCAGGCGGCCGTTGGCGTCGCGGCTGGTCGCCAGCTGCGGCAGCGCATAGGCGTCCTCGGAGCCGAGCTCGACCGTGGCGCGGACATACATGCCGGGCAGGATGACGCGATCGGGGTTCGGGAACAGCACGCGGATGATGAAGGTGCCGGTCGTCTCGCTGACGATCTGCTTCGACATGTCGAGCTTGCCCTGCTGATTGTATTCCTTGCCGTTCTCGAGGATCAGCCGGAAGGCAACATTCGCCTTGTCCTTGATGTCGCCTGCGGCCATGGCATCGCGAATTCGCAGCAGGTTGGTGCTCGATTCCGTCAGCGAGATGTAGATCGGGTCGAGCTGGCGTACCGTCGTCAGCGCCGTCGTCTGGTTGGCGGCGACGACGTTGCCAATATTGTAGGCGGTCTGGTCGATGATGCCGTCGAAGGGGGCGAGGATCTTGGTGTGATCGAGATCGATCTGCGCCGAGGCCAGAGCCGCGCGGGCGGATTCGACTTCCGCCTGAGCCTGCAGCAGCGTCGTCTTGGCGGTTTCGTATTCGATCTGCGTCGCGCCGCTGCCGACGAGGCGCTGGTAGCGGTCGAAGTTGCTCTGGGCGCTCGGCACGCTCGCCTCAGCCTTGGCGATCGCGGCCTTGGCCTGTTCGACCGCGGCCGCATAAGGCGCGTCCTCGATCTGGTAGAGCACGTCGCCCTTCTTTACTTCGCCGCCTTCGCGGAAGGTGATCTCGCGGATGATGCCGCTGACCTGCGGGCGGATATCGGCCGTCTGATAGGCTTCGGCGCGACCCGGAAGGATCGTCGTAACAGGATAATTGTCCTTGGTCAGAGCGACGACGCCGACGGGTGCGGCCTGCTGGGCGGCACCGGCGCCAGCGCCTGCTGCGCCCGCCTGCTTGTTGCCGCTGTCGCTGCAGGCGACCAGGAAGCCGCCGAAGACCAGAGCGGTGGAGAGGAGGAGAGCACGCCGTATCATTCTGAATTCCCTGGTGCGGTTGGCATATGAAGGATCAGCCGGAAACAGCCGGACGCGCCATGGAAGACGCTACGTGATCCGGATCAAACGCCATCATCCGAATTTAAGAAAAGCTTTCTGAAGTGACGTAATTCAGCAATCGTCACTTATCAAGCGCTATTTTGCAGTGCGGCATCAACAAAGCTGACGATGTCGTGTGCTTTGTGAACGAGCGTGTCCCTGTCGTCGCGGGCAATCAGCACGGGATGGAGCACGCAGGCCAGCACGTCGGCGACGGTCACCGCCGCATGGCTGGTATTGGTGCATTTATAGCTTCCGGCGGCGACACCCTGCCGTATGATCTGCTCCAGGCGATGTTCGATCCGCTCCCGGTAGCGGGTGCCGGCATCGAGCTTGGCCTGGATCGTCGTCAGCACCATTTCGAAGATATAGGGGTTATCCCGGATGTCCTGCAGATGGGAATCGAGCAGGCGCAGGACGAAGCGCTGCAGCTGCTCCTTGGCCGGCAGATCGCCATCGACGGCGCCGAAGCGCTCGGTCGCCGCGCCAAGGTGAATTTCGGCAATGGCATCGACCAGCGCCGTCTTGGAATGAAAATGCTTGAAGATATTGGCGGGGGACATGCCGAGTGCGGTCGCGATATCGGCGATCGACACGGCCACATAGCCGCGTTGACGAAACAGGATCTCCGCCATCGACAGGATGTCGGCTCTCGTTTCCTCGGCCTTCCGTCTCGGCCTGCGTGCCATTCAGCCTTCTGCCGGTCTTTGCCGGCATCCCCTTATTTCCCGAAATGCTAACGCGACTGCGGCCGCGCCCGCAAGCGTGCAAAACGCAATGCGGGTACGGCCGGGCGATCGTCAGGCGAAATAGGGCGCAAGATTCTGGCGTACACGGGCGAGAGGCGTTTCGCCGCTGTCATCGGCAATGAAGGCCTGGCCGGTGATGGCCTCGAACGCCTTGATATAGACGGCGGAGGTCTGCTCGATCAGGTCGGCCGGGATTTCCGGGATCTCGTCCTTATAGGGATCGCAACGATCGGCGACCCAGGCGCGGACAAAATCCTTGTCGAAGCTGACAGGGCGTCCGCCGCTTTCGAAGGCGGCCTGATAGCTGTCGGCCAGCCAGTAGCGGCTGCTGTCAGGCGTATGGATCTCGTCGGCGAGAATGATGTTGCCGTCGGCATCGGTGCCGAACTCATATTTGGTGTCGACGAGGATGAGGCCGCGCTTGGCCGCCATTTCCTGGCCGCGGGCGAAAAGCGCCAGAGCGTATTTCGAGAGCGTGTCCCATTGCTCCTGCGTCAGCAGTCCGCGGCCGGTGATCTCGGCAGGCGTCAGCGGCGCGTCGTGACCGCCGTCGAATTCCTTGCTGGTCGGGGTGATGATCGGCGTCGGCAGGATCTGGTTGTCGCGCATGCCGTCGGGCAGCGTGATGCCGTACATCTGGCGCTCGCCCTTCTTATAAAGGGTGAGGATAGAGGTTCCCGTGGTGCCGGCGAGATAGCCGCGCACGACCACTTCGACCGGCAGGATGTCGAGACGCTTGCCGACGACGACATTCGGATCGGGATAGGCGATGACGTGGTTCGGGCAGATATCCTTGGTCGCCTCGAACCAGTAGCGGGCGGTCTGCGTCAATACCTGGCCCTTGTAGGGAATGCAGGTCAGGATGCGGTCGAAAGCGCTGAGGCGGTCGGTGCTGATGATGATGCGGCTGCCATCCGGAAGATCGTAATTCTCGCGTACCTTGCCGCGGTAATAGTTCGGCAATTCGGGGAAATGGGCTTCGGATAGGATTCGCACGGGCTCAGCATTCCTTTGTGGGAGAGGTTTATCCCTGCTCTAGTTTCATTGCGGGCGATGTCAAGCAAATGGCGTTCAAAGCCAGACAGCCGCGACAATCAGCACTGTCATTATATATCCAAGCAGCGCCAGCGGGCCACCGGCGCGCAGGAAATCCGAAACCCTGTAGCTGCCGATGCTCATGGCGAGCGTATTGTTGTGATGGCCGAAGGGCGTCAGGAAATCGAGTGAGGCGCCGGCCGCGACGACGATCAGGTAGGCTGCCGGCGGATGATGCGCGGCTTCTGCGAATTCGATAGCGATCGGGCTGAGCACGATCGCCACCGTTGCATTGTTGACGAAGGGCGTCAGTGCCATGGCGACGAAGAGGAGCACCGCCATTCCGGCGAGCGGCATCGAGATCGGCACCACGAGGCTCAGCCATCGCGCCACGACTTCGGCGGTTCCCGTCGTCTGAACGGCGGTGCCGATCGGGATCATCGCCGCAAGCATGATGACGATCGGCCAGTTGATGTCGGCCATCGCCTGGCGGATGTTGAGGAAGCGGGTGACGGCGAGCGCAAAGACGACGATGGCGAAAGCGATCTCGGGTCTCAGGACGCCGAAGGCCGGGAGCAGCACACCGGCTGCGAAGATCGCGAAAGGATACCACGAGCCTTTCGAGCTGCCCGCCGATGGCTGGGTCGCAAGCGGCAGGCATTCGCATTCGTCCAGCGCCTCGGCGATCGCATCGCGGGTGCCTTCGAGCACCAGGATATCGCCGATCGACAGCTGCAGATCCTCGAAGCGGCCTTCGATGCGCGGCGAGCGCATGGAGATCGCGGTGACGGTAATGCCCCGGTTGCGGAAGACTTCGAGCGAGCGGATGCGCGAGCCGATCAGCGTGCTCTCCGGCATGACGACGGCCTCGATGCGGGCGAAATCGGTCTGCAACCCGTTCGGATGCGCGGGCGCCAATAGGGCGCCGCCGGCTTCGAGATCGGAAAAGACGCTGTCGGCGCCTTCGGCGAGCAGGGTGTCGCCGGGTTCGATCACCGATTTGGCGAGACTGCCGAACACGAAGCTGCCGTCGCGGATCAGCGCATGCGGCTGCAGCCCGAAACTGTCAGTACAGTCCGACAGGCGTATCCCGACCAGCGGCGAGGAGAACGGGATCTCGCGCTCGGCGACGATGCGGCGGGCGGCGGGCGGCGGGCCGGAAATTTCCTCGTCTGCTTCAGGGAACAGGCGGGTGACGAGGAAGGAAATGAGCAGGATGCCGGCTGCCGCGACTGGCAGGCCGGCATAGGCGAAGTCGAAGAAGCGGAAGCTTTGACCTGTCGCCTTTGTCAGCGCGTCGGAGACGAGCAGGTTGGCCGGCGTGCCGATCAGCGACACCAGCCCGCCGAGCAGGGCGGCGAATGAGATCGGGATCACCAGCTGGCGGCGCGGGATCTGCAGCACGGTGCCGACCCTCAGCGTTGCCGGCAACATGATGGCGAAGGCGCCGATATTGTTCATGAAGACGGAGATGAAGCCGGTGATCGATGCCAGCGAGGCGATGACGGCAAGGTTTGACCATTTCGCCGATTGAAACCGCTGCGCCAGTCCATCGAAGAACTTCGCCTGCGCCAGCACCTGCACGATCAGCAGGATTTCGACGACGGTGATGACGACGGGGCTGGCGAAGCCGGAAAAGACCGCATCGGCGGGATAGAGCTTCAGCAGGAAGCCGGCGAGAAGGCCGCCGATCGCCACGACTTCGATCCGGAAGCGATCGAGGGAAAACAGGATGAGCATCGCCGCGAGGAGAACCAGCAGGGAGGCTTGCTCGACATTCATGGGCAGGCTCGCGTTGCAACCGTCAGCCGAATGTAGCGGCGTCTCGGCGGCTGTATAGAGAGAGGCGGAAGAAAGATCGCACAATCCTCAGCTTGAGACCGAGCGCGGTCAGCGCTCATGCGGCCGGTGCACGCCAGCGGCCTTCCGCGGTCTTTTCGAGGATCGGGGTGGCGAAAACGCCGGTGGTACGGTCCAGCCACTGGCCACCGGCGGCGGCGAGCTTGCTGCGCCAGCGCCCGGATTGCAGCATGGCGGCGCCGATCGCAACCGGTTCGATGCCGCACTGATCGAGCAGGCCGAGGCCTGAGACGATCGACGTGCCGCTGGAAATGACGTCGTCGACAAGTGCGACACGGCGCCCTTCGAGCAGCGGCAGCATGCGCGGGTCTATATAGAGACGCTTCTGCTGGTCCGGCGTGGTGATCGAGGAAAGCGCGACCGAGAGGTCGTCGCGGTACCAGAATTTTCTGGAGGTGCCGAGCGGCACATATCTGATATGGCCGAGCTTCTGGGCAACGGCGGCGGCAAGCGTCAGGCCGAGCGTCGGCAGACCGGCGATCACGTCCGGCTTGAACTGCTGCAGCCTGGCGGCAAGCGCTGTCGCCAGCGCATCGAGAACGGCAAAGCTCGCCTGGTTGACGATCAGCGATGCCAAAGCGTGTTCGCCATCGGCGAGAACGCGGATCGGTAGGCGTAGCTGGCGGCCGTCATCCAGTTCGGCGACAAAGAAATGCGTCAAATCGCCAGCGGTCTCGAAGGTGCCGGGCGGGTGGAGTTCCTGCCAGAAGTCGTGGGGAGCGATCTCCATATGCCGTTCAATCCCGTCTTGTCTTTTCCATGCCGGTGCGCCGCTTGAGATCGCGGAGCTCCGTCTCTGTGAGCGCGCGGACGGCGCCCTTTGGCAGTTCGCCGAGTTCCAGGCCGCCGATCGCCACGCGCACCAGCCGCAGGCATTCGGTATCGAGCGCTTCGAGCATGCGGCGGATCTGCCGGTTGCGGCCCTCGTCGAGTTCGACCTCGATCCAGGAATTGCGGTCGCCGTTGCGCAGCAGCCGCGCCGAGGTCGCCTTCAGGAGTTCGCCGTCGTGGCGCACGCCGTAAGTCATTTCGGCCAGCAGCTCTGCATCCATGATCCTGTTGACCTGCACATGATAGGTCTTGGCGACATGGGTGATGGGATCGAGCAGGGTCTGGGCGAACTTGGTGTCATTGGTAAAGAGCAGCAGGCCCTCGCTTGCCTTGTCGAGGCGGCCGACCGGCGACAGGTGCGGAACGTCGAAATCCTTCAGACAGTCATAGACGGTCGGGCGCCCCTCGGGGTCGTGACGGGTGGTCACCAGGCCGCGCGGCTTGTTCAGCATCAGATAGATCTTGTCTTCGGCGGCGATCGCCGTGCCGTCGACCGAGATCTTCGCGGTGGCGATATCCACCCAGGCGCTGGCATCGGTGATCTTGCGGCCATCGACGAGGACGCGGCCCTCGGCGATCAGCCGCTCGGCCTGGGTTCGCGAGCAGAAGCCGAGCTTGGAGAGCGCGCGGGGCAGGGTCACCCGCTTGCCGCCATTGTCGGCGGCGGGCTTGGCGCGGTCTCGCAACTTCTGCGGGGGGCGCCGATCCCTCACTGCGCTGTCCTTGAAGCGTTCATGGAGCAGGTTCTTGGCACGAACGGACGGATGGCGCCAGCGTGGGCGGCAGAAATCCAGAGAATTTCAGAGAATAGGGATATGCGGGCGCGCACGAATAGGTATCGGCGCGAAGGGCGCCGTGACGAAGGATTAGAGGGTCAAAAACCCATGATCTGCCATGCCTGTATCAATGATCGGCCGCAATCAATGATAGGCCAGGAAACCTGCAAGCTCCTGACGGCTGACAGTGATGCCGGCCGCCGCTTTGACCGGATCGGGATGCGTGTAGGACAGGCTTGCCATGTCGGGCAGGTCGAGTGCCTGCTGCATGTTCATGATGCCGATGGCGCGACGGCCGTTTACGCCGTTTACGCTAACCTCGACGATACAGTTCGTCTTCCGGTTTTCCATGATTAGTCCTCCCTCGTTATATGATCTAATACCTTGCATTAAAAATTGGTTTTTCTAAGACCTAAGTATTTACGGACCTTGGCGAATTTAAGGTCGCCGAGGTCCGCAATAAGTCATAATTATTGTGCGCCGCGGTATCAGCGCCACCAGTTGCGCTGCGGTGGTTGCTGCTGGCCGCTGACGAGATATCCGGCGAGGAAGCCGAGCGCGCCGACGAGCGCCAGCGCCGTGGTCGTGGCGGCCGGATGTTCGCGGGCGGCGCCTGCGGCGGCCTTTCCTTCGGCGCGGATATGGGCAACGGCATTCTTGGCGCGGGGCAGGGCGTCTTCATAGACCTTGCCGGCGCGATCGCGCACTTCGTAATAGGCTTCGGTGCCCTGGGCCGAAATCATCTTCTGCAGGCGCGAGACCTCCTGCTGGAGGGCGGCGATGTCCTTGCTGACGGACGAGCGGATGTCATCGGTATTGGCTGCCATCATGGTCTCCTTTCTTGCAATCTGGAAAGAACACCGCAGCGGCGATTAGGTTCCGCGCTTCTGATGGGGACGGACGAGGCGCTTTATTCGGCCATTCTAATAGGTTCCGGGTCTTTATTGCCCTTCCAAAGGGTCCAGAAACCGATTTTTTGACCAGCTGATAAAGATTTTCGACGGCGGTGCGCGGTGAGGAGCAGGGGAGGGCTTGAACTGTGCATAAATTCCCCGAGAATTCCTCAACCGAATCAAACTGTTACAAAAATGTCAAAAAACTTGGTTTTGCGCTGTTGACTGTTTGGGAGGGA
>NZ_JBMDIL010000026.1:0-11450 GCF_057808655.1 Rhizobium sp. FG96 | reverse complement strand
AGGACTCGCAGTCAGCAGGCCGTCATCGCAAGACGGCCTTCACCGTGGGCTTACGTTTTCCCTCTCTAGGATGGAATTGAAACAATGCTGAATTTAGTCACAGCGGTGATAGCGCTTTCACTTATGACAGCCAGTGTGGCCGGGGCGGAAAGCCTCCCGGACCAAGCTGGTCCCACTCCTGGCCCAAGTTCCTCTTCATCGTCTGTTGAGGGTGACATCACCAACCCGAGCGGTTTCGGCTCGGCCGCTGGTGCCCAGAAAGCTCCGGATGCGACGCCTGAGGACGAGAAGAAAACAAGGTGCGCCGATGTGAGCGGGTCTACAAACGATGAGCAAAAACGGGACTGCGTGCGGTAGCTTCGATACCGTGAATGGCCAAGGTGGACCTCGCCTGACTGGGGGACCGTACGCTGCCCGGCGCTCGAAACAGATCGCGGAGGGCGGTCTCCACGGCTTTGTCAGCCAGCCTTGCGAGACTTCAATTCCTTCTGGACTGACTTTTTCAGAGCATCCATTATGTTGACGACGTTGTCGGACTTTGTTTTGTCATCATCCCGGCTCTTTTCCGCTGTTTTCTTCGATGGCTTCTTAGCCTTCTTCTTCTCGGCGATGAGCTTCAACAAGCTTTCCTGGATTGGGTCGGACACCATCTCTGGCGACCAATTCTTGGTACGCTTCTTGATGACCTTTTCGAGCGCGTTGACACCCTCTGCGTCCGATTTCTTGTCGATACCGGTGAAATATTCGTTCTCAGGCCGAACTTCATCGCCATACCGCAGCGTCCAGACAACGATACCCTCGCCACGTGCCTCCAGTATAACGGCGCGCTCGCGGCGGCCGAGAACCACACGGGAGACACCGACAACATTCTGAGCTTTCATTGCTTCTCTAATAACGGCAAAGGCTTCGTCCCCGATCTTGTCGTTCGCGGTGAGATAGTAGGGGGTATCGAGATAAATCCATTCGATCTTGTCACGCGAAACGAATTTCTCGATATCGATGGTGCGCACGGTCTCTAGCTCGACAGATTCCAGGTCCTCGTCGGTGAGAATGACGTAGTCGTCTTCGCCGCGCTCGTATCCTTTGGCCTCGTCTTCGTCCTTGACCGGTTTGCCCGTCACGCTATCAATGTACTGGGAGACAACACGATTGCCGGTTCTTTCATTGAGGGTATGGAAGCGAACCTTCTCGCTTTCTGAAGTCGCGGGCACCATTGCGACAGAGCAAGTAACGAGCGACAGTTTCAGGTAGCCTCTCCAATACGGACGACGCGGAGCCATTGTCAGCTTGCCTTCCTATGTGTGGTTTTGGACTTAGAAGAAGTGGTTGAAGACTTCTTCTTGCCAGAATTTGCGTTGGCTGCTTTCGGCTTCCCTGAGGAACCGCTGCCCATGCCGGCGCTCTCTCTTAAGGCCTTCAGGAGATCGTTGGGCTTCGAAACCTTTACCGGCTTAGGCTTCGGGAGCGATTTGCCCTCGGCCTTGGCCTTTACGAGCGCGGCTAGCGCAGTCTCATATCGGTCGTCAGTCTTGCCGGGATCGAAATCGCCAATTTTGGTTCCGATAATGTGTTTGGCCAAGTCGAGCATCTCCCCTTCGACCTTCACCTTCACAACGTCCTTAAACGCTTCTTCAGAAGGTCGGACTTCATAGTCAAAATTCAGGGTAGTGGCGATCAACCCGTTTCCGTGCGGCCGAATTAACACGGTTCGCATGCGTCGGAACAAGACCGTCCTCGCGATCGCAGTGGAATTGGTCTTACTTAGTGCGTCTCGAATGCTGGTGAAAGCCTCGTTTGCTTCCTCATCCGCCGGGACGAGGAAGTACGGTCTGTCGAAGTACACATCATCGACGTCGCCGCACGGAATGAAGGCCTCGGCTTCGAGCATCTTGTCCGATTCCGGCATCACTGCCGCAACTTCCTCCGGGTCGATCATAATGTACTCACCGTTCCCGGTCTCGAAACCTTTGACCTGCTGGTCACGTTCGACGACTTCTTCGGTTTCGCTGTCAATGAGCTCGCGCTTCAAGCGGTTGCCCGTCTTTCCATTGAGCATGTGGAAACTTATACGTTCCGAGGTCGACGCTGCCGTGTATAGTCCTACTGCGCAAGTCAGCTCGCCAACTTTGAGATGGCCTTTCCATTGAGCACGATGCGCAGTCATGTCGTTCTCCTGTTGATCCAGCTAAATCGTTCTATCGGTCCAGTTGTTCCGACCGCAGTGTGGCCATCTGCGCTCCTTTTCTTTATAACGTCGCAAGTCGGGAAAAGATCGGATTGGAACAAGTCGGTCCGATAATCGGTCTGCTTGGCCGGGCGCATGATGAGCATCTCTTCCTCGCGCACTGTTGCGCGGCATAATCCCACTCAAATTTACTATTCATTGAGCACCGTACGATGCGTCGGCCCGGTGTTGTTTCGGGATCAACTCCCCCGCGATATTGGCTGCCTGCGTGACGTCGACGATGATGTCGCGGCCTGGTCGTGCCAATCTTTGCCTCTGACCGAACCAGACTTCGTCGTCAAACGTGCCGACGTCAGCTTCGCAATTGATGGCCTTCGCGATGACGCTCCACCGCCCTGGGTGCGCGAGGCAGGGCATGCATATGAGCTGATCGAAAGCGATGCTGTCCCGTACGTCCGGTTGAAAAACGCCAAGGATCTTTTGCGCTACGCACGGCACGAAGCCGCATTGTCGGATCGCATCCGAGTGCTCGCGGCTCTGGATGAGCATTCAAGCCTAACCGTTGCGGAAGCGCTGATGGTATTCCGTGAGACGAGCCCGTCGCGGGCTTAGCCTCGCTCTTCTTATAGCGCTTCATCACCTGGATCTGGACGACAGGTTTATTGGACTGGAAACGATAGTCGCCGTGAACCCCGGTAATTTATTAACACGATCGCAAATTACAGCGCCGCAATCGCGGTGGAGGGATAACTATGCCTATCGATCTCGCAGATTTGGCCATTACGTGGTCGGTCAAGAAGTTCGCACACTACCTTTGCATTTGATCGCTCCCTTGAACGCTCCCCAAGCTTCAAACTGGAAGGCGGCCCGCTGTTTGAGCAGCGCCAGCGCAGGTTCAACTCTCTGGAACCGGGTCAAACGGAAGGGCGGGCTGGTCTGGAATACGTTTGCGGCGTGGCCGTGATCTGATCGGCGCATCGTCGTCTTTAAGGAGCGGCTTTGATTTCGGCGGCTTGCTCATCCTGCTTTATCGCGAGCACCTAGCGGTTGCTGAAAGCTTGGCGTGCGGGAACTTAGTTCTCAGATGATACTTCTATTCCTATCGAAGGAGGACGAAAATGTCAGGAAGCAAAAACAAAACCGTGACCGCAACCTTTGAAACGCGCGAAGCAGCGGACCTCGCGGTCGAGCATCTGGTGCAAAAGATCGGTATCGAGCGGACAGATGTGTTTGTTCAAGCCGCCGGTCGTCAGAATTCCTCGGGTGTTGAGGCCAGTGGTGGTGATGCTCCGTCCGCAAATGAAGATGGACGAGAAGACGCTACACTTAGTGGCGAGATCGAAGTCTCAGCGGACGTAGCTGATGATAAGATCACGACGCTCCATCGGACGTTTGGCGATCTAGGGGCGCTGCGTGTCACCGCCAAGTAATGTCGAAGCGCTGAAGATTCGAACGCGTCGTTGAATGGAGTAGGTCATGAGCAAGGACCTGAAGAAGGGCGACCATGTCGTCTGGAAAACCAGCCAGGGTGAGACGACTGGGACCGTCGTCAAGAAGCAGACCAGCCCTACAAAAATCAAAGGTCACCAGATAAAAGCGTCCCGATCAGACCCGCAGGTCATCGTCGAGAGTTCGAAGACCGGAGCAAAAGCAGCTCATAAACCGAGCGCGCTCAAGAAGAAATCTTAATTCGAGTGGGGCGAGATTACCGTTTCCTATCGCAGCGCGATCTAGCAGCGCAATCTCAGGCTTGAAGTAGAGTGTGACGACGGCGCCTGGTTCGGATCGGTCAGTGCAGGGTAGGTCTATTGCTCAAGCCGATGGAAAGTTTGGGGTGTATCCGCGAGCCCACCATCGTCAGTTGCTCGAACGCGTACTCCGCTATCGGCGCAATTGTTCTGCAAGGACCCGCTTCCCGTCTTCAGTCAAAATGAGAGTCGGTTCGCCGTTGAACGCAACCTCCCTCAGGAGAGATTTCTGCTCGAGTGCAGCGATGGCGGCTGACGGGATCCGCTTGTTGCCAACGAGCCAACCTCTATTTGACCGGTACTGACGGCGAAATCTCGCGATAGCGCCCAGGTTGTCGATAGCAGTTTTCGAAATGGACCCACCGTTTGACATGAGAAGGCTCCCAATTGAAGTTCTCTTTCTGTTCATGTGCGCATTCGAGTCATTGCTTTCAAGTGGCCGGTTAAGGACGCGCATCGAACCACCGGCCGTGGAACCCTGTGAGCTCGCAAATGTTTGAGAGTACCGCGACATGCGCATGGCCGCCTCCTGCGTGAGCCTCGCGGCAGGTCGTCCAGACCAGAGCCCTCGGACCGCCACAGGACGAGCGCTTTGAAATCAACCGGCTGCGGCCTTGTGGAAAGGCCGCTTCCTGCATAGGTCAGTCAAATCGACTTCTCCTCGAAAGTGGCCAGAGCGAACAATGATCCTCACCCTTGACGCCGTTCGCAAATCATACCCATCCACTGAAGGGCCAATCGAGATCCTGAAAGGGATCAACCTTAGTGTATCGGCCCGTGAGAGCGTCGCTCTTACAGGAGAGTCTGGAAGCGGCAAAAGTACGCTCCTTCATCTGGCAGGCGGTCTCGATCGGGCAGACAGTGGCTCTGTTGTCATGGACGGCGACGATCTGAGCACATTCTCCGAAGACCAGCGGGCCCGATATCGAAGAACCAAGGTCGGCCTTGTATTTCAGCAGTTCAATCTCATTCCGTCCTTGACGGTCGCCGCAAATATATCCTTCCACGCGAAACTGGCGAAGCGACACGACAGCGTCTGGGAAAGGAAGCTGATCGAGGCCCTGGGATTGGAGCAGTACACTACCCGATACCCGGAACAGTTATCTGGAGGACAACAACAGCGCGTTGCGATAGGCCGAACCCTCGCTGCCAAGCCTCGGCTTATCCTTGCCGATGAACCGACCGGCAATCTGGACGAACAAACCGGTGACGCCGTACTTGATTTGATGCTTGATCTGGCGGGAAGCGCTGGATCGGCGCTGCTGCTTGTCACGCATTCGACCCGTTTAGCGGCTCGACTGGATCGTACCGTACTCCTTCGAGGCGGGAAGATTGCCGAATGAGCGTTCAAGCTTTCAGCGCCCTCCTGTCCCACTGGCGTCGGAAACCCTTGCAGCTCCTGACGCTGGTGATGGGTATCGCGCTCGCAACGGCACTGTGGTCCGGTGTGCAAGCGATCAATACCGAGGCAAGGGCAAGTTATGCTCGGGCGGCTTCGGTCTTAGAGCAGGGAGCGCTAGCGCAAATCGTGGCTAACGACGGCACCGGCATCTCCACGGAGATCTATGGGAAGATTCGGCGCTCAGGTCTCAAAGTCTCGCCGGTTATTGAAGGGATAGTGCGCCTTGAGACAGCCCGCATCCGGTTAATCGGCATAGACCCTTTGACCATGCCCCGAGATAGCCAAACGGTCGCCATTGAGAGCGGAAGCGAGCTCACGAGCTTCTTCGATCCGCGCGGGCAGCTTTTGGTGTCCAGCACCACAGCTGAACAGCTCCGTGGCAATACGGATATGAAAGTCCGGATTGACGCGAACGTGCCGGAGGGCGCAGCCTTCGTGGACATCGCTGTCGCAGATCGACTCTTGGACAAGCGCGGTCGGATCGATCGTCTGGTTGTTGCCCCGGAGCAAAGTCTAGCTGCCAGTTCCCTTGGCCAGTTCTCACCTGCGCTCGTTGTCCGCAGACCGGCGGAGCAACCGGATGTCGCGCGATTGACTGATAGTTTCCATCTGAACCTAACCGCTTTTGGTTTCTTGTCCTTTGTCGTCGGTCTTTTCATCGTCTACTCGGCAACAGGTCTTACGTTCGAGCAACGACGCGGCACATTTCGAACGTTGCGATCCCTTGGGATCTCTCTCCGTCAACTGACAGCGATGCTCGTTGTTGAGCTTTCGATGCTCGCTCTGGCATCTGGCGTGATCGGGGTCATACTGGGCTACGTGATTGCGTCGATTCTCATGCCGGGTGTCGCGGCCACCCTTCGAGGACTTTACGGGGCCAATGTCTCCGGGTCGCTCTCGATCCGCCCGGAGTGGTGGCTTGCTGGACTGGGTATAGCGCTTGCTGGGGCGGCGATTTCTTCCGCTCAAAGCCTCTACAGGATCTGGAAGCTCCCAATTCTCGCCGCGGCGCAACCGCGAGCTTGGGCACGGGCGTCTGCGCGAGGACTGATGATCCAAGCAGGGGTTGGGGGGATACTTCTGTCACTTGCTGGCGCTTTAGCGCTGACCGCATCGGGCCTGGTGGCTGGTTTCGCGGTGTTAGGGTGCCTGTTGCTGGGCGCAGCACTCATGCTTCCGTCAGTTTTAGCAGCCGTATTGATCGGCATGCAGCGTTTGTCACGCAGCGCCATGACCGAATGGTTCTGGGCTGACACGCGTATTCAACTTCCCGGGTTGTCGCTGGCTTTGATGGCACTTTTGCTGGCGCTGTCGGCTAACATCGGCGTTGGCACCATGGTTTCCAGTTTCCGGCTGACGTTTACCGGGTGGCTCGATCAACGTCTCGCCGCCGAGCTTTACGTCACCGCCAAGGATGAAGACGAAGCGGCGAGGTTGCAGGCTTGGCTTCCCTCGCACTCGACCTCCGTCCTGCCAATCTGGAGCACTGAGGGCGATGTTGCAGGGGAGCAGATTCAGGTCTTTGGGGTCGCGGACGACCCGACCTACCGCGAGCATTGGCCACTGATCGCATCACAGGTTGGCGTCTGGGACACGATCGCAAAAGGTGAGGGTGCCCTCGTCAACGAGCAGATGTGGCGGGGCGGTGCGGCGAAATTAGGTGACGCACTAGCCATGCCCGGCGGCTGGAATGCAAAAGTCGTCGGAGTCTTCTCTGACTATGGAAACCCAAACGGGCAGGTCATCATCGGGATTGACGCTTTGACTGCTCATTACCCGCAGGTCGCCAAGCTCCGATATGGCGTGCGTGTTTCTCCTAATAAATCGGGTGATCTGAAGCGACAATTGATCGAGGACTTCGGCCTCCCGGAGACTGCTGTCGTAGATCAAGCCGCGTTGAAGAGGCAATCGCGAGCGATTTTCGACCAGACATTCAAGGTTACTGATGCGCTAAACTTCCTCACCTTGGCCGTAGCCGGTTTCGCCATGTTCTCCAGTCTCCTGACCCTTTCCGCAATCCGGCTTCCCCAACTTGCGCCCGTCTGGGCGATGGGGGTGCGTCGGCGTAATCTAGCTTTATATGAGGTCGCCCGAACGTTGGCGCTGTGGCTAGCTACGTTTATCGCGGCAATACCCGTCGGTCTTGTATTAGCGTGGGTGTTGCTGGCAATTGTGAATGTTGAAGCCTTTGGATGGCGGTTGCCGATGTACGTATTCCCCCTGGACTGGCTGTTGCTTGGTGCAATCGCCTTTCTTGCGGCGCTCGCTTCGGTGTTTCTTCCTGTCCGTCGCCTTGCGACGATAAATCCGGCCGATCTGCTTAGGATTTTTGCCAATGAGCGGTAGAGCAGCTGCTTTGATTTTGGTGGTCGCCGCCATGATGGGTTCAGCGGGAGAAACGCTAGGGCAAGGGTTCGCTGGATTAGGATCGGACGCCCAGGGCTTCGCTATTCCAGAGCGCGGCCATGAACTATCTTTTCCGAGAGATCATGGGGCGCATCCGGAGTATCGCATCGAATGGTGGTACGTCACTGCCAATCTCAAGGGGCAGGACGGCAAGCGATACGGAGCGCAGTGGACACTCTTCCGATCAGCACTCGCCCCGGAAAGCAAGGCTGGCTTCGCTGACCCTCAGATATGGATCGGACATGCCGCTGTCACGACGCCCGACCACCAATACGTCGCGGAGCGGCTCGGCCGTGGCGGCGTGGGCCAAGCGGGGGTCAAGGCTGCGCCCTTCCGCGCCTGGATAGACGAATGGACAATGTCCGCCGTCGACAATTCCAGCTCCGATCCTTTGGCAAACCTCTCACTAAAAGCCGCTGGGCCAGACTTTAATTACGCTTTGAACCTCAAGGCAAACGGTCCGCTTGTGCTCCAGGGCGACAACGGGTTCTCGGTGAAGTCGGCAAGCGGCCAGGCGAGCTACTACTATTCTCAGCCGTTCTATGAAGTCTCCGGAACAATAGAGGTGTCGGGGAAGCCTATCACAGTGAGTGGCAATGCGTGGCTTGACAGGGAGTGGTCCTCGCAACCGCTGGCTTCGAACCAGACGGGGTGGGATTGGTTCTCGCTGCACTTGGCGAGCGGCGAGAAGCTGATGGCTTTTCGTCTCCGCGATGACAAGAACGGGTTTATCTCGGCAAACTGGATCTCTCCTGATGGGCGCACATTGCCGCTGACCGGAGACCAAGTTCGTCTCACGCCACTGCGGACCGCGACGGTCGATGGGAAGCAGGTCCCGGTGTCCTGGCGGATTGAGGTCCCGTCGAAATCGCTTGATGTTCAAACTCAGCCGGTGAACGATCAATCTTGGATGGCTACGTCCACGCCGTACTGGGAAGGCCCTATCTTTTTTGAAGGCTATACCACAGGCGTAGGTTATCTCGAGATGACAGGGTACGAGTAGGCGGTCAGCGAGGTCCGTAACGGCCAGTGTCGAGCCAATAATGGCGATAGACCGGCGGATGCCCCCCTGAGGGTACGTTGTGTTTTGGGAAACGGCTGCAGTAGGTCGGGTTCTCGATGCCCGGGGCGCGCCAGATAGTCGCGAGCTGTTCAAATCCGAGTGATCGCCGTATGCAACACTTGCAAAAAAAACGATTGCGCGTAAATAGATTGTGCACAATCAAATAGGAGATTGACCATGTTCAAAGAAGTTTTCACCGCAGCAGCATTGACCGTTGGCTTGGCGTTTGGTGCCCATGCTGCAGATAAGCCCACGGTGGTGCTAGTCCACGGAGCGTTTGCTGACGCCTCTAGCTGGAATGGAGTGATCACTCGGTTGGAGAAGGACGGGTATCCCGTTGTTGCAGTCGCCAATCCGTTGAGAAGCGTGAAGGGCGACGGCGATTACGTCCGCAAGGTACTGGCAGGCCTTAAGACCAACGTGGTTCTCGTAGGCCACTCATACGGTGGGTCGGTCATCAACGAGGCAGCCAAGGGCAGCTCAAACGTGAAGTCATTGGTCTTCGTCGCCGCATTTGCGCCTGACGTTGGCGAAACAGCACTCGCTCTTTCGGGGAAGTTCCCCGGTAGCACGCTGGCACCGACACTCGCAGAGCCCGTTTCCCTGGATGATGGATCGAAAGATCTCTACATCCAGCAGGATAAGTTTCACGACCAGTTTGCCGCTGATGTCTCGGCAAGTGAAGGTAAACTGATGGCTGCTACCCAGCGACCGATCGCCGACAAGGCACTCGGCGAGGCTTCGACTGTCGCAAGCTGGCAGACGGTCCCCTCCTGGTTTGTATACGGTGACGCGGACAAGAACATCCCACCTGAGGCGCTGGGCTGGATGGCAGAACGAGCTCACTCCAAAGAGACGGTCGTGGTGAAGGGCGCGTCCCATGTCGTAATGGTCTCCCACCCTGAGAAGGTAGCGAAAGTCATCGAAGACGCAGCCGCTGGTAAGTGATTGTTATTGGCGGCTGCTCAGGCAGCCGCTTTCAGCTCAACAGGGTTTCTTCAACGGAGGCCGGCGGCCCGAGCTTTTGGATTCGGCGCACGACTTGGGGAAACACTATAGCGCGGGTGGTCGGGGCAGGGCGTCACCCGTCGCGCCTCCCTACTTCGGAAATCCGTCCGTCGTAATGGACGTTACGGTGACGACAGTGCGCTCAAGGATGCGCTTGCTCCTGTCACGGTGCCTGGCACCTTCGAGACAGGCGAATGATCGATCCACCTTTATTGGGCGGATTCCGCCGAGCTGCGGCCGCTGGATGATCCACGGATTGCAATGGCGATCGAGGTTCTGGACCGGACGGGAAAAACGCCGGTGATAGCCCAGGAGGGACGAGATACCAGAAGGATACGCGATCCTGGCACGGCAAGGCTTGGACGGCCGCTCGAATTTAACGCTAGTTTCAATAATGGGTTGCGCATACCGTTGCCGAGGCCATAGCGAACGCATTGCCCAATGCTGAGCAGGTTGCTGATCGCTGGCATCTAATGGAAAATTCCAGTCGAGCCTTCCTCGATACAGTCAGCAAGTCGATGCGACAGATCAGGCAGGCGGTCGGCAGCAATGTTGTTGCTCCCAAGCTTCTGACATACGCTGAAAAGCTGCAGTATGAAGGGTATCTACGCCGCCAGGAAACGAACGAGGCGGTTCGTGAGCTGTCGAAGAATGGAACATCAATTCGGCAGATTGTGCGGCAAACCGCCCATAGCCGAAAGCTCTTTCGCGTTTCAAGGGGGCAGCGTCTCGACGTATTCCGAACACGGCCCAGCTCTCTGGATAGCTGGCTGCCTTGGCTCACAACCGCTGAGAAGAAGGGGCACGTAACGCGCTTCGGCACTCTGGCGTGAACTGAAGACGAAGGGCTTTACGGGACAGAGTGGCGTCGTATCGAAATGGGCTCAACGCCGTCGTCTTGCGGAAAAGGCTAATCAGAGCGGGCTCGCCAGAACGCCATCGGCACGTGTCATCGCTCGGCTCATGACCACCGCGCGCGATGACCTTGCAAAGTCCGAAGCGATCCTCGTCGCGGCGATCGAAGTGAACGTCCCGGACCTTGTGGTTGCCCGCACGGTCATCGGGGACTTCCAGTCCATGATCCGCTCGAAGACTGCGCGTAAGCTGGACGAATGGCTGGAAGCTGCCAGGAGCAGCTTGGTCGGATCGTTTGCCGGCGGCATTGGAAAGGACCTCGATGCCGTCAGAAATGCAATTATCTCACCTTGGTCGAACGGCCAAACAGAAGGTCAGATCACACGCTTGAAGCTCATCAAGCGCCAGATGTACGGAAGAGCAAAACTCGATCTGCTGCAGGCGCGGTTGATAGGCGCGTCGTAGGGGCTGCACATCAGCAAAAGTGCGTCAGAGCCAACTCTCAGCGCAAATCGACAGCGGCGGGGTATCTGTAAGGGTGCGGGATCGTCATGTCGGTCTCCTGATGTCTTCAGGAGTTTTTGGGAGCCGCCTGCAAGAAAGAAGCGCTGGTTCGGTTCGAAGAGGTCGACAGGTGCCGTTTTTGAGCTAGGGCTTATATCCTATAATTGTAGCGCGTCCTTGAGCCGTACATAAAGTTCCATAAGATAGATTATGCGATACATCCTTGTAGCCACAAAGTTAGAATGTCCTGTTTCTGCAAAGTTGGAATGTCACACTCCC
>NZ_JBMDIL010000025.1:0-36927 GCF_057808655.1 Rhizobium sp. FG96 | reverse complement strand
TCATCAGGGCTAAATCAATCTAGCCGACCTGTCCGGTGAAACGGGGAGCACTCCAGCATGCCCGGCAGGAGTAGCAAGGTGTATCGTTGCTCCTTGGAGGTCGTGCGCGCCATAGCCGCAGTCCGGCCCAGCTTCTTCCAATACGGAAACAGAAAAGGGCGCGGCATCTGCCGCGCCCTCGTGCACTTCATTAAGGCAATCGAAGCCGGATCAGCCTGCCCGCAGGCTGTAGCCGTTCACGGCATCGAGCATATCGCGGACCTTGCGGCGCTCGCCCTCGAGCTCTTGCGTCAGCGCCTGGTTCTGTGCGTTCAGCCGCTGGATCTGCACCTGCAGCTCGCGGATATCCGCGAAGTTGAGGCGGCGGCCGATGGTCAACAGGAGGTCGGCTGAATTGGTCTGGAGCGCGCGGCCGGTCACCGAGCTGTGGAAGCGGACTTCCTGAGCGTGATAATCGATCACCGTCTGCGCGGCGACGGGATAGCCGAGATATTCCATAATCTGGAAGATCAGATCGCCGACCTTGTTCGGTGTGCCGGCGGCTGGCGTTGCAGCGGCACGCGTGTCGGAAATCAGATCCCACAGACCGCGGAACATCAGGTAGCCGAACTCGATCGGCTGATCGTAGACCCATTCGAGATCGATGAAGCTCAGCTTTTCGCCAACGATGAGGTTGCGCGGGATCGCATCGAGCAGCGAGCCGGGCACACGGTCCTGCAGCTGCATCGGTGCGGGGATGCCCATGCCGGCAAGATGCTGGTCGAGCGCCTGCTTCCAGACACTGGTCCAGTTCGTAAGATGCTCGACGGACCAGCCGTCCTGAAGCAGGCAACGCTTGCCGATATCGCGCCACACCAGACCGGTTTCAAAGACCTCGTCTTCAAGATTGATCTTCAGCGGGGATAAATTCAAGCCGTTGTTGTCAGCCTGAATGGCTTCGCGCTCGACCACGAGCTGCTCGCCCTTGCGCACGAAGCGCACGAGCTTCTGATACTGCGCGTCACGGCCGCCGGTGAAGTGCGTGGCCATGACATCGTCCGCGGCCAGCGGCTGGTCGGAGGAGACAAGCAGGAAGGAGTTGGCGAGATCGCCCTGCAGGCCGTTTCGCGCGATGACGTCCCAAGCGAGGTCCTGTTCGAAAGCAAGAATGCCGGGGCGCTGCGGGTCGGTCGCCGTCGCGCCGCGGATCAAAGGCGAAAAATCGGTCGGCAGGTCCGCGGTCAGGGCTTCCTCGTTCAGCACGAACCGGGGCAGCTTGTAATCCGGGAATGGGAACCAGTATTTCTGATGTGGCAGGCCGGCGGCCGTGACGCGATGCGACAGCTCGCGCTTGCCGAAGGTAACGGGACCGTTCTGCGTATACTGATCCTCGACGCCGACCATCGGCCGCGCCAGGTGATCTTCGGGAAAGCCGGCGAGATATTTGAGGCCGATCTGGTTTTCGATGGCGATGATCAGCACGCCGCCCGGTGCAAGCAGCGAGCGCGCCTTGGCAAGCATCCGCTCGATCGCATCCTGGCCATCTTCGGCACCGAAGAAGACGCGCGCATATTCCAGCACGCCGATCAGCGTCACCGTCGCGAACTTCTGATCGATTTCGAAATTCTGCAGCGGCTCGGCGAGAACCGTGACGTTCGGAAGGTCGCGGCAGCGCTCGGCGATCGTCGCGGCACGGCGCGGACTGCCTTCGAGGGCAAGCACCTCGTGGCCTTCCTCGCCGAGGAAGCGCGTCATGGCACCCGCGCCAGCGCCAATTTCCAGGACGGGGCCGCGGATCAGGTGCTTGATCGGCCGGAAGAGGTTGGTGCGTGTCGGATTGAGATGGTAGTTCGAAGGCCAGTCGGTGATCGCCCGCTCAAGTTCCTTGGAGAAAAGCGAGGTATCGGCAGACAAGCGCATGACATCGAGGATCCGCATTTCCGATGCGTCGCCGTCATTGTAGCGGAACGCGTCGCGCGTCGTCTCGTGGCTCCAGACCTTGCCGTTCTTGCGGTAACCCGATGCCTGTAAGAGGTCTTGCATGAATTCTCCAATACAGCCGCGGCTGATTCTGACGAAGGTTTGAGAGACCAATCGCAGAAGAGGCTGGACCGAAGCTGACGGACGAACCGGTGCGCGGCTTGCCCAAGACGTCGCCGAAAACGAAAGAAGCCCGCTTTCGCGGGCTTCCCTGTTTCTTTCGATTGCCATTCAGCTCCGGATCGTCGCCTTGCCCTCATCGACAAGCCGCTGCGCCGCTTCCGCGGGCGTCGTCCGCTCGAACGCGAGCTCGTCGGCGATCGGACGAAACAGGCGCTGGTCGAATTCGGTCGAGCCGAGCGGGGCCGGTGCCGGGTAATCGCCGACCTGATCCTTGAGCAGGTTGACATATTGAACCGTCGCCTGTTCCGTCGGGTTCAGGCCCGGCAGGATTGCCTCGCGCACGGCAGGCGACATCGGGACGCCGCGCTCGACGCCGAGGATCTTGCCGGCGTCGGGGCTGTTGACGAAGAAGTCGATGAATTTCGCCGCCGCCTCGCCGTTTTTGGTCGTCGCGCCGACGCTCCAGATCAGTGCCGGGCGATAGTAGTGCCCGGAGGGGCCACCCTTCTTTTCGCGCGGAAGCGTGGTGATCGCCAGTTTGTTCTTGGAGATCAGCTGGTAGCCGACGAGCTGGTTGGAATAGGCCATGCCCATCGCCGATTTGCCAAGTGCCAGCGCGTTGGTATCGATAGTGTTTTGGTCAAGCGTCTGGACGTCGGCGCCGACTGTGCCGCCCTTCTTGCGAAGATCTTCCCAGAAACTGTACCACTCCTTGGCATCGTCGACACCGAAGCCGAGCTTGCCATCGGCATAGAGGCTCTTGCCGCGCTGGCGCAGCCAGGCGTCGAAGACATAGGTATAGCGGGCGCCATAAGGGCCGCCCCAGTAATTGTCCTTGCCCGATGCCTTGGTGAGCTCGATGGCCAGCTTCGCATATTCGTCCCAGGTCAGATCCGTCGTCGGCAGCGGCAGGCCGGCTTTCTCGAAGGCAGCCTGGTCGAAGAACAGCGCGAAGGAATTGAGGCCGAGGCCGACGCCATAGAGCTTGCCATCGACGGTCGTCAGCTTCAGCATGTCCTTGCCGAAGGCATCGACCTTCAGCGTCGAGGGCACGAATTCGTCGAGCGCCAGGCAGGCGCCGCGCTTGGAATAGTCGGAAATCGTGCCGGGCTCGAGCTGGAAGACGTCGGCAATGGCGCGGCCGGCCATCTGTGTCGCAAGCTTGGTCCAATAGCCGTCGCCGCTCATGGATTCGCCGACGATCGTCACGCCGGGGGTCTTGTCCTGGTAGAGCTTGGCGACATCGAGCGTGCGCTTGGCGCGGTCGTTCGAGCCCCACCACATGGCGCGCAGCTGCGCATCCGCCGCAAAAGCCGGTACGCCGCCGGCACCGAAAGCCAGGCCCGCCGTCACGCCGGCCGTGCCCATCAGAAATGAACGCCTGTTGATCTGCATGATGTTCCTCCTTTGGCTGCCCTCGCCGTCCTCCAACTTTGTCTGGGCATCTGGCGGCACAGCCTACGCAAAAAATGTCCGTTTGCAAGAAATTATATAAAACTTGCAAATTTGCATGATTTGCATAATGTCGCCCTATGAGCGAAACGAAATCCAAACGGCCGCGCCAGGCCGATATTGCGGCGCTGGCGGGCGTCTCCATCTCCACGGTGTCGCGTGTGCTTGCCAATGAGCCGGGCATTAGCGGCAGCGTGCGCGAACATATTCTGCGGGTGGCGGCCGAGCGCGGTTATCAGCCGAAGTCACTGATGGAAGCGCCGGCGGGCGGTCTGGCGTTGATCGCCAGCGACAGCGTTACTGGCGGTCTCAGCGTCTTCTATGAATCGATCGTAGAAGGCCTGCGCGCCGGGGCGATGGAAGCGGGCATGCCATTCGAAGTCCGGCTGCTGCGCGAAGACCGCGCGTCCCCCGATGCGATCAGGGGCCATATGGAAGCTACGAAGTCCGAGGGCTTGTTCCTGGTCGGTATCGACCCTTCGGACGTGCTGCGCCAATGGATCGAGGAGGAGAATGTGCCTGTCGTGCTGGTCAACGGCACGGATCCGCAGCTGAAGCTCGATGGCGTATCGCCCTCGAATTTCTTCGGTGCCTTCCAGGCGGCCGAGCGGCTGCTCGACGCAGGGCACAGGAAGATCCTGCATCTGACCGGCTCGCACCGCCACACGATCCGCGAGCGCGTTCGCGGCTTCGATACGGCAATTGCGACCCGCGGCGCGGAAAGCCTGTTGGTGCCAATGGATTTCTCCGGCAGCGCGACGCGGGAAGCCCATGAGCGCACCGCAGCACTGCTTGCCAAGGACAAGAGCTACACCGCCGCCTTCTGCATGAATGATTTCATCGCCGTCGGCGTTCTCGAGGCCGTCACCGAGGCCGGTCTTCGCGTGCCGGAAGATTTCGCCATCGTCGGCTTCGATGATCTTCCCTGCGCGATGATGACCAATCCGCCCTTGTCGACGATGCGTGTCGACCGGGCTGCGCTGGGGCGCGAAGCGATCGCGCTGATGATTGCCCGCTTCCGCGACAGGACTGCGCCTGCGCGCCACCTATGCCAAGCGGTCGTCCCGGTCTCCGGGGGGACTGTGCCAGATGCAAAAAATCGATGAGTGATGCAGATGACATATGATCCGGCCAGCGCCAATCCGCTTGCAGGCAATCCCCTGAAGACGCGCGACGATATGAGCCGCGCGCTTCATGCTCTCTTTGATCCGCTGCTGCCCTATTTCTCGGAAGGCAATGCGCGTGTCCGGCTTGATGGCGCCGGTGCGCATTTCGACCGGGCAGCAGCCGATCTCGAAGGTTTTGCCCGGCCGCTCTGGGGCCTCGCGCCGCTCGGCGCCGGCAAGGGGGAATTCGGGCACTGGCACCGCTTTGCGGAAGGCATCGCCAACGGTACCGATCCGGATCACCCGGAATATTGGGGCGCCGTCAATGGCCGCGACCAGCGCATGGTCGAGCTCGCTGCGCTTGGCTTTGCAATCGCACTCACACCCGAAAAGGTCTGGGAGCCGCTGAACTCGAAGCAGCGCGCCAATGTGATTGCCTATCTCAAGCATGCCCGGCAGTTCGACTATGCCGACAATAATTGGAAGTTCTTCCGCATCTTCGTCGATATCGCGCTCGATCGCGTCGGCGCGGATTTCGATCGCAGCCTGACCAGGCAATATCTCGAAGAGCTCGAAGGCTTCTATGTCGGCGACGGCTGGTATCGCGATGGTAATGTGCGCCGTGTCGATCACTACATTCCCTTCGCCATGCACTTCTACGGCTTGATCTACTCGAAGCTGGTGGATGACGACTATGCCAGGCGCTATCGCGAGCGGGCGCTGCTGTTCGCCAGGGATTTTCGCCATTGGTTTGCCGATGATGGCGCGACGATCCCGTTCGGCCGCAGCCTTACCTACCGCTTTGCCTGCGCTGGCTTCTGGTCGGCCCTTGCCTTTGCCGATCTCGAGGCGCTGCCCTGGGGCGAGGTGAAGCATCTCTGCCTGCAGCATCTGCGATGGTGGCGCGACAAGCCGATGACCAATCGCGACGGCATTCTGTCGATCGGCTTTGCCTATCCGAACCTCTTGATGTCGGAGAGCTATAATTCCGCCGGTTCCCCCTATTGGGCCTTCAAGGCATTCCTGCCGCTGGCGATCCCCGAAAACCATCCGTTCTGGACCGCCGAAGAGAAAGTGCCTGCAGCCGGCGCCGTGACGCCGCAGCGTCATCCCGGCATGGTCATCATGCATACCGGGGAAGATGCGGTGGCCCTGTCATCAGGGCAGGAAAATCTCCAGATGCGGTTTGGTACCGAAAAATACGCAAAATTCGCATATTCGGCCCGCTATGGCTTCAGCGTCGAGGCAGACGAGCGCAGCTTTGCCGGTGCCGCTTTCGATTCCGCGCTGGCCTTCAGCGATGACGGCCTGCACTACCGTGTCAGGGAAACCAACAGGGAAGCGAAGATCGCCGGCGATGTGCTCTATGCGAAATGGTCGCCCTTCAGCGATGTCAGCGTGGAAACCTGGCTGGTGCCTGCCGCACCTTGGCATCTGCGCGTTCACCGCATCAGATCGGATCGCGCCCTGCAGATCGCCGAGGGTGGGTTTGCCATCGCCAAGCGGGATTTCGATCTCGACAGGCTGGAGGCCGGGGCTGGCGCGGCGCATGCGATCGGTGAAGCGGATTTCTCCGGTATCGCCGATCTCGGCTCCAGCATCGAGCGACAGGGCCTCGTGCAGAAGGCGCTGCCGAACACCAATATGATCGTTGCCAAGACCCTCGTGCCTCAGCTCCGCGGTGCGATCAAGGCCGGTGAAACCGTGCTTGTGACGGCCGTGATTGCCACCGGAGATCAGCAGGTGGCAAAGACGGCCTGGCTGAAGCCTCCCGCAAAACCCGATCTTGCGGCGCTTGAGGCGCTGGTTTCTAAGGAAGGCGTCACCGTCAGCGCCATCGAAGCGCCGGGGCAGATGCCATGATAGCTCCCGGCATTGCGCTTGCCATGCAGCCCGGCCAGCGGACCGAACACGTGTTACCGGATCAGCTTCTCGACCGGCTCGCGGGTCTCGGCACGCTTATCGACCGGCAACCGCTCGAGAATTTCGATGACGAGCGCGCCAGACGGGTTCTGGCAGACACCGAGATATTGATCACCGGCTGGGGCGCCCCCTTTGCCGGAGAAAACGTCCTTTCGCTCGCCAAGGGCCTGAAGCTCGTGGCGCATGCGGCGGGCACGGTAAAGGGCATCGTCGGCGAGGAGATATTCAATGCTGGTGTGAACGTCACGCATGCGGCGGAAGCCAATGCCGTGCCGGTGGCCGAGTTTACGCTTGCGGCCATTCTCTTCGCCGGTAAGCAGGTCTTCCGCTTCCGGGATTTCTATACCGCCGACCGCGACCGTGACCGTACCTATCCGATGCAGCGGCTGGCGGTCGGCAACTACGGCCGCACCGTCGGCATCATCGGCGCTTCGCGGATCGGCCGCCGGGTGATCGAGCTGTTGAAGCCGTTCGAATTCAAGATCGTCCTCTTCGACCCGACACTGAGCGCCGTCGAATGCGCGGCCCTTGGCACCGAAAAATGCGATCTCGATACGCTGATGCGCATCTCCGATATTGTTTCGCTGCACGCACCATCGCTGCCCTCGACGCGCCACATGATCGATGCGGCGAAACTGGCGCTGATGAAGGACGGTGCGGCGCTGATCAATACGGCGCGCGGCGCGATTATCGACGAGGCTGCGCTGCTCGCAACCCTCGCCACCGGCCGCATCGATGCGGTCATCGACGTGACCGATCCGGAAGTTCCGGAGAAGGCATCGCCCTTCTACGACCTGCCGAACGTTTTCCTGACGCCTCACATTGCAGGGGCGGTCGGATTGGAGCGGACGAGGTTGGGCGAAATGGCCGTTGACGAGGTGGAGCGCTTCCTGAAAGGCCAGCCGCTGCGCTATGCACTGACGCTCGCCGATCTCGACCGGGTTGCCTGAGGCGGCAAAGCGACGCCCCAGGCCTGTTTTATTAGCCGGCTTTTACACTGTTCGGCGAACCATCATTGGCAAGCTCCGGCATCAGGTCGGCGATCGAGACCACCTTGCCGGTTCGCGAGCTCTGCAGCGCCGCGATGCCACACAGAACCGACATGGCGCCCGCCCGCGTTCCTGCGCGCTGATGCAGGGCGTCGTTCATATCGGGCTTGAAGATCATGTTGCGCATCCGGTCGTCGCCACCGTAGTGGCCGCCCGACGAATGCGGAACGGTGATGCGCTCCACGGCTTCCTTGCCGTTGGGGAAGTTTCGGATCAGCAGGATCTCGTCTTCCCGCTTCATCTCCCACGGTTGCGCCTCGTACTGGCGGATTTCGATGCGGCCCTTGGTGCCGTTGAACGCCAGGTGATGGCCCTCGATCGGCTGGAAGGTGTTCAGCGAATAGGAAACGTGGACGTTGTTGCGGTAACGGATGCTGACGACCATCGTATCGGGAATGTCGATATCCTCCCGGAAGACGCAGCCGTCGCGGAAATAGCCGTCAACCTTCGAGGGGTCCTCGTAGAGCGTGTCGAGGAAGGGGTCGGCACCGAGGTCGAGATAGTAGTCGCACTCGGCGGTGTGGGGACAGAGCTTGCAGCGCGGTCCGCGGAACGGGCCCTTGCGGCCGTAGTTCTGCAGGTCTGCGAAAGAGGTCACGGCTTCCGGATCACTGTCGAGATACCAGTTCAGCAGGTCGAAATGATGCGTCGCCTTGTGGACGAAAAGGCTGCCGGAATTCTCGGTATAGGCATGCCAGCGGCGGAAATAGTCGGCGCCGTGCTTGGTGTTCAGGTACCAATGGAAATCGACCGATGTGACGCGGCCGATCTCGCCGGAATTCAGCAGTTCCTTGATGCGCGCCGCCGTCGGTGCGTAGCGGTAGTTGAAGGACACGTCGACGCGCTGGCCGGTGCGCTTCTCGGCATCCATGATCCGGCGGATCTTGTCGACGGCCGTTGTCATCGGCTTTTCGGTGATAACGTCAATACCCGCCTCAAGCGCCCGAACGACGATTGCGTCGTGGGTGTGATCGGGCGTGCAGACGATTACGAGGTCGGGCTTGACCTCTTTCAGCATCGCGTCGATGTCGTCATAGATCGGGGCGTTGCTGCCGATCATCGTGCGGGCGCGTTCTCCGCGCAGCGCATTCTTCTCGACGATGGCGACGAGATCGACATGCTCCCGCCAGCCGGCAAGCAGGTCCTTCCCCCACATGGTGGTCCCGCGATTACCGGTCCCGATCAGTGCAAAGCGGCGCTTCTCCATCGAATGATCCTCCTTCATACGTGCTGAAACGAATATATCCAATTAAACCAGGCAGCAGCTATGATACCGGTCGACGCAGGTCGCGATGACCTCTTCCGCCGGACGCTTCCACCAATTGTCTGCCGAAAAGATTTCCACCTCCTGCGCACCAAAGAAGCCTGCCTTCTCGATCATGCGCCGGATGCTCTTGAGATCGATCACGCCGTCTCCCATCATCCCGCGATCGGTCAGCATGTCCTTGGTCGGAACCAGCCAGTCGCAGATGTGGTGGGCGAAGATGCGTTTCATGCGGCCGGCGCGGGCGATCTGCTCGGCAAGCTCCGGATCCCACCAGACGTGATAGACGTCGATGGCGACGCCGACATTGGTACCGAGCTGCTCGCACATGTCGAGCGCCTGGCGCAGCGTGTTCACGCAGGAGCGGTCGGCGGCATACATCGGATGTAGCGGCTCGATGGCCAGCGGCACGCCGGATGTCTTGGCATGGGGCAGGACGGCGGCAATGCCATCCGACACCATCTGCCGGGCAGCGCCGATATCGCGCGATTCGCCCGCCAATCCGCCGACAACGAGCACGAGGCAATCCGCACCGAGTGCCGCCGCTTCGTCGATCGCCCGTCTGTTGTCGTCGAGGTTCTTCTGCCAATCGCCGTCATTGGCCGCCGGAAAAAAGCCGCCACGGCAGAGACCGGTCAGCTTCAGGCCGTTCGATCTGACGATGCGCACGGCTTCGTCCAGACCGGCCTTGGCCACCTGATCGCGCCATGGCGCAATCCTGGTGATGCCGTGCTTCAGGCAGATATCGACTGCTTCGGCAAAGCCGCATTGCTCGCGGATCGTTGCGAGATTGATCGAAAGCCCGTCTACCTGCATGTCCTGTCCTCCCTGCCTGACCGGTCATTGCACGCCGTTGACGGCGAGCACCTGTTTCATTCGGCTGACGGCGAGATCCGGGTCGGCAAGCACGCGCGCTTTGTCGGCGAGCCGGAAGAGTTCGGCCAGATGCGTCAGCGACCGCGTGCTCTGCTGCCCGCCGACCATCGCGAAATGATCCTGCAGACCGTTGAGATAGGCGAGGAAGACGACGCCGGTCTTGTAGAAGCGGGTCGGCGCCTTGAAGATATGCCGCGAAAGCGGAACGGTCGGATCGAGCAGCTCGAAGAACTCGTTGTTGTTCTGGCGCCCGAGCGCCTCCATGGCGGCGGAGGCCGCCGGCGCGATCGCATCGAAAATGCCAAGAAGCGCATCGGAATGGCCCTGTTCGTCACCGGCGATGAGCTCCGCATAATTGAAGTCGTCGCCGGTATACATGCGCACGGATTTCGGCAGCTGGCGGCGCATCGCCACTTCCTTCTCCTTGGAAAGAAGCGAGATCTTGATGCCGTCGACTTTGGCGGCATTGGCCTCGATGACCTCCAGGCAGGTCGACATCGCCTTGATGTGGTCGCCGTTGCCCCAGTAGCCCTCGAGCGCCGGATCGAACATCTCGCCGAGCCAGTGGATGATCACCGGTTCCTTTACCTGGCGAAGGATCCGGTCGTAGACGCGGATATAGTCGTCCGGCCCCTTGGCCGCAGCCGCCAGCGCCCGGCTCGCCATCAGGATGATCCGGCCGCCCTCCGCTTCGACGGTTTCGATCTGCTCTTCATATGCCCTGATGATGGTATCGATCGTCACATCGGGTCCGGGTGTCAGGTGATCCGTACCGGCGCCGCAGGCGATCAGCGCATCGTCGCGCCCGCGCGCCTCGCGCAGCGCACGGCGGATCAGATCACGCGCCTCGGGCCAGCCGAGCCCCATGCCGCGCTGCGCGGTATCCATCGCTTCGGCGACGCCGAGACCGAGATCCCAGAGGCGGTGGCGGAAGGCGAGCGTCCGCTCCCAGTCGATCGCCGGTGTCAGCCAGGGATCGTTGTCAGCCAGCGGATCGGCAACCACATGTGCCGCCGCATAGACCACGCGCGGAAAATCCTTGGCCTTGCGCTTCTTCACTTCGATCGGCGTGCCGGTCAGCTGGTAGGCGGCGATCTTGCCGTCGAGCGGAAGGTTGATCGTACCTGCCATGATCAGAACTCCAGCGCGGGAACGTCGAGCCAGCGGCGTTCGGCCCAGGATTTCAGGCCGAGCTCTGCGAGCTGTACGCCCTTGGCACCGGCTTCCATGCCGTAAGGCCACGGTGCATCCTCGGCGACGTGGCGCAGGAACATTTCCCACTGCGCCTTGAAGCCGTTGTCGAAGAGCTGCGTATCCGGCACTTCGTCCCAGGTCTTGTAGAAATCGATCGTCTGCGGCTGGTCCGGGTTCCACACCGGCTTCGGCGTGTTGACGCGGTGCTGCGTCCAGCATTTCGTCAGGCCGGCAACGGCCGATCCATGGGTGCCGTCGACCTGGAACGTCACGAGATCGTCGCGGCGCACGCGCACGGCCCAAGAGGAATTGATCTGCGCAATCACGCCGCCATCGAGCTCGAAGGTCGCATAGGCGGCATCGTCGGTATCGCAATTGTAGGTCTTGCCCTGCTCGTCGACGCGGCTGCCGATATGAGTGGCGCCGAGGCAGGAGACGGCCTTGACCTCGCCAAAAAGGTTGTCGAGCACATAGCGCCAATGGCAGAGCATATCGAGGATGATGCCGCCGCCGTCGCCCTTGCGGTAGTTCCAGGACGGACGCTGCGCCGGAACGCCCCAGTCGCCCTCGAAGACCCAGTAGCCGAACTCGCCGCGAACCGAGAGGATCTTGCCGAAGAAGCCGGAATCGCGCAGCAGCGCCAGCTTGCGCAGGCCGGGCAGGAACAGCTTGTCCTGCACCACGCCATGCTTCAGGCCAGACTTGCGGGCCTTGCGCGCCAGCTCGAGTGCCACCTGCAGATCATCGGAGATCGGCTTTTCGCAATAGACATGCTTGCCGGCATCGAGCGCTCGCGACAGCAGCTCGGCGCGCATCAGCGTCGTGCCGGCATCGAAGAAAATGTGATCGTCGGGATTGGCAAGCGCTGCGTCGAGATCGGTCGACCAGCGCTTGATGTTATGCTTGCGGGCAAGTTCTTCCATCTTGTCGCGGTTGCGGCCGACGATGATGGGATCGATCTCCAGTCTCTCGCCGGATTTCAGCAGAAGACCGCCCTGATCGCGGATCGCCAGGATCGATCGCACCAGGTGCTGATTGTATCCCATGCGGCCGGTAACGCCGTGCAAAATGATCCCGAGACGCGCCATTTTTTCCTCCCTGCCAATCGGTTTCCAGCGGGGAGCGGGCTTGGCCCGGCCCTCCCAAGCCAGTAACTAAACAGTTACTTGATGGCAGATGAAAACCCGACCTGTCAATAGGCAAATCCGGATTCGACTTTTCAGTGCTTGATGGAGGCGAGCGTCACATGGACGATATGGCGCTCCCAGGTGTCGAGATTTTCGGGCTCGATCAGCGGGCGGCCGAAGATTGTCGAGAGCGTGTACTGGTTTGAAAGATAGAAATATCCGAGCGATGCGATGGTCAGATAGACATGCAGCGGATCGGCGCTTTCGATGAAGACGCCTTCCTTCTTGCCGCGCTCGAGCACCTGGGCGAGTTCGCCGATCAGATGCGAATGCAGTTCCTTCAGCCGCACCGATTGCCGCAGCCAGCGGGCGCGATGCAGATTCTCGGTTCCGAGCAGGCTCAGGAATTCCGGGTGCTTGAGAAAATATCGCCAGGTGAAGAGCGCGAGCTCGGTAATGCCCTCTTCCGGATTGCGGTCGCCGATATGCAGCTGGCGTTCGGCGGTGCGGATGCCGACATAGGCCTCTTCCAGGACGCGCAGATAGAGCTGCTCCTTGTCGCCGAAATAATGGTAGAGCATCCGCTTGTTGGTGCCGGCACGCTCGGCGATGGCATCCACGCGGGCGCCGCCCATGCCGTTTTCGGCAAATTCCTGCGTTGCCGCCTCGAGGATCGCAGCCTTGGTTCTTTCCGGGTCGCGTTGCAGCACGCGTTCGCCGGCGGCGCGCTTCGACTTTTTCTTTTCACCAGTCTGGCCGGTATCGTTCATCGGCTTATCTCCCCAGACGCTAATGTTGCGCTCATAAGGCTTCGGTGCGAGGTTGTACAAGCGAAATTCGAGGAGGAAACCTCGCTGAATTATGACCGCTTGACAGGCTCGATGCTTGTCCATAGCTTGTAACCAATTAGTTATTTGTTGCAAGAGAAACCAGCAAGGAGCGTGTGGAGGCGCTCCCCAAGGGAGGAGGAAAAACAGATGACATTCAGCATTAATAGACGTGGTTTCATTGCGGGAGGGGCCTCGCTTCTCGCGCTTTCGGGTATGGGTATGCCTGCATTTGCGCAGGATGCCCGTCTCCGCCTTATCTGGTGGGGCTCGCAGCCCCGCGCAGACCGCACCAACAAGGTGTCGGATCTCTACAAGGCCAAGAATTCCGGTGTTTCGATCACCGGTGAATTCCTGGGCTGGGGCGACTACTGGCAGAAGCTCGCGACCCAGGTCGCCGGCAAGAACGCCCCCGACGTGATCCAGATGGATTACCGCTATATCGTCGAATATGCCCGGCGCGGCGCTCTTGCGCCGCTGGAATCCTACATGCCCTCGAAGCTGCAGCTCGGTGATTTCGATCCGGCTCAGATCGAAGGCGGCAAGGTCGACGGCCATCTCTACGGCATCAGTCTCGGCGCCAATTCTGCGGCCACGGTCATCAATACCGTCGCCCTGCAGGAAGCAGGCATCGAGCCGCCGAACAACAAGACGACCTGGGAAGAACTCGGCAAGATGGGCGCCGAGATCACCAAGTCTGGCAAGCGCAAGGGCTTCTTCGGCTTTGCCGACGGCAGCGGCGCCGAGCCGCTCTTCGAAAACTACGTGCGCCAGCGCGGCAAAGCGCTGTACACGGCGGATTCGAAGATCGCTTTCGGTGTCGACGACGCTTCCGAATGGTTCGACATGTGGGCGAAGTTCCGCGAAGCCGGTGCCTGTGTGCCGCCTGACGTTCAGGCACTCTACAAGGACACCATCGATACGGCTCCGCTCACGATGGGCAAGGCCGCGATCGATTATGCGCACAGCAACCAGTTCGTCGGCTTCCAGGCCGTCGTCAAGGATAAGCTGACGCTCAGCAACTACCCGCGCATTAAGGCGGACTCGAAGGGCGGCCACTACCGCAAGCCGTCGATGTTCTTCTCGGTGTCAGCGCAGTCGAAGGTGCTCGATCAGGCCGTCGATTACGTCAACTTCTTCGTCATGAATCCCGATGCTGCCAAGGTGCTCGATGTCGAGCGCGGCATTCCGGAATCGAAGTCGATGCGTGATGTCGTCGCCGGCACGCTTGATGATGTCGGCAAGATCCCGTTGAACTACGTGGCCAATCTCGGTGATCTCGCCGGGCCACTGCCGCCGCCGCCGCCGACAGGCGCAGGCGAGGGACAGACGGTTCTGCGTCAGCTCGCCGAGCAGGTCGCCTTCGGTCAGATAACTCCTGCCGATGCCGGCAAGCAGCTTGTGGATGAAATTACGCGCGTTCTCGCGCGG
Source organism: Rhizobium sp. FG96 (assembly GCF_057808655.1). Lineage (NCBI taxonomy): Bacteria > Pseudomonadati > Pseudomonadota > Alphaproteobacteria > Hyphomicrobiales > Rhizobiaceae > Rhizobium > Rhizobium sp. FG96. The sequence continues at coordinate 22,596 of NZ_JBMDIL010000025.1, read as the reverse complement.
GGTTGAGCCATATGAACAATGCGATGCGCACGACGGCCGACGGAGCCGTGACGGTGGAACGTTACCAGGGAGCAGTGGCAGACAGCCGTTTCAGGCGGCTGTGGAATGCCAATGCTCCAGGGTATCTCTTCCTTCTGCCCTGGCTTCTGGGCTTCTTCGGGCTGACGCTCGGGCCGGCCCTGATCTCGCTCTACCTGTCCTTTACCGACTTTGACATGTTGAGGGCGCCAGGCTGGGTAGGCACTGCCAACTACGTGCGCATCGCCACTGCCGATCCGAAATTCGCAGCCGCGATGTCGGTGACGCTCACCTATGTGGTGCTCTCGGTACCGTTCAAGCTCACCTTCGCGCTCATGGTCGCGATGGCGCTGAACCGCGGTATCCGCGGTCTGCCGGTCTATCGCGCCATCTTCTACCTGCCGTCGCTTCTCGGTGGCAGCGTGGCGATCGCCGTTCTCTGGCGCCAGCTCTTTGCCGGTGACGGCCTCGTCAATGCGGCGCTGGCACAGATCGGTATTCAGGGCCCGAGCTGGATCTCGCATCCGAGCTATTCGATCTATACGCTGGTAGCGCTGTCCGTCTGGCAGTTCGGCTCGCCGATGATCATCTTCCTCGCCGGTCTGCGCCAGATCCCGCAGGATATGTATGAGGCCGCAAGCCTCGACGGCGCCTCGAAATTCCGCCAGTTCTACAAGATTACCCTGCCGCTTCTGACGCCGGTGATTTTCTTCAATGCGGTGGTGCAGACGATCGAAGCCTTCAAGGCCTTCACGCCGGCCTTCATCATCTCCGGCGGCACCGGCGGCCCGATCAACTCGACGCTGTTCTACACGCTCTATCTCTACCAGGAAGCCTTCGGCAATTTCCGCATGGGTTATGCCTCGGCGCTCGCCTGGATCCTGGTGGTCATCATCGCGATTTTCACCGCCTTCTCGTTCCTGTCCTCGCGCTATTGGGTTCACTACGATGACTGAGATGACCACCGCAGTCACCGCGGCCAGGCCGCCATCCGACGTCAACAAGCGCAGCCTGCCGGGTTCGATCGTCGTCCATATCCTGCTGATCGGCGCATCGCTTTTGATGCTCTATCCGCTGCTCTGGATGGTCTCGGCCTCGGTGCGCCCGGAAAACGAAATCTTCTCGTCGACCTCGATCATCCCGTCGTCGATCGATTTCAGCTCCTACGTCCGCGGCTGGACCGGCCTCGATATCACCTTCGGCCGCTTTTTCTGGAATTCGCTCGTCATCTCGCTGCTGACGGTCACCGGCAATGTCATCGCCTGCTCGCTGGCGGCCTTTGCCTTTGCCCGCCTGCGCTTCGCCGGCCGGAACTTCTGGTTCGCGATCATGCTCGGCACGCTGATGATCCCGTATCACGTAACGCTGATCCCGCAATATGTGCTGTTCCTCAACCTCGGCTGGGTCAACACCATCCTGCCGCTGGTCGTACCGAAATTCCTGGCAAGCGACGCCTTCTTCATCTTCCTCATGGTGCAGTTCTTCCGCGGCATCCCGCGCGAATTGGATGAGGCGGCGATGATGGACGGCTGCAGCGCCTGGCGCATCTACTGGAAGATCATGCTGCCGCTGTCGCTGCCGGTTCTGGCGACGGCTGCGATCTTCTCCTTCATCTGGACCTGGGACGATTTCTTCGGTCCGCTGATCTACCTGAACGACATGAACACCTACACGATCCAGCTCGGTCTGCGCACTTTCGTCGACTCGACCAGCGCATCGGATTGGGGCGGACTGTTCGCCATGTCGACACTGACGCTCGTGCCCGTGTTCTTCTTCTTCCTGTTCTTCCAGCGCCTGCTGATCGAGGGCATTGCGACGACCGGCATGAAGCGCTGATGCCAATGGGAAAGAATGACATGACCATCAAGACTGTTGCCATCGTCGGCTGCGGTATCGGGCGTTCGCACATCGTCGAAGGCTATCTGCCGCATCCCGATCGCTTCAAGGTCGCAGCGATCTGCGACCTCAATGAAGAACGGCTGAAGACCGTCGGCGACGAGTTCGGCATCGAGCGCCGCACCACCTCCTTCGACGAGCTCCTGGCCGATGACAGCATCGATATCATCGATATCTGCACGCCGCCGGGCATTCACAAGGAGCAGGTGATCGCGGCACTCGCCGCCGGAAAGCACGTCGTCTGCGAAAAGCCGCTGACGGGATCGCTCGCTGGCGTCGACGAGATCATGCGCGCCGAGAAGACCGCCAAGGGCACGCTGATGCCGATCTTCCAGTATCGCTACGGCGACGGCATCGAGCAGGCAAAGCGCATCATCGATGCCGGGATCGCGGGCAAGTTCTACATGGGCTCGGTCGAGACCTTCTGGCTGCGCAAGCCGGAATATTATGCCGTGCCCTGGCGCGGCAAATGGGCGACGGAACTCGGCGGCGTGCTCGTCACCCACGCCCTGCATCTCCACGACATGCTCTTTCATCTCGCCGGCCCCGCAGCCCGCGTCTTCGGCCGCGTAGCAACGCGCGTCAACGATATCGAGGTGGAGGATTGCGCGTCGGTCAGCCTTGAGATGCAGAACGGCGCCTTCGTTTCACTTTCCTGCACGCTCGGTTCGCAGCAGGAAATCAGCCGTCTGCGGCTGCATTTCGAAAACGTTACTTTCGAGAGCAACCACGAAGCCTATTCGCCCGGCAAGGGACCATGGCAGATCCTGGCCGCAAACGACGAAGTGCAGGCAAGGATCGCTGCCGTCCTCGCGGACTGGCAGCCGGTCGCCCCGCGCTTCAACACGCAGATGGTCCGCTTCCATGATTATCTCGGTAGCAAAGGGCCGCTGCCGGTCACTTCTGCAGACGCGCGCCGTGCGCTGGAGCTGGTGACGGCGATCTATCAATCCTCGGACAGCGGGGCTGACGTTGCGCTGCCGATCGGGCCGGAGAGCCCCAAATACGCCGACTGGCGTGCAAAAACGCGATAACGGGATCAGAGAGGATTTGGGAGATGGCAACGAGTGTCGTTCTTCAGAAGGTCGAGAAGCGCTACGGGTCGCTTGATGTCATTCACGGCATCGACCTGACGATCGATCCCGGCGAATTCGTCGTGTTCGTCGGCCCGTCGGGCTGCGGCAAGTCCACGTTGCTGCGGATGATCGCTGGTCTCGAGGAGATCTCGGGCGGCACGCTGCTGCTCGACAATGAGCGGATGAACGAGGTGGCGCCCGCCAAGCGCGGTATCGCCATGGTCTTCCAGTCCTACGCGCTGTATCCGCATATGTCGGTCTACAAGAATCTGGCTTTCGGGCTGGAGACAGCCGGCTACAAGAAAGCGGAGATCGAGCCGAAGGTGCGCCGCGCCGCCGAAATCCTGCAGATCGAAAAGCTGCTCGAGCGCAAGCCGAAGGCATTGTCCGGCGGCCAGCGCCAGCGCGTCGCGATCGGCCGTGCCATCGTCCGCGAGCCGCGCATCTTCCTCTTCGACGAGCCGCTGTCGAACCTCGATGCCGAACTGCGCGTGCAGATGCGCGTCGAGATTTCGCGCCTTCACGGCAATCTCGGCAACACGATGATCTATGTTACCCACGATCAGGTGGAGGCCATGACCATGGCCGACAAGATCGTTGTGCTGAACTCCGGCCGCATCGAGCAGGTCGGCGCTCCGCTCGATCTCTACAATAACCCGGCCAACCGCTTCGTTGCCGGCTTCATCGGCAGCCCGAAGATGAATTTCCTGAAGGCGAAGATCGAGCAGGTGAATGACGGCGATACCGTCATCAACGTCTGCGGCACCTCGATCCGCCTGCCGCGCCGCCTGAAGGGCGCCGCGGGATCGGACGTCACCTTCGGCATCCGCCCGGAGCACCTGACCGTCGCCGCGGGCGGCGCCGTGCTCGCGACCGTCAATGTCGATCTCGTCGAGAATCTCGGCGGCGCGACCATGCTCTACAGCACGACGCCCGACGGACAGCAGCTGACGATCGCGCTCGATGGCCAGCAGAAGGTCGAACGTGGCACCAACGTCAAGACGTCCTTCGATCCCGCCCGCTGTCACGTCTTCGATGCCTCGGGCGCGACCATCTGAGCGGCTGCTCAGCTTGACAGCCAATCCTCCTCTGGCCCATCATTTTGAAAATGGGCCGCGAGGGGGATGAGCGTGACGCCTGAAGATAGGATTCATGCGCTCGGCATCTGGCACGGGCCGGTCGAGATCGAACCTATCACCGGCGGCATCACCAATCGCAACTATCTCGTCCGTGATCGCAGCACGCGCCGGGTCGTCAGGCTTGGCGACGATATTCCGATCCATCACATCAGCCGGCCGAACGAGCTCGCCGCCAGCATCGCCGCCCATGCCGCAGGCCTGTCGCCAGCCGTCATCCATCATGCGCCCGGTATTCTCGTCCTCGATTTTATCGAAGCCCGCGCGCTGACCGCTGCCGACCTGCAGGATGAGCAAACCCTGCAGCGGACGCTGCCGCTGATCCGCGCCTGCCATCGCGACATCGCCCGCCACTTCCGCGGCCAGGCAATGATCTTCTGGGTATTTCACGTTATCCGCGACTATGCGGCCAACCTTGCGGCTGCGGGCAGCAACTATTCACCGTTGCTGCTAGGCTTTCTCGAAAGGGCGGACAGCCTTGAGGCCGCTGCTGGTCCGTTCGAGATCGGCTTCGGTCACAACGATCTCCTGGCCGCCAATTTTCTTGATGACGGCAAGCGGCTTTGGCTGATCGACTGGGACTATGCCGGCTTCAACACACCGCTCTTCGATCTCGGTGGCCTTGCTTCCAACAACGAGCTTTTGGACGCAGCCGAGTGCATGATGCTGGAGAACTATTTCGAGAAGCCGCTGACGCCTGATCTGTGGCGCCGCTATCGCGCAATGAAATGCGCCTCGCTGCTGCGTGAAACGCTCTGGAGCATGGTCTCCGAGACCCATTCGACCATCGATTTCGACTACGCCGCCTATACCGCCGAAAATCTCGCGCGCTTCGAGCGTGCCTATAAGGCATTTGAACAGGATCAGTAGAATGACGAAGGAATTACCGAAGACGGCAAAAGCCGTGGTCATCGGCGGCGGCATCATCGGCTGCTCGACGGCCTATCATCTCGGCAAGCTCGGCTGGACGGATACCGTGCTGCTGGAGCGCAAGAAGCTGACATCAGGCACGACCTTCCATGCCGCCGGCCTCGTCGGCCAGCTGCGCACCAGCGCCAACATTACCCAGCTGCTCGGCTATTCAGTCGATCTCTACAAGAAGCTGGAGGCCGAGACCGGGCTCGGGACCGGCTGGAAGATGAATGGCGGCCTGCGGCTCGCCTGCAATGAGGAACGCTGGACGGAGGTAAAGCGTCAGGCGACCACGGCCCAGTCCTTCGGCCTCGAAATGCATCTGCTGACGCCGCAAGAGGCCTTCGATCTCTGGCCGCTGATGAACATCGATGACCTCGTCGGCGCGGCCTATCTGCCGACCGACGGTCAGGCGAACCCTTCGGATATCACTCAGGCGCTCGCGCGCGGCGCCCGCATGGCTGGGGTCTCTATTTTCGAAGACACCGAAGTCATCGATCTCGAAATCGACAAGGGCCGCATCCGCGCCGTCATCACCGCCAATGGCCGCATAGAGTGCGAACGCGTCGTCGTCTGTGCCGGTCAGTGGACCCGTGCCTTCGCCGCCCGCTTCGGCGTCAACGTGCCGCTGGTTTCGGTCGAGCACCAATACCTGATCACCGAATCCTTCGGCGTTCCCTCGAACCTGCCGACACTGCGCGATCCCGATCGCCTGACCTATTACAAGGAAGAGGTCGGCGGCCTCGTCATGGGCGGCTACGAGCCGAACCCGATCCCCTGGGCTACGGGCGGCATCCCTGAAGGCTTCCACTACACGCTCCTCGACAGCAATTACGATCACTTCGAGCAAATCATGGAACAGGCGCTGGCCCGTGTTCCGGGCCTCGAAACAGCCGGCGTCAAGCAGCTACTGAACGGTCCGGAAAGCTTCACGCCGGATGGCAATTTCATCCTCGGCGAAGCCCCGGAGCTGAAGAATTTCTTCGTCGGCGCCGGTTTCAACGCCTTTGGCATTGCCTCCGGCGGCGGTGCCGGGATGGCGCTCGCCGAATGGGTGGCGAAGGGCGAGCCGCCCTACGATCTCTGGCCGGTCGATATCCGCCGCTTCGGCCGCCCGCATTTCGACACCGATTGGGTCCGTACCCGCACGCTTGAGGCTTACGGCAAGCACTATACGCTGGCCTTCCCCTTCGAGGAGCATTCGAGCGGCCGCCCCTGCCGCAAGTCGCCGCTCTACGATCGCCTGAAGGCGCAGGGCGCCTGCTTCGGCGAAAAGCTCGGCTGGGAGCGGCCGAACTGGTTCGCCGATCTCTTCGCCAACGAAGAACCGAAGGATCTCTACAGCTATAATAGGCAGAATTGGTTCGATGCCGTTGGCCGCGAGCACAAGGCGGTGCGCGAGGCCGCCGTCATCTTCGACCAGACCTCCTTCGCCAAATTCGTGCTCAAGGGCCGCGATGCCGAAGCTGCATTAAGCTGGATCGCGTCGAACGACGTGGCAAAGCCGGTGGGATCGCTTGTCTACACCCAGATGCTGAACGACAAGGGCGGCATCGAATGCGACCTCACCGTCGCCCGCATCGCCGAGAACGAATATTACATCGTCACCGGCACCGGCTTCGCGACCCATGATTTCGACTGGATAGCCCGCAATATTCCGGAGGGTATGCAGGCCGAGCTGGTCGATGTCACCTCCGCCTATTCAGTTCTGTCGCTGATGGGGCCGAATGCCCGCACCGTGCTGGAGAAAGTCACGTCCTCGGATGTCTCGAGCGCCGCCTTCCCCTTCGGCCGCATCAAGACCGTCGGGATCGCAGGCTGCCCCGTCAGGGCACTGCGCATCACCTATGTCGGCGAGCTTGGCTACGAACTGCATGTGCCTGTAGAATACGCCACCACCGTGTACGATACGCTGATGGCGGCCGGTGCCGGCCTCGGCCTCATCAACGCCGGCTACCGCGCCATCGAAAGCTGCCGTTTAGAAAAGGGCTACCGCGCCTGGGGATCGGATATCGGCCCGGATCATACGCCAATTGAGGCAGGCCTCGCCTGGGCGGTGAAGACGAAAAAGAACATCCCCTTCCGCGGACGCGAAGCTGTCGAGCGGCAGCTCTCCGGCGGCGTCAGGAAGATGCTCGCCTGCTTCGTGCCCGATGATCCCGATGTCGTCCTGCTCGGCCGTGAAACCATCTACCGCGACGGGCAACGCGTCGGCTGGCTCTCCAGCGGCGGCTTCGGCTACACGATCGGCAAGGCGATCGGCTTTGGCTATGTCCGGAACCCGGTGGGCGTGACGGAGGGTTTTGTGCTGTCGGGTAGGTATGAACTCGATGTCGCGCGGGAGCGGGTGCCGTGCTCGGTGTCGCTGAAGCCGCTCTATGATCCCGAGATGAAGCGGGTGAAGGCGTAGCCGAGCGCCCCCGATTCTCCCTTATTCCTGTGCTTGTCACAGGAATCCAGCCACCGCGCGTCTGCGCGGTGAATGAATCTGTCAGCTAGAGGAAGGGTCTTCCCGGCCCAAAGACTTGGGCCGGCTGGATCCCTGTGACATCCCGTGGGCGCAGCCCTAAGGGCGGCGGGTGGGGCAGTTTTGCGACTGCCGACCCGCTGGCGGGGCTCAGAATAACGGCAACTTGTTATCCTGGATCAGAATATCCAGCTTGTTTGCCACATCTTCAGTCCAGACCACATTGTCAGTCAGCGCCTTCGGGAACAGTCCCGGCAGCGTGAACAGCGCCGCTGAAACCGCGCCGCCATTGCGCGGCACATCGGCGAGCAGCGTGGCAATCTCTTCCGCGCGGGGGTCGCGCAGTTCGTAGGCTTTGCCGTTTCGATCAACGCCGATGGCATAGCGCATCCAGGCGGCGACGGCGATGGCATAGGTCTCGGCCTGGCTGCCGCGGGCGAGTGCTTCCGTTGCCGGTTCGAGCAGGCGCTGCGGCAGTTTCTGCGTGCCGTCCATGGCGATCTGGTAAGTGCGGTGAGCGATCGCCTTGTTTGCAAAGCGGGCTATCAACTCGTCCGCATAGTGCTCGAGATTGATGCCGGGAACCGGATCGAGCGTCTTGGCCGCAGCATTCATCTGCCGCCGTGCCAGAGCCGCCAACCCCTCGTCGTCCATGACGTCGCGGATGTATTCATAGCCGCCTATGTAGCCGAGGTAGGCGAGCAGCGAATGCGCGCCGTTCAGCATGCGCAGCTTCATCTTTTCGTAAGCCGAGACTTCATCGACCATCAGCACACCGGCCTTGTCCCAGTCCGGGCGGCCATTGGCGAAATGATCTTCGATCACCCATTGCGTAAAGGGTTCGGTCTCGATCGCGGCAAGGTCCTGCCGTCCGGTCAGGCGCTCGGCATCGGCGTAGGTCGCGTCGGTGCTGGCCGGTGTGATGCGGTCGACCATGGTCGACGGGAACGGCACGTTGGTCTCGATCCAGGCGCGAAGCTCCGGATCGATACGGCCCGCGAAATCGAGAACGAGACGCTTCAGCACCGCGCCGTTGCTCGGAAGGTTGTCGCAGCTGAGCGGCGTGAAGGGCGCAACACCCTTTGCCCGGCGCCGCGCAAGACCTTCGACCAGATAACCGACGACGCCGCGCGGTGCGTGGCGGTTGGCAAGATCGGCGGCCACATCCGGATGCGTCAGGTCGAGGCCGCCGGTGCGCACATCGAGGCCATAGGCCTTCTCGGTTACCGTCAGGCTGACGATGCGGATCGCCGGATCTTCGAGCCGCGACAGCAGCAGCACCGGATCGCGCGGCGCCACATGCGCCTTCAGGATCGGGCCGATGACCTCGGCCGTCGTGCCCGACGTGTCGCGGATCAGCACCGTGTAGAGGCCGTTCTGGGCGTTAAGATTGTCGGCAACGTCAGGGGTGCGCAGGCTCGCGACCTCGATACCCCAGTCGCCGCCGGTGGCGGCGAGTGCTGCATCGGTGAAGGGCGCGAAATGGGCGCGGAAGAATGCGCCCGGGCCGAGATGCAGAATGCCGGCCTTCAGCTTGCTGCGGTCATAGCCGGGAAGCTTTGCCGTCGGCGCCAGGCCGTTCAGGTCCTTCAGTCGATCGCTCACAGCTTGTAGGCCTTCTTCGCGTTGTCATAGGAGAGCTCGCGCACGACGATCTCGGCGTCCTTCTTGCCGATCCGGTGCTCGGCCGTCAGCTGTGCCAGGAAGCCGCAGGCCTCGCGGCGCCAGACGTCGTGGCGGGCGGGGATCGAGAGCAGGGCGCGCGTATCGTCGTTGAAGCCGGCGAGATTGGCAAAGCCGGCGGTCTCGACGACCTGGTCGAGATAGCGGCGGATGCCGTTCGGGCTGTCGTGGAACCACCAGGGCGGGCCGATCATCAGGCATTCCCAATGGCCGGCCATCGGCGCCAGCTCGCGGGCATAGGTCGTCTCGTCGAGCGTGAAGAGCAGGACGCGAAGGCCCGGCGCATGGCCGTATTTCGAAAGCAGCGCGCTGAGGCCACCGACCCAGTCGGTGCGGGTCGGGATATCGGCGCCCATGTTCGGACCGCGCGTGGCGAAAAGACCGGAATCGGTGTTGCGGCGCGATCCGGCGTGGATCTGCATCACCATGCCGTCTTCGGCCGAAAGCCCCGCCATCTCGGTCATCATCTGGCCGCGGAACAGCTCGGCATCGGCGGCAGAGAGCGGTCCCTTGAGCGCCTTGTCGAGCAGCGCCTGGCGCTCGCTGGCGGAGAGATCGGCGGTGAAGGCGGTCGGTACGCCGTGGTCGGTCGCGGTGGCGCCGAACTGGCGGAAATAGGCGCGGCGCTTGCGATGCGCGTCGATCATCCCGTCCCATTTGGTGACGTCGCAACCGGTGATCTCGCCGAGCTTGACGAGATTGTCGCGGAAGCCGACAGCATCCGGATCGGTCACGCTGTCAGGGCGGTATGTCGTGCGGACCTTACCGATCCAGCCGTCCTTCTGCATTTTCTGGTGATGCACGAGCGGGTCGAGCGCGCCTTCCGTCGTGGCGATCGTCTCGATGCCGAAGTGCTGGTGCAGGGCGCGTGGGCGGAACTCGGGCTTGGCGAGCTGCTCGTTGATATGGTCGTATAGCGTGTCCGCATTTTGAGGCGTCAGCGGCTCGGTACAGCCGAGCACGGCCGACATTGCGTGGTCGACCCAGAGGCTGGAAGGTGTGCCGCGGAAGAGGTGGTACTTCGCGGCGAAGGCGCGCCAGATGTCGCGGCCCTTGGAGACCGGCTTGCCGTCGAGCCGGGGAACGCCGAGCTCGTCGAGCTTCGTGCCGGTGCTGTGCAGCATGCGGAAGAGATAATGGTCGGGAATGACGAGCAGCGAGGCGGCATCCTCGAAGGGCTTGTCCTCGGCGAACCAGGATGGCTCGGTATGCCCGTGCGGGCTGACGATCGGCAGCGCGCGGACCGTCTCATAGAGATCGCGCGCGATCGTCCGCGTTGCGGGATCGGCTGGAAAAAGCCGGTCCGGATGAAGAAAGCCGTTTCCTACGTCCATCAGATTTCCTCCCTGTTGGCGTAGGGCCTACTCCACCTCAAGGGACACGGCAAGGCCTATCGGTAACCAAACGGTTCACTTTAGAATACGCTATAAGAGGCCCATTGACGCAGCCGTCGCTTTGCGTTTTGGAAGGGCAGCAAACGGCAGGAGAAAGCCATGGCCGAGGATATCAGCCGCATCACAGCGCTCGAAGAAATGGTGGCGCATCAGGCAAAGACGATCGACGAGCTTTCCGACCAGCTTGCCGAGCAGTGGAAGGTCGTGGAGCAGACGCGGGCCAAGCTCGATCGGCTGACGGAGCGCTTCCTGTCGCTCGAAGAGCAATCGCTGGAAGCGCCGGCGGTTACCAGGCCGCCGCATTACTGAGCGGAAATGAAAAAGGGCGCCCGGAGGCGCCCTTTCGATGTTAGAGATTGCCGATGCAGAGATATTTCATCTCAAGATAATCGTCGGCGCCGTGGCGCGAGCCTTCGCGGCCGAGGCCGGACTGCTTGATGCCGCCGAAGGGGGCGGTCTCAGTCGACATCAGGCCGGTATTGATGCCGACCATGCCATATTCGAGCGCTTCGGCCACCTTCCAGACCTTCTTCAGATCGCCGGCGAAGAAATAGGCGGCGAGGCCGAATTCGGTGTCGTTGGCCTGCTGGATCACTTCCTCGACCGTGTCGAAGCGGAAGAGGGGGGCAACCGGGCCGAAGGTCTCTTCCTTGGCCACCTTCATGCCCTTGGCGACGCCCGTCAGAACCGTCGGCGTGAAGAAGGTGCCGGCACCTTCGATGCGCTTTCCGCCGGTCAGAACCTTGGCGCCCTTCGAGAGCGCGTCGCTGACATGGTCTTCGACCTTGGCGAGACCCTGTTCGTCGATCAGCGGACCGATCGTCACACCTGCGGTGAAACCGTCGCCGACCGACATGGCTTCCACCTTGGCAGCCAGCTTGGCGGCAAAGGCGTCATAGACGCCCGACTGGACGTAGAGACGGTTGGCGCAGACGCAGGTCTGGCCGGCATTGCGGTACTTGGAGGCGATCGCCCCTTCGACGGCCGCATCGAGATCGGCATCGTCGAAAACGATGAACGGCGCGTTGCCGCCGAGTTCGAGGCTCACCTTCTTGATCTGGTCGGAGCACTGGCGCATCAGGATGCGGCCGACTTCCGTCGAGCCGGTGAAGCTGATCTTGCGCACCTTGTCGTTGCCGCAGAGTTCCTTGCCGATCGCCGGGCCATCTTCGCCGACGATGACGTTGAAGACGCCGGCGGGAACACCGGCCTGCTCGGCGAGAACCGCAAGCGCGATCGCCGAAAGCGGCGTCTGCTCGGCGGGCTTGGAAACGACGGTGCAGCCGACCGCGAGCGCCGGAGCGATCTTGCGGGTGATCATTGCCGCCGGGAAATTCCAGGGGGTGATCGTCCCGACGACGCCGACCGGCTGCCTGATCACCAGCATGCGTTTGTCATTTGACGGTGCCGGAATGGTCTCGCCGTAGATGCGCTTGGCTTCTTCCGCATACCATTCGATATAGGCGGCGGCGTAGAGGATTTCGCCGCGTGCCTCCGCGAACGGCTTGCCCATTTCGGCCGTCAGGATGGCGGCCAGCTCGTCGGCATTGGCGACCATCAGGTCGAACCACTTGCGCAGGATGGCGCTGCGGTCCTTGGCAGGCTTTGCCGCCCAGGCGGGCTGGGCTGCATAGGCCGCGTCGATCGCCTTGCGGGTGTCGGCAGCGCCCATATCCGGCAGCGAGGCCAGCACTTCGCCGGTCGCCGGGTTCAGCACGTCGAAGGTCTTGGTCGCATCGCCCTTCGTCCATTCACCGTTGATATAGCCGGTGTCGCGCAGGAACTGCGAGGAAAAGGGGACGTGTTTCGTCAGTGCAGTCGTGAATGCCATGTCATTTACTCCGAAGGGACGGTTACTTGCCCGCGCGTGCTTCAAGAATGGAGGCTTCGAGGATATCGAGCGCTTCGCCGAAGATATTGTCCTGAATGGTGATCGGGGCAAGGAAGCGAATGACGTTTCCGTGCACGCCGCAGGTCAAAAGGATGAGACCTTTCGCCAGCGCGATCAGGCGCACCTTGTTGGCGAATTCGGCGCTCGGCAGCTTGGTTGTCTTGTCGTTGAACTCGACGGCGTTCATGAAGCCCGGGCCGCGGATATCGACGATCTCGGGCGCCCTGTCGCGCAGCGATTCCAGGCGCTGCTTCAGGCGGCCGCCGAGCTGGTTGGCGCGGTTGCAGAGGTCCTCGTCCTTGATGACATCGAGAACGGCATGTGCCGCAGCGATGCCGAGCGGATTGCCGCCATAGGTGCCGCCGAGGCCGCCGGGGCCGGGCGCATCCATGATCTCGGCGCGGCCGGTGACGGCGGCAAGCGGGAAGCCGCCGGCAAGGCTCTTCGCCATGGTCGTCAGGTCGGGAGCGACCTCATGGTGATCCATCGCAAACATCTTGCCGGTGCGGGCAAAGCCGGTCTGCACTTCGTCGGCAATCAGCAGGATCCCGTGCTGGTCGCAGAGTTCTCGCAGCGCCTTCATGAAGGCAGCGGGTGCCGGATAGAAGCCACCTTCGCCCTGAACCGGCTCGATGATGATCGCCGCAACCCGCTGCGGATCGACATCGGCGGCAAACAGCTTCTTCAGCGCTGCGAGCGACTGCTCGGCGGTGACGCCATGCAGCTCGACCGGGAAGGGAACGTGGAAGACGTCGCCCGGCATGGCGCCGAAGCCGACCTTGTAAGGCACGACCTTGCCGGTCAGTGCCATGCCCATGAAGGTGCGGCCATGGAAGCCGCCGCCAAAGGCGATGACGGCCGAGCGGCCGGTCGCAGCGCGGGCGATCTTCACGGCATTTTCGACAGCTTCCGCACCCGTCGTCACGAAGATCGTCTTCTTGGCGAAATTGCCCGGCGCGATCTCGTTCAGGCGTTCGGCGAGATGCACATAGGTTTCGTAGGGAACGACCTGGTGGCAGGTGTGGGTGAAGTGATCGAGCTGATCCTTGACGGCGGCAATGACGCGCGGATGGCGGTGGCCGGTGTTGAGAACGGCGATGCCGGCGGCAAAATCGATGTAGCGGCGGCCCTCCTTGTCCCAGATCTCGGCATTCTCTGCGCGATCGGCGTAGATTTGCGTGGTCATGCCGACGCCGCGGGAAATTGCGGCATTCTTCCGGTCCGTAAGAGTGGTTGCGGTCATCGATGCGCTCCTGCGCTCAAAAGGGTTTGTGAATTATCTTGTATAATTTCTGCAAGATATGTAGAAAAGTCCTACATTTTTCCTGCAAGAAATCAAGCGGCATTTTCTGCTTCAAACATCACGCCTTTTGATGGATGCTCGGGACAAGAGATTCTGTCGCGGCAGGATGCATAAAGCACCACGGAATCAGGGATTTATTGGCGAATGAACAATAACGGGCCGGTGCGCTACAAGGTCGCCGAGGCAGCGCGGCTGGCAGGCATCTCTGCGTCCACGGTCCGCCTCTGGGAGAGCCAGGGCTTGCTGGTGCCAGATCGTTCGGAGACCGGCCACCGGCAATATAGCGCCGATGACGTCGCGCGGCTGAAGAAGATCTCCTGGTACCGCGTCGAGCGTGGTCTCAACCCTGCAGCCATTCGCGAAGCGCTGGAAAACGAAGAGCCGTCCGCCGATACCGGGGAAAGCGCCAGCGCGTCGGATATCGGCCGCCGGCTGCGCAGCCTGCGGCACGCCGCCGGCAAGACGCTCGATCAGGTCGCCGGCGATATGGGCATCACCTCGTCGACGCTTTCGACGCTGGAGCGCACCTCGCAGGGCGTCAGCTTCAAGACACTGCATGACCTCGCCGAATATTACGGCACCACGGTCTCGCGCCTGTCAGGCGAGGAAGTCGATGATGCGACCGCCGTCGTCCGCTCCGGCGAGTGGCGGACTTGGCCGGAGACCACGCCCGGCGTCACCGTGCAGCTTCTCGCCGAGGGGCGACGGATGATGGATTGCCACCGCTTCGTGCTGGCGCCCGGCGCCACCAGCGAAGGCGCCTACCGGCATGAGGGCGAGGAGTTCATGCATGTGCTCTCCGGTCGCCTCGAGCTGGTGCTCGATTCCGACCAGTTCTTCGATCTCGGGCCGGGGGACTCGCTTTATTTCGAGAGCCGCCGTTATCATTCCTGGCGCAACCAGCATGATGGCGAGACGGTGCTGCTCTGGATCAATACGCCGCCGACCTTCTAGGGGCCGGAGGCGAATGCCGGTATCGCCGCCGCCGCCTTTGCGCTATAGCGCCGGAAGAAACACGCGAGGTAAGAGACAGCCATGGCCGCCACCATCCGTTATCATGAAGGCGACATCTCCGCGGCGGATGCCGCCCGCTATAAAGGCGCAATCGCGATCGATACCGAGACGCTGGGCCTCGTGCCGCGCCGCGACCGCCTCTGCGTTGTGCAGCTTTCGCCGGGCGACGGTACGGCCGATGTCATCCGCATCGCTTCCGGCCAGAAGGAAGCGCCGAACCTGACGATGATGCTCGCCGATCCGGCGCGCCAGAAGATCTTCCACTATGGCCGCTTCGATATCGCCGTGCTGTTCCACACTTTCGGCGTCACCACGACCCCGGTCTTCTGCACCAAGATCGCCTCGCGCCTCTGCCGCACCTATACGGATCGTCATGGCCTGAAGGATAATCTGAAGGAAATGCTCGAGGTCGATATCTCCAAGGCGCAGCAGTCGTCGGATTGGGCGGCGGCCACGCTGTCGCAGGCGCAGCTCGAATATGCGGCCTCCGACGTGCTCTATCTCCATGCCCTGCGCGACAAGCTGACCGAGCGGCTGCTACGCGACGGCCGATTCGATCATGCCACCGCATGCTTCGAATTCCTGCCGACCCGCGCCAAGCTCGATCTTCTCGGCTGGGAAGAGGCTGACATTTTCGCTCATAGTTGAGCAAAATTGCATATTTACGCCGGAACGGCCGGGCAGGATTTCGCATCCCGCCCGGCCGTTAGTTTTTCATTAACGGCCAATCGGTAGAATCATCATCAATTTTTAAGCATTCGGCGGCGCGATGACGCGCCAAGCGGGCGGGAGGAGCCGCGCGGGAATGCGAAGGGCCGGATGAGCACGGTCTTCCTGTCCTCTGCTTCGATTGTCACTTGCGAAAGTAGGAGCATGCCATGTTGACTCCGGTTCGTGCAGCGTCAAATACGAGTCTCTCTTCCAACGGCCAGTCTGTCGCGATCGTCGCGAGCGGTCTTGCCCGGTCCATCGTTGCCCCGGCCCCGGTTCAGGCCGTCGAAGGCTCCGATCTGAATTCGGCAATCGCCGGCAAACTCAACCTGCTTCTGGCCGCCGCGCGCGAACGGATGTTCGATGCGCTTCTGGATGCGATCAATGCCGCATCCGAAGCCCTGCCGCTGCCGCGTCAGGACGGCGAGACCAATCTCGCCTTCGCCGCCCGCCTCGCGGATACGATCCAGAAGCTTCCGGCCGCCCGCATCAACGAGATCGAAACGCAGCTCGCTGCCGACGGCCACACGCTGCCGCTGCGGCTGATCGCCGAGGCGCTGAAGAACCCGGCCGGTCCGGAAGCCGCGCGCGTCGTCGCTTATCTCGAAACCATCCGCTACAAGGATCGCGATCTTGCCGCTCGCGCGGTCGTGCGCTCCTATCGCCAGAACGATGCGTCGCCACTGCGCCCCGAGCAGCGGCCGGATATCGTTCTGCAGGAAGACAGCATCCTGCCGCAGCCGAAGGGCGATACCGTCCCGGCTCGCGAGACGCAGGCCCAGGCACCTGCCCGGCAGACGGCTGAACCGGCCGCCCAACTGCCGCTCGCAGCCCTCTCCTCTTTGCCCGTCGAGACGATCGAGGAGATCGCCGCCGAGCCGGAAATGGCGGGCGAGATGCTGCAGGTCGAAACCGCGGATGAGGTAATAGAAGCTAAGGAGCCTGCTGCCGAAGAACCGCAGCAGCTTGCCGAAGCCGAAACACATCAAACTGCGCCGATGGTCGTGAAGGATCGCGCTGAGCCTGTGATCCCGAAGATCTGGCCCGCCGTCCTGGCATCGATCACCGAGGAAGCCTCAGAGCTCCTGGTCGCCATCATCGGCGAGCAGGAAGTGGCGACGCTGCTCGATGCGCTGGCCGCTGAAACCGACGATCCCGAAGCCATGCCCGAGCAGGCAATCAGCGACGAGATGAAAGAGGCGGTGGATGGTCCGGAACAGGCCGCCACGCAGAAGCAGACACAGCCAGCAGATGCCGCTGCGGCACGCGCTGTCGCCGCCGACGCTGCCCAGATCGCCCGCCAGCAGAAGGAAATTGCCGCGCAGCCGCAGGTACTTCCCTCCGATCTCACCGAGATGGCGCAAAAATCTGGTCTCCTGCGTCCAGCCGATGGCGTCGGCTACATGGCGACGCCCTATCATTTCGCCAAGGATGGCGCCGAGCGCCGCGATCCGCAGATGCATCGCAGTGATTATGAGGGCGGTGCCGGCGACGATGAGCAGGAAGCCCAGTCGGGTGAAGAACAGCAGTCCGCCGGCCAGCAGGAACAACAGCGTCCGCAGGGCAGGGTGCCCGCCGATCTGCCCGAGATCGAGGCGCGCCCGGAAGAGCCGCGCGTCGCCGATCCGGTCTTCGCGCTCTACCAGCGCATGGTCGGCTGGGAATAGCGGCGTTTCAAAAAATCAGGACAAAGAAAAACCCGCCGGATCGATCCGGCGGGTTCTTCATTTCAAAGCTTGTAGCGATTACTCGCCGCGGTTTTTCAGAGCCGCGCCAAGGATGTCGCCGAGCGAAGCGCCGGAGTCGGACGAACCGAACTGAGCGACGGCTTCCTTCTCTTCCGCGATTTCCAGAGCCTTGATGGACAGCATGATCTTGCGGTCCTTCTTGGAGAAGTTGGTGACGCGGGCGTCAACAACCTGGCCAACCGAGAAGCGTTCCGGACGCTGGTCGTCGCGGTCGCGTGCGAGATCTGCACGGCGGATGAACGAGGTGATGTCTTCGTGCTCGACGAGCTTCACTTCGATGCCGCCATCGTTGACTGCGGTGATTTCGCAGGAAACGACTGCATTCTTGCGCAGGTCGCCAGAGGCAGCGGCGTCGCCAACTGCATCCTTGCCGAGCTGCTTGATGCCGAGCGAGATGCGCTCCTTTTCGACGTCAACATCGAGAACGACAGCCTTGACGACGTCGCCCTTGTTGAACTCTTCGATGACCTGTTCGCCCGGACGGTTCCAGTCGAGATCAGAAAGGTGCACCATACCGTCAACGTCGCCGTCGAGGCCGATGAACAGGCCGAATTCGGTCTTGTTCTTGACTTCGCCTTCGACTTCAGTGCCAGCCGGATGGTTGCGGGCGAATGCTGCCCACGGGTTTTCCAGCGTCTGCTTGAGGCCGAGCGAGATACGGCGCTTGGACGGATCGACTTCGAGAACGACGACTTCGACTTCCTGGCTCGTGGACAGGATCTTGCCGGGGTGTACGTTCTTCTTGGTCCAGGACATTTCCGAGATGTGGATCAGGCCTTCGATGCCCGGCTCCAGCTCGACGAACGCACCGTAGTCGGTGATGTTCGTGACGGTACCGGAAATCTTCTTGCCTTCCGGATACTTGGCCTGGATGCCATCCCACGGGTCCGACTCGAGCTGCTTCATGCCGAGCGAGATGCGGTGGGTTTCCTGGTTGATGCGGATGATCTGAACCTTGACCTGTTGGCCGATGTTCAGGATCTCCGACGGATGGTTGACGCGGCGCCATGCCATGTCGGTGACGTGCAGCAGGCCGTCGATGCCGCCGAGGTCAACGAACGCACCGTAATCGGTGATGTTCTTGACGACGCCGTCAACAACCTGGCCTTCTTCGAGGTTCTGAACGATTTCAGAGCGCTGCTCGGCACGGGATTCTTCCAGAACCGTACGGCGCGAAACCACGATGTTGCCGCGGCGCTTGTCCATCTTGAGGATTTCGAAGGGCTGCGGGTTGTGCATCAGCGGAGAAACGTCGCGGATCGGGCGGATGTCGACCTGCGAACGCGGCAGGAAGGCGATCGCGCCGTCGAGGTCGACCGTGAAGCCGCCCTTGACCTGGTTGAAGATCACGCCTTCGACGCGCTCACCAGCTTCGAACTTGGCTTCGAGCTTGATCCAGCTTTCTTCGCGGCGAGCCTTCTCGCGCGACAGAACAGCTTCGCCAAGTGCATTTTCGATGCGCTCGACGTAAACTTCGACTTCGTCGCCGACCTTCAGCGAACCGTCCTTGGCGCGGGCGCCGAATTCCTTGAGCGCGATGCGGCCTTCGACCTTCAGGCCGACGTCAACAACGGCGACATCCTTTTCGATGGCCGTGACGATGCCCTTGGTGACATAGCCTTCAGCCAGATCGTTCTTGGCAAAGGATTCTTCGAGAAGGGCCGCGAAATCCTCGCGAGAGGGAGTAGCTACTGACATAAAATCTCCTGCGTGGCCTTCGATAGCTTCAAGGCTCACGTATGCGCCGGTTGGTTCGTGTTGAACAGGCCTGAACCCAGTCCGCTTCCTCGAAGGAAGCAATCCGGCGCTTGGACGGAATTTCAGGCTTTAAAAAGCGTCCCGCCGCGCAAGGCGCCAACGGATCGCTCGAATTTCAGTTATTTCGGCTCAAGGCCGCATCGATGATCGATTTTGCGGCTTGAAACGCGGCCTCTATACTCATTTCCGACGTATCAAGCAAGTGCGCGTCTTCTGCTGGTTTCAAAGGGCTGTCGGCCCTTCCCATGTCCCGTTCGTCGCGCCGCTTCACATCCTCGAAAATCGCCTCGAAATCGGCAGCGGTTCCCTTGGCGGTGATTTCGTCGTAACGGCGCCTTGCGCGCACCTGCGCAGAAGCGGTCACATAGAGCTTCACCGGAGCGTCCGGGCAGACGACGGTGCCGATGTCGCGGCCGTCGAGCACGGTTCCCGGCGCTTTCTGCGCAAACCGCTGCTGCGCTTCGACCAGCGCGCGGCGAACTGCGGGCATTACGGCAATCTTCGAGGCAGCTTCGCCGATCTCGTGTTTCGACAGGATATCGCGATCGAGGCCGCCGAGTTCAACCTCGCGGGCGATCTTTTCTGCCACCGCCTCGTCATCGAGCGCTAGGCCGGCATCGAGAAGCGCCTTGGCGGTCGCCCGGTAGGTCAGCCCGGTATCGAGATGGTGAAAGCCGTATTCCTCGGCAATCCGGCGTGAAAGCGTGCCCTTGCCCGCCGCAGCCGGCCCGTCGATGGCAATCGTGAATGTCGTCTTCAATGGTTTCCTTCCAGCCCGCCATAGCGTTTGACGAGCTCGATCATGTCGTGTTGGCCGCCGGCCGTGTCCAGTCCGGCAGCGACGCCTTCACGGTCGGCAACGGGACGGTTCTGGCTTACCTTCCACTTGCCTTCAAGCGCCGTGATCTCGATTTCGATGCCGATGATGCCCTTCATCTGCGCCCGGATGAAATCGTCCGGCGCATCGGCAACGGCCCACGGCTTCTCGCGACTTGCCTCATGCTGGCCCGTGAGTGCGTTGATCTGCGACAGCAGCCAGCCGGCATCGTCGATGACGCGGGCCGTGCCGCGCGCCTGGACGATCGCGTAGTTCCAGGTCGGAACGACCTTGCCGGTCTCCTGCTTGGTCTTGTACCAGGACGGTGTCACATAGGAGTTGGCGCCCTGGAAAACGGCGAGAATGTCAGCGCCGTCAGCGATGTCGCGCCACTGCGCATTCGCTTTCGCCAGGTGCAGCCGCAGCGTTCCCTTCTGCGATGCTTCGGCATCGATATGAAACGGGACAGGATTGGCGATCAGCCCGCTTGCCCCGGCAGTGATCAGCAGACCCAGCGGATGGGCGCGGATCAGTGCCTGCTGCGTTGCAAGGTCCTCTTCGCGGAAATGGGGCGGCTGATACATGGTTTTCTCGCCGTTTTTGTCGTTTCGGCGTTTCCTAACACACTGCCGCCAGCCGGTCATCCCGTCATCACGGCCACGCCATGCGCCAGCCGCGAAGTTTCGCTTTGACATAATTGGCCGCAACGATTAAGGGGACCGGCTTATATAAATTCCGAATAGAACGCCGGTTTACACGGCATTTGCCGAATCTAGCATTCGGCCATTCTCACGAGGCTTATAGTGGCGAAAGCGGAACTTGGAACCAAGCGTACCGATCCGGAAACCGGCAAGAAGTTCTACGACCTGAACCGGGACCCGATCGTTTCTCCTTACACCGGCAAATCCTATCCCCTGTCCTTCTTCCAGGAAACCTCGGCCGCTGCTGCTGCCGAGCTGAACGACGAGGACGAAGTTCAGGAAGTCGATACCGAGAACACCGAAGTCGAACTCGTTTCGCTTGAAGATGCCGATGAGGGCGCAAGCGGCGACGACATTCCTGATATGGGCGACGACGACGTCGAAATCGAAGGCGATGACGACGACGATACCTTCCTCGAAGCCGACGAAGACGATGAAGATGACGACATGAGCGACATCATCGGCGTCACCGGCGACGAAGACGAAGTCTGATCGCATAATCCACGGCCCGGACAACAAAAATTCTCCGGGCCGTTTTTTTGGCTTGCCATCTGCGAAAACCGCAAGTAATAAGCCGCCACTCCACCGGGTTAACCCGCTTCGGAGTATCCCAGGACCGGAAAATACCGGACCACCCTGATGGGGCTATAGCTCAGCTGGGAGAGCGCTTGCATGGCATGCAAGAGGTCAGCGGTTCGATCCCGCTTAGCTCCACCAAATTTCCCATACGTACAGATTTGATAGGCTTATCAAACCCTTACGGGGAATTTTCCGATTTATCTCAGACCAATTCAGACCAACCTTTCAGACCAATTTTCAGTGATCGCTGATATTCTGTTATCTGCGTGAGGCTATACCCTCGGTGGTGCCTGTGGATAACCATTCGGCGTCACCGGCAGGGAACCAGCAGGGGGTGCAATTGCACCTCCCTACTTGTTGCACCCTTGGCATCAGAAGTTGACATCATCCATGTCGTCGCCTGAGCAATCGGCATCGTCGGTAAGGGTGTCCCCGAACCATTCGTCCCGCTCCTCATTCTCTCCAAAGAAGTAGTCTGCCAAGTCCTTGAAGCGTTTGTCGCCAATGGCCTCAAGGATTGCGGTATCGACCGCCCAACCATCCCGTAAGATCGCCTTCTCTGGCCTCTTACGTCTGTCGATGACATCGCGGATTTCAGAGACTAGGATTGCAATCTCCCGCTCCCTTCGAGCGTCGGTCATTTCCGAACCATCGCGATCTTCTGAATGACCAGAGCGGTCCCGCCCCCATTCTCCTGTAGGCTCCTGCCCCGCTTTGACCATCTCGGTCCATCGGCTGCGCATATAGTTGACTGTACGGGCCGACACGCTGGCCAAGCCGACAATCTCCTTGCGGGTATAGGGTGGCTGGACTGGCTCCCTTACCAGCCTCCATGCGGCGTCCGTCCTCTCTGTCTGGCTGAGGGGAAGGACATGCTTTGCATTAGCTCCCAGAGCCGCCAGCAACGCCGTCCGACGATCACAATGAAGTATGATGGCAGGGACGCCCTTCTTCCATCCCACGGCCTTGTATGCCGCTAGACGATGCTCGCCATCGATGAGGACGAGAGCAGCATTCCAGTCTTCGCTGTCGCGCCATAGAAGGACCGGATCAAGCGCCTTGCCGGTCTTCCTTAAATGGCCCGCAAGGTCAGCCTTATGGTACTTGTCGAGCTTGCCCCAGCGGAACTTGAAGTGATCCGTCTGGTTGATCCGCTCGATGGCGACCGTGGCTCTCTTGCGAAGGGTGGCGGGGTTTCCCGCGTCCCCGCTCATATTGCGACTTCCATTTCTGAGATCGTCGCTATCTGGCCGTCACACCTCTTGGCCGACCCACGCCGACTTCTGAGATTGCTGGCTCTAAGGTCGAGCCTATCCCCATTTGCATAGCGGACGATCTTCCCTCGTCCCGCGTCGGTGATCAGTCTTGCGACCTGAACCAAAGTGGGCTTGCCGGTAGCGCTCGCTAGGCTCCAGCATCGGACATAGGAGTTACCGTGTGGAGTGCTCCCCGTTTCACCGGACAGGTCGGCTAGATTGATTTAGCCCTGATG
>NZ_JBMDIL010000024.1:0-46740 GCF_057808655.1 Rhizobium sp. FG96 | reverse complement strand
CATCTACTCAATCACGAGCGAATGACAGAAAATGGCTATTCCACACGGAAATCCGAATAGCCGATCATCCAGCCAAGCCAAGTCTTCTAGGCAAGTTCGTGGCACGGCAATCGGCTTGAGCGTCGCCTCAGACGGCGGGCTCGGCCGGTCACTTTTGGCAACCGGGATGACAGGATGCTCATGGGGAAAGTCAGCGTTCCGTCAGCATCGAGTCCCCGGCGACCACTAGCGCGCATGCCTATCCGGCTCGCAAACCGGGACCGATGTGTGCGGTATCGCGTAGCGCACTTCCCAATAGGCTCAATTTCAACTGAAAGCAGCTATCTGGATCGTGTAATCCATAAAAGTTCGCGAGGTGCAAGGGTAGATCATCACATCGAATAGTAGAAAGGACTGTGCCACGATGGCGAACCAATCATTCGAAGTTACCGAGTCTGTGAGCCAACTCATTGACACATGGGAAAACATTGTCCTCGACTATGGAGCGGGCGACATATCTGACCGCAATTCGCTCGCGTTCCGGTGGGCAGACAGCAAATTCGCGTTCTTCAACTGTATCACACTGGTAGAGCAGCTCTCGAACGACGACGAGCTGAGCAAATGTTTCAGCACCGCCGCCCGCTATATGCAGGCAAGATCGGAACAAGGGTTCCTGTGGCTTTTCGAAGAGATGCTAGACGCCAAACTACGAAGCCGAATTCACGACGCAGCGAACGCCTCCGGACTGGACATCGCACTTACCGGCTACGGAATGGCTCTGAACGAAATCCCTTCGACCGAACCGAGCCACCCCGAGTTGACCTTTGCTCGTGTCAGTAGCGAGGAAGAACTCCTTCATTACGCCGATATCAATTCGCTTGCCTACGGTATGCCAATCGAGTCTGGACGAGATGGGTTCCGTGATTCGGATTTGTGGCGCAATGGAGCTTTTGCATACCTCGGCATGTGTGATGGTGAACCTGTCTCAGCAGCCGCGACCATCAACACAAACGGTCGCCTGTTTTTGGCCCTGGTAGCTACAAAACCCCAAATGCAGCGTAGAGGGTTCGGAGAAGCAACTGTACGCAAGGCGCTTTTCGAGGGTTCGAAAGCAACTGGCATAAAGCGGTCGGTTCTACACGCAACAGAGGCAGGTCGTCCTGTTTACGAGCGCATCGGTTATCACCAGACATCAACTATCCGATTCATGACGTTGAAATCATGATCTGACGGACACGTCTCAAGGTCCACATGACAACGAATCTGGCGGTCGTGGAAGCGCGCCGCCAGATTCTGTTTCGATTTATACCCGCCTGTTGGCGGAGCCGCGCTCTCCGAGATCTGTTCACGCCCTACTCGCGTCGGACGAGTGGGATCGCAACCTATATTGCAAGCATGTTGGCCCCCGCTCCGCCCGCTCATTTGCTTTTGCGCAGCAGCCTTTCGACCCAGGCCTGTCTAGCAGCGATACATGCTCGTGCGATGGCCGTTTCGGGCGCGATGTCGTAAAAGCCGTGAAATGCGCCACTCCATACGTGGAGTTCACACTCACCGCCGCCTCTGATGATCCGCGTCGCATAATCGATACACTCGTCACGGAAAACCTCGCATTGCCCCACGTCAATATAGGTTGGCGGTAGATTGGCCAGCTGTTGCGCTCGGGTTGGCGCGACATACTGCGAAACACGATCGCTCCCGTAATCACTGCCGAGAAGAGCCCGCCACCCTGTGCGGTTGCTCGTGCTATCCCACACCCCCACGCCGTCCAATGACATGGCCGACAGGCTCGAATTGGTGTCGTCGATCATCGGACATTGCAGAAGTTGTCCGAGCAGCGTCACTCCTCGAAGATCTCGCGCCATCAGTGCCACTCCGGCAGCCAACCCCCCACCCGCGCTGCCGCCGAATATGATTATTCGTTTGGGATCGATGTTTAGACTGACCGCGTTCGCGACCAGCCACATTAGCCCCGCGTAGCAATCGCTTACAGGAATCTCTCCCTGATACTCGGGCGCGAGCCTGTACTCGGGAGTGACGCAGACCACACCCAATTTCTCAACCCAATCTAACAGGACGCCGGCTCCTGCGAAGCGACTGCCCATAACCATCCCGCCGCCATGCAGGAAATAAATACAAGGGGATGGATGCGGTTTATCGCCGTTTGAAAGCACCGAGATGCACATGCGCGAGCCATCCTGCAACTGCGCGAAATGGTCATTGCATGAAACTTGCCTGTCACCAATGAACACGTCACGCGAGATATTCGAAAGACCCCGAAAATGGGGCAAGTCCTTCAAAGTCATTCCGAGCGGAACGTATCCTTTGAGACTCGGCAGTACAGCTTGTAGTTCGGGATCAAACTGAACGACGTTGGGCATTTTTGGCTTGCTCCATAAAAAGCACGATGTCGTGCTATTATATTGAAATCCAAATAAACGCAAATGCTTAAAGAATACGCTTTTTAAACGCACCACAGTCGCTTGGACTGCAACTGCCAGGCCGGAACGCCTGATCGGCTCTTGGCGCTCAGAGAGCCACCAACAGCCACGAGCGCACGAGACCGGTGTACTTATCGCGTCGAGGCGGTGATGATGGGATGCTACTATGGCGTCGCCATGCTGAGAGGACGTATGCCGCTGCTCGCCGGTCAGTACGACAGCTCTAATATGCGAACACTTCGACGAACACATTCCAGCGCTCGTCGAACAACGCCAAAGAGTCGATGTCCTGGCTCGGAGCGAGCCGGACCCGATTGTTCGCGCCCTCTAACAGATCGATCAATATCTGCAAGGGCGTAGAGGAATCAGAACCACGCAGATATCCGCCGGTCTGCGCGCTGTACACAGCATCTGCGAGCGGCTGGAGAGCGGAAGCCGACCAGAGGGCCAACTGCTCTCGCACTCCGGCGGAAAGCGCCGCCTCCGCCATGATAGACAAATATAATCCGGCGTACTGTCGCGCCGATCCGATCTCGAAGTACGTCCTCGCCTTTTCACGTAGAGCTGCGAGCGGATCAGCTTCTCCCTCACCCGCGGTTGTCAATCGTCGTCTAAAGGCCTCGGTATCCCGAGCGATGACGGCATCCAACAGCGCCTTTTTGTTAGGGTAACGACGGTATATGGTATGCTTCGATACCGCTAGGATGTCCGCGATCTCGTCAATGGTTGCCTTTGCGATGCCGAGGCGCGCGAAAGCATCACGCGCACCGTCCAGCACAATCTGATCGATTGTTTCTGCCTGCTTTTTTGGAGGTCTTCCAACCGCAGTACGATACTTTGTCGTTTTCACTATTATTGTACACCCACCTCGTCATCGTCTGCCCCAACCGCATCCGTAGACACTCTTGGATACAAAGAGACATGAACGTGCCTCAATAATGGATCGCGCGCACCTTACCAAGCCCTCGGCGCTCGGCAATTGTTTGACTATTTCGAGGAACGCGTGCTCTATCGCAGAGACAAAAGCTTACAAAATTCTACATTTTTCTGCTTCATCCATCTGATATCGTTCGAATATCCTCCATGCCAATGAGTTGTCCAGAATTCTTTGGCCAGCTCGTTTATCTCGCTTGAAGGATCGAATATGGATAAGCTCACGACCTCATTCGGCGCACCTGTCGCCGACGACAATAACACAATCACAACTGGCCCCCGCGGCCCGGCTCTTCTCCAGGACGTCTGGCTTCTTGAAAAGCTCGCGCACTTCGACCGCGAAGTCATTCCCGAACGCCGAATGCACGCAAAGGGAGCCGGTGCCTTCGGTTCATTTACTGTAACCAACGATATCTCGAAATTCACTCGTGCCAAGATCTTTTCGGCGGTCGGCAAGAAGACGGATTTGCTGGTCAGATTCTCCACTGTCGCCGGAGAGAGAGGAGCCGCCGACGCGGAACGTGATATTCGCGGGTTCGCCATAAAATTCTATACCGACGAAGGAAATTGGGACCTAGTCGGCAACAATACACCCGTGTTCTTCATCCGCGATCCACTCAAGTTTCCAGATCTGAACCATGCCGTAAAGCGCGACCCCCGGACCGGGATGCGCAGCGCCGAGAATAATTGGGACTACTGGACAAATCTGCCGGAAGCTCTGCATCAGGTAACGATCGTGATGAGCGATCGCGGGATCCCCAAGACGTGGCGGCACATGCATGGCTTCGGGAGCCACACGTACAGCTTTATCAACAATGCCAATGAGCGGTTCTGGGTGAAGTTCCATTTCCGGACCCAGCAGGGCATTGAGACACTCACCGATGAAGAAGCTACAGCGTTGATCGGCACCGATCGCGAAAGCAGCCAGCGCGACCTTTTTGTAAACATTGAGAATGGCAACTATCCACGCTGGACATTGTCTGTCCAGATAATGCCCGAGAAGGACGCCAACACCTATCATTTGAACCCATTTGACATAACGAAGGTATGGCCGAAGCGGGATTACCCGCTCATTGAAGTTGGGGTCATGGAACTCAATCGAAACCCCGAGAATTTCTTCGCGGAGATTGAGCAGGCAGCGTTCGCACCAAGCTCGATAGTTCCCGGCATCGGCTTTTCTCCAGACCGCTTGTTGCAGGGACGCCTGTTTTCATACGGCGACACGCAGCGGTACCGTCTAGGCGTCAATCATTCACAGATTCCGGTCAACGCACCGAAATGCCCGTTCCATAGCTACCACCGCGACGGTGCGATGCGTGTTGATGGCAATGGCGGGCGGAGACTCTCCTACGAACCCAATAGCTACGGGGAATGGGCCTCCCAGCCGGACTTTTCCGAGCCGCCGCTGCAGATTGAAGGGGCAATGGCTAGATGGAACCACCGGACTGACGACGACTACTACTCACAACCAGGTGACCTATTCCGGTTGATGTCGGCAGCACAGCAAAACGTGTTGTTCGAAAACACTGCGCGTGCGATCTACGGCGCGTCGGAGGCGACTATCCAACGCCACATCAAGAACTGCACCAGAGCAGACCCCGCGTATGGTGCCGGCGTGGCAAGCGCGATCGAACAGGTGCACCGGGCCAAAGACGACAAGACCGCTACACCGCGGTAGAGACCTCGGGCGAATTTCCTGCGCAACGGCGTTGCGCAGGAAAGGATCGCCGCCTTTCAAATTTTCATAGGGAAACCTGTTTTCAAAGCCAGCCGCATCGTTGAAAGTAAATCCAGATTGTCTGGTTAGCGTCAGAGTCGGCAGAACAATGCCTCGGTAGCTTATGCCTGCCGAGGCGGACGACCGCGGCTATTGCTCTCGGCCGATCGTGACATGCGGTCGTTCGTCCGCCTTGGCTCGCGTCAGCGACCGGGACTGATGGCCCGGCCGATGGTGACATCGGCCAAGCGGGGCGCTGGAGTTTGGAGCTTCTTAAAGGATCCTAGCCAAAGGGCGTTCCACACGAAAAAACGAGTAGCCCGATAGCCCGTCGCCGGCGATGTCTTCACGACTGACCGGTTGCATTCTCGAGCCAACTGAAATCCGCATCATCGGCGTCGGTCGATCGCGATACGTCTTCCCAGGCCGCCGCTAAGTCCGCGCGTTTCTGTTCGGCGGCCTTAAGTACAAACATTACATCCGATCCTAGAAGTAGATGAGCAGGGAGGGCATCGTGGGTGGGCAGAGAGACAATCGCCTTCGCCACCTTTTCAACGTCGCCCATTTCGTTGCCAGTGATTTGTTTGAGGGCCAGCAGAAACGCACCAGCTGCTTGGGTGTAGTCGGGCGTTGGCTCAGGGATATCGGAGAGGGCAACGTTTCCGAAGTTCGTTCTCATACTTCCCGGTTCTACCGAAATTACTTTGACACCGAATGGCGCGACTTCCTGAGCGAGCGCCTCAGTAAAATTTCCTACCGCCGCCTTCGCGGCGCAGTAGGCGGTCTGGCTGGGCATCCCCATCCGCCCGCCACCGGACGACACGTTGATTATCGTCCCATCTCTTTGCGAGCGCATTTCGGGGAGGACCACCCGAATGAGGTTTGCGACGCTTGTGAAATTTGTTTCTACGACGCGATCAAATTGTTCGGCACTCAGCTGTTCGAAGGCAGCAGTCTTCGTGTATCCAGCGTTGTTAATCAGAACATCGATTTTACCGAAGCGATCAAGGGCCGACCGAACCGCAGAGGCTATATTGGATCTATCCGTTACATCGAGGGGGACAAGATCGAGTGCGTTTCCGAAAGTCGCACGTAGCGCCTCAAGCGAAGAGATATCTCTGGCGGTCGCGACAGCATTGTCGCCTTGTCTCAGTACAGTCTCGACCAAAGCCCTTCCGAGCCCACCACTGCTCCCGGTTATAAACCACGTCTTCGTCACAATCTTCTTCATACTTGAGGCAGCCCAACGTCCGATGATGAAGCGGGCGCTCCGCAGGAACGCCCGCCTACTGGCTCAAGGAATAAGAAGGAGCTTTCCGGTTGTCTTTCGGCTTCCCATGTCGGCATGTGCCCGAGCGGCATCGGACAATGGGTACTCTGCGCCGACCTGCACCTTAATCTTTCCAGAGGTAACCCACTCGAAGAGCTGGCGAGAATGGAGTCGCAGCAACTCAGGCGAATATACGTGGTCGAAGAAGACTGCATAGCCAAGTTTGATGCTCTTAGGCAGAGACATGATGTCAAGTGGACCCGGGCCGCCCAAGACAGGCCCATACCAGCAGAACGTTCCGCCCCGTCGCAAAGAATCGAGGGACCCTTGGAATGTCGTTGGACCAGACCCGTCGAAGACCACGTGCACGCCTTTGCCTTCCGAAAGTCGCACCGCCTCTTCCGAGAAATTCCCTTCCGTGTCGACAATCACGTGGTCGGCACCAGCTTCCTTGGCAGCCGCGACTTTATCCTGAGACGAGACACGACCAATCGCGTGGCCTCCGCGCATTTTGACGATCTGGGTCAAAATCTGGCCGACACCGCCCGCGGCAGCGTGGATCAGAGCGTAGTCGCCTGGCTGAACAGGATAGAAGTCCGTTCCAAAGTGACTAGCGGTCAGCCCTTGCATCATGAGTGAGGCCGCTGTGCGATCATCGATTTCGTCAGGAACAGCTACAAGGGAATCCGCAGGCAGAACTACGTACTCTGCGTAGCTTCCCGGACCGTACACCCAAGCAACACGGTCACCCTCGGAAAACTCCTTTACTCCCTCCCCTACCGCAGCAACCTTGCCGGCACCTTCGACGCCAAGCGTTTTCGGGTTGGGCATCTCCGACCATGCCAAACCCTGCCGGACGCCGATATCCATGAAGTTGACGCCAGCAGCGGATATCTTTACGAGCACCATTCCAGGCCCCGGCTGTTCGATCGGTCGGTTAACATACTCAAGAGCCTCGGGTCCGCCGACTTCATTCATTACAACTGCTTTCACGTTAGTCTCCTTTAGACTTTATTTGAACGATCATTCCAGAATTGCCCAAAAAAATTAGATCAACGCCTTTATCGTAAGCCGGCCTAGTGCTCGGAGTTCTGCGTCACTCGCACCGCCGCGAGCAGCAACTCGGATCGAAGCAATGCTAGCAAGGATGAAGCCGGCAATCAGCGCAGGCTCCTCCTCAGCGAAGGATTCACTTTCTTCTTTGGCTTGTGCGATTTTTGCTTCGATTTGACTATGCAAGATCCGGCCATTTCGCTGGTGCATCTTGTTGAGTTGGGTGTTTGACTCTCCAAACTCGCAAATCGAACTGACCCCAAGGCATGGCTTTCGCGCCTCGTTGACAACGCGTTCAATAAGCGCGCGAATCCCATCGATAGCCTTGTTGCCTCGGCGCAACGCGGTCAAATGAGCAATCAGCTCGCCATCCGCGTAACGCTGAAGCGCCTCACAATATAGCTTCCACTTGTCGCCAAAGGTGTCATAGAGACTTTGGCGACCAATTTTCATTGCGCCAGTCAGCATTGAAGTGGAGGTTCCAGAATAGCCGTTTTGGCCGAAGACGCTGATAGCGACTTCCAGAACGTGCTCCCTATCGAATTCCTTCACTCTTGCCATAGAGGTGAAATAGGGCATCTGGATCGATCAGTCAAGAACGGCTTTGGATATTTTGTTATCCGGCCTCTTTCCTGTCGGCGACTTTCTTGAAACCTCCGACTCTTTAGCTCTGTCGACAGATTGCGACGTCCGCCGAGGCACTGCTATTCAATGTCCATCGGATGTACGCCCTTGGGGGGAGCGATGGGCTTGGACAATGACCGTTCAGGCTTCACGTCAACGAGTGGAGTGCCGTCGATGCAGTCCAAGCCACGTACCACGATCTTGTTGTCGGAAACACTCACGACTGTCACAATCGAGGTCCCGATTGGATTTGGTCTGAGCGGCGACCGTATGGAAAATGCGCCGTGCACTTCACCGTTGTTTGCCGGACTTTGCAAAACGATATCGCGACGAGATTCGTGCAACCAGTACAAAATCTCCAGCGAGGAATAGTTCTCAATCCCGGCTAGAGCCTTCGCCCACGGCTCGAAGACCTCAATAGTGCATTGCGGACCGCTCCTGTCGCCCTCTCGAGGAGTGTCTTCGCGGCGCTGCCACGGAGTATGAATTTTTCCGATAAAGTGCAACTCCGCGTCTCCGCTAGGAGGGAGGGGGACGGCGACTTCATTTTGGCGTGTAGCTTCCCGCACCATTTTGGATTCCTTTGAAAGCTGATGGATTTAACTTTGATTGTCCGGAACGCCGCGCCTCCAGCGACGGCGTTCCGGACTACCCTGGCGCAACCGAAGTGCGCCTCAATATCGAAACTCGGCCTCTGCGTCGCCGGGTTGCATGGTATATTTCAAAAGATCCTGCTGAAGGATATCGGCCGCCCGTTCACCTACCACGACGCACGGAGCCATCGTGTTTCCGGTTGGGATGCGGGGGAAAATTGAGCCGTCCGCGACTGTCAGATTGTCGATCCCGTAGACTTTCAATCGGCTGTCCACGACAGACATTTCGTCGCGACCCATCTTGGCAGTGCAGGTCTGGTGCCAGAAAGGAACGCCACTGAGCTTTACGAACTCGTCCAGGTCACCGGCGTATTTTCGTCCCGGAAGTACCTGCCGCTCATTCAGATTTCGTAGGGACGGTTGGTCACCAATCTCTCTGCAAAGCTCGACAATCTGTTTTGCCAATCGAATGTCATCAGCATGGCTGAGTGTATTCAATCGAAGCAAAACATTCGAGGATGGGTCGGCCTGCCGTAGCTTGACCTGTCCCCTGCTCTTGGGACGAGCGAGGCCCGCTACAAGTGACCAAGCGTTTTGCGAAATTTCGTTTGTCTGCGCGAGTTCCGGGCTGCAAATCGGAAATTCACCCTGACACATGATGACGTCAGGCGACGCGCCTTCGGAACCGAGGCTGGCGTAAAGTGTCGCCTCGCTTCCATTACCCCGAGCAGGCATATCGGACTTGAGCTGAAAGACGCTGGGAAAGCAGATGTGGTCTTGAAGGTTTTCGCCAACGCCCGGCAGATGACTGACAACATCGATCCCCAGTCGCCGTAGCTCATCGCTGTTTCCTATGCCCGACTGAAGCAGTATTCGAGGCGTGTTGATCGCCCCATTGCAAAGCACCACGTGCTGGGATGCTCGGAACCGCTGCAATTTGCCTTCCACGAGAACATCGACCCCAATGGCTCGGCCATTGTGCACCACTACACGGTGAACGTCGGCCCTCGTAAGAAGCGTGAGGTTCTCGCGGTTTTGCACCGGACGAAGATACGAGTCGTAGATTGTCATTCTCGACTTGCCGTCGGCGCGAACATCTGAAATCGCGGCACCATTTCGTTCTCGCATCATCAATCCGTTCGGATTAGCGAATGTCGGAATGCCCACGCAACTTGCGGCCTCCACAAGTGCAGGTGCCACCGGGTGCGGATCATCTGGCTGAAACACCTTTACGGGTCCACTGTTTCCACGCTCAGTGTCGGCCTTCCCCCTGTAGTCTTCTATCCGCTGATAGACCTTGAGAATGCTTTCATAGTTCCATGATGGATCACCGGACTCCTCGGCGTAATGGTCCCAGTCATCCTTATGTCCTCTGGCCCAAATCATTGCATTGATGCTGGAGCTGCCGCCCACAACCCGCCCCATGGACATCAGAAGGCTTCGGCCACCGAGACCAGGCTCTCCTTCGGCGTGAAACTTCCAATCGTGGTCACCTGCGAGGTTCTCCGGCCATCTTACCGCTTCGGTGATTGTGGACGTGTACTCCGCCCCCCCGCTTTCGAGGAGTAGGACGTTGATGTCGCGGTTTTCCGTCAAGCGGCGGGCAATGACCGATCCAGACGTTCCCGCCCCGCAAATGATCACATCGAATTCGGTCGAGCGCGCTATCGACGCAGCGTTCATCTTCCTGCTCCTGATTTTATAGCCGTTACTTGTTCTGCCCGAATGAAAAAATCGCGGGCCGTAAGTGTTATCTGCGCTCACTGTGACGTGTCGGTTTCTCGTGCCGCGTGTTCGACTACATTTGAAAGGCACAAACCGAACATTCTCGATTGCGTCGCCGCCCCTGGTCTTAGGCCAGCGTCCATGATGCCAATCGATTTGAGTGTGATCGAACCGCCCACCACAACGCCGCGTCTCCCAGAGGCACTCGAAGCGTTGGATTTTGATCTTCGACAAGCGCCATCAAAGTATCAATCGTCGACCGAGGATCCCCAATAGGCTCCCCTTTCAACGATATCGCAAGGCGGGCACGGGCTTGGCTGTACGCGTCGCTCGGCTGCGAATGCCTCATTGAGGCATTGGATGCAAAATCCGTGGCATATATACCGGGCTCCATTATCGATACCTTGATCCCCAAGTCCTTGACCTCATGATGGAGCGATTCGAACATCCCTTCGATTGCCCATTTCGACGAATTGTAGACTCCAAGCGTGGGCTGCCCGATAAGGCCACCTATGCTCGACACCGCAATTATGTGGCCGCTCGACTGAGCACGCATCAGGGGAAGCACGGATTGCGTCACCCACAATGCTCCGAAGACATTTGTATCGAAAAGCTCCCTCGCTTCGGCCTCGTCTACCTCCTCCAATGCACCGGTGAGGCAATAGCCCGCGTTATTAACGAGGACATCAATCCGGCCAAAGCGTTGGCGTGCCTGCTCCACCGCAGCTATTGCGTCCGATCGGAGACTGACGTTCAGCTTTACGATCAGCATCTGATCGCCGAAACGATTCTTGAGATCAGCGACACTATGCGGGTCCCGCACGGCGGTGACGACGTTGTCGCCGCGTTCCAACGCGGCCTCTGCCCACACGCGCCCAAAGCCGCGCGACGCACCTGTAATAAACCACACTTTCTGGGATCTCATCTTAGTCCTCCTAGCGACACTGCGAGAGCTAACATCGAGAATTGGTCTCTTCAATTTTGATCGGGTTACAGCTGAAACCAGTCGGTTGCTGTGCAAAGGCTCGGGACACAGCTCAAACGAGCGCGGCCTTCACACCGCACCGTCAAAGGCAAATTGCTTCTGAAATCTAAAATTCGGCGTCTGAAACATCCCGCCGACTCGGCACCCTTAACCTTGTTCTCGTGGAACGGCTCTGCCGTGTATCGAAAAAGGAGCGTTGCTATGCAGGACATGAGTGGAAAAGTGGTACTGGTAACAGGCGCTGGACGCGGGCAAGGGAGAAGTCACGCTATCCGCTTTGCCGAAGCGGGCGCGTCGATAATCGCCTTTGATATCTGCCGCCGCATCGAGGGCATAGACTATGACATGGCTTCGAGCGAGGACCTCGAAGAAACCGCAGAACTAGTAAGGGCGGCAGGCGCGGCTATTCAGACAGCGCACGTAGATATACGCCGCTTCGACGCAATGGCCTCTGCTTTAGACAAGTCTGTCGCAAAGCTAGGAGGCTTGGACGTTGTTGTCGCTAACGCCGGCGTCCTTTCAATGGAACGCGCGTCCGAAATCACGCAAAGCACATGGGACACGATAATCGATGTCAATCTCACGGGCACACAGAAGACCATACGAGCCTCTCTTCCCCATTTAGTTCGACGCGGTGGCGGTTCGATCGTTGCCATAGCTTCTGTTGCGGGACTAACAGGTTTGCCTTTCCTGGACGCCTACGTTGCCTCTAAGCACGGCATTGTCGGGCTGGTCCGCACGTTGGCTATAGAGCTTGCGGAACTAAACATCAGAGTAAATGCAGTGTGTCCAACCGGGGTCGCAGATACCGGGATGCAGCTAGGTCTTCGCGAAGATATTCTTGCGGCAGCAGGCGAAAAGCTACAATTCACGTACAAGAACGCATTCAAGAACGATCTTATCGACAAAGCGGATGTGAGCGCGGCCGTATTGTACCTCGCATCGAATGCGGCGCGGTCTATTACGGGCACCGCTCTAGCCGTTGACGCGGGCCTGCTGGCCCTCTGACACCGAAAGAGTGACCTCCCGGTTTAATGCGCGACATCGAGCACGCGAACGCGCCGCTCGATAAATCATGTGGCAACGGCCTGCTTCATGGCCGAGATACGAGGTAAACATGACCAGATCACAGCCGTCTCCCTCACACGCCGACAAACACCCACTCGTTGATGCCGCCTCTCGCTTAAGCAAGGATCTGCTAGAGTTGGGTCCGGAACTCGACATTTTAAGGCGACTTCCCGAACCCACACTCACGGCACTGAGGTCCGAGGGGCTCTTGCAAGCTCTGTTGCCCAAGAGTTTGGGTGGATATCAATGCGACTTAGAGACATTTTTCGACATCGTCCTTGCGATTGGGAAAACCGACGGCTCGGTGGCGTGGACCTATACGGTACTGTGCTGCGCGAGCTGGATGGTCTCCGCATTTTTCACGGACGACGTAGCTGATGAGGTTTTCAATAGTGGCAATCCGCTTTGTTGCGCTGTCATGGCACCAATCAGCATTGACGCCACGAAAGTGGACGGCGGCATCCTGATCAAAAACGCCAGATGGACATTCAACAGCGGAATTCACCATGCCGGCTGGGACGTAGTGGGTATCGCCACAACCAGCGCAGAATCTTCGGCAAGGGAAATGCATATAGCGCTTATTCCGACCGAAGATCTGGAGATCATAGACGACTGGCATACGGTGGGTCTCCGAGCTACCGGAAGCTGTTCGGTGGTTGCGAGCAACGTGTTCGTACCGGACAAAAGGATAGCGGCACACTCGAAAATTCTAACAGCAGATTATCCGGAGTCCTCGTTCACCGCTCCGCTGTACTCCCTTCCGGTCGTTCCTACCGTTATGATACAGATGGTGCTACCGTCTATTGCGATCGCTCGCGGAGCCGTCGAGGCGTTCCACGATCTCTCGGCCAGCCGCGGTATTCCGTCGACACTCTACAGGAGACAGAATGAGGCTGCCGTCACGCACATGCAGCTCGCCGAAGCTTCTGCCAAAATCGATGCCGCAGAAACGATTATTAGAACGGCGATGAGAGAGTTGGGACAAGCCGCAAGAGCGGGCGACGCAACCCCCACCTTACAGCGCGCTCGAATGTGGCGCGACGTAGGATTTGTCGCGAAGCTTGCCTGGGAAGCCACCGATCTCCTCG
Source organism: Rhizobium sp. FG96 (assembly GCF_057808655.1). NCBI lineage: Bacteria > Pseudomonadati > Pseudomonadota > Alphaproteobacteria > Hyphomicrobiales > Rhizobiaceae > Rhizobium > Rhizobium sp. FG96. The sequence continues at coordinate 33,267 of NZ_JBMDIL010000024.1, read as the reverse complement.
CTAGCGCGTCGGGCGGAAGCTTCGTACGCGAAACTCATCGTATGAACCGCTATTGGCGAGATGCTAAAGTGGCAACTTCTCATGCTGCGTTGTGCACGGCAACGACGTTCGAGACATACGGACGTCTGTGGTACGGCCTAACGTCCAACAGCCCTCTTTTTCCGAGTGATTGACGATCCTGTTTATGCCAAGCGAATTTGGCGTGCTGTAGCTTAGCCTGTTCCTATATTGCAGGAGAGTTGATTTGAATGCGGTGCTGCCGACAAAAGCGGCACCGCGCGATAGCAAAAAGGAGCTAAACCGCAGGACCCTGCTCATCCAAAAGCACAGCTGCTGCAGCGAGAGCAGACGCATCGCCTTTGAGATTGAGGTAACCTATGATCGAATTCAAACTCGGGTCACAGAGAGACGCCGGCATCAGTACGCCGGTCGAATTCATTTCGTCGCGGTCGACGTTGCCGTCGCCGTCATGATCCATTCGCTCGTTCATATCGACCGTCGGCTTGCCTTGGTCATCCATTTTTAGGCCGGGCATAAGCACTTCGTTGAACGATTTAAACTCATCGGAGTCGAGTTTGTTGTCCCCGTTGCGGTCGCATTTTGTGAATGCGTTGTTGAGCATTTGTGACAATGGGGTGGAATCTACCTTAGTGGTCATACGTCATCCTATCAACGTGCCATGATTTCACTGAATGCGAAGTTGCCATTGTATTCTTGAGCAAAGCTTGCGGTGCGGTGTGTGCGTTCGTCTCTGAAACGCAGACGTGCATCTTTCGCATAAAGGCTCGCCGTCTCGAATGCCAAGGGCCCGCGGAGCGTCAGCTTGTTGCGGACTGCGGCAAACCAAGCAAGTGAAATCGGAGCGTAACGCGAGAAGTTCGCAATATCGTGTTCAACGGAGACGCTGGTGAAAGCGCTGCAACGACGGCACCGCTATCTAATCTCCCGACCGCAAGCAAAATGAACGGGCATCATTGCAGACACGCATAATCACTCGACAACAATGCCGTCGCGCTATGCTGTGACTGCTCCGAAATCAGGATCGGCCACCCCGCAGATACTGCACTTGCCAACTTGATGACGGAATGCCCCGCAAGTTTGCGCACCCGAAAAACCGAGGATCAAGATGAAACAGACCGGCACCCCTCCATCCCTCCTTGCGAACGGAACTCCAAGCCCTACAGCGCAATGGGTGGCGACATTACGCGCGGTGCACGGTATACTCGACGAGCCAACTTTGCTCACCGATCCGCTTTCGTTGAGGTTACTTGGGCCTGAGGAAGAGCGAGCGGTACGCGATAATCCGTTTCAGTACAACGATCCGTTTACACGCTTCCTGAGAGCGAAGGTCGTCGTCCGGACGAAGTTGGCCTTGGACAGTCACATCCGAGCAATAGCTGCCGGGATAGAGCAGCACGTGCTATTGGGCGCGGGCCTGGATACCTTCGCCTATGGGCAGGCATTTTCGGTAGAAAAGTTGCGTATCTTCGAAGTAGACCACCCAGCCACGCAAGACTGGAAGAAGCAACGGCTTTCCCACGCCGGGATCCAGGTCCCAGAAAATGTGACATTTCTTCCTTGCGATTTCGAGACCGAAGAGCTTCCGCGCGTCTTGGCGGCGGCAGGCTTCGACAAAGGCAAGCGAACCTGTATTTCATGGTTGGGCGTCACACCCTACCTCTCAAACGATTCAATATCCTCGGTTCTCAACTTCGTCGCTAATCTCCCGCGCGGCAGTTCAATTACGTTCGATTTCCACACCTCGGCGACTAATCCGCTGGAGCGGGCGCTTCTCGAGATTGGCGCGGACCGCGTCGGTGCCAGGGGAGAATATTTTAAGTCGAGCTTCGACTCTGATGCGTTGCTCGCAACCCTTCAGCACGCAGGCTTTAGTGCGGTCGAGTTGTGGGACCCGCCGAAATTGAACTCCATGTATCTCGCAAACCGGAGAGACGGGCTTTGTACAATTGCGAGCATCGCAAGCGCTTCGGTTTAACGATCGCACGTTACGGACGGACTATTACCGAGAGTAATGGCCGTGCCATCGCAGCGAAGGTAGTTTCTGAGGCGGCGATCTCGAGACATTGTGCGGAATGAGTGATCCCAGGCATATCAGCATGAACTGCCCCCACTTTCGACCGGACACTCAGCATAAGCAGGAAGGCTCAAGCACAGGCTTGAGGATATGTGTGGACGCCTCCGGGTGCGCAAGAAGAATCTTTGTTTGACGGCGTCGAAGTTTGGTGCGGACATGTGTTCGGCTTCTTTTGCGGCGAAGCACCGCCGCCAGCCAGTATGGATTACGCAAGCTCGATCCACTTCAGGCTTACGTGCTGTCAGCACTTATCCTCAATCTGGTTCTCCGAGCCCCGTTCAAACTCTTCGGCCATGCAATCCTTAGACCTTCATTGCTGCGCGGGAATTCGTCAGGCTGGCTGCATGTAAGACCCTCCGTGCTTTAGAATTGCCCAGGCGACGCGAGCCATCTTGTTCGCTAGCGCTACGATCGCGAGCATCGGTGGCTTTCTGTGGAGGATGCTGGCAAGCCAAGCGCTTGGCTTGATCTTCCCACGCCTTACCCAAGAAACGACGGCACTGGCCCCCATGATCAGCAGACGTCTGAGCGTCCGTTCGCCCATCTTGGATATTCGTCCAACCGCTGCTTTCCTCCGGTGGATCGCTCGAGCGGGGTTAAGCCAACCCATGCCGCGAAGTCACGTCCCTTCCGGAAAGTCGCCGGATCGGGAGCCAGGGCCGCGATTGCTGCCGCTGTCACAGGTCCGATCCCTGGCACAGAAGTCAATCGACGCGCATCAAGGTCGTCACGCGCCCGCTTTTGGATTTCCCTGTCGAACTCTGTTAGCTGGGCTTCACACGATGAGAGATGCTGCCATAGTGAACGCAGGATGCCTTGAGCTGCGGGCGGCAGATTATCATCACTCTCGATAACCTCCTGCATCTTTGCAGAAGCGGCGGCACCCTGAGGGAAGATGTAACCAAATTCCGCCAAATGGCTTCGTATCGCATTCAGAAGCTGGGTCTTCTGGCGTACCACCAGATCTCGTGCGCGAAAGACAATACTCGCGGCCTGCGATGCCTCACTCTTCACATGAACGAAGCGCATGTCCGGCCGCTGCGCCGCCTCCGCGATGGCCTCGGCGTCAGCAGCATCGTTCTTCTGCCTCTTCACAAACGGCTTGACGTAATCCGGAGGTATCAGAAGCACTTCATGCCCCAACTCTTGCAGCTGCCGCCCCCAATAATGCGCGGTGCCGCAAGCCTCCATCGCTACCCGGCAGTGGGGAAGTGACATCAGCAGCGTGATGAGTTGTGCTCGCCGGACCTGTCGGCGGAAAACGACATGTCCGTCTGCAGCTACGGCATGCAGTTGGAAAACATGCTTGGCGACATCCAAGCCGATGAGAACGATCTGGGTCATTGGGTCAACCTCCTGGTGCTGGACATCCTCGATACTGCCACAAGGTGGCGAAGGAGGCGTCCACTCCATCAGGCTTATGTCTAACGAGTGTCGACATGTTGATCTGATGATCGGTGACGTCCGGCGTCGACGCTGGACAACGGAACGCAAACTGCAGATCATCGAGGAAAGCTATGCCGCCGGGGAGAGCGTTTCCTCTGCGGCGCGGCGACATGGAGTTGCGCCAAATCTTCTGTATCGCTGGCGTCGGCTCCTGAGCGAGGGAGGTGCGGTGGCTGTGGATTCCGATGAACCCGTGATCGGCACTTCCGAAGTGAAGAAGCTGGAAGATCGCGTGCGCGAGCTTGAGCGCATCCTCGGGCGTAAGACGTTGGAGAACGAGATTCTCCGCGAAGCTCTTTCCAAAGCCCACTCAAAAAAACCGATATCGCGGCCGATCTTGTTGCCGAAGGACGGTTCCCGATGAAGACCGTGGCGGACGTCCTGGGCGTATCACGTTCCAATCTCGCCGAGCGTCTCAAAGGTAAGTCCAAGCCGCGTGGGCCCTATCTCAAAGCGGACGACGCAGAGCTGCTGCCTGCTATTCGTAGGCTCGTGGATGCTCGGCCGACCTACGGCTATCGGCGGATCGCTGCCCTTCTCAACAGGCAGCGGCGAGCCGCCGATCTGCCACCTGTCAATCGCAAGCGGGTTCACCGCATCATGGCCAATCATGCCATGATCCTTGAGAAACATACGGCGGTGCGGATAGGCCGTGTCCACGACGGCAAGGTTATGGTGATGCGGTCTAACCTTCGCTGGTGCTCGGACGGCCTTGAGTTCACCTGCTGGAATGGCGAGGTGGTCCGTCTCGCGTTCATCATCGATGCTTTCGACCCGGAAATCATCTCATGGGCAGCTGTCGCCAATGCCGGAATATCCGGCTCCGACATCAGAGACATGATGTTGGAGGCTGTCGAGAAGCGCTTCGGCACAACCCGCGCCCCGCATGCCATCGAACATCTGTCTGATAACGGCAGTGCATACACCGCGAGGGAGACCAGGCTGTTTGCCCAAGCCCTCAACCTGATCCCATGCTTCACGCCCGTTGCCAGCCCTCAGTCCAACGGCATGTCGGAGGCTTTCGTCAAAACCCTGAAGCGGGACTATATACGCATCTCACCCATTCCGGACGCCGAAACAGCTCTCCGGAAGATCGACGGATGGATCGAAGACTATAATGAAAGCCATCCACACTCAGCGCTGAAAATGGCCTCCCCAAGGGCGTTCATCAAAGCATTGTCTCAATAGCTGATCTGTCCGGCGAAATGGGGGGCACTCCACAGCATCTGTCGCGTCTCCGTGGTTAGGCGGCGTGACTGAGATCAATAGCAAAGTTGAAACAGGGGCGTGGCTTGGATTCGCCTTGCAACCATTTAACGAGCGCCTGCCATATCGTCGGAGACCGGATTGGCGCTTTGAAATGCTGACGCTGACGCAAAGAAGCGGCACCGATCCGGACCTCGTTCCAGCCATGCGAATATTGCGATCGTAACCTTTTTCGTCGAGTCTTGCATTCGGGATCGAATTTGGACAGGCCAAGATCATCGCCTCTCGCGAATGAAAGGTGAGTAACATGGATCCCATTGAGGTACTGCTCAATAAGGTTACCTGCAATCCGAACGATGTCGCGTACTATTTCGAGGAAGACCATTGGTCCTATCTGAGATTGATGAGCGACGTGGACGCGGCCGCAAACTTCTTGGCGGCGATGGGCGTTCGAAGCGGAGATCGGGTAGCTTTACATCTTCCCAACTCTCCTCAGCTTATTTCAGGCTTGCTCGGTTGCTTTCGTATCGGAGCGATAGCACTGCCCCTCAACAACAGGTTCAAAGCGCGAGAAGTGTCAGTTGTGCTGGAGCGCGCGCGACCAAGCTACTATATCGGAAGTTCGGCATTCGAATTCGAGATCGCCAAAATCAGCACCGACATTCTGCCTCTCGACCGGCGGCTGTTGCTCGACCGCCTGGACGGTACCTATGAGTGGCCGGGAGCGCCTACGGCTGAATACGGTTCGCCTGCTTCGTTGTTATATCCCGATTGCCCCGCTTTGCTTCTTCCGACATCAGGGACTACCGGAGATCCAAAGATCGTAATCCACACGGCATCGACCCTTTCGGCGATCATCGCTCGATACGAAGGTCTTGGCTTGCTTTCGGACGACGTGATGTTGAACGCAAGTCCGATGGTTCATGCTGGTGGTCTTTTCAATTTTCTTGCAAGCCTTGCTCGCTCAGGTCCGATGGTAATGATCCGAAATTTCGAGCCACACAGTTTTCTCGATGCTTTGGAAGCACAGCGGTGCACTTGGTTCAAGGGGCTCCCCTTTATGTTCGACCAGTTGATTACTGCACAAGCGGATAGGCCGCGGGATACATCGTCATTGCGTTGCGCAGTCAGTTCAGGCGATGTATGCACCACGCGGACACAGCGAGAATTTGAAAGCGCATTCGGATGCCGAATGTTTACGGCATGGGCGTCTACAGAGGCCGCAACAAGCCTGAGTATCAGCTTTGCAAAAAGGTCCTCGTTCGTAATTCCCGACACCAGTTGCGTTTTTCTTGACAACGGGTCGGAGTCACCGACGCCCGGCGACGAGGGAGAATTGGTCGTCAGCGGACCAAACGTGTCGCCTGGCTATTGGCTGCATCCGGGAGAAGTCCTCGAAAATAGAGACGGTCAGTTTCACACCGGCGATCTGATGCGGCGGCTACCGTCCGGCGAGCTCGAGTTCGTCGGACGCAAAAAGAACCTGATCATACGCGGAGGCTCCAACATCTCGCCGGTGGAAGTCGAGAACGCATTGAAGCTGAGCCCCGTTGTTAAGGATGCGGCGGTCTTCGGTATCCCGGACGCTATGCTTGGCGAGAAGGTCGGAGCCTTGATCGAGCTTTCTACAGCAAGCAAGGGGACACTCGAAGACGCCCTCGCCTGCACTCGCGCCAACTTAAGTGAATATAAAGTCCCTGAGATCTGCCTGACTGTGAGCGCTTTGCCACGAGGTGCAAATGGCAAGATCGATCGGGCGGCGCTGCTCCCGCTGTACCAAAGTGGCGCGCTAGCTCGTGCGTTGGCGAGCTAAGCTATACGCAGCCAATCACTGTGGCCGCCGCAACTTAAGTTTCGGCTGCCACAGGCCGATTATGTCGTGACAAGCTCCATTCTCGGCAACGGCGATGCAAAGAATCTAATTTGTGTCGCTCTGTATTTTGCACCGAGCCGCATACAGTAAGTTACCGTTCCTTTCCAATTCGGACATAAGCCAGATACGATTCCGTCTTTAGATCAGCGTGTCTTACGGCCCCGCCAGGGGCGAGGCACGGAAGCTGCGCTCGGAACGGGCAAAGTTTCTTCCCATTGATATGCGTTATAGGAAGCGAATTGACATGAAAAATTACCCTCTGATCCTTTCGCTCGCAGCAGCAGGCCTCGTTGCGACGACGTCTGCCCACGCGACAGAAATCAAAAACATCGTGGTAGTCCATGGCGCGCTCGCCGACGGCTCCGGATGGAAGGACGCCACCGAAATTCTGGAAAAGCGAGGCTTCAATGTAACGATTGTTCAGGAGCCAATCACGTCCCTGGCCGACGACGTTGCAGCGACCAAGAGAGTACTTGACCTGCAGGATGGGCCCGTGCTGCTGGTTGGCCACAGCTATGGAGGAATGGTCATCACTGAAGCCGGTCGGGATGAAAAAGTCGCTGGACTGGTTTATGTCGCCGCGTTTGAGCCGGACGAGGGCGAGAGCTTGATCAAGGCTGCGAGCGCGGTGCCCGCGGGTAAGATGAATATCCGTGAAACGAAGGACGGCAAATATCTCTACCTGGATCCATCGGCATTTGCCGCGGATTTCGCTGCCGACCTTCCGAAGGAAAAGTCTTCGTTCCTTGCGAAGTCCCAGGTTTTCGCCTCCAAGGAGGCCTTTTCGGAGGCCGTCGGGGTGCCGGCCTGGAAGACGAAGAAGAGTTGGTCGATCGTGGCAACAGAGGACCATTCCATCAATCCGGAACTGGAGCGAATGATGGCAAAGCGGGCCGGCAGTGATGTTACCGAGATCAAGTCGAGTCACGCGGTGTTTATGTCTCAGCCCAAGAAGGTGGCAGATGTCATCGAGAGCGCCGCAAAAGCACTCAGCAAATGACCGGCGGGAGTCGCTACGAGCTTGATTGAGCGGCATAGCCATTCACTTGGCATTGCGACACGAGCTATTGCAGGTTTGTGAACACAATATCCCGCGGCCGCCGTCATTTTTGACGGCGGCCAAGCTGTAACAGAAGCTAGTCGACGCCCCCTTGCAATCGTCGATCGACGGCATCGTTTTGGCAGTGACGGATGCGGCACATGCCAGTGTATGACGTGACCGCAACAATATTGTGTTACAATTATCGCCCATTTTGGACACAGTGCCGATACTTCGCGCTGTGAAACTCCCTCCAGATAAGGGAGTTCAGTATGACTAAGACTATCGCGCAGTACAGTTCAACTCCGGCGTTGGGCATCGCCAAAAGGCCAAGCAGTCCTCAACTGCGTTTGGGGCGCAAATGGTACCTCGATTGGAAACCCTTCGCCAAGCCGTTGGCGTTGGCCGCCTGCGCAGCCTTGGGAATCTGCAGCACATCCGTTGCAGGTCCCTTGGACGACCAGCGTTCCTCCGACGTTGGCTTGCCGACGACATCAATTCAAATCGAAGGCCCCAAACCAAGCATCGACGGCGCAACGAATTGGTTGAACTCCGGGGCACTTTCGATGTCGAAACTGAAGGGCAAGGTCGTTCTAGTCGATTTCTGGACCTATTCCTGCATCAACTGCATCAGAACACTCCCCTACATCCGAGCGTGGTCAGACAAGTACAAAGCCGCCGGTTTGGTGGTAATCGGCGTTCACTCGCCAGAGTTCGCATTCGAGAAGAAGGTGTCTAACGTAGCTACCGCTCTCGAGCGCTTTGACATCAAATATCCGGTCGCAGTCGACAGCGACTTCAATATCTGGCGCTCGTTCGAGAATAAGTACTGGCCAGCTGTCTACTTGTTGGACGCTGATGGGCGTGTCAGGTACCACCAATTCGGCGAAGGCGCGTACGAGGAGACTGAAGCCGCAATTCAAAATCTGCTCAAGGTAGACGGTGCGTCTGATCTTGATGAGCGTAAGCCCGCACCTGAAGCCGTAGCGGAGGAAGTGCGAGCAGACTTCTCGAATGTTCGTTCGGCTGAAACATACTTGGGGTACCGCGAGGCGAAGAACTTCATTTCCGCTGGCGGCCTCCGTCCCAATCACCGCCAGAGCTACTCTGCCCCCGCTCCGGAGTTAAACGAATGGGGGCTCACAGGTGAATGGACAGTCGGGTCAGAGTCAGCTGTATCGAGCGCCGCCAACGCCGAAATTGCTGTAAGATTCAGTGCCCGAGATCTGCATCTCGTGGCGGGGCCACAGTCGGCTTCAACGCCGATCCGCTTCCAGGTTCTTATCGACGGCAATCCTCCGGGAGCGGATCACGGGGCGGACATCGACGAAATGGGTTTTGGCTCAATAAAACAGACGCGGCTCTACAATCTTGTTCGCCAACGTAACGTAACCGACGAGCGCACCGTCACAATTCGCTTTTTGAGCGCCGGTGCTAAGGCTTACGTCTTCACTTTCGGCTAAAGAAGCGGCTTTTTACGGCCAAAACGACGTGGGCCACGCGGTAGACGCGCACAATACCTCAACTTGAAGACATCTACTGTCGTTTTGGCCGGAATCCGATCAAAATATTCGGGTAGGCTTACCGATTGCGCCTGTAGTCAGTTGATCACGAGAGGTCTGTCTATGCCTATGGCCGCGTCAGCGCATGGCCTTTCTGGCATTGCCGCTGCCACTTTCCCGACCGGGGTCAGACTTGCTGCCATCCGGCCTGCCGGTAGCGAGCCGCGCCCCGCGACACTGAGATACTGGATACGATCATGCGCCTTACGGATTGCCAAAACTTCCACGACTTCCGCCGCCTCGAGATCGTCGATGCCGTCGGCGACAAGATCGACGTGATGATCGATGGCGGCGTGTAGCGTGGCACGCATGTAATGAAGGCGCTGTCGCTCGGTGCCAAGGCGGTTGGCCTCGGCCGCTACTATCTATTTCCGCTCGCCGGCGCGGGTCAGGCAGGTGTCGAGCGCGCGCCGACGCTGATGCATGCGGAACTCGAGCGCGGTATGAAGCTGATGGGTTGCTCGTCCGTCGATCAGCTCACCCGGGCGAACGTCCGCTTCCGCTAAACGGACCGGGTATTCGTCTCAAAACGGTTTCAGGCGTCCATATCCAGCTCGCCCCACCCTTATCGGCGTGCTTAAAGTGGCGGCTATTAGGCTTTCAATATGGCATACCGCGTGTCCTGCAGCCAGTAGACGTCTTCTCTGCGCCCGCCGAGCGGTATGCAAAACTCCCTGACGGCCCCCAGCACCAATACACTGCGGTACATATATGCGCTATTGCGGACATATCCGAGATACGTCGCACCCTCAGTTTGGCCCCATCGCTGGCAGATGCCACGGCCAACCCGCAGAGGAACCGCGACCATGACGCTTCTCATCATTGCCTATCTCGGAGGCGCGCTGACGATCCTCAGCCCGTGTATCCTGCCCATCCTCCCCTTCGTCTTCGCCCGCGCCGGACAGCCGTTCCTCAGGAGCACGTTGCCGATGCTGGCAGGCATGGCGGCAACCTTTGCGCTGGTGGCTACATTGGCGGCCGTCGGCGGTAGCTGGGCCATCAATGCCAATGAATATGGCCGCCTTGCAGCGCTCCTCCTGCTTGCACTCTTCGGCATCAGCCTGCTGTTTTCCCGCGTCGCCAGCGGGCTGTCACACCCACTCGTCGTTTTCGGCAACAGGCTGCTAAATGCCTCAGGCAACGGGCGCGCTTCGCCGTCTGCTGCGAGCGCTCTTCTGCTCGGCATTGCCACGGGCCTGCTCTGGGCACCCTGCGCCGGTCCGATCCTCGGCCTGGTGCTGACAGGCGCGGCACTTCAGGGCGCTAATCTGCAGACGACCTTCCTGTTGCTTGCCTATGCGGCCGGTGCCGCGACGTCGCTGGCAACCGCATTGCTCGTCGGCGGCCGGGTATTTGCTGCGATGAAACGGTCGCTCGGCGTCAGCGAGCGGCTGCGCCAGGCGCTCGGAGTGGCCGTGCTCGCCGGCGTAACCGTGATTGCTCTTGGCCTTGATACCAGCCTGCTCTCCCGCTTCTCCTATGCCAGCACCACCTCGCTCGAACAGGCTGTGCTTGACCGACTGCACGTCAAGCCCGGCGATGGCGAGTTGGCCCGCAACCGTGCTATGATCGATACGGTCTCCGACACCAAGCCGCCGTTCAAGAGCGATCTTCCGGTCGAAGGCCTGGCACCGTCTCTCGACGGCGCGGTCGAGTGGCTGAATTCGCCGCCGCTGACGGCGGAGGCTTTGCGCGGCAAGGTCGTGCTCGTCGACTTCTGGACTTATTCCTGCATCAACTGCATTCGCACCACACCTTACGTCCGGGCCTGGGCCGAGAAATATGCAGACAAGGGTCTCGTGGTCATCGGCGTCCATACGCCGGAATTCGCCTTCGAGAAGAACGTCGACAATATCCGCAAGGCAGTCTCGGATTTCGGCATCAAGTATCCCGTGGCCGTCGACAACGATTACAGCATCTGGCGCGCCTTCCAGAACAACTACTGGCCTGCCCACTATCTGATCGATGCCAGTGGCAAGATCCGATACAACACCTTCGGCGAAGGCAATTACCGCCAGACCGAAGAGGCGATCCAGAGTTTGCTACGTGAGGCCGGCAGCCAAATCGATTCAGGTTCCTCCGTCAAACCGGACGCCACAGGGGCAGAAGCGAAGCCGGACCTGCAGCACATCCGCTCTGGGGAAACATATATCGGCTACCAGCAGGCATCGAACTTCGCGTCCCCCGGCGGCTTCGCGTCGGATACCTCTCGTGTTTACAGTACAAGCTCGCTGGATTTAAATGAATGGGGCCTTTCGGGTCGCTGGACCGTGGGTCCCGAAGCCGCCAGCCTAGATGCCGCTGGCGGTGGCATCGCCTACCATTTTAGTGCCCGTGACCTCCATCTTGTCCTCGGACCCACAGCAGACGGGAAGCCTGTTCGTTTCCAGGTCACCATTGATGGTAAGCCGCCGGGTAAAGATCACGGCACAGATACCGACGAGAACGGCAAAGGCACGGTAACTACTACAAAGCTCTACCAACTGGTCCGCCAGTCTGGCGACGTCAAAGCCCGGAGGTTCGAAATCCGCTTTCTCGATGCCGGTGTCGAAGCCTATGCCTTCACCTTCGGGTGAAGGCCGCCGAGTTGCTTGACGCGTTAGGATATCTGCCGTGCTCGCTTGTGATCTGGGAGGCGTTTAACAGAACGGGCATTGTATCGTGATGTACGAAAACGGTCTCGGGTCGACGTTTGTTACAATTCTCCCGGAGCTGGACATATCCGAGACACTTCTGGACGATAGCAAAGCAGCCACCCAAGTGGTTATCGTGGCGGAGATTTCCAACCGTTCTGCCCCAGAAGAGAGTGATGAGCTCGCCAGCCAGTGTTGCAGGAAGGAACATAAGATGCGCGCTATTATCGGAATTTTCGGGATGGCTCTCGGTGTTGCCGCAGTCGGGATGTCAATAACGGAAGTCGAAGGACAGGCCAGCAATGTGTCTCCCATATTCGGCGTCAGTCTTCCGGAAGGATACCGTGATTGGAAGTTGATCACCGTTGCGCATGAAGCCGGAAAAAACAACGACATCCGTGCCGTTCTCGGAAACGAGATCGCGGTGAAGGCATTTCGAGAGGGCATCCGTCCCTTTCCGGACGGCGCGGTTATCGCCCGTTTGGCATATGTGTTCAAATCATCGCCTGAAAACGACGCGGTATTTCCAGCGCCGCAATCATTTGTGGCAGGCGACCCCACCAATGTGCAGGTAAGCGTCAAGGACTCGAAGAAGTACGCCGCAACCGGCGGATGGGGCTACGGGCAATTCGAAGGCGGAATCGCAAATCAAAGCGATAAGGTCGTACAGTCTTGCTTCGCATGCCACACGAAGCTGGATCGGTCGAAGGACTTCGTCTTCAGTCACTACTCTCAGTGACAGCTCCGGGGTCGTGCGCACAGGTCCGAAATCGCTTTTTTTTCGAACGATTCGGCCAAGGTTAGAGTCGCACCAAACGCTTCAGGTTGCGCTGTCGAAGCACGCCGCTGACCAAATCCAGTGGGTCTAGGTCTCGAACCGCTCTCATCGAGCGCTAACGAGTCGTGAGGCAACGCACAGCTACAAAGCGATACAAATCACGGATTTACTGAAACATTCCCGATACTTGAAGTCATCAACATTGCACCCGTCAGCCATGCCGCAAAAGCGGCGACAAGGAGAAGGTCAAGACAATGAATTCGATTGAAAAAGTCCTTTACACAGGCAAGACACACACCACAGGTGGACGCCAGGGGAAGGCTCAGAGCGACGATGGGGCGCTGGACATCCAGCTGTCTCCGCCGGGCAGTGGGCGCGAAGGCACAAATCCTGAACAGCTTTTCGCCGCAGGATGGTCCGCCTGTTTTCTTGGCGCGCTCGGGATTGCTGCCTCCAAACGTAAGGTCGCGCTGCCGGCCGACACTGCGGTTGATGCCGAGGTAGATCTGGGAACCACTGACGGCGCTTTCTTCCTGCAGGCAAGACTTAACGTGACTGTTCCCGGGGTTGAGGCAGAATTGGCGCGTGTCTTGGTCGAGGAGGCACATGCGACCTGCCCCTATTCCAAAGCGACCCGCGGCAATATCAACGTCACATTAAACGTAGTCTAACCCCTAGAGTCAACGGAGCGAGCCTGTTTGCTCGCTCCCGAAGGAGTTCATATGAAATCTGTAGTCATTTTGTTTCTCGTTGCAACAGTCGTGGCCGCTCCATGCGTCTATGACTACGCATCGACGGAGCCATCCGCTCTTTTCGGTCTGCTTTCGGCAACAGAATCGATTGTCGAATAGCCGTCGGAAAGATTGCAATCTTCTTGGAGGAAAACATGAAACTATATTTGAATGAAATGTCCTCCGCGAGCTCCCGCGTGAGGATTGCACTCGCGCTGAAGGGGATCAGTGTCGAAACTCAGTCCATCGGGATATTTGGATCCGAGGCAGAGAGCCGACAGGCGGCCTATCGGGAAATCAATCCTCAGGGCTTGGTTCCGGCTCTCGATACCGGCACGTTGCTCATCACACAGTCGCTGGCAATTGTGGAATACCTGAACGAGCTCACGCCGGAACCAGACTTGCTTCCGAGCGATATCGCCAGACGGGGATTGGCGCGTTCGATCGCGATGATCATCGCATCGGAGATCCACGCACTTGTACCTCCGCGAGTCGCGCTGCATTTGAAATCGACCTTCGATGCCACGCCTGAAGCTTTGAAGCAGTGGACCATGCACTGGGTCAGTGAAGGTTTCACCGCGATCGAGGGAATTCTTCAGGCAAGTCGCAGTGGATATCTGGCACTTGGTGACGCCCCTACGATTGCGGATGTATTTCTGTTTCCGCAGGCAGTCGGGGCCAGACGTCTCGGCATCGAGCTGTCGCGTTGGCCTACCATCGCCGAAGTTTTCGAAAGGCTTGAAGCGATACCGTCGTTCGCGAGCAACGCGCCTGCCCCGCGCAACTAATCGACCCTGCTTATACCAACTGTGGCCGACTCGTCGGATCCCGCACACATGCGAGGGCGATCTTAATCATGAAGTCGAGGTGGTAATGTTTGTGATATCCATAATGGACGAAGGCTCGGAACGAAATTTTCTCGCGACAGCCCTGAAGCTCACCGAGGAATTCGTACTCGTCACCATCTGCGGGAAGGCCCGTTGCTTCCATACACGCGATATTATCGACATCATAGCTGTCGAACCGCAGCCAACGGCTGTTCCAGAGGCCGGCGGGCTAACGCATAATTACATGACACTGCACTAAAATCGCGTCCTTGTCCCTCCGCCGAGTGCTCACGTTTGCATTCCAGTCGGTCTACCGTCGCTTCCTTGACATTCGAAACCGGCAGCGCCACCGCACCTTGATCGCTCCGTGCATCGCTGTCTCTTTCACATCCTCACACGGCACGCCTGTGTCCGGCAGCATAGTTGTGGTCGACGCATGTGTTGGTAGGCAGCCTGCCAACCAGGGCAACAAGGCGGGTCTAAGGCTCGCCGCACCCGCCATTTCCTCAGGACTTTAAGCAGACCCACCGCCAGGAAGCGCTGTCAAATAGACGCGCTCATATTCCGGCTCTTCGGGATTCGGGTTGGAACACCTCAGGGAACGGCCGCTGGGGCGCTGGCAGGCCGCTACGCGCTACACGCGGACCATCAACGGATGGTTCGCATTTCAAATGAAACACTGTCGGATGTATTTCAAACGATAGCGCAACGCTACGACACTTCAGTGGGCTGCATCTCATCAGAAGGGTCATCCGATTGCAGTCGCTCTCAATCCTTGCACCAACCAGATATCCTCACCAATTCAATTCACCCCGCTCGTCGGTACATAAGATAAACCGGCGGTCTTTTGTCCCGTTCAATTACCTACATCCTCGTCTAGATGGCTTGACGTTCTTCAATCCATTGCCACTGGCACGCTTCGACCTCGTTCACGCATTCAACCGGATTCCGGTTGGATCCCTTCCCTACGTGATTGGGTTCGAGTCCCACCTCCCTCGAGTCTTCGGCTTGGAGAACAGCGGGTATCATAGGTTGCTCCGGGCCTCATTGACTAGCGAGCGGTGCGTGGGGATTGTAGCGATATCAGAGCACGCAAAGCGTATATTCCTCGCCACCAACAAGGAAACGCCTGAATATGACACTCTGGCGCAAAAACTACACGTCCGTTATCCCAACATGCCCATTGCCGTCCGAGAAGACGTGCATCGACCGGCGGCGAACAAGCTGACCCGCGTCGTATTCGTCGGGAACCATTTTGGACGCAAGGGCGGGTGTGTCGCGGTGCGATTGGCAGAACTCGCCATCAAGAACGGCACGCCTCTCGCAGTGGATATAGTATCGACTTTGGAGACAGGCCCCGCCTCCTGGACCGATCCCCTTTCAACCGACTACTTCGACGAATACACTCGACTTCTCAGGTTGCCAAACGTGCGCCACTTCAGCGGCCTATCAAACCATACAGTACTCAGCCTGTTAAATCGGGCACATTTCGTTTTGTTGCCAACCTTCTCAGACACCTTTGGATATAGCGCGATAGAGGCGATGGCGAACTATGTGCCGGTGATCGCAACCAATCAGGGCGCATTACCGGAGTTCATTCGCGACGGGGAAAACGGCATCCTACTTGATCTTGCGACTACGAAGTTCGGTGAGTGGATACATATAAATGCGGATCGAAGCTCTGCACGATTCGCTGTCACCCACCGGGACGAGGTCAACCGTCTGGCCGAGATGGCCGCCAAGAGGATATGGGACACCCTGTCCGATCAAGCCAATTACCTGAGAATGAGGCAGTCGGCATACGACACTGCGTGTCGCATGTTCTCTTCTGAAGACGCAACCCGCTACTGGGACACGTTCTACTGGAATGTGTCCTCCAAGAGATCAATTTGATACGGGACGCTATCCAGGACAGCGCGCTCACCTTTCTTTTAGAAAGTCGAGCGTTCGTCCTCGGCATCGAGGCCGGTTGGCGATAGCGAGATTTGATTGTAGTCAGCGATCTTGAACGAGGCCGCACCCGCCATGAAGTAGAGCAGGAACGATCCGATCTGGTAGGGGAAAATTACATCCACTTCAACGAAGGATCGCACGAACAGCATCAAAACAACGCCTGACGCTACAAGTGGATCTCTGTAAAACGGATTTACCAGCGATCGCCTAAGATGTGTTGTCAGCGTAACGAGAAACAGACCTGCCAGCAAAAGTAGACCGACTACCCCATTCTCAACCAAACACTCGACATAAGTGTTGTGAAAGTGGAAGCCGTTTCGAGATCCGATTCCGAACTCACTCCATAACCTCTCCGCTTCTGAGAGGCCCTGCACCCAGTATGCTTGATAACCTACCCCAAGAAGAGGATGCCGAAGCGCCTCCTCTATGCCTTGCTGCCAGAGATAGGTCCTTCCCGTCAAAGTGATGTCCTTGCCGAACAAGGCCAGTATGGGTGCAGCGGCATCGCCTGCCCCGACCGCCAAAAACAGCATCATCGCGGTAAGAGCAAAGATGCATAATATTGACAGCCGCGCAGTCGGCGAAAAGCGCAGAAATAGCTGCCAAAGAATGCTCCAAGCGATCACCAACGTAGCGGTCAGCATCGCGGTCGCAGAATCGGAAATGCTCAAGCAATAGATCGCGAGCGCGGCAGTGAAAATGGAGAGAAGCGCGAAGAGCGCACCTGGGCGATAGAATGCCAACATCACGTAAGAGAAATATAGGCCTATTGACGCGTAAAGACCTACTTGGTTTTTGGAAGAAAAGGCACCTACGAAACTTCCCGTGCCGGTGAATGGGTCATAATCGTAACCGTTGGTACTTAACGAGTACGAGAGGAGCAGCGCGCTCCCCACAACAATTCCCCTGCTTAACGTCGAAAAACTGACCACACGCATAGCGATCAGGGCACACATTATTTGGCTAAGATATTGCACCGCTGAACGTGCAGAAACGCCTGGCGCGTCAGACCAGAAGACGCTTAGCGCGCAAAGTCCTGCAAACGCATAAATCCAGACCAGACGCGAGTAACTACCAAGTACCCGTCGGTAGGAGATGGCCACAAGACTCAGCCAAACCCAATAGAACATTAGAATCGAAGCCGGTCCTATTAAGCTCGAATACGCGAAGACCACCAGTGAACATGCAACTGCGATCACACCGTAAATTCGGTTAGAATCAGGACAAACAAGGAAGTCTTTCCGAATCTTCACATCGCCCCCTTCGGTTCGCGGGTGTGTCGCGATCACGGACTTCAGGGTGGTAGGTGCTCTATGTTTCGGTGGATTGAATGCCGATGAACAAATGGCTACATTTGCAATTGTTCGGATGCCACAGAGCCTGACTCACTTGAACACCCATAGCTCTTTGGGCCCAGCAAACGCCCACTGGTGGCCGAGGCCTTCGACATGCTCAAGGTCGGCGGGACCCGGCCAATGGTGCGGCAACGGGTTCAAACTGATACCCATGCGGCAACAAGCGATCTAGCAACACCCGCGCGGACGCTAAACAACCCAAATTGGCTTCTTTTTAAATTGGGCATCGCGCGATACGCATGTCGTTGATTTGTTGCTGGGAAATAAGCTGTATGAAGACCATACGCCGTGCACTGGCCACCGTCGATGAATGGGGCCGCTTTCCTCTATCAGATTTGGACGACATGAACGTTGTTCTCCCCGGCCTGCAGCAAGCCTGGGAGTTAGACTTCGTGACTGAGGACAGCAGCGGCTTTGATTGCGGGATGTCATTTACTCTCACGAAATCGGGGCGGGAGTATCTCTGTGGACGTCAGCCATCCGCAGCGAGGAACAGAACTGACAAACTGGGGCAGGCCTTAAAAGCTTGGCTGGCTTTTAAGCTCCGATAGTCGGCTCGGTGTATCATCCTGACAGCGTGATCGTCGGTCGCCGTAGCACAACACTGCGATACATCTCCGCACCATTTTGAACACACTACGGATACTTGGCGGGCGTAAATAAGTTTCCGGATCGACCACTGACAACCACATCGGTCCGGGCGCTATGCGAGCCAGCAGTACGGAAGGTGCGAAGATGACTGTGAAGACCACAATGTTGATGGGGGTTGCCGTATTCGCAATGATAGCCGGGGCTAAGGCAGTCCTGCCGGAAACATTTGGCCCGGTCCCATTCTATTCCGACATTTCGGCAAGCAAACAGATCTCGCGATCGCCGCTGGAACCGGGCACCGTAGTAGTCCCGGTGTCGGTCCCGGGGATCGGGTCGTTGCCGGCGCTTGGAAGGCTGCCCTCATTTGATGGTGCCACGGGTTGGCTGAACTCCTCTCCCATCACTCCCAACGCGCTCAAGGGAAAGGTCGTTCTGGTGAACTTTTGGACGTTCGCTTGCGGCGATTGCGTCGGTGCGTTGCCGACAATTGGCGGTTGGGCAAAGACCTACGAAAAGGACGGTTTGGTTGTCGTCGGTGTCCATTCACCTGAGTTCGCCTTCGAGAAGAAGGAGTCCGGCCTCGAACGCGCGGTCGCCAGCTACGACGTTGAGTATCCGGTCGCCATCGACAATAATTTTTCGATCTGGAAGGCTTTCGAAAACGTCTACTGGCCGGAGCAGTACTTAGTCGATGCGAACGGCGTCGTCCGATACCATCATTTCGGCGCGGGAGACTACAACACAACGCAGGCCGCTATCGAAGCGCTGCTGAAGTCGAAAGACAGTCACCAGGTTCCTTCGGGTTCATCTTCCACGGGCAGTGCCGCGGCGTTAAAAGACGGGTGATTGTTGAGCACACTTGTCAGCCAAGAGATCGCCTACCATCCGCCAGTTGCCCGGGAACCATGCGCTAACGCTCCCAGGTCCACTACTTCCCGAAACGGCATTTGAACGTGTATACGGCTCCGTTATTACGGCAACGAAACACGCGGTTTCATCCGAATACGACGGCTTTAGATCCCATGAGGAGTGAACAGCGGCCGCCGCTCTGGCAGAGTGAGGTTGCATCAAAACACTCGCTCAGGAGGAGCAGTTTATGGAACCTGCATCCATTCATCCGACCGCTGTCCGCATTGATCTTGGCGCAATTTTTGTATCATTGGAACTGAGCCGATCGACCTGGTTGATCACTTCGTTGTCGCCGGGCAGTGGCGAGAAGATGTCGAAGCACGTAGTGGCCGGTGGCAATATAGCCGAGCTACTGGATCGATTTGAGCAGCTACAACAAAAGGCGCGGTTGAGAACAGGGAAGTTATTTCCCATCGTGACGATCCAAGAGGCAGGATTGGACGGCTTCTGGATACACCGCGTGCTGGAGAGTTACGGCATCGAGAGTTACGTCGTCGACGCAGCTTCGATCGCGACTTCCCGTCGACGTCGGCGTGCCAAGACCGACAAGATCGATGGAGAGGCTCTGACGCGCACATTGCTTGCGTTCAAGCGCGGCGAGCCTCGCGTCTGTGCGATGGTCAGAGCGCCAGATCCGAAGGACGAAGATCGGCGTCGGATTTGCAGGGAACGTAAAGTTTTGATTGCTGAGCGGGTCAGGCATGTCAATCGCGTGAAGGGGCTACTCTTCGCTCAAGGCGTCAGCGGCTATCAACCGCTCCGTAAGGATCGCCGTCAGCGGCTAGAGGAACTCCAGACCGGAGATGGGCGCGAGTTACCGAAACACCTGAAGGCTCAAATCAATCGCGAACTCGACCGTCTCGAGTTGCTGCTAGAGCAGATCGCTGCAGTGGAGAGCGAGCGTAATGCTCTCCTATCGATGGACGAGCAGCCAGCGGTTGAGGCAACCTCGCCCGCAGCGATGCTGCTGTCCTTGAAGGGCGTTGGCGCTGAATTTGCCGCCGTTCTTTGGACCGAAGCCCTGTCCCGGCATTTTGATAATCGGCGGCAGATTGCCGCCTATGCAGGTTTGACACCAACCCCATGGATGAGCGGGACCATCGACCACGAACAGGGTGTCTCAAAGGCAGGAAACCCTCGGCTGCGCACCACGATGATCCAACTGTCTTGGTTGTGGCTACGCAATCAGCCAGCATCAGCGCTTAGCCGTTGGTTTGTGGATCGGGTTCAGTCGAATGGTGGACGCTTAAAGAAAGCCGCGATAGTGGCCCTGGCGCGCAAACTCCTTATCGCGCTGTGGAAGTTTGTCACTGCGGGTGTTGTCATCGATGGGGCTGTCATGAAGACCGCCTGACGACCCAAAAGATTGCCGAATACACAAATCTTCCAGGACTGATCACTCCAGGCGGATCCAGGTGAGCGAACCGCCTCAAAGTCGGGCTTTAAATGCCGCGCTTTAGATTGGTCCCGTTCTCCTGAGCCTTGCCGCTACGCAAGCGGGATAATGGTGCTGCCGGGCAAAACGGCGACCGTATGTGAGTTTGAACCGGTAACGGCAACGTGCCGCGTCATGCAAGGTGGCTCAGACCATGGGTTCGATACAAAATCGAAGGGGCAAGCTATGAAACTATGATTGAACTTGACGGCGAAATCCTCATGTGAGCCTTGGGGACGCCCTGGAAATGGTGGCGCGATCCGGACCGATCTGGCTCCGCACAGCTTGTAAGTACTAATGTCGGCCTACGATATCCTGGTTTTGATGCGTACCAAGCGGGAACCACGTGGATGAGTATTGCCGCCCCCCCCAATTTGGCTGTTGCGAGTCCGCAAGAAATAATGCGGGTCTCTTTTACCCGCAAGCGCAACGCACCGCTGGGGGCAGCACAACCAAACATCGCCCACCTGCGTAATGGAACCGAAACATGAAATCAAAGCTTGAAATGCTCAGGAGTATCAAGAGCGCGGATGGGATCTTGGCCGCGTTGGACCAGAGCGGTGGCTCAACGCGTAACGCTCTGCGCAACTATGGCATACGGGACGACGAATATCAGGACGATGAGCAGATGCATCAACTGATGCACGAGATGCGTCTCCGAATAATGAAATCCAGCACATTCACGAGTCAACGTGTAATCGGAGCGATCCTGTTCGAGAGAACGATGAACAGCGAGGAGAACGGAAAGAGCTTGCCGGCGTTTCTTTGGGAGGATCGCGGCATCGTTCCGTTTCTCAAAATCGACGATGGCCTAGAGGCGCAAGCCGGCGGCATTCAATTACTAAAGCCGATTTCGGACTTGCGCGAGAGGCTCGGCCATGCGGCTAGCAGAGGCATCTTCGGAACGAAAATGCGCTCATTTATCGCCGAAGCAAATCCTGAAGGGATCAGAGCCGTCGTGAACCAGCAATTCGAATTGGCCCGTGAGATTCTCGCTGGAGGCCTGATACCGATTGTCGAACCGGAGGTGTCGATCAATGCTACGGCAAAGATCGATGCAGAGCTCATTCTGCGTGAGGAGATCAGTCGCCATCTCGATACCCTTCCCGACAACCAAGCCGTTGTTTTGAAGCTGACGATACCCGGTATCCCGAACTTCTACGG
The DNA here is from genome assembly GCF_057808655.1 of Rhizobium sp. FG96. Classification (NCBI taxonomy): domain Bacteria; kingdom Pseudomonadati; phylum Pseudomonadota; class Alphaproteobacteria; order Hyphomicrobiales; family Rhizobiaceae; genus Rhizobium; species Rhizobium sp. FG96. The sequence goes on along the minus strand of NZ_JBMDIL010000024.1, from coordinate 11,670 downwards.
CTCACTCGCGTCGCATAGATCGGTTCTCCGCGTAGCAGCGCTTTCGGGTGGCTATAGACGACCCGATGCGTGCCATAGACTTTGGCTCAACAGCAACATGATCGCCAGCTTCTCGCGCGCGTTGATTGAAGATTTGCGGTTGGAAATGAGAGACGAAGAGTTCGACGCCAAGCTTCGCTCAGCGATCGACCAGATATTCAATGCCAGCGTTGAAAAACAGTAGCTGCATTTGCGACGCGCCGCTATTAGTGCAGGGCGATGATCGAAGCGCGTAAGTGCTGCAATCGCTGCTAGATCGATTCAGACCTGCTTTCCAATTTTTCGACGGATAGCAACAGTGACTGTAACATAAATGGGCTGGTACCTCATGTCCAAAATTGACCTGTTCGGTAAGCTGGAGTTGGATCCTAACTCCCTACTAATTGAGACGTTGGATGCCTTCCATACTGGTCTGGCCACGGGATCGGACTACCAAGAGTCGGCGTTGCGGGTAGGCGTTGAGACTGCTAAATGGAGTGCCGAGCAGAATCCAGACATTGCAGAGCGATACTGCAAAGAACCTGATTGGGCCCCGGGTGATTTGGCCGCGATGATGGTCATGCAGTGCGCGATCGCCTCCATCTCAAGTGGAGAATTTATGTCGGCACGCGGAGTACTCACCCAACAGGGCGAGGCGTTCAGGTTCGTCGCGGACGACTGTCTTCGCAGGTTAGTCCAGAGCGGGAGAATTACAGAGGAGATTGCAGACATCGAGCGGCGCGAGTTGGATGCCGAAATCGGAGACACGGAATCCAAAGGTTGAATCGAGGCGTCATATTCGTCAAATGATCGCCCTGCTTATTTGTCGCATTAGCCGTTACGCGCACGAGACTGCTCGCCATTGCCCGAAACCGATCGTATTTCACTGACGAAACTTGGGACCGGAATTCCACAGCAAGATTGATCGTGGCGGCAGAGCGACGATTTCCTAGCCCGCATTCAGGAAGGTGGTCCTAAGGATCACCGCCATCGCAAACCTGGTCGCCGTGTTGAGCGGCTGACAGGCGTCCGCGTCACCGCGGTTCCTATGTCGCCGCAGGGACCGAACAATTACCTTTGATACCCCCAATTATGAGGGTAAAAGACCTTCGAACCATTCACGGTTGCATAACGGTCTCAGAGTATTGTTGCACCGCTCAAGGAGTGCGAACGATGATCCGACTGCCGAAGTTTTCCAAGCATGCAGAGAGTGCAGAAATCCTGTCAGATGTCGGAGCGAGGCCACAAAACTCGGCCGCTCGACCAGATCTTGATTCCGGCTCGCTACTTGAGCGATACGAGCGCCTGGAAGCCCTCATCAATCACGTACCCGACTACATTTTCGTGAAGGACCTCGACGGGCGCTTCCTTTACGCAAACAGAGCGATCGTCGAACACAACGGATTCGAGGCTGTACATCAGATCATTGGCTTGACGGAGGCCGACATCCATCCAGCAGAGGCGGCAAATGCGATCGCGGAGGTCGAGCGGAGAGTGATCGAAAGCGGAAAGCCCGATTTGGGCATTGAGGAAAAGCGGATCCGAGGAGACGGATGGCTCACGATGTCGCGGGTGCCGCTCCGCGATCGTGCTGGGAACATCGTCGGAATAGTTGGAGCGTCTCGCGACATCACCGCCCGGAAGCGATCCGAACTTTTGATGCAAGCACAGGCGGCTCTTCTCCGTGACATCGCCCAAGGGATGAAACTGAGGAAACTGCTCAAGTCCGCACTGGCGCTTCTGGATAACCTTTTCCCCAATCGGAAGATCGCGCTGGAGCTGGCCGGGAGCAGCAGGGCGATGTCATGCGACACCCACATGATTCCGATCCCTTCGCGGCGGCGTGCCGACTTGCACGGCACGCTCCGTATAGAAGCACAGGCCCAAGACGATCTGGGCATAATGGAATTCTTCTCCGGTATCGGACAGACGCTGGGCATCGCGATCGACCGCGACGAGGATGCACAGCGAATTGCCTACCTCGCCGAGCGCGACCCACTGACCGGCCTGTTGAACAGGGACGCGCTGGACAAGCGGCTTGCCAAGGTGCTCAAGTGGGCAAAGTCTGAGGGTAAGACGCTTGCCGTGGCGTTTGTCGATCTCGACCATTTTAAGCTGGTGAACGACAGCCTGGGCCACGGCGCGGGCGATCAGTTGTTGAAGGTGATCGCCCAGCGCCTTACCACGGTTGTGGGCAGGGAAAGTCTGGTATCGAGGATCGGAGGAGACGAATTCATTGTCGTAATCACCGAAAACGAGCGCGATAAAATCGATACCGTCCAAGCGCTCAAGGCCGCTGTCTCACAGCCGTTATCACTTATGTCCACGGACTTGCATGTGACTTGTAGCATCGGGGTCGCGAGCTATCCGATGCACGGGGTCGACGCGGGCGAGCTTTTCGCTAACGCTGATATGGCGCTCTATCGAGCAAAAGAGCGCGGTCGCGACGCCGCGCAGATCTTCAACCCGGCCATCGCGCAAGAGGCGCGTTACAAATTGAAGCTGGTCGAAGACATGCGCGTCGCACTTGAGCGAGACGAGTTCTTGCTGCATTACCAACCTCAACTCTGCGTGTCCTCCGGCAAAATTGTGGGCGTGGAAGCCTTGGTGAGGTGGAAGCATCCAAAAAGAGGGATGATATTTCCCGGCGAATTCATCTCTGTGGCGGAAGAAACGGGCCTCATCCAAGGTATTGGTGAAAGTGTTCTCTCAAAGGCATGCAAACAAGCCAAGATCTGGCAAGACGCGGGTATCGGCCCGCTGACCGTAGCTGTGAACATGTCGGCAAGGCAATTCCGAGATGCCGCCGTAGTGGACACGGTTGCCGCAACGCTGGCAAGGGCCGACCTGGACCCACGATGGCTTGAGATCGAGATCACGGAAAGCATGATCATGCAGGACGCGGAGAGCGCGATCGCAAAAATGCTGGGGCTGACAAAGCTTGGAGTGTCACTGGCAATCGATGATTTCGGGACCGGCTTTTCTAGTCTGAGCGCGCTCAAGAAATTTCCGCTGAGCCGCATCAAGATCGACAAGTCATTCGTGCAGGATATTCCGGCCGATGCGGACGACATGGCGATAGTCACCGCGATTGTCGGGCTAGCCAAAACCCTGGGCCTTGAAATCGTCGCGGAAGGGGTTGAGACCGAAGGTCAGGCTGAATTCTTGAAATCGGTCGGCTGCGATACCTTTCAAGGCTACCTGTTTGCTCGCCCGGGAAGCCCGGAAGCCGTGGAAGATCTGATGCGAGGACAATCGCTATCTTCCGCTTGGGCCGCTTAGGTACCTGAGAAATCTCTGTCGCCGACCAAGTCTTGGTTGCGCGAGCGAGAGATCGCAAGATGGTTCGCGCGCTCCCGGGTGACACCAGCGCTGACGTTGCGTACCGAGGAGCACCAGGGGAACCTCGGTAATTTGCGTCCATCTCTACCGCGACCTTGCGGCGCATTTCATCGTACGACCAGAAGCACGACGGGAGACGTCGCCTGCAGCACCTGAGTAGCTGAAAGCCATCCTGTTGAGACAAGCTCACAGAGCTAACAACGCGGTGCAAGCCAGATACAATTTGTTACAAATCTCAGTGACTTACGTCTGAGGTCTAATTTCCCACATTCAGAGGATTTGCACGAAAAAAAGTTCGAAAGCGCAGCTTCACTGACAAATGGGTTTCTCCCAGGGAAACGCATCCACCGGTAAGACTTTCATAAGAAACCGGTGACATTGCTCCCGAGAACCAGGGGATTGAGATTGCAATTAAAACAAGCGACGTTCGGCGCAGGGTGCTTCTGGGGTGCGGAGGAATACTTTCGCGCAATCAGCGGAGTCGTCGATACTAGAGTGGGTCATGCCACGGGAACGGACGGATCGACATCGCCAGCGAGGATTGAAGTCGTTCAAATCGATTTCGATCCAGAAGCTGTCAGCTATCGAACGCTAATCGAGCTGTTCTGGAAAAGCCACGATCCAACGTCACTCGATCGGCAGGGTAGCGAGAGCGGCGAAGGGGTAAGGTCGGCGATCTTCGTGCACGATGATCACCAGGCGTTTGAAGCTGCCAAACACAAAGCGGAATTTGACTCCAGTTCGGACAAGCCGTCTGCCACTCAGATAATACGGTTTACCTTGCTCGAGCTCGCGGATGAGAAGCACCAGCGGTACGTTGAAAAGGGCGGGTGGCACACCTGCTCCATCCCGTCCGCCCTCACAACTAACGAATGAAAACGAGACGATTCATGAAAATTCTATTGCTGTCCACCGCCCTTGCGTTCTCAGCCGGAATGGCAGGCAACGCTTACTCGAAGAGCCTTGTCTATTGTTCCGAGGCAAGCCCTGAAGGATTCGACCCCGCCAGATATACGTCCGGCTCCACGTTTGATGCATCTTCCAAGGCAGTCTATAACCGCCTGGTGGAATATAAACGAGGCACTACCGATATCGTCCCTGCGCTCGCTGAGCGGTGGGAGATTTCGGACGACGGTAAGATATATACTTTCCACCTCCGCCCAGGCGTTAAGTTTCATAGCAACGAGAAATTCAGCCCGAGCCGCGATTTCAATGCGGATGACGTGGTATTCAGCTTTGAACGCCAGACGGGCAAAACGGAGTACTCGTCCTATGCCGCGGGAGCTAGCTGGTCGTACTTCAACGACGTGGGGTTGGCGAAGTCGCTCACGTCCGTAGAAAAGATTGACAACCTTACAGTTCGTTTCGTCCTGGACAAACCCAGCGCCCCTTTCCTCGGCCTGCTTGCTTTGGACTTCGCTTCTATTCTCTCCAAGGAATATGCCGACAAGCTGTCTGCATCCGGTTTGGTCGAAGAACTCAATCAAAATCCGATCGGCACCGGTCCCTTCGAGTTCAAGGCATATCAACAAGACGCAGCGATCCGTTACCAGGCCTTTGCAGAATACTGGCGTGGTAAGCAGCCGATCGACGACTTGGTCTTCGCCATAACTACGGACGCCTCGACGCGCATACAAAAGCTTAAAGCAGGCGAATGCCAGGTCGCCGTCTATCCAACGCCGGCAGATATCCCTGCCCTAAAGGCTGACCAATCGCTCCGCGTCCTGCAGCGGCCCGGCTTAAATGTTGGATATTTGGCTTTCAACACGTCTCAAAAGCCATTCGATGACGTCAAGGTTCGCCGTGCCATCACGCAAGCAGTTAACAAGCAGGCGATTATTGATGCAGTCTATCAAGGCAGTGGTGTTGCCGCCGAAAGCGTACTGCCACCAGATATGACTGGCTTTAATAAAGGCCTGAAGAGCATCGCGTACGATCCCGATGCAGCCCGGAAGGCATTGTCAGACCTTGGGCTTTCAGGAAGGAAGGTAACGCTTTGGGCTATGCCAGTTTCACGACCGTACAATCCTAACGGTCGCAGGACCGCCGAATTACTCCAGGCTGACTTGGCAAAGGTCGGCCTGATCGCCGAAGTCGTATCTTTCGAGTGGGGCGAATACCTCAAGCGTTCAAGTGATCCGAGCCACGATGGCGCCGTTCTGGCCGGCTGGACGGCGGACAACGGTGACGCGGACAGCTTCCTGACCCCGCTTCTTAGCTGCGGGTCTATCGGTGGCAACAACAAAGCGGCTTGGTGCAACAAGGAGTTCGACGCTCTTCTGGAAAAGGCCCGTGCCGAGGGAAATGCCGTCACCCGCAGCTCACTCTACGAAGAAGCCCAACAGATCGCCGCTGACGAGAGCCCCTGGATCCCGCTTGCCAACGGGCTGATTACCGTCGCTACATCGCCCAAGGTCACTGGATACCAGATCGAACCGTCAGATGCTCACCGCTTTGACGGTGTAGACATCGCGGAATAGCGGTTAGAGGTAGACGCGCATCGCCCGCACCGGCTGGCGATGCTAGCGCGGATGCCTATCGTTTCGACAACGATGAGGCGGAAAGGCGGATGCAGTAGTTCGGATTTTCGATGCGGCAGCCTTACGCTACACGATCCCACATTCAAATCCGAATCGACGGATATCGCATTGCAATGTAGCGCTCAGCCTCAGCATTCCTCGCAGGCGACGCAACAATTTGCCGTAGTCGTGCTTCTGGCCACTCGATGCTTCTGTCAAAGTCCTCCAGACCAGCCTCCAGTTCGGCTGCTCTGGACGGCACGAGTTTGATCAGGTGCTCAACCATCTTCCGCTGGGTGTATACAAAGCCGAACATTTCGCCTAGCTGCCGGGGAGCCCAAGGGGCCGAAGTAATAGTCCGAAGGATAGGAGGTTGCCGGTTGATCACCGGCGCATACAGGTAGCTGCCAAAGGCATAGCAGCGTTGCGATGATCAGCGTAAGCGGCGTTTTCTTCGCACGTTGACCAGGCGCTGTTAGATGTTCCGGGAGCCGCCGCCAACAAGGCGGCAATAAGAGTTATGACTTTGTCGTCAAATACTGATCTCTTTAGATGATGGACATCCCTGACCTCCCCCGCGACATTCGTTTCCGTCCGTTGATGGCGTCCGACCATGAGTTTTCTTACATGGTAAAGGTTGATGCTATGGGCCCACACATCAAGCGGCGTTGGGCGTGGGACGAGCAATTCCAGCGGGCATTCCATCAAGAGTAGCTACGTTCCAAGCCCTTCTCGCTGATCCTAGTAGGCGAAGACGCCGTAGGCACCGTCTCGCTAGAGCGACATCCGGGTCACATACAGTTTGGTGAATTTTATATACTTTCGGCGTATCGAGGGCGCGGGCTTGGGTCGCGCGTGTTGCGCCACTGCCTTTCGATTGCTGACCGTGAACATCTACCGGTGCATCTTGAACACTTGCTGTGGAACCCGGTTGGTTCTCTCTACCGCCGTTACGGCTTCATAGAAACATCGACTACAAGTATCCATTCTATATTGAAGCGACCATTTGGTGCGGCCGAATAAACGAGCCGATGACAGCAACAGAGCGGAAGCATGCGTCCCAGCGCCAAAAGTGGCCATTGCGAACAGGCCTGGCCCAATTACAATGGGCCCGACGCGGGATAGTCCGCCCACTTCACTAGAGCGCATACTCATAAGGACTTAATTGAAAGACCGCTATTTCTATAGGAAAATCATCAACATCGACGTCCTTTAGCTCACCCCGATGAAAATCGGTCTCGCCACCGCCGTCGCAATGACTGTCCTGTCGCTCAACCGTTGTTTGTCTTGAGCGCTTTGGCGTCTAACCGACTACCTGCCTAACGCTGAGCAGCGGCAAGATCGAAAGGGCGGAGGCTTCGATCAGAAACACCTCAATAACAATCATTCGCCTGGTTGCTTGCAATAGCTTGTTCGACTTTAGCATCGCCCGCCGACTGGATGCCTAAGATGCACGCGCCGCACGCACTACACCCCGAACGTTTTAAGACGCTGGTCGGCCGATCGCTCCGACGAGAATTCGCGCTGGAATTTACGTTGATATCAACGCCCCCATCCGAGAGTACCGACACTCTCGCTGAAATCCTCAAAGCACAGTCGAGAGTGGCCATCGGATACCTAGCTCTATCAAATGCCCCCGACGCTTCAGAAGAGCTTCCTGCGCTAAGCATGGACGAGGAGATGCGGCCGATCCTGCTCGATGCAATGACTGCTCTTATCCAGTCGATGGACCGCCTCGCGCGTAGCGCTTCCTGGCCTCGTGGTCACGCAAGCTCGCGGTTAGAAAGGTAAGCTGGAGCCCGGCCCTGAAGTCACTGAGGGAAGCAGCGATCTTCGGGCTTTCCAAACTAAAATCTTTATAGCTTAAGATTTTAGCTTCCCAGGAGACACATTCTTGTCACTCGATCCGCTACTGGCACCTCCAGCAAAAATGGAGACACGTGAAATGTCAGTGAAGGCCGTTACCCCGATCAATGTCCGCTCTACCAGAGGCTATAACGGGCTGATAACCGGAATTTTCCATGGATCTGACGACGAGGCACGCGGACGACGTCCAATTGAAGATGGACGCCCGGAAACCGAAATCTACCGCTTCGTGGGTCACTTGGACATTGAGGGCAGGAAGGTCGAAAAGGTCTGGAACCACCGGGGTGACGAGAAGGTGGATCCAGTTTTCGATCTTCTAATGACGCATGGCGACACCGCGGAGCAGCTCGCCATGCTGAAGCGGAAGTCCAACGAGATGCTCGGGAGAACCTGAGAGGACGGCTCTGCGCTGTCACGAGAAACGTGACAGCGCGAGGGCACGCCGTCCTTCATACGCGTAACTTCATCTTTAACATAAAGATTAGCATGACGATCTATGCCATTGGAGATATTCACGGCCGAGCTGATCTTCTTGCCCCTTTGATCGACACAATCGATCAAGAGGCATTGGCCCAGAATTCGGCGCCCACGATCATCTTCCTTGGCGACATTGTAGATCGCGGGCCAAATAGCTGTGAAGCAATGGATCTCGTTCTGAAGACACTTCACCGCCATCCCAGTTCGGAACTGATCCTGGGCAATCATGATTTTATGTTTCGTGAATTTGCGAGGGGAAGGTTGTCCGAGCCTGCAACTTTGAACTGGCTGTTTTCCCTGGGAGGTATGAAGACGATAGAGTCCTACCTCCCACAGAGGCCGTCTACTATCGACGCCATCCTCGATGAACTTGAACGGTTCGAGCCGCACTTCGCCGCATTGGAGAATGCCAAGCCGTTCGTGACCATCAATGGTTACCATTTCGTCCATGCAGGCGTTCGGCCTGGTGTACCGCTCGCCGATCAAAGCGAGAATGATCTGAGATGGATACGTGACGAGTTCTTGAGCTGGGAACTGCCGTTCGAGAAGATGATCGTGCACGGGCACACTCCCGTCGACGGCATCAGGCCCGAACTCCACTCAAATCGGCTCGCCGTGGATACGGCAGCGTATCAGTCAGGGATCCTGTCGGCTGCAATAATCGGCGATGGAGGCCCGTTGGACTATTTTAGCACACGGAAAGACGGAAGGTCATTTAGGGTGGATCGGCACGCCATGGCCGAGTTTGTTCGGTGATACCCACGGTGCCACACTCATCACAAATGACGGATAAATCCACGCCCAAGTTGGTGCATTATTAACCGGGCCGATCAGTCGTTCCTCGTAAATCGCTTCGCGTTTGTGATTTCGGCTATCCGGATTTTCGTGTGGATTCGTGTTCCAGAGAAGCACGCCCACATTGAACAAAACTCCGAACTGCTGCGTTCCGCTTCGGCGATGCTAGGGGTCGGAACAACAGTCCCGGTCGATGACGTCTGCGAAGGCGGACGACCGCATGCCCATCTGACGCGAGCGCCGGGGCATCGCTATCCCACCAGCCTTGCGGCCGGTCGGGATGCGGGCGGCGGTAGCCAATCTTCGCCGCTTTGATTGACCGATGGACGTCCTGCCACGACTTGAGTTCAGCGGGCAGTCTCCCATTCTTCCATAGACGGGAAACGCACCCTTCCTCATAGACCGGAAGGACGTCCTTTGCCTTGGCCAGTCGCGCTATTCCGCGCCTGGCAATTTCACACGCAGCCGCGCACGCATCTGGTGCGTCGAAGGCGATATTGCCGATGGTCGAGCTATACCCGCTCCAGACCTCGATCACTTGGATCCCGGCGAGCCGTGCTCGACGGGTCAGCATCTGGACGAAGATGGTCCTTGCCCAATAGTTCAAAAGCCGATTCAGCGATCTGTTCCTGCCGCTGGATCGCAGCTTCCCAAGCCCTTTCTCCACGACGATCGTTCCGCATCGGTGCTTGCGAGCCATACCGATGGCGCGATCCGCGACCGCCGCGAGCGTCTCGCGCCCCAGCTCGGGAGATGCATCAACCGGCAGGTCGAGCTTGACCAGCGCGTGTTCGAGTAGCGACGTAGCGGACAGACGAGACGGGTCGCCTATATTTTCGGCAACCGCCATGCCGATCCAGTTAGGGTTGAGGTCTATGCCCAAGTTTCGCCCGGCAAACGCTCGCACCGGCCGCCGGCGCTGAGGGTGATCGGGCAAATCCTGCGGATCGAACGTTATGCTGACGTGCGTATCACCAATGGCGTAACCGACGTTAATCCGGTCCTTCTCTTCGCTCTGGGCGCAGATCTCGGCCAGCTGGCGCATGATAGCGCCGCGATTGCCAGTCATTCGCGGCAGGTGCAGCAAGGCGGTATGAGTGAGAGTTTTACCGGACCGGCCGCCGCTTTCCTTTCGACCGATCTTCACCAGGACCGTCGTTTCGTCGATAAGGTGGACATTCTGGTTGCCGCGCTTCTTCTGGCGATCGCCATAGCTGACAAAGGGGTGCAGGCGCTTGCGTCGCCATCCTGTCGCGAGATCAAGCCTTTCTGGCGACGCTCAAGCTCAGCGCGGCTGCCGAAGACCAGCTTCCCGTCGGAGCGAAGCTTTCGCTTCGCTATGCCAACCCTCGTTGCACACTGCACTGCCCAGCTATCGAGAACGCCATCGCCGATCACCCGGGCTTTTACCTCATTTCGCAGCTCCATTTCCTTGCGCGGCGAGCCGTCGGCCGCGAGCGCGTTCGCATAGGCCAAGCGGATTGCTACCGACTGCAAACGTCGCAACTCATCGAGATAAGCAAGGTCCTCGGTGGAACAAGAAAATGGAACGGAAATTGTTTGCAAGGAAATCGGAGTAACGCGTCATCACGTAAATGAGACATCGAATTTCCTTGCCCTGTCAAACGCCGAATTGAAGAAGGCGCAACAACTCTTGCGTTTGTTGACCGCTAGGTCACCTTCAAAACCATTCCACACAAAAATCCGGATAGCCGATTTATCGTTCTTTGAATTGATGGACCGTCAATTCGAAGGAGACAGCCTACTCCGTTAGCTTCTTCGAGAATCTGATATTGCGCAATCTGACGTGCCGCGCTGAGTAAATATTCCGGTGGTGGCGAAGCCCGTTTAGTTAACCGCGCCACAAGCTCCGCAAAAACTAATTTCGCCTCGCTTACATCGCCGACGTCGATGCAGAACCGCAAAAGAGCGACCCCTACTGATAGCGAGCTAGCAACTGGAGGCTCGTCTGGACCGGCGTCGAATTCACAATCGAAAATAGTTTTAGATAATTTGCCCAAGACGTCGTCCAACAAACTGCGACTCCCTAATCTGCATCGCCGCATCCGTCGGCGCAAGCACCGCACGGTTCTCGCCAGCAAAATTCTCAGTGTAACGGCGCGTGAATCAATATAGCCTGTCGCCAGCCAGACCTTCACGCCAACAGGGACCGGGATCATCGGCGACCCAGCACGACAACGAGAATGCGGCCCAGCGCGTCCGTATCGATATCACTGTCCACGCGGACACGTCGGCCCCGGCCAAGTTCGATCGTGACATCACTGCGCTTCCGACGAGGATTGGATGGAGCAGGCAGTTTCGGTTGGACGGCAGGCACGGTATCGACCACGATCCCCGGCACCAGGGTGGTCGCCTTCTCGATGCTCTTCTCTTCGACCCGGCAAGCTCTTTGCGCCAACGGAAAAATTGGCTGACATGGATACCGGCCGCGCGAGCAATCTCGGAGATTATCACGCTTGGCTCAAAGCGGGCCGCAACGAGGCGCTCTTTGTCGTCCGGTGATCAGCGCCGACGGCGCTCCACAGAGGTGATCACCACAATCGGATGCTTCGTCATATAACTACTCCTAGTGTTACCACTAGCAGGCCGTTGAAAAAGGCGCTGGCACATATGCTGTTGTCGTGATTCACTC
>NZ_JBMDIL010000023.1:0-74146 GCF_057808655.1 Rhizobium sp. FG96 | reverse complement strand
CCCCCGGCGTGAGGCATGCGGCGGGCGCATGGCGGGTGGCGGCGGCGCCACCGCGACCAGGTCGATCGCTCCAAAATGGCCGGTCCCCCTCCATTAGGGGTAGCTTATGCAACTGATCTTTGGTCAGTCGGGCAATCGCGTAACCTACTGTAATCATTGCTCATTTCCATCCGTGGAACTGGTGGCCGTGGAACTATCGCGCTCGATGGCAGCTAAGTCATTGATATTGCTAGGAGTGACATCGAGCATGCGGCCGACCGACAAGCCCTTCTGCTGCGCCACGATCATGCCCTGGGCGATCTGGTTGGTGCCCGCGTTGATGACCAGGAACGGCAGGCGCTCGTCGCCTGGATCGTCGCGCGCCGGCGCCTTGCCATGCAGATACGGCGCCAGGTCGCGAGCGCAGGCCAGCTGCTCTTTCACGATCTCGCCGAGCGACGGCACGGCCAGGCCGACCTGCTTGCCGATCGCCTTGTAGGTCCGCTCGTGCTCGATGAGGAACGCTTGGATGCCGACCGGGTCGGCCGACATGAACTCGGCCTGCAGCTGCAGCGGATCCTTCAGCCCCTGCGCCTCGTACCAGGCGGCGAAGTCCTGCGTCTTGCGGTTCATCGAGCCCTTCGGCCGCCCACGGCCGCGCTTCTCGGCTTTCTCCGGATCGTTGCGCCGCAGCGCCTCGGCCGCATCGGAGCGCCAATCGTGCCCCGATCCAGCATTATCCTCGATTTCTTTATTGCCGCTCATGAAATCCCGCTGTCTAGCTGCTGTCTAGCAACTGTCTAACCTGTTTTATTCAATCTATTCATATACATAGGTATATAATTAGACACATTAGACAGTTAGACACCGCGTAACCTCGTGTATATGCGTGACCGCATGCGCTACGTGAGGGTTTTGGGTGTCTAAGTGTCTAAACTGTCTAATCGGTGTTGCTTCGATAATGAAATCAAAGGCTTGAGTGTCATCGTTACACTAGACACTGATTAGACAGTTTAGACAGAAGCCGGTCGGCCAGCACACGCCTAGGGCTACGCTACAACAAGGCAAAAACCGTCAACCACGCAGTTTCCTGCGAAGCCGAGGGTCGGGGTTAGGGTTCTTCCGCACAAAAAGACGCAAAAAGGCGGTCCGGTGCTGCCGCAGGTTGCGGCCATCACTTCTTGAGCCAATCCTTGTATTCCTTAAGGTTCACGAAGATGCACCGCCGCTGGGCGCCGGCGACGGTGACGCGATTGCCCATCTTGCCTTCGCCAAGGTCGATTTCTTTCAGGATGATCTCAGGCGGCCCTCGTCGCAGCGCCCAGCGCCACGAGCCATTGCCGCCGAGATCGCCATAGGGCGTATTGATCAGCGCCTTGCCGAGCGTCTGCGATGCGTTCGGCACGACCAGGACGAGCCCGGCGTCGGCCGAGCCCCGCAGGCCGAGGTCGATCGCGTTCAGCCGCTCGCGCACGCCGTTGAACGTCGCTTCCGGATCCACCTTCAGCCGCTGCAGCTCCTGGGCGACCGTTCGCTTGCCCCCGCCGGTATGGACATCGATGACGCTGGTCAGGATCATGTCGAGGCACTTCTTCCACTCCGGCTCGACGCCTTCGAGCTCCGGCAGCATGTCCGGCGCCAGGCGCTGGCCCCATACCGCGAAGCCGCCCTCGGACGTCTCGTGTGGCAGGCCGAGCTTCTCAAGCCCTGCCTGGCCGAGCATCGTGTGCGCCATGGCGAGGAATGTGCCGAAGGTCTTCTGCCCGCGGCTGCCGTGGCCGGCATCGCGCAAGATGGCGTAATACTCGTCGAGGCGCGCCTTCAGGTCCGACCAGCTATCGAGCAGGATCTTGAGCAGGCGAGGGCCGACCGTCTCGGCTGCCTTCAACACCGGGCTCTTGTTGCTCGATGGCTTCAGCGGCAGCATTTCGATGATGACCAGGCGCGTCAGGTTCGCAGGAGGAATGGGCGGCGGGTTGATGCCCGAAAAGCTGAAGGTCGACTGCGCCTGAAAGTCGACGCCCTTGTGGTTTTGGCCGCCGCGAATACGCACGGAGCCCGAGGCCGCGTCGCGCGCCATCTTGATGATCTTCTGCGCCTGGTCGTGACTGTCGTCGCCTTCGAGCTCGTCGATGGCGATCGGCAGGCTGTCGTGGCCGACCAGCTGGTAGAGGCCGGCTTCGCTGGCATTCGTCGTCGAGATCATCATGCGGCCGAGGATGGCGCGCAGCAGGCCGTGCTTGCCGAAGAGCTCCGACTTGCCGGTACCGGCATCGCCGACGGCAAAGATCGAGGGGCGCCAGTCGAGCGCGCCGCCGAGCATCGCCACGCCGATCCAGCCGAGCAGGAACATGGCGTCGGTATCGCCGCGCGAGAAATTCCAGGTGCGCAGCAGCTCGAAGATCTCGACGGCCGGGTTGGCCTCGGGCGGCACCGGCTGCCCCCAGGGCGCCAGCGATGGCGGGCGCCTCGGGTAGATGAAATCGCCGTGCTCGCCGGTGTCCTCGATCTCGCCGTTGATGAACAGGTGATCGCCGCAATGCAGGATTAGGTTGCCTTCCAGGTCGCGCCAGGCGCCACGGCCGCGCACCGTATCGGATTGCGTCCAGGCGCCGCGATCGCGGCAGGCAGCGTAGAGATCGCGCCTGACACGTTCGCTCTTGAAGGTCGGATCGGCGATCATCCGCTTGGCTTCCTTGGCCGGCCAGGCCCAGTAGAGAAAATCCTCGTGACCGGCAAAGAGCTTCTGGATCCGCTCGACGCCGAGCGACCCGTCGCCGGTGTTGAACACCTGGCCCATCGTATCGAGGAAGTAGAAACTTTCGCCGTCATAGCCGAGCGGCCGCACCGGGCAGTCGTCCGGCAGGAAGCCCGTCTCGTCGAGCGGCGCGTTCTTGTACCACTCGCCCGGCTTGATCCCGTTCCAGGGGTTGCCAGGCGTCGGATAGTCGGGCGCCTGGCGCCGCTCCGCCAGTTTCGTCTTCTGTACCGACATCGAGACAAAGCCGCCCACTTTGCTCGCGCCTCGTTCATTTTCCTGCGACATCAAAAATATTTTTCCCCGTAGCCGGAAAACGGGCCGAAACCCGCCTTCCGGTTGACTTTTGACCGGTCAATTTCGTTTTGCTGATTTGCCCGTCGCGGCTTTTTCAGGCTCCGCGTCGTCGCTCACGCTGCCCGATGCGTCGCCATCGTCGTCGCCACCTGCCGCGTCAGCTGCGTCCTGTGCCGGCGCCGCATCTTCTGCAGCTTCACCAGGCGCGTCGCCAGCGGGCTTGTCCACGCTTCCGGCGTCTCCATCAGCCAGGTCAGAAACATCGCCCTGTGCCGACGCATCCGGGCGGTCCTCGCCGCCTTCTTCCTGTCCCTGATCTGCAGTTTCTTCTTCATGGCCCTCTTCCTGCTGCTGGCCGAGCACGATTGCTTCCGGCCGATCGTCGTCCGCCTCGTCGCCGGCGGATCCCGCCGACAGGGCCTGCTGCTCCGCCTCGGCCGCGGCCGCTGCAGCGCGATCGGCGGCAGCCTGGTCGAGCGCCGCCTGGTCCTTGAGGAACTGCGCCTGGTGCGGCTCCATGTCGCCGAGGCCGTCCTGCTCCTCGAAGATGCTGTCTTCGAGCTTCAGCGCCGGCACGTTGGCGGCCGCTTCCTTGGCCGCCTCGGCGCGGCGGATCTCAAGCTGCAGCTGGTCGATCTGGCGGTGCGCGATCTTCGAGATCTCGGCAAACAGCGAGAAGGCGAAGCGGTAGGGCAGCGCGAGTTCGTCGAAGCTGCCGCTGTCGGGAATGTCCTGGGTGACGTGTCCCTGAATATTGCCCCAGCGCCACAGTTGCTCGCCGCCGGCGTTGGCGCGCACCGCGTAGTCGGCAAACTGGGTGACCGACCGCTGCAGGTCATCGGTCTCGTTAGAGCCGCCGCAGAACCAGTTGACGGCCGTCAGGCCCTCCATGTTCTGCGTGGTGCTCAGGAAGCTGAAAAGCTGCGCGGCAGCGACGTGGGCGACGCCGCCCGCGAAATCCACCGGATCTATCTCTTTGATGCTGGTCATTGCCAATTGCTCCTATCTGCATCGTTGACGTCCTTCCCCCAGTCGGCCGGCATCGAGATGACCTCGACCGGCTTTCGGAAGCCCTTGAGCCGGGCGACGGAGCGCCCGAACAATTTCTGTGCCTGGCGCTTGCCCCAGTCGTTGTCCTTGAAGACGAGGAACGAGGAGATGCAGGCGTGGTCCGGCGCCGACAGGAACCCTGCCAGCGAGCCGCAGGACCACATGCGAAGATCAGGCACGCGCTGGCCGGCCGACAGGCCGTCTTCGATGCCTTCGACGAGGCCGGCCGGGCCGGTGACTTTCTCGGCGGCCGCGCGATCGGCAGGCAGGCCGGAAGGGCCATCGGTCAGGCGGATGACCAGGCCGGTTGTCTCAGGGAACATCAGCTTTGCCTTCTCGACATCGGCCTTGCCGGATCCGTCAGGCTTCAGGAACGTGTAGTGGCAGGCGCCGATCTTGCCGTCCTGGTCGACCATGGCCGCGATCATCGCCGGCAGGCGAGGGCGGGCATCGTCCATCCAGTATTCGCACTCCGGATGGAAGCGCAGCGCCCGGCCGAGGTTCGGCACCTCGGCGAGGATGATCCCGCGCGATGCCAGATAGACCTCGGCAAGTGTCCCCTCGATCGGCACGCAGGAATGAAAGAACTTGCGGGCGCGATCGCGCCGCTTCTTGCTGTCTTCAGCCTCTTTCGCCTCGGTTGCCGCGCGTCGGCTGGCGCCCTCGGCCTCGACGGCGCGCCGGCGCTGCGGGCTCATGTCTTTCAGCTGGTAGCGGTCCTCGATCCATTCGAGCGCCGTCATGCGGGTGTCGGGCGTGACGGCGCCCGTTAGCCCGAACGCGACCAGGTCGATTGCGTCGCCCTGGTCGGTCCCGGCGAAATCACGCCAGGCGCCGCGACGGGCGCCCTTGAGCCAGACACACATCTGCTCCGGCTTCGACTTCGGCCGGTAGGGATTGGCAACGTTCCAGAGTGATGTCCGCTTGTGCTTCGTCTTTCCGTGCAGCAGCTCGGCGATGATGCTTTCGAGATCGCGCAGCACGTATTCCTTGGCGACGGAGAACCGGCTCATTCTTTGGAGCTCGCAATATCGGCAGCGTCCCGAAGGGACTGCCGGTAGCCGCAATCCCAGCCATTCAGCCAGACGGCCTCCATCAGCGTCGACACGCCCCATTCCTTGGCGCGCGCACGAAGATCCGGCGGCATCTGACGATAGGCCTCAGCAAGGATCGCCTGCCTCTCAGCGGCGGCTTTCTCGGCTAGCAGCTCCTGCCGCGCCTGGTCGCTGCCGTCCTGAAACGCCATTAGGTTGATGGGCGAGGGCAGACTCGGGTAACGGAAATCGTTGCGATCGCCCATCAGCCGGCCCTCGCTGCGATCGCCGCGCGCAGTCTTGCGGCCATGGCCGGATGGCAATGGATGATGTTGGCGCGCTCATCGACGAGGAACTCAGGCGACGGCTTGTAGAGCGCTACGATATTTTGCCGGTGCTTTTTCCGCCGGCGGCGCGCGCGGCCTGGCGAGCGAACCTTTGACCAATCCTCGCCGGCATAAACGACCATGTGCGGCTGCTCGAAGATCCGGAAACCGCTGAAGCTGCTGAACGCGCCGATCATGGCTTGACCGCCTCTGAGGCGGCGAGGGCGGTACGGATCCGCTTGATCTCTGCCTGGGCCACTTCTCGCCAAGTAGAACCATGTTCGAGCACGAGCAGTGTCAGCCAATGTAGGACAAACGCCTGTTCGAGTTCGCCTTTGCTCGGGATATCTGCGCCACCAGCCCGAAGAACATGGGCGATTGGTCCTGTATTCCACATCATCATGGAAAGGACGTCGCGAAGGTCTTCCGTCAGATCTTTGGGATATTGCCTCATTCCCGATTGGGTTGTCGGGACTTCGCCTGTCTCGCTGCAGTGGCGCAGCTGCTCCACAGATCTGACGGCCCCAGACGCGACCTGGTCGGCTATAGCGGGAGCGTCCGGCAGTGCGCCACACGAGGACAGGTAATCGAGCACAACCTCTCGAACGGCTCGCCGATAGGCATCGAGCGTCTCAATAGTCGCTGCAGCGTGTGCGGGGGGCGATGCGGGGCGATCAGACATGCTCGCCTCCCAGGATTGCCGCCATCTGATCGGACTTTGACATCGTGGGGGCAAAGGTGATCGCCATGACGCAGTGACCAGGCTCAAGGCCGAACTGGCCGCCTGGTAGCACGAAGGTCACGCGCACGCCGAGCTGCCGGTTCTGGCCCCAGGGAACGACCCTCGCGTCCGCCTCGTCGACGCGTTCCAGGATCAGCGTATCGCCGGCCTGGAAGGCGCGGTCGTTCTTGCGGATCTCGAATGTCTTATCGCCGCGCTCGATCGCGTCGAAATAGGGAGCGGCGCATTTCAGGTGATGCGTGGTTGCCATGATCAAACTCCGATCGCTGTCTCGAGACGGCCCAGCGCCGTGTCGAAGTGGGTGTCGTCGCGCCGGTCCTCGACCGCGCGCAGAAGCTTGGAGACGTTCTGCTTGGTGCAGCCGCAGACCTCGGCCGCGAGCGGCTGCGAGATCCCGCAGACGGTCACCAGCAGGTAGATCTCGACGGCGCGCCGATCGCCCTGGCGCAGCTCGCTGGCCGCCAGGCCGAAGCGTATGCCCTTCAGTGCGACGGCCGCGGCGCGGCGCACGATCCTCAACTCAGCCATTTTGCCCCTCAAACATCTTTTCCGCCGATCGGCGCTTGGCCTCGATGGTGCGCAGCGCAAAGCGCAGCGCCCGGATATGGCGGGAAAAGCCAAGCCCGGATCGGAGCATGCGGCGATAGGTGCGGACGGAGAGATCGGCGCTCTCGGCCAAATCCTCCTGGGTGATCTTCAGCCGGATGCGCGTCGCCTCGATACGCGACAGCGCTTGCCCCTGGTCCGGCCGGTATGGTGTCCGCTGCTTCATTCAAATTCTCAGGTGATACGGGGAGAGGGGCCCGCGCCGGGCACAACGGACAAAGCCCGGCGCGGGGTAGGCGCTGCTAGCGGACGCCGAGCCTGGCGCGCCGTTCCTGTGTTTCGCGGCGCTGCTGCTGCGCGGATGGCGACGGCGCGGGGATCGACGAGGTGCCAGCCGGAACGGCTGCTTTCTTTTCGCTCGCCCAGGCCGGAAGATCGATCTCGACCGTCACGGCATCGACGCGGCGCCAGGTGCAAGGCGTCGCGCTCGCCGCACGATCGACGAATTCCGGGCGATGGCCGAGGTTCAGCTGGTAGCCGACCTTGCCCGCCTTGCCTGGGAACGCCCGCCGCGTGAACTGCGCCTTGCCTTTCGACAGGTTCTTCTGCACGCGGATCTTGCCGGCGTCCGCATCCGAGCCGACAAGCAGCACAAAGCGATCACTGGTCGACAGGCCGAGATCGTCGAAAACATGCCCGTGAAACATCAGGCGAAGTTTCGCTTTCGCGGACTGCATCTTCGTAAGACCGGCACTGACGCCTGTCCCAGTCGCGCTCTTTGTCTCGACGAGCGTAAGGTCGACTTCTTGAAAGGCCATCAGCGCGCCTCCTCGACGATCGCCCAATCGTCGGCGAGCATGTCCGCCTGAGATGCAAGCCAACCCGGCTGCCACTGCATGGCGGCGGTGTACATGGCGAAGTATGGCTGGCAATCGAGCGGTGCGTCTTCGCCGATCCACTTTGCTGTCCGGTCGTTGACCTTCCTGCTGGTGTCCTGAGTGTTGAACGGTGGAAGATAAAGCGGCGGCATCAGAACGATGAACATACCCTTGCCATTCCAGCCGGCGCGGCGAACACGGTGACCGTCTTTCATGGCCTGAATGGCATGCCCGAAGCTCATTGCGGAGATCGGCTGATAAGCCGCCTCGAACACATCTTCCGGCGACCAGGACCGATATCCGTCAGCGTAGACGACGGCGTAACCATCCCTCGGTCGCTGCTCCCCGTCGACATCGACGACACGCACTTCCGGCCATGCTCGCACCCGCTTGGTGCCATAGTAATCTTGCGTCATCAGATCAGCTTCCCATTCTTGCGGTTGTCGTTCTCCGCGAGCTGCGCCTGGCGAAAATGCTTCCAGGCCTTGCGGATATCTTCGACCGTCGCCAACGCAGGACCTGGCACGACGGTTATGCTGACGTGATCGTCGATGATCACGTATTGGGTGACGGCCGAGCCCGGCCAGCCGTCGGCCAGCGCCGCGGCATTGAGCTGGTCGAGCAGCGCCTGGTGGACGGCCGTGTTGTCCTCGATCGAGCCTTCCGGATCGCCGAGCTTGCGGCAGGAGGCGAGGGCGCGTGATTTCATCGGCTGATGCTCCTGAAATTGAGCACGGCCTGGCGCCCGGCGTCCGAGAGCCTCAGCGTGCCGCGCAGCCCGCTGCCGTCTTCGACCAGGTCGCCCTCAAGCCAGCCGATCGAAAGCGCATCCTTCGTCAGCGACGGCGCCCGGGCGATCGCGATGAAATGCTCGACCGGCGCCGACAGGTCGTCGCCGTCCCAGGTCCACGAGAGTGATGACGCGACATCGAAGCGGGAGGTCATGCGCCGATCCTTTCGAGGTAGACGACGTCGCGGGCCGCCTGGATCGTCCTGCAGACGACCGGCTCCGGCAGGCGCAGCATGCGGTGAATGTCGAACGTGTCGAACTTCTTGGACTGCCAGAGCTCAAGCACGTAGCCGGCCTGCTCGTCGTTCGGGAAAATGAGGCCGCGCTGCTTCATGGCTGCACCGGCATGTTGAACATCATTCTTCCGCCGCGGATCTTCCGCTTGAACTTGTGGCGGACATCGATGGTGACGGACTTCAGGCCGGGATGGCCGATCAGCTGCGGGTAGCCCAACCAGCCATAGGGCCGGCCATCGACGACGACATGGATTGCAGCGACGGAGAAGGCGAGATTGAGATTGACCAGGCTGCGATCGCCGCCGGTGATCATCTCGCCGCGGAACATGACCGGCCGCCCTTCGTAGAACGCTTTGACGCCTTCCGTGTCGTCGTCGCGGCCGTTGGCGAAAAGCACCGGGCAGGTCAGGACCTCGGGGAGGGCAATGCGCGGCTTGCGCCGCTTCGGGGCCGGTCCGCCGAGGATGAGGTTGCCGAGAGCGTTGAGCAGGCGGTTGAGGTGGGAAATCATTGCCGCTTTCCCTCTTGCTCGAACTTTTCCGGGAAAACGGAACGGATAACGGCGGTCGTAGCTGCCTGCAGGCGAGCGTCTTTGCGCAGGCCGGAATAGATTGTCCGCTCGGGAATTCCGGCGCGCCTGGCGAGCTCGGATCGAGGCATGCCACGCTCTTCGCGCCACTCGTCAACAATTTTCCAGGTAAGCTGCATAGCACACTCTTTCCTTGTCACTAATTTCATGAAAAGAGTGATTTGCGTGAATTCGTCAAGTGACCATTGCAGAATTTCTTAGTGACTTCCTCCACCATATGTTTTGCGTTGTGGAAAATGTTCGTAGAAAACAGTTAGATTGGTTGGATTTCATCCTTCGAGCGAAGGGATGGAAGGTGGCGGAGCTGTCGCGCCGAACCCACATCAACCCTTCTACTTTTGCGAAATTCCGAAACGATCCTGACAACAGGGCGCAGCTCGAACCCTCTACGATCATGCTGATCGAAGAGGCGACAGGCATCAAGGCATACGAAAACGCTCTTCACGCGAAGCCGCGAGGCTTGGCAGAGACCGAAAGCGCCCGCTATGAGGCCGAACCCTTAGAGGTCGTCGATGGGGCGGTGAAGGCTTTACGCGGCGACCAGAACGGCGTCGATCCGTGGATCTTGCGCTCGCGGTGCCTAGAGGCGGCCGGCTACCTGCCGGGCGACGTGCTGATGGTCGATCTCAATGGTCGGCCTCAGGCCGGAGATATCGTGTGCGCCCAGGTCTATGATCGCAATGGCAAAGCCGAGACGGTCTTCCGGATCTTTGAGGATCCGTTCCTCGTGGCCTCAACGCTCGACCGCTCGCTGATAAAGCCGCTGCTAATCGATAACGATCGCGTCGTAGTTCGTGGAGTAGTTATCGCGTCCTTTAGGGAACGTCGCGTCGCCGCGTAGAGAAGAGGGCACCCACGGCTGCCATCAGCGCATAACCGACCAGGCCGGCTATTCCAGGAAAGAAAACGATCAGGCACAGCAACCAGTGCCAGTGCCAACCGTAGTAGGCGCCATATCCGCCGACTGCAGCGATGAAGATCGTCCCCAGCGGGCCGAGAAACACCATGACGACCGGCCCTAGAATGCCGACCCATAGTCCCTCCCAGCCGAACCAAAGCTTTGCGCCGTTGAAGAACGCGACCAGATAAAACCCTGCGACTGCTATCGCTAGGAGGAAGGCGCCGACAGAGGCGGCACCTCCAAGCATATTCCCAAAGAATCGACCCATTTCACAACTTCTCCCTTTCCACATGTCTGCAACAGGGCAAGGTGAAGTTGAAGTGGGGAAAATTGTGAACTGATACACCGTATCAGCATATAGCAATTCACCTATTTCCATGAATTCATGAATTCGTTCTTGATTAAAAGTGAAATCGGTGAATATCGTGGACCTGTAGCAACTGATTTGCACGGCAGGAGACGCGAAACATGCCTTTGCAAGATAAACTCGTTCCGATCGAGGAGCTGGCAACAGCTCTCGGCCGGAAGCCGTCATGGCTCATGCGCAACTGGCTGCGCATGCACCAGCAGCACGGAATGCCCCGCAAGGTCCCGAGCACCTGGTGCTGGCCGCGCCGGGCGATGGAAGCCTGGTTCGAGGGCCAGCAGGTCATGCCCGACCAGGTCGAACAGCCATCCCCGCCCGTCGGCCTGGCCGCTGTCGTCGCCAACGAAAACCGCCGCCTTCATCAGCGGTATGCGGGAGGGCGCGGCGCATGAGCGAGGTCGCACATTTCGGGCTTTCCGACGCCCTGACGTCGGACAATCCGGCGATCCGCATCGAGGGGCGCTGCGCCGCCTCCAAGTGGACGAAGGAATTTGCGGACTGGATGCAGGACGAGGTCGATCGCGGATCGTCCGCGCCTGATATCATTCTCGCCATCACCAACGTCATGGTCGCGACCCACTCGGCCGCGCTCGCCAACTTCATGAAGCCGGCCG
This sequence comes from Rhizobium sp. FG96, assembly GCF_057808655.1. NCBI lineage: Bacteria > Pseudomonadati > Pseudomonadota > Alphaproteobacteria > Hyphomicrobiales > Rhizobiaceae > Rhizobium > Rhizobium sp. FG96. The sequence goes on along the minus strand of NZ_JBMDIL010000023.1, from coordinate 63,039 downwards.
GCTTCGGCACGGTCGCCGACCTGATCAAGGCCGCCGTCGACGCGCGCTACATCTCGAACGCCGAGCGCTGCTACCGCGAGATCGTCGAGCGCAGGAAGGTGGGCCTGTGATGAAGTCGATGCTGCAATGCCGCGCCGAGCGGCTCAAAGCCCAGGGTGATTGCCCCCAGTGCAGCTCTTCTGGATGCGAGCAGTTCTGGTCCGAGGAGATTTTCCCCGGCCGGGAAAGCACCGAAGGCTATCTTCACTCGTCGGACGACCTGGCGTCGATCCGCTACGAGTGCGGCGCCGAGTTCGCCATCGATGACGACGGCCACATCATTTGCCGCACGCCCTGCACCCTCGCCGGCGAGACAGCCGCGAGTCTGATGGAGAGCGACGCAGAGATGATGGAGATGGACGAGGAGGACGCGGCATGACGTCACTCGCCGACAATCCCGCAGTCAGCAACCCGCGCAAGTCGCTTTCGAAGCCGCAGCAGACCGCGCTCGGCGCGATCGCCTTCTTTCGCCACCAGCGCGTCACGCCTGCCGGCAATGTCGAGATCGGCAACAAGCGCTTTTCGTCGTCGGTCCTGACCGGCCTGGCGGCGCAGGGCCTGGTCACGATGCGCGGCCGCGAGTTCGCCTTGACGGCGGCCGGCCAGGTCGCCCTCGCCAAGCTGCAGGAGGATCCGCATGGAAGCGCGTAGGATCCTGAGCGAGATCGAGGCCGAGGCGGAAAAGCAGGACAAGCTGATCGAGCGCCTGGTCGCCGAGGCGCGCGAGTTCGGCGCCGCGATCGACGAGGTCGAAAGTCTCGTGCGCTTTCACACCGAAGTGCAGCTCAGCCGCACCTCGCTGATCTACGAGGCCGCCTGCCTGGTGAGCGAGCAGGAGGGCCGCAAGACCCGCCTCGATGTCTTCCAGCTGATGCGCGGCGAGTTCGCCTGACCTTCGAGCGGGCGCGCGCCACCCCTGTACCTCCGGCGCGCTCGCTCCTGTCCGCATAGCCGCACCCCAGGCCAGCGGACCTCCGGCCCGGCAGTCTTTGTTTCGCGTGACTGCCGGGCCGTTCTTTTTGAGGATGACATGAACAGCAAAGTTTCCATCAAATACGTAGAGTGGCGCGACGGCCGCCCGCGCTTCAAGCCCGGCAAGGGCCTGCAGCTGCTCGGATACAAGGCCCGCGACCTCAAGCACCCCGACGGCCGCTGGCTTACCCAGGGCGAAGCCGTCGACTGGTCCAACAATTTCCAGAAGATGAGAGAAGCCCAGGACCAGATCGCCGCCGGGAACGGCAAGCAGGTAGGCGTGGCCGCCGGCGCGATCGTCATTGCTCCCGTCAAGCCCAAGGGCACCTATCCGGTTTCGCAGCTCGCCGAAGACTGGCTCGCTAATCCTCGCCTGAAGCTGAAGTCGCCGAAGACGCTGAAGGACTACCGGCAGAAGATCGAGGTCATCGGCAAGCACGATCCGGACCTTTGGGCCAGCGAGGTTTCGTCGCTGGATTATCAGATCTGCTACGGGCTCTACGAAGAGCTGCTCGAAGAGCGCGGCGTGTCGACGGCCAAGGGCGCCATGGGCGCACTCGGGCGGGCGATCAAATGGGCGATGAAACGCGGCAAGGTGAAGATCCCCGTCAATCCTGCCCGCGATCTCGACATGGAGACGCCGGATCCTCGCGCCCGCTTTATCACGCCGCAGGAATTCAACATGCTGGTGTGGGCCGCCGAGAAGAAGGTGAAGCGCATCGATGCGGCCGACATGCTCTTTTGCGGCGTCTGGACCGGCCAGCGCCAGGCCGACCGGCTCGACCTGCTGAGAAGCGCGATCCGCAACGGCCGCTTCATCGTTCGCCAGGAGAAGACCGGCGCGATCATCAATCCGCCCGTTGCCAAGCCGTACCTCGCCCGGATCCTGGAAGGCTATCGCCGGCGCGAGCTCGCCAACGTCAAGAGCGAATACGTTCATCTTAACGAGAACACCTGGGAGCGGTGGAACCACTACACCTACCGGGCAATCTTCTCCGAGATCCGCTACGAGGCGGCCAAGAAGCTGGCGAGCTGCGCCACCATCATGGAGAAGGATCTGCGCGCCACGGCCGTCACCTGGCTGGCGCTCGCCGGCGCCACCATCCCCGAGATCTGCGCGATCACCGGCCACAGCCTGAAGACTGCGACCGAAATCCTGAAACACTATCTGGCGATCCATCCCGAAATGGCGACCACGGCGATTGGCAAGCTCGTCGACTGGGTCGACAGCGGCGCGCCGATCGACCTCGCGGTGTGATCATGCACGGCCTCAAGATCCGCTGCTGCCTTTGCGACAAGCTCGTCGATCAGACGATCATCGAGCACGACCCGGTCGATCATTCCTGGAAGATTGTCGCCAAGTGCCACGGCGATCGCGACGTGATGACCGTCGGCATGGAAGTCATTCGCGATCATAGAGACTTGGCGCAGCAGCTCCGCGGCCAGGAAGGCCGGGCATTCGACAGGCCGGCGCTGGCGCCGCCAAGCGAGCGTTTAATTTTTCGCCCCGATGATGAGGAGACAGCAAGTGAACGAGACGCAAGTCGCAATTGAGCGTGAACGCAGACAGCGCCAGCAGGACGCCCGGCCGGCGCTCCTGCGCGCAGCCTATGATGAGCACCAGGAAGCGCAGCTGCAGCTTGAGCAGAAGCTGCGCCGGCTATACCCGCCAGGCTCGGCGGTTGAATGGATGCGCGGCGAGTTCATTCAGTCCGGCGCCGTTGTTCGCCACGGCTACGGAACCGACCTGGTCGTTATGAACACCAGGAGCGGAAAGTCTGTGAAGATCACGGCCGGCGACATCCTTCGCGCTGCAGCGCAGCGGCGCAGTGAATTCAGGAAGTCCCTCGACCAGGTCGCGGAGGCGCGCCAGTGAAAGCGATCAAGCGGTGGCTGCGCCGGCTATGGGCAAAAATACAAGGCGACGAGGATCCGGGCGCCTACTACGACAGCGGCATGTGGAAGAGCAGGGGCGGGCGCGATGATGGCCGACCATGACGAGTTCTGCCCCTGCTTCCGAATGGGCGCCGCCGAGGACTTCTGCAATTGCGGCGCCGCGACGATCGCGAGCCGCCAGTCGCTCAACCCCGCCATGCTGCTCGGCCGGCCGACAGCGTCGGGGTGGCGGCGCAAGCGCGGTCTTGAGCGTCAGCCAGGCTGGCGCAGGCTCAACCGTCATACCCCGAAGAACGTTCACAAGTTCGCCACCACGAGGGTGAGCGACATCGGCAAGCTCCTGCAGGAGATCGAGATCCTCTACGGCGACGTTGATGAAACCATCGTCGCCTTCTGTGCCGAGATCCGCGAGCACGATCTGCCCGACCTGCAGGCCTACATCGACGAGCGCTTCAAGAGCGACCTAGAACTCGAAGGAGAACCACTATGATCCGGACACCGGAAGTCACATTGCGCGAGCGCCTGGTCGCTGCGATCGATGCCACCGAATGCAACAATCGCCAGCTTTGCCTCGGCCTGATGGGCTTGCTCGACGAGCTCGTGGAGCGCGACAATTACCTTGTGCCGCTGACGATCGGCGCCTGGCTCGACCACCGCGAGGCGGCGACGCGCAACCTGACGAAACCTGCAGGAAGCTGACGAGTTCCACGGAGCGGGCTAACTAAGTGACTGTTTTTGCTATGGTGACCAGTAACTTTTAATCAGTAGGTCTCGGGTTCGAACCCCGACGCTCTCACCACTTTCTCCCAGTGATTTTCCGATTTGAGCAACCGGCAAAGACTGTTCCCGTTGCCTGTCTCTGCCAACTCGAATCGGCATTCCCCCGCCTTTTCCAAGGCTTAGCGCCCGCCGCATTCCGCCTTTTGCGGAACAATCACATTTCCACCGCGTTAGCTGGCATCGACTGAATGATGTCATGCCCGGATCAGTATCCGGCTCAATATGCGGAGAATATAGTGAAGAAGCTTCTTGTTGCCTGTTTCATCGGTCTCGCCTCTATCACCGCGAGTGCCACGCCCTCCATGGCCGACAGTGTCACGGTGACGATCGGGGATAGTCATCATGGGGATCGCTGGAACCGCAGTCACCATAACGACTGGCGCCGCCATCACTACCGCTCGCGCCATCACGCGCGCCGCCACTGCAGTGTGAGGACCGTGCGCTACCATCGCCACGGCCGTGTGGTCTTCGCCAAGAAGCGCGTCTGCAGCTATTCACGCTGGTAATCGCCCGTGACTGAGGAAGAGCCCCGGTTCGCGCCGGGGCTTTGTCATGTCTGTGGGACGGCGTCGTTAATGCGGGATTAATCGCAATGATGCCATTGTTTCGATGTTTGAGTGCCACAGCGCGAAGCGCGGAAGCTCGACTGGAGAGACGATGAAGAAGATAACGAGTTCGATCTTGGCGGCGGTGATTGGTGCGAGCTGCCTGATTGCAGTGACGGACAACGCAGCCGCGGACGACTGGCGCCATCGGCGGCATTATGATCGCCACTATCACGACAATACCGGCGCAGCCATTGCCGGCGGCCTCGCTGCCGGCGTCATCGGCGGCATGATCGGCGGAGCCCTTGTCAACAACGGCCCGCGTTATGTCGAGCCGCCGCCACCTCCGCCGCCGCGTTGCTGGTTCGAGGACCGCCAGGTGGCCAACGCCTATGATGGCGGCTGGCATATGGAAAGCGTTCGCGTCTGCCGCTAAGGCCGGACGAGCCGCAAATGAAAAAGCGCGCCGTTGAGCGCGCTTTTTGTTTGCCGTCGATTATTGCCGTTCAGCGCCGCGGAAAGTCGTTCCAGTTGGATGCCCGTGCCTTGGCGACAATGGTCTGGGCCTCGCGGCCGAGGAACAATACGCTGAAGATTGCGACGATTGTGATGATATCCCACATGGCCTGACCCCTCGTTGGACGGGCCGTTCATCGGCAGCCGTCATGTTCCGGGTGCGACCGCCATCGCACTTGCGGATGGCCTTAATATGATCGAAGCCTAAGCTATCGCATATCGCGAGATTTGGGGATGCCCCGCCGCTAGCTTCGGCGAGGCACCGGCTCCTAGTCCGCCATCAACCCTTGAGCTTGGCATTGCAGAGGCTGTAATAGCCGCCGCCCTTCTGGATCCACTTCAGGCCGCCAAGCGAATTGTTGGCCTTGTCTTCGTTGTAGGCATCGACGCAGGTATGCATGCGGGCCTTGCCGGGCTTTTCGCTGGCATATTTCGTCGAGATTGCCGTCGGGAATTTCACGCCCGAGGGGGCAGCCACTGTCGGCTTTTCGGGCTCTTCATTGGTGTTGAGAGAAACGTCGGGCTCGGCGGTTGCGTCAGCGCCGCATTGAGCCTTGCGGAAGTCGTTCCACTTCACGCCTTTTGCCGAGCCGTCCGCCTGCGCGGACTTATACTTGGCGCTGCATTCTTTCATTGTCAGCGCCGAGGCCGGTGTTGCCATGAAGGCCGTGGCGCCGAGAAAAGCAAGCGAGGTAAGCAGAAGTGCACGATTGAGCATTGGTCCATCCTCCGATTGTACCGTGTGCCCGTAAACTATCGGACCGGATGAAATTCTCAGTCAACGCGGCAATTTATCTCACCAACTATAAGTATATTTCCATGATTACTTTCAGGTTGCATTCTGTTTCACGTTTTTCCGCTGGCCTTTCCATGATCGGCCGCCGCCCTAGATTGTAAATGCAGCGCGCAGGAGGGCTCTTTCGATGACCGGACATACGACTGACAGCAAGACCTCATCCCACAAGGTGATCCGCGGACGGCCCTACAGCATCGGCGAGTTCGCGCGCAAATACCGCCTCGACGATGACGAGGCGAAGCGGCTGTTCGACAAGTTCGGTCCCTCAGCCACGGAGCTCGACTTGCTGATGGCGGCAAAGCGCAGGCCGCCGCAGCCGACGCCCGGCCTCGGCATGTGAGCGCGCTGCGTAGCGGCGGCTGTCTCTGCGGCGCCGTCCGCTACGAGATCCGGGGCGAGCCTCTGAAATCCGGTCTTTGCCATTGTGCCGATTGCCGCAAGGAAAGCGGCTCGCTGTTCTCCGCCTATGCGATATGGCCGCGCGCCGCCCTGACTTATGCCGGTACCGTCTCCATGTTTGCCGGGCGCAGCTTCTGTCCGCATTGCGGCGGTCGCTTATTTTGCCTGACGGATGAGAAAGCCGAGCTGCGTCTCGGCTCGCTCGATGGTCCTCCTGTTGGTATCGAGCCGGCACAGGAGGTCTGGATCATCAGGCGCGAGCGCTGGCTGCATCCTGTCGCCGGCGCGGACCAGTTTCCGGGCGATCCGGTTTGAAAAGCGGAGTTTTATTACCAAGATTTAATTGCACAATGCCCGCTTTCCGTGCCAATGCGGCGCTATCGCTAATCTCCGGTTCATCTACCCTGTGACTATCTAGGGATGAACGGAGCAGGTGCTCCCATATCTCTGTTTGAGGATTTTATGAGCGATTCCGAAACTGGAACCGGCCCGAAGACATCGCCCGCCAAGCATGCCGAAAACGATCTCGCGGCCGTTCTCGCCGCATCCGGCAAGCGCCGCAAATCCGGCCGCTGGCGAGGGAGACTGCTTGCAGCCGCGGCGATCGTCATCATCGGTGGCGGCGCGGCCTATTACTATTCCGGCCGCGGCGGCAACGAATACAGCTATACGACCCAGCCGGTGAAGCGCGGCGACCTGACGGTGCTCGTCACAGCCACCGGTTCGGTGCAGCCGACGGAGCAGGTCGATATTTCGAGCGAGCTTTCCGGCACGGTGCGCGACGTCAATGTCGACTATAACAGCACCGTCAAGGCGGGCGACGTGCTTGCCGTCCTCGACACCAACAAGCTGGAAGCCGACGTCAAGAGCTCGCGCGCCAAGCTCGCTTCCGCGAAAGCCAATGTCACCAAGGCCGGTGCCGATCTCGAATCGGCGCGCACCTCGCTGGATCGCGTCAAAAACCTCGTGCAGAGCAACGTCACGACGCGCCAGAGCCTCGACGACGCGAGCTACAAGTTCGATTCCGCCGTCGCCACCAAAGAGATCAATGAAGCCGACGTGCTATCGTCGGAAGCCGATCTGCAGCTGGCGGAAGTCAATCTCGCCAAGGCGAAGATCGTCTCGCCGATCGATGGCGTCATCCTGACGCGTTCGGTCGATCCGGGCGCAACCGTTGCCGCGTCGCTCTCCGCACCGGTTCTGTTCGTCATCGGCGGAGACCTGAAGAAGATGGAGCTGCAGGTCGATGTCGATGAGGCCGATGTCGGCCAGATCGCCGTCGGCCAGAAGGCGACCTTCACCGTCGACGCCTATCCGGACCGCACGTTCCCCGCCGAGATCGAGCAGATCCGCTTTGCCTCGGAGACGACCAACAACGTCGTTACCTACAAGGCCGTCCTTTCTGTCGATAACGCGGACCTGCTGCTGCGCCCGGGCATGACGGCGACAGCCGACGTCACCGTCGAGGCCGTCAAGGACACGCTGATGGTGCCGAATGCGGCGCTGCGCTATGCGCCGCCAGAAACGGGCGCCGGCCGCAACCGCGGTATTTTCGGTCTCTTCCGTCCGCCCCGCATGGGACCGCGATCGGGCGCCGGTGGCGAAGCACTGACCGGCAACAAGCGCCGTGTCTGGGTACTGCGCGGCGAACGCCAGGTTCCGCTCGTCATCCAGGTGGGCTCGTCGGATGGCCAGTTCACGCAGGTGACGTTGGGTGAGATCAAGGACGGCGATGCGCTCGTGACCGACGCCACCGCCAGGACACGATAGGCGGGCGGATGATGAGCACTCCGCCGCTTCTGGAATTCCGGCAGGTGTCGAAGATCTACGGCGAGGGCGAGGCGGCGATCCGTGCCCTCGATCACGTCGATATGGCGATCGCCACGCATGAATTCGTCGCGATCATGGGTCCCTCGGGTTCCGGCAAGTCGACGGCGATGAACATTCTCGGCTGCCTCGATGTGCCGACTTCGGGCGACTATGTCTTCCAGGGCATCTCGACGCACGGGTTCGATCGCAGCCAGCTGACGCTGCTGCGCCGCCACATGCTGGGCTTCGTCTTCCAGGGCTTCAATCTTCTGTCGCGCACCTCGGCGCTCGAAAATGTCGAGCTGCCGCTGATCTATCGCGGCATGCATGCCGCAGAGCGCCACAAGCGCGCCCGCGAAGCGTTGAAGCTCGTCGGCCTGTCGGGCCGCGAACATCACAAGACGCAGGAGCTCTCCGGTGGCCAGCAGCAGCGCGTCGCAATCGCCCGCGCCATCGTCACCGAACCGGCACTGCTGCTCGCCGACGAGCCGACGGGCAATCTCGATACCAGGACCAGCATCGAGATCATGGATCTGATGACGCGTCTGAACCGGGAGCAGGGGATCACCATCGTCATGGTCACCCACGAGCCCGATATTGCCGGGTATGCCCAGCGCCTGCTGCGCTTCGTCGATGGCAAGCTGGAAGCCGAAGTGGCGCATAGGCAGGAGGCGAGCCATGTTTCTTGAGACGCTGAAGCTCGCGCTGCGCGCCATCACCCGCAACATGCTGCGCTCGTTTCTGACCGTGCTCGGCGTCGTCATCGGCGTTGCAGCCGTCATCGCGTTGGTGACGATCGGCAATGGCACGACGGCGCAGGTATCGGCCGAGCTCTCCCGGCTCGGCACCAACATGCTCTTTGCCCGGCCAGGCCAGTTCGGCCCCGGCCGCGCCAGCACCGAGGCCCGGCGCTTCACCGTCAAGGATGTCGATGCCATCAGAGATCAGGTGAGTGGCCTGCGCGCTGTCGCGCCGCTCAACCAGACGACGGCGACGGTCATCTATGGCGGCCAGAGCCATTCGACGAGCGTGATGGGCACGACCAACGACTATTTCATCGCCCAGGATTGGGACATGGCGCTCGGCCGTACTTTCGATGCCGCCGAGGAACGGGGCAGGGCGCGCTGTATCCTCGGCGAGACCGTGCGCTCGCAGCTTTTCGGCGGCGCCGACCCGACCGGCCAGCAGATCCGCGTCGGCAAGGTTTCCTGCAGCGTCATCGGCGTTCTCGCCAAGCGCGGTCAGTCGGGCATGGGTAATGACCAGGACGACGTGGTGATCATGCCGGTGAAGGTCTATCAGCGCCGTATCGGCGGCAAGGCCAATGCGAATGTGCAGATGATCGTCATCTCGGCGCGCGATGGTGTCGAGACCTCCAAGATCCAGGACGAGACCGAAAACCTGCTGCGCGAGCGCCGCAAGATCATTCCAGGCCGCGAGGACGATTTCAACGTCAACGACATGACACAGATCGCCGAAGCGATGACCGGAACGACGACGCTGCTGACCGGCCTGCTCGGCGCCGTCGCCGCCATCAGTCTGCTCGTCGGCGGCATCGGCATCATGAACATCATGCTGGTATCGGTGACCGAGCGAACCCGCGAGATCGGTATCCGCCTGGCGATCGGCGCGCTGGAGACGCAGGTCCTCATGCAGTTCCTCGTCGAGGCGGTGGCGCTGTCCTTGTTCGGCGGCATTACCGGTATCATGCTCGGCATGGGGATCGGTTTCGTTTCGGTGACGCTGCTGAAGGTGCCCTTCGTCGTCAGCCCGCTGATGATCGGCGTCGCCTTCGCCTTCTCGGCTGCGATCGGCATGATCTTCGGCTATTTTCCGGCCCGGCGTGCTGCCCAGCTGAACCCGATCGAGGCACTGCGTCACGAGTGACCTGAAGTCACCGCTCTTTGATATGTCATCCCTACACCCAACCTTGCCATTGCGCCGGATGCGTGTAAGGGATGATATATCAGTAAGTTGCGGCGGATCACCGAATGCAGAACTCGCAAAGTCACCAATCCTACCTGGCGCTTGAGCACGCGATCGTCACGCTCGCTGTGAAGCCCGGTGCCATGGTGACGGAGCGCCAGCTGATCGACATGACCGGGCACGGCCGCACGCCGGTGCGCGAGGCGATCCAGAAGCTCGCCTGGCAGGGCCTGATCATCGTGCGCCCACGCGTCGGCCTGCAGATTGCCGAGATCGGCCCTGACGACCACGCCAGCGTCATGCAGGTGCGCCGCGAGCTGGAGCCGATTGCCGCGGCCCTCGTTGCCGAGCACGCGAACGAGGATCAGCGCGAGGCGCTGGCCGGCTGCGAGAACGCCATGCGGGCCTGCGCCGATAGCGGCGATCTTGCTGCCTTCTTCGCTGCCGACAAGGCGTTCGACGAAGTGCTGGAGGAGGCCTGTCCCAACCAGTTCATCACCGCGGCGCTCGGCCCGGTGCAGACCCATTCGCGCCGCATCTGGTACTCGACCGCCAACCCGTCCCGCATGGAGCGCTCGATCGCGCTGCATGTCGCAACGATCGAGGCGATCCGCGAGGGACGCACCGACGCCGCCCGTGACACGATGACCGTACTCATCGACTATCTCAGCCAGAAATGAAAACGGCCCCGTTTCCGGAGCCGTTTGCAATCAGATTGTCTGGAACGATCAGCCTACAAAGGCGCGTTCGATGACGAACTCGGCCGGCTTGCTGTTGGCGCCTTCTTCCAGGCCCGCCTTTTCGAGCAGTTCCTTGGTGTCCTTCAGCATGGCCGAGGAGCCGCAGATCATGCCGCGGTCGATCGCCGGATCGATCGGCGGGATGCCGAGATCGGTGAACAGCTTCCCGGACTCGATGAGGTCGGTAATACGGCCGGTGCGCTCGAAATCCTCGCGGGTCACGGTCGCATAGTGGCGCAGCTTGTCGCCGACGATTTCGGCGAGCAGCTCGTCGTTGCGGATTTCGTCAACGAGGTCGAAGCCGTATTTCAGTTCGGCAACGTCACGCGTCGTATGGGTGAGGATGACTTCCTCGAACTTCTCATAGGTCTCGGGATCGCGGATCAGGCTGGCGAAGGGTGCTATGCCGGTGCCGGTCGAGAACATGTAGAGGCGCTTGCCGGGGGTCAGCGCGTCGAGGACCAGCGTGCCGGTCGGCTTTTTGCGCATCAGCACCTGGTCGCCAGGCTTGATGCCCTGCAGATGTGAGGTCAGCGGGCCATCCGGAACCTTGATCGAGAAGAATTCGAGCTCTTCGGCCCAGGCCGGGCTGGCGATCGAATAGGCGCGGAATACCGGCTTGCCCTCGACCATCAGGCCGATCATCGCGAACTCGCCCGAGCGGAAACGGAAGCCCTGCGGCCGGGTCATCGTGAAGCGGAAGAGCCGGTCGGTATAATGGGTCACGCTCAGCACCGTTTCGGCATAGACGTTTGCCGGAATGGAGGAGGCGAAATCTTCGGTCTTTGCAGGGGCGTTCATTTCGGTATGGGATCCCGTATTCATCGCACGAAAGTTCTATTGCGAGGCTGATATTACAAAACCACCGCAAATTAAAGGCAATCCATTCTCTGCCGCGTGTCAGCTGCGAAATATGCATGTCATTCTCATGATTCAATGCTCTGTGGGCTCTTTTCGCTTTTGATCTGGCGGAGCGGGGCAAAGGATGCATATTAGGGCCAAAACGCGCCCGGGAGTATCAGGGGGCGGCAGGCGCTACGGGGAAACATGAAGATTTTCAATTACAAGCGCGTACCCTACGCGGAGATGCGCGCCTTTTCCGTCCATATTCTGACGGCTTCCGGCTCCTTTCTGGCCTTCCTCGGCGTTGTGGCCGCCGCAGAGCATCGTTTCATCGACATGTTCTGGTGGCTGGGCCTGGCACTCCTCGTCGACGGCATCGACGGCCCGATCGCCCGTAAGGTGCGGGTCAAGGAAGTGCTGCCGAACTGGTCGGGCGACACGCTCGACAACATCATCGACTATGTCACCTACGTGCTGCTTCCGGCCTTCGCGCTCTATCAGAGCGGCATGATCGGCGAGCCCTGGTCCTTTGCCGCGGCCGGCATGATCGTCGTCTCGAGCGCCATCTATTATGCCGATATGGGCATGAAGACCGAGGAATACTTCTTCTCGGGCTTCCCCGTCGTTTGGAACATGATCGTCTTCACGCTCTTCGTCATGGATGCGAGCGCCATGACCGCGATGATCGTCGTCACGGTCTCGGTATTCCTGACGTTCCTGCCGATCAATTTCCTGCATCCGGTCCGCGTCAAGCGCCTGCGGCCGCTCAATCTCGGCGTCTTCTTCCTCTGGTCGGCGCTCGGCATCTATTCGCTGCTGATGCATTTCGACATGCCGCATTGGGCGGTTGTCCTCTTCATCATCAGCGGTATCTATCTCTACTGCATCGGCGCCGTGCTGCAGTTCTTCCCGGCGCTTGGAAAGAGCGAATAGGACAGGCGCAATGGCAAAGACGCAGGCAGTCGCATTCACCCGCAATGGCGGCCCGGAGGTTCTTGACTATGTGGATGTCGATCTGCCGCCGCCCGGCGCCGGCGAGGTGCAGCTGAAACATGCTGCGATCGGCCTGAACTTCATCGACGTCTATTTCCGCGACGGCACCTACAAGGCGCCGCATCTGCCCTTCGTCACCGGCAAGGAAGCCTCCGGCACCATCACCGCTGTCGGCCCGGGCGTGACCGGCTTTGCCGTCGGCGACCGGGTTGCCTATGCCAGCGCCGATGGCGCCTATAGCGTCGAGCGCAACATCGACACCAAGCATCTGGTCAAGGTGCCTGACGGCATCAGTCTCGAAACCGCGGCCGCGATGATGCTGAAGGGCATGACGGCCGAGTATCTGCTGAACCGCACCTTGAAGGTCGGGCCGGAAACGGTTCTGCTGTTCCACGCCGCTGCCGGCGGCGTCGGCCTGATCGCCGGTCAGTGGGCGAGGGCGCTCGGCGCTACCGTCATCGGTACGGCGGGATCGGACGACAAGGTCAAGCTGGCGCTCGAGCACGGTTACGATCACGTCATCAACTACAGGACCGAAAACTTCGTCGAAAGGGTGAAGGAAATCACCGGCGGCAAGGGCGTCGATGTCGTCTATGACTCCATCGGCCGCGACACCTTCCCGCACTCGCTCGACTGCCTGAAACCGCGCGGTCTCTTCGCCTCCTTCGGTCAATCCTCTGGCGGCATTGAGAATTTCACGCTTGCCGCACTCGCCCAGCGCGGCTCGCTCTTCGCCACCCGGCCGACGCTCTTCAGCTATATTGCGACACCGCAAGAGCTTAAGGATTGTGCAAACGCGCTATTTGCTGTTGTGCTGAGCAACAAAGTGCGTATCAATATCAATCAAACATATCCGCTACGTGAGGTGGGACGGGCTCACACGGATCTGGAAGCAAGAAAAACGACTGGAACTACGCTGCTGATCCCATAGAGATTCCGTGAAAAAGGACGGATCGGCAGAGAGAAATGAGGGGAACGTGTCGTCATCCAATGCGCCGTCGTCGGGTGCGTTACTGTCGGTCCAGAAGCTGACCAAGCATTTCGGCAGCTTTGCTGCCTGCAATGAAATCGACCTCGATATAGCCCCCGGCGAAATCCACGCTCTGCTTGGAGAAAACGGTGCGGGAAAATCGACCCTGGTGAAAATGCTGTTCGGCGTGCTGGAGCCGACGGCTGGTCACATCCTCTGGGAAGGCAAGCCCGTCACCATCGGCTCCCCCGGCGAGGCCCGCAATCTCGGCGTCGGCATGGTCTTCCAGCACTTTTCGCTGTTCGAAGCGCTGACCGTCGCCGAAAACATCGCTCTCTCGCTCGCTGACACCATTCCGATCGGCAAGATCGCCGAAGAGGCACGCACGCTGTCGCGCGCCTACGGCCTGCCGCTCGATCCGCATGCGCATGTGGCTGACCTCTCGGTCGGCGAACGCCAGCGTATCGAGATCGTCCGCGCGCTGCTGCAGAACCCGAAGCTGATCATCCTCGACGAGCCGACCTCGGTGCTGACGCCGCAGGAAGCCGACAAGCTGTTCGAGACGTTGTTCAAGCTGAAGGCCGAGGGCCGCTCCGTTCTCTATATCAGCCACCGTCTCGAGGAAGTGCAGCGCATCTGCGATCGTGCCACCGTTCTTCGCCACGGCAAGGTGACCGGCGCCTGCGATCCGAAGCAGGAAACGCCGGCGTCGCTGGCTCGCATGATGGTCGGCAGCGATGTCGCGGCCGTCACCCATCCAGATCGCGGCAACAAGGGCGAAGTCCAGCTTGCCGTGACCGGCCTTTCCGTCTCCGCGCGCACGCCCTTCGCCATGCCGCTGAAGGACGTTTCGCTTGCTGTCCGCTCCGGCGAAATCCTGGCGATCGCCGGTGTGGCCGGTAATGGTCAGAGCGAACTTTTCGATGCGCTCTCCGGCGAATATCCGGTTACCGAGCCGAACGCGGTGATGATCCGCGCCAAGCCGGTCGGTACGCTCGGCATCACCGCTCGCCGTCTTCTCGGCGCCGGCTTCGTCCCGGAAGAACGCCACGGCCACGCCGCTGTCTCGGCCATGAAGCTGTCGGACAATCTCGTCCTGGCGCGCAGCCAGTCGGATCGCAAGTCCTTCCTCGGCGGCGGCTTCCTCGGAGTGATCAAGCACGGTGCCGTCAAGACCGCTGCGCGTCGCATCTCCGAAGCCATGGATGTCCGCAAGAGCGGCGACGATCCGGCAGCCGGATCGCTCTCGGGCGGCAACCTGCAGAAATTCATCGTCGGCCGCGAGCTCGACCGCCAGCCGGCCGTCCTCGTCGTCAACCAGCCGACCTGGGGTGTCGATGCCGGTGCGGCAAGCCGCATCCGTCAGGCGCTCGTCGATCTGGCCCGCGCCGGTTCTGCCGTCGTCGTCATCAGCCAGGATCTCGATGAGATCTTCGAAGTCGCGACCGAGATCGCCGTCATCTCCGAAGGGCGTCTGTCGCCGCCATTCCCGTCGGGCGAACTGACCCGCGAAAAGATCGGCCTGCTCATGGGCGGCCTGCATGAAAGCAAGCCCGCTGCGGAGGCCGGACATGCGCATTGAACTCGAAAAGCGTCCGCAGGTCTCGAAGCTCTACGCCTTCGTCTCGCCGCTGCTCGCACTGGCCCTGACGCTGATTGCCGGCGCCATCATGTTCGCCATTCTCGGCAAGGACCCGATCGAGGCGCTCGACGCCTTCTTCATCGAGCCGCTGCTCGAAGTCTGGTCGCTGCATGAGCTGGCGATCAAGGCCGCACCGCTGATCCTGATCGCTGTCGGCCTGTCGGTCTGTTACCGTTCCAACAACTGGAACATCGGCGCCGAAGGCCAGTTCACGGTCGGGGCCATCACAGGCTCGATCCTGCCGATCGTCTTCACCGAATGGCATTCGCCGATGGTGCTGCCGCTGATGCTGATCATGGGCGCGATCGGCGGGGCGCTGTTTGCGGCGATCCCGGCACTGCTGAAAGCGCATTTCAACACCAACGAGATCCTGACCTCGCTGATGCTGGTCTATATCGCCCAGCTCTTTCTCGACTGGCTGATCCGTGGTCGCTGGCGCAATCCGCAGGGCTTCAACTTCCCTGAAAGCGTCGGCTTTCCGCCGGAAGCGACCTTGCCCGCGATCTGGGAGGAGTCCGGCCGCGCGCATTGGGCCTTCATCTTCGCGATCGTTGCCGCGATCCTCGTCTGGTTCATGATGAAATACACGCTGAAGGGCTTCGAGATCGTCGTCCTCGGGCAGTCGGAGCGGGCAGGGCGTTTTGCAGGCTTTTCCTCGAAGCGGATGATCTGGTTCGGCTTCCTGTTCTCAGGCGCTCTGGCCGGTCTCGCAGGCATTTCCGAAGTCTCCGGTTCGATCGGCCACCTGCAGCCGGCAATCTCGCCGGGTTACGGCTTTACCGCGATCATCGTCGCCTTCCTCGGCCGCCTCAATCCGCTCGGCATCATTCTGTCGGGTCTGGTGCTGGCGCTGACCTATCTCGGCGGCGAGGCAGCGCAGCTGTCGATCGGCGTCTCCGACAAGGTCACGCGCGTCTTCCAGGGCCTGCTGCTGTTCTTCGTGCTCTCCTGCGACACGCTCATCTACTACAAGATTCGCATCATCTGGTCGCGGGTCCGGGGAGGCGCGGCATGAGCATCTTCGAAGCAATCCTGCTGACGGTCATCACCGCCTCCACGCCGCTCGTCATCGCCGCACTTGGCGAACTCGTGGCCGAGCGGTCGGGCGTGCTCAACCTCGGCGTCGAGGGCATGATGATCATGGGTGCCGTCGCCGCCTTCGCTGGCGCGCAGATGAGTGGCTCGCCCTATATCGGCCTGATCTGCGGTATCGCCGCGGGCGCGCTGTTTTCGCTGCTCTTCGGCTTCCTGACGCTGACGCTGGTCGCAAACCAGGTGGCGACGGGTCTGGCGCTGACCATTCTCGGCCTCGGCGTGTCAGGCATGCTCGGCGAATCCTTCGTCAGCGTCCCCGGCATCCGGCTGAGCCCGATCGTCTTCCCGTTCCTGTCGGATATCCCGGTGATCGGCTCGGTGCTGTTCCGCCAGGACCTGACCTTCTACCTGTCGATCGCGCTCTTGGTCGGCGTCAGCTGGTTCCTGTTCCGCAGCCGTGCCGGGCTAAAGCTGCGCGCCATCGGCGACAATCACGCTTCGGCCCATGCGCTCGGCATCAATGTCATCCGCACCCGCTATCTGGCCGTCATCTTCGGCGGCGCCTGCGCCGGTCTTGCCGGCGCGCAGCTGTCGCTCGTCTATACGCCGCAATGGGTGGAGAACATGTCGTCGGGCCGCGGCTGGATCACGCTGGCACTCGTCGTCTTTGCCTCCTGGCGTCCGCTGCGTGTCTTCGCCGGCGGCTATCTGTTCGGCGCCGTCACCATTCTGCAGCTGCATGCCCAGGCCTTCGGCATCGGCATTCCGGCACAGTTCCTGTCGATGCTGCCCTATGCGGCCACTATTGTGGTTCTCATCATCATTTCTCATAATCGGCGCACGACGTTGATCAACACGCCCGCGTCGCTTGGAAAAGCCTTCGTACCGGAGCGATAGAAGAAAAAATCAGACGGGTTTCCGGAAATCTCTTCAAAACCAACAGGGGTCACCATGAAGAAAATAGCACTCGCACTCGCCGCATCGGCTGCCGCGCTGATCAGCGTCGGTTCCGCTCAGGCGGCGGACAAGACCAAGATCTGCTTCGTCTATGTCGGTTCGCACACCGACGGCGGCTACTCGCAGGCACACGATCTCGGCCGCCAGCAGATCCAGAAGGAATTCGGCGACAAGATCGAAACGCCTTACCTCGAAAACGTTCCGGAAGGCCCGGACGCCGAGCGCGCCATTGAGCGTCTCGCCCGTTCCGGCTGCAAGCTGATCTTCACGACCTCTTTCGGTTTCATGGACGCGACCGTCAAGGTTGCCGCCAAGTTCCCGAACGTGAAGTTCGAGCATGGCACCGGCTACAAGACCGGCCCGAATCTCGCGACCTACAACTCGCGCTTCTATGAAGGCCGCTACATCCTCGGCCAGATCGCTGCCAAGACCTCGAAGAACCACGGCGCTGCCTACATCGCCTCCTTCCCGATTCCTGAAGTCGTGATGGGCATCAACTCCTTCGAGCAGGGCGCCAAGTCCGTCGACCCGAGCTTCAAGCTGAAGGTCATCTGGGTCAATACCTGGTTCGACCCGGGCAAGGAAGCCGATGCCGCCAAGGCGATGATCGACCAGGGCGTCGACGTCCTGACGCAGCACACCGACACGACCGCGCCGATGCAGGTTGCCGAAGAGCGCGGCATTCACGCTTTCGGTCAGGCCTCCGACATGATCGCGGCCGGCCCGAAGGCACAGCTGACGGCGATCGTCGACACCTGGGGCAACTACTACTCCAAGCGCGTTCACGCGCTGCTCGACGGCACCTGGAAGTCCGAGCAAAGCTGGGATGGCCTGAAGGACGGCATCTTGAAGATGGCCGACTACACCAACATGCCTGACGACGTGAAGAAGATGGCGCAGGATACCGAAGCCAAGATCAAGTCCGGCGAACTGCATCCCTTCACCGGCCCGATCAACAAGCAGGACGGTACGCCCTGGCTGAAGGCCGGCGAGAAGGCTGATGACGGCACGCTGCTCGGCATGAACTTCTACGTCGAAGGCGTCGACGACAAGCTGCCGCAATAATATCCGGCCGCAACTTTTGCGATTGCGAAAGGCGCTCCGAAGGGGGCGCCTTTTTTGCTGCACTGCATGCTAGAATTACGATTTACAAAAGTAATACTATATGATTTTTTGACTCTCGTGCCGCGAGGAGGCGGCCTTTTGGGAGAGACAATCATGAAACTGAAAACTGCACTCTTGAGTGCCACGATTCTGGCTGCCTGCATGTTCGGTTCGGCCCAGGCCGCCGGTCTCGTTGTCGGCTTTTCGCAGATCGGCTCGGAATCGGGCTGGCGCGCTGCCGAAACGACCGTGACCAAGCAGCAGGCCGAGAAGCGCGGCATCGATCTCAAGTTCTCCGATGCTCAGCAGAAGCAGGAAAACCAGATCAAGGCGATCCGCTCCTTTATCGCCCAGGGCGTCAACGCCATCCTGCTCGCACCTGTTGTCGAAACCGGCTGGGATGCCGTCCTGAAGGAAGCCAAGGAAGCCGATATCCCGGTCATCCTGCTCGACCGCACGATCAAGGCGCCTGAGGATCTCTATCTCACCGCCGTGACCTCGGATCAGGTCCATGAAGGCAAGGTTGCCGGCGACTGGCTGGTCAAGACCGTCGGCGACAAGAAGTGCAACATCGTCGAGCTTCAGGGCACGACCGGTTCCTCGCCGGCGATCGCCCGCAAGAAGGGCTTCGAGGAAGCCATCAAGGGTCATGACAACCTGAAGATCGTCCGCAGCCAGACCGGCGACTTCACCCGCGCCAAGGGCAAGGAAGTCATGGAAAGCTTCCTGAAGGCCGAGAATGGCGGCAAGGATATCTGCGCCCTCTACGCCCATAACGACGACATGGCCGTCGGCGCCATCCAGGCGATCAAGGAAGCCGGCTTGAAGCCGGGCAAGGACATCCTGACGATCTCGATCGACTCCGTTCCGGATCTCTTCAAGGCGATGGCTGACGGCGAGGCGAACGCCACGGTCGAGCTGACGCCGAACATGGCCGGTCCGGCCTTCGATGCGCTCGATGCGTATCTGAAGGACAAGAAGGCACCGCCGAAGTGGATCCAGACGGAATCCAAGCTCTACACGCAGGCCGACGATCCGATGAAGGTCTACGAGGAGAAGAAGGGCCAGGGCTACTGATTTGACGCTGGAACCGCACCGGCCCATCATGGACCGGTGCGGGACTGCCTCTGCGTGCGGGACGTCATGTCCCGCATTTGCAACGGCATGACGGGGTGCATATCAGGAAACGGCCGGACCATGATTCACGATTTCGAGAACGTCCTCGTCGCATCAGGCATATCGAAATTCTTCCCCGGCGCAGTCGCGCTGGACAAGGTGGATTTCACTCTGCGCAAGGGCGAAGTGCATGCGCTGCTCGGCGAAAACGGAGCAGGCAAATCGACACTCATCAAATGCATGACAGGCGCCTATCGCCGTGACGGCGGCGGCCTGACGCTCGATGGCGGTGACATCGATCCGGGCGATACGCTCGCCGCCCAGCGGCTTGGCATCGGCACCGTCTACCAGGAGGTCAACCTCCTTCCCAATCTCAGCGTCGCCGAGAACCTGTTCCTCGGCCGCCAGCCGCGACGCTTCGGCATGGTCGATATCCGCACCATGAACCGGCAGGCGCGCGAGCTGCTCGCCCAATATGGGCTGACGATAGACGTGACCGCACAGCTCGACCGTTTCTCGGTCGCCGTGCAGCAGGTCATCGCCATCGCCCGCGCCGTTGATCTCTCCGGCAAGGTCCTTATCCTCGACGAGCCCACCGCCAGCCTCGATACGCAGGAAGTGGCGATGCTCTTCGGCATCATCAGAAACTTGAAGGAGAGGGGATTAGGCATTGTTTTCATTACGCACTTCCTGGAGCAGGTCTATGAGGTCAGCGACCGCATAACAGTTCTGCGCAACGGCCGCCTTGTCGGCACGCGCGATACCGCCGAGCTACCGCGTCAGGGCCTGATTGCCATGATGCTCGGCCGCGAGCTCGCCCATGCCGAGGAAGAGGCCAAGGAACGCAGCACCGAGGCCGGGGCGATGAAGTACCGCTTCGAAGGCTATGGCAAGCGCGGCAAGGTGAAGCCCTTCGATCTCGATGTCCGTGTCGGTGAGGTCGTCGGTGTCGCCGGCCTCCTGGGTTCCGGGCGCACGGAGACGGCCGAGCTGCTCTTCGGCATCGAGAATGCCGATAGCGGCAAGGCGGAGATCGACGGCAAGCCCGTTGCGCTCAACAGCCCGCGGGCGGCAATCCGCCAGGGCTTCGGCTTCTGCCCGGAGGACCGCAAGACAGATGGCATCATCGGCGACCTGTCGATCCGCGAGAATATCGCGCTGGCGCTGCAGGCCCGCCGCGGCTGGGCAAGGCCGCTCTCCCGCAGCGAACAGAACGCCCTGGCCGACCAGTACATCAAGGCGCTGGATATCCGCACCACCGACCGCGAGAAGCCGATCCGGCTCTTATCGGGCGGCAATCAGCAGAAGGCCATCCTGGCCCGCTGGCTCGCCACCAATCCAGACTTCCTGATCCTCGACGAACCGACCCGCGGCATCGATGTCGGGGCGCATGCCGAGATCATCCGGCTGATCGAGGAGCTCTGTGCCAAGGGCATGTCGCTGGTGGTGATTTCGTCGGAATTAGAAGAGCTTGTCGCCTATAGTTCACGTGTCATCGTACTTCGTGACCGCGAGCATATCGCTGAGCTTTCAGGCAATAGCATTACCGCCTCGGGCATCGTCGATGCCATCGCCGCGGCCGAGAAGAAGACGGAGGATGCATGAGTTCCTCACTTAAGGCGCTCGCCATCCGCCTGGCGCCGCAATTGATTGCGCTTGTTGTCATTCTTTCATTGAATTTCATCATGTTCCCGCAATTTTTTAACGTCGTTGTTCAAAGTGACCGGCTCTACGGCAGCCTCATTGACGTGCTGAACCGCGGCGCGCCCGTGGCGCTGCTGGCGATCGGCATGACGCTCGTCATCGCCACGAAGGGGATCGACCTCTCGGTCGGCGCCGTCATTGCCATCTGCGGCGCGGTCGCGGCCTCGTCGATCGTTTCCGGCAATTCGCTGGCCTATACGCTCGTCGTCACGCTTGCGGTCGGTTTGCTCTGTGGTGTCTGGAACGGCTTCCTCGTCGCCATCCTCAACATCCAGCCGATCATCGCCACGCTGGTGCTGATGGTCGCGGGCCGCGGCATCGCGCAGCTGATCACCGAAGGCGTGATCATGACCTTCAACGATCCAGGCCTGATCTTCTTCGGCAGCGGCTCCTTCGCCTATCTGCCGATGCCGGTGGTCATCTGGCTGCTCGTCGGCGCGATCGTCATACTGCTGGTGCGCCGAACAGCGCTCGGCATGCTGGTCGAGGCCGTCGGCATCAACAGACGCGCCAGCACGCTCTCGGGGGTTCGTACCCCGGTGCTGCTGATGGCCGTCTATATGCTGAGCGCGCTCTGCGCGGCGATCGCCGGCATCATCGTCGCCGCCGACATCAAGGGCGCCGATGCCAACAATGCCGGTCTGTGGCTGGAGCTCGACGCCATCCTGGCGGTGGTCGTCGGCGGCAACTCGCTGCTCGGCGGCCGCTTCAGCATCCTGGGGTCGCTGATCGGCGCGATGATCATTCAGGCGGTCAATACAGGTATCCTGCTTTCCGGCTTTCCGCCGGAGTTCAACCTGATCATCAAGGCGATCATCATCCTCGTCATTCTCATCATCCAGTCGCCGGCGCTGCAATCGGCAGCCGCCTTCTTCAGCCGCAAGCCGGCGGAGAGTGCGGGCGTGCGCGTGGAGCAGCCGAAATGAATTCCCGTTACCTGCCTCTGCTCGCCACGATCGTCATCTTCATCCTGTCCTATGCGGCCTGCGCGCTGCAATATCCGAACATGCTGTCGACCCGTGTCGCCGGTAATCTTCTGACCGACAACGCCTTCCTCGGCATTGCCGCCGTCGGCATGACTTTCGTCATCATCTCGGGCGGCATCGATCTGTCCATCGGTTCGGTGATCGCCTTCACCGGCGTCTTCCTCGCCGTCGTCCTGCGTGACACGACCGTTCATCCGCTGGTTGCCTTCGCCATGGTGCTCGTCATCACCACCGCCTTTGGCGGCCTGATGGGCGCGGTCATCCATTACCTGAAGATGCCGCCCTTCATCGTCACGCTCGCCGGCATGTTCCTGGCCCGCGGCATGTCCTACGTCCTGTCGATCGACAGCATCCCGATCGAGCACGAATACTACACGACGCTGACGGGCATCTATTACCGTCTGCCGGGCGGCGGACGCCTGACGCTGATCGGCGCCATCATGCTGATCGTCTTTGCGGCCGGCATCTTCCTCGCCCACCGCACTCGCTTCGGTACCAACGTCTACGCGCTCGGCGGCGGGGTTCAAACGGCAGAGTTGATGGGCGTTCCGGTGGCCAAGACCACTATCCAGATCTACGCGCTTTCGGGCTTTTTGGCGGGCCTATCCGGAATCGTTTTTTCTCTCTATACGTCGGCCGGTTATTCCCTTGCAGCGGTGGGCGTCGAGCTCGACGCCATCGCAGCGGTCGTCATCGGAGGGACGCTGCTGACTGGGGGTGCAGGATTCGTAGCGGGAACCTTTATCGGTCTCCTGATACAGGGGCTCATTCAGACATACATCACCTTCGACGGAACCCTGTCGAGCTGGTGGACGAAGATCTTGATCGGGCTTCTGCTCTTTGCATTCATCTTGATGCAGAAGGCCATTCTGTTCCTTTCCAGCCTGAACAAGAGGTATGCCTGACGGAGGACGTGTTGCTTGCGCAGCAGAATGCTTGATACCCGCAAGGCGGGACGGAAAACGCGGACGAGCCACGCGCAGGTCGTGGACGAGCTTGGCAGGGCCATGGTCGCCGGAACATATCCGGTCGGCTCCATTCTGCCTGGCGACGCGGAGCTCGCCCAGCGTTTCAAGGTATCGCGCACTGTTCTTCGCGAAACGATGAAGACGCTGGCCGCCAAGGGCATGGTCGTCGCCAAGGCCCGCGTCGGTACGCGTGTGACGGAGAAGAACCTCTGGAACATGTTCGACAGCGAGATCATCGCCTGGCATTTCGACAATGGCGTCACCGAAGAGTTCCTGCTGCAGCTCTACGATATCCGTCTGGCCTTCGAGCCCTTCGCCGCAGGCCTGGTGGCGGAACGCGCCACCGGCGACGATATCGCCCACCTCCGCGAACTGGCGCTTGTCATGGCCGAGCCCGGGCACACGACCGAAAGCCTGGCGCTCGCCGACCTTCGCTTTCACCTGGCGGTCGCCGATGCCTCGCACAATCCCTTCATGCGCACGCTCGGAAGCCTGATCGAGGCCGCACTCGTCGGCATGTTCCGCATCAGCACGCCGCCATCTCAGAACGGCTTTTCCAATATCGCCGACACCCATATGCGCATCGTCGATATGATCGCCGCCGGTGATGTCGCGGCTACCCGCAAGGCGATGGAAGACGTGATCATCGATGGGCGCGATCACGTCCATGAAGCCTTTCTGACGATCAGCCGCGTCTCGGCCTAGCGGCGTAAGCCGATTTTTCATCTTTGTCGCCGCTTCGCCTTGCTGCTATGTCACAGCAAAGCGTCGAATAATGGATTCCCGGAGCCTGCACATGGAACGCACCTGCCTTGCCGTCATTCTCGCCGCCGGCGACAGCACCCGCATGAAGTCTTCGAAGTCGAAGGTTCTGCATCCGGTCGCCAACCGGCCAATGATCGCGCACGTGGTCGATGCGGTCTCGAAGGCGGGTATTTCGTCGGTTGCGCTCGTCGTCGGCCGTGATGCCGATGAGGTTGCGAAGGCGGCCGCGATCGGTAGCGTTGCTGTCGAGACGCATCTGCAGAAGGAGCGGCTTGGCACCGGCCATGCCGTGCTCGCCGCACGCGAGGCGATCGCCCGCGGCTATGACGACATCCTCGTCACCTATGGTGATGTGCCGCTGCAGACCGATGGGCCGCTGAAGGCAGCACGTCAGGGCTTGGCCGATGGCAGCGACATCGTCGTCATCGGTTTCCACACCGAAAAGCCCACCGGCTACGGCCGCCTGCTCGTCAGGGATGGCGAGTTGATCGCCATCCGCGAGGAAAAGGATGCGACGGATGCCGAGCGCGCCGTCAAGTGGTGTAACAGCGGCCTGATGGCGATCAACGGCCGCAAGGCTCTCGATCTGCTTGCCCGCATCGGCAACAGCAATGCCAAGGGCGAATATTATCTGACCGATCTCGTCGAGATCGCCCGCTCGCTCTGTGGGCGCGTTACGGCCGTTGATGCGCCGGAGGTCGAAATGACCGGCTGCAACAACCGTGCCGAGCTCGCCAATATCGAGCGCCTCTGGCAGGAGCGCCGCCGCCACGAGCTGATGATCTCAGGCGTCTCGATGGTCGCGCCAGAAACGGTTTTCCTGTCGCATGACACCGTCATCGGTCAGGATGCGCTGATCGAGCCGAATGTCGTTTTCGGCCCCGGTGTCACGATCGACAGCGGCGCCGTCATCCATGCCTTCTCGCATATCGAGGGCGCCCATGTCAGCGCCGGCGCCACCGTCGGCCCGTTCGCCCGCCTGCGCCCCGGTGCCGATCTCGGCGAGGGATCGAAGGTCGGCAATTTCTGCGAGGTAAAGAATGGCAAGATCGCCGAGGGCGCCAAGGTCAACCATCTGACCTATATCGGCGACGCCGTGGTCGGTGCGCACACCAATATCGGGGCAGGGACGATCACCTGCAATTACGACGGGGTGAACAAGCACGAGACCAGAATCGGTGCCAACGCCTTCATTGGGTCGAACAGCTCGCTGGTCGCACCTGTCCAGATTGGGGATGGCGCTTACATTGCGTCCGGCAGCGTCATCACCGATGATGTCCCCGGTGATGCTCTCGCATTCGGCCGCGCGCGACAGGAAATAAAGCCTGACCGTGCCAAGCTGCTGCGCGAGCGCGCCCTGGCAATCAAGGCTCAGAAGAAGGCCAAGGGCTGAGTTACGGCCCGAAATCCAAAGTGACCGCCTGACCGATTGAGAAATAAGAATAAATTGCTAGGAGTGGCGTCACTATTTCGAAGCGGTTGGGGATTATTTCATGTGTGGTATCGTTGGGATCGTCGGTAGCAAGCCGGTTGCCGGGCGTTTGGTCGATGCGCTGAAGCGCCTGGAGTACCGGGGTTACGATTCCGCCGGTGTCGCGACAGTCCATGACGGCGTCATGGATCGCCGCCGCGCCGAGGGGAAGCTCTTCAATCTCGAAAAGCGCCTTGATTCGGAGCCGCTGCCGGGCACGACCGGTATCGCCCACACCCGCTGGGCAACGCATGGCGTTCCGAACGAAACCAACGCCCACCCGCATTTCGTCGAAGGCGTCGCCGTCGTCCATAACGGCATCATCGAAAACTTCTCGGAAATCCGCGATCACCTGACCGCCGAAGGCTCGGTCTTCGAAAGCCAGACGGATACCGAAGTCATCGCCCACCTGATGGCGAAGTATCTGCGCGAGGGTCTGCAGCCGCAGGCGGCGATGCTGAAGATGCTGAACCGCGTCACCGGCGCCTATGCGCTGGCGGTGATGCTGAAGGATCATCCGGGCACGATCATGGCCGCGCGTTCCGGCCCGCCGCTCGCCATCGGCTACGGCAAGCACGAGATGTTCCTCGGCTCGGATGCCATCGCACTCTCGCCCTTCACCAACGAAATCACCTATCTCGTCGACGGTGACTGCGCGATCATCACCCGCGAAGGCGCGACGATCGTCGATTTCAACGGCAATGTCGTGAAGCGCCAGAAGCAGATTTCCCAGGCAACGGCCTATGTCGTCGACAAGGGCAATCACCGGCACTTCATGGAAAAGGAAATCTACGAGCAGCCGGAAGTCATCTCCCACGCGCTCAGCCACTATGTGAATTTCGCCGAGAATACGATCGGCGCCAATGCCGCCGGGATCGATTTCAAGTCGGTCAGCAGCCTGGCGATTTCGGCCTGCGGTACGGCCTATCTTGCCGGTCTCGTCGGCAAGTACTGGTTCGAGCGCTATGCGCGCCTGCCTGTCGAGATCGACGTCGCCTCCGAGTTCCGCTACCGCGAAATGCCGCTGCAGCCAACGCAGGCCGCGCTCTTCATCTCTCAATCAGGCGAAACCGCCGACACGCTCGCCTCGCTGCGCTACTGCAAGGACAATGGCCTGAAGATCGGCGCCGTCGTCAATGTGCGCGAGTCGACCATCGCCCGCGAATCCGATGCCGTTTTCCCGATCATGGCCGGTCCCGAGATCGGCGTTGCCTCCACCAAGGCCTTCACCTGCCAGCTCGCCGTGCTGGCTTCTCTGGCGCTCGGCGCCGCCAAGGCTCGCGGCGTGCTGAGCGCCAAGGACGAGAAGGTTCTGGTCAAGCATCTCTCGGAGATGCCGCGCATCATGAGCCGCGTGCTGAACCTCATCCAGCCGCAGATGGAAAGCCTGTCGCGCGAGCTGTCCAAGTGCCGTGACGTGCTCTATCTCGGCCGCGGCACCAGCTTCCCGCTCGCCATGGAAGGCGCTCTGAAGCTCAAGGAAATCTCCTATATCCACGCCGAAGGCTATGCCGCCGGTGAGCTCAAGCACGGCCCGATCGCGCTGATCGACGAGAACATGCCCGTCATCGTCATCGCGCCCTATGACCGTTTTTTCGAGAAGACCGTCTCCAACATGCAGGAAGTCGCGGCCCGCGGCGGCCGCATCATCTTCATCACCGACGAAGCGGGTGCGGGTGCCTCCAAGCTGCCGACCATGGCGACGATCACGCTGCCGAATGTCGATGAAATCATCGCTCCAATGATCTTCTCGCTGCCGATCCAGCTGCTCGCCTATCACACGGCCGTCTTCATGGGCACCGACGTCGACCAGCCGCGCAATCTCGCCAAGTCGGTCACGGTGGAGTGAAGCCTGAAATCCCCGGACGAGGCTTGTCCGGGGAACCGAATTCTGGCAGCTTCGTTACGAAGGTACGGGGGAGCGCCTGATCACGAAAGCTGATAGACTCAAGGGAGTTCATCGCGAGCGATGACCAACAAGCTTCCCCGCCTGCCGATTGCCACGCGCATCAGAAACAACTTCCTTGCGGGCCTCATCATCTGCGCCCCGATCGCTATTACGCTCTGGCTGACATGGTCGGTCGTTCGCTGGGCGGACAGCTGGGTGAAGCCCTATATCCCTGCGCGCTACGATCCCGACAGTTACCTGAATTTCGCCGTTCCCGGCTCCGGCCTGCTGATCGCGATGATCTTCATCACCATCATCGGCTTCCTCGGCAAGAACCTCATCGGCCAGACGATCGTGCAGTTCAGCGAGTCGCTGGTGCGCCGGGTTCCGTTGGTGCGCAGCATCTACAAGAGCCTGAAGCAGATCTTCGAGACGGTGCTCAAGGAGCGCAGCGATTCCTTCAAGAAGGTCGGTCTGATCGAATATCCGAGCGCCGGCCTCTGGTCTCTGGTCTTCATCGCCACGGACGCCAAGGGTGAGATCGCCTCGAAGTTCAATGCGATGGGCAAGGACATGGTCAGCGTCTTCCTGCCGCCGACCCCGGTGCCGACCGCGGGCTTCCTGATCTTCGTGCCGCGCGAGAAGATCGTCGTGCTCGACATGACGGCTGAGGACGGTGCCAAGCTTCTCGTTTCCGGCGGTCTCGTCACCCCGGAATATCTGCCGGTCGTACCGGGCGCCGAGCCTGCGGCGCTGAAGCCGAAGGCCTCAGCCCGCATGAAGAAAGCGGATCGCCTCATCGCGCCGGAATAGGTAGAGCAGGGTGCGCACGGCCTCTCCGCGCTCGCTCCTCAGATCGGGATCGCGCTCGATCAGATAGGCGGCATCCTTGCGGGCGATCTCCAGGAGATCGGCATGATCCTCAAGGCTGGCGATCCTGAAACCTGGCGTGCCCGATTGGCGGGTGCCGAGAAGCTCGCCTTCGCCGCGCAGCTTCAGGTCCTCTTCCGCAATCCGGAAGCCATCCTCGGTCTCGCGCATGATCGAAAGCCGCGCATGACCGGTTTCGCCGAGTGGTCCCTTGTAGAGCAGGATGCAGGTGGAAGCCTCGTCGCCACGGCCGACACGGCCGCGGAGCTGATGGAGCTGCGCAAGACCGAAACGCTCGGCATGCTCGATCACCATGATCGTCGCGTCCGGTACGTCGACACCGACTTCGACCACGGTCGTCGCGACCAGTAGCCGGAGCTCACCGCTCTTGAAGGCAAGCATCACTGCGTCTTTCTCCGGTCCGCTCATGCGGCCGTGGATCAGGCCTATGCCGGGCCCGAGCGCGGAGGTCAGCGTGGCGTGGCGCTCCTCCGCCGACATCAGGTCGCTCTCTTCGGACTCTTCGACCAGCGGGCAGATCCAATAGGCCTTCTTGCCTTCGGCAAGCGCACCCTTCAGCCGCTGGACGATCTCGCCGGTGCGCTCGTTCGGGATCGTGATCGTCTGGATCGGCTTGCGCCCTGCGGGCTTCTCGGTGAGCTTGGAGACGTCCATGTCGCCGAAAGCGGCGAGAACCAGCGTGCGTGGGATCGGTGTCGCGGTCATGACCAGCATATGCGGCGAGATGCCCTTCGCCGTCAGCCGCAGGCGCTGGTGGACGCCGAAGCGATGCTGCTCGTCAACGACCGCGAGCATCAGGTTCTTGTAGCTGACGCTGTCCTGAAAGAGCGCGTGCGTGCCGATGATGATCTGCGCTTGGCCTGAGGCGATGCGTTCGAGGATATCCTCGCGCTCCCGTCCCTTCGTCCGCCCGGTCAGCACCTCGATCCCCAGCCCGGCGGATGCTGCGAATTTCGAGATCGTCGCATAGTGCTGGCGCGCCAGAATTTCGGTCGGCGCCATCAGCACCGCCTGACCACCGCTTTCGATGACGGCCGCCATGGTCATCAGCGCCACCAGCGTCTTGCCGGAGCCGACGTCGCCCTGCAGCAACCGCAGCATCCGGTCTTCGTCAGCCATGTCGGCAAGCGCCTCGCGGATCGCTTCCGTCTGGCTGTTGGTTGGCGAAAAGGGAAGGGATTGCAATATTTTGGAGCTGATTTCTCCAGTAGCATGTACGGGCTGACCAGCGACCTTGCGCAGCCTCTGACGCACAAGGCTGAGCGACAGCTGACCGGCCAGAAACTCATCATAGGCAAGGCGGCGGCGCGCCGGCGTCTGCGGATCGATATCTTCAGGGTCGCGCGGCTCGTGCAGCATCATGAAGCTGTCGCGGATCGACGGCAGGCCTTGCTTCTGGACCACCGGGAAGTCGATCCACTCAGGCAGCTCGGGCATCCGCGGCAGTGCCGCGTCGATGATCTTGCGCAGCGTCTTCGGCGAGAGGCCGGCCGTCAACGGATAGATCGGCTCCACCAGCGGCAGGTTCTCCGCCTCGCTGGCCTTCACGATGTAATCGGGATGCACCATCGTCGCACGGCCGTTGAACCAGTCGACCTTGCCACTGACGGTGACTTCCTCGTCGAGCGGCAGCTGCTTTTCCAGCCAGGCCGCCTGGCCGCGGAAGAAGACGAGGCTGAGCTCACCGGTCTCATCATGGAGGAAGACGCGGTAGGGAATGTTGCTCTTGCCGCGTGGTGGCGCCTGATGCCGGTCGACGCGTGCGGTGATCGTCACGATCGCGCCCTGCGGCGCCCGCGCGATCCCCGGCTGGTTGCGGCGGTCCACTAACGAATGAGGCGCGTGAAAGAGGAGGTCGATGATGCGGGTGTCATCGGGCGTCTCGCGGTCGAGCAGCTTGACGAGCAACTCGGCGATCTTCGGGCCGACGCCTGCGAGAGCCGAAACGGGGGAAAACAGCGGATCGAGAATGGTCGGGCGCATGGCCGCAAAATGCGATGAAGAATGGGGCCTTGGCAAGGCTGACAAGCCGCTTTCCAGGGTCTATAGAGGCGCATCAACAGGAAGGTATTGCCATGACAGGTGTAACGCTCTCGAGTGCCGGGCTGGACCCGCGCCGCCGCCGGATCTTGTTCCGTTGCTGGCACCGAGGCCTGCGCGAGATGGATCTGGTTTTCGGGCAGTTTGCCGAATCCGAGCTTCCGACCCTTTCGGAAGCCGAACTCGACGAGCTCGAAACCATCATGAACGAAGAGGACAACGATCTTCTGCGCTGGGTGATGGGAACATGGCCGGTGCCGGAGCGTTTTCAGACGCCGATGTTCGAACGGATCGTGTCTTTCAGGCCAGACTTTCCCTATCCGGCCGATGATCTTCCCAGGAAACCGGAATGATTTCAGGATTTGATGCAAAGAAGCTCGCAGCCGCTTCCGAGCCGCTGACGATCGGCAACGTGCCCGCGGGCATGGAGCCGCTGCTGCTCGCCGAACTGGCGCGCGCCGGAAAGCCGGTCGCCTATATTCTCTCCGACGGTCAGCGAATGGCCGATCTGGAGCAGATGCTTGCTTTCGTCGCTCCCGAAATCCCGGTCCTGACGCTGCCCGCCTGGGACTGTCTGCCCTATGACCGCGTCTCGCCGAGCGCGGATACCTCGGCACGCCGTCTGGCAGCGCTGAGCGGCCTGATCGCCCACCAGAAGAAGCCGCATGCGGCGATCGTTCTGGTGACGGTCAATGCTATGCTGCAGAAGGTGGCGCCGCAGGAGGTCATCGAAAGCCTGGCCTTCTCCGCCCGTCCCGGCAATCAGGTGCGCATGGACGACATTGCCGGGCGCCTGGAGCGCAACGGCTTCGACCGCGTCGCGACGGTGCGCGAAGTCGGCGAATATGCGGTGCGTGGCGGCATTCTCGATGTCTTCGTGCCGGGCTCGGAAGAGCCGGTGCGCCTCGATTTCTTCGGCGACACGCTGGAAAGCATCCGCAGCTTCGATCCGGCCAGCCAGCGCACGACGGGGCAGGTCCGCTCGCTCGATCTGAACCCGATGAGCGAAGTGACGCTGACGCCGGATACGATCAGCCGCTTCCGCAAGAATTACCTCTCGGCCTTCGGCGCGGCGACCCGCGACGATGCGCTCTATCTCGCGGTTTCCGAGGGCCGCCGCTACGCCGGCATGGAACACTGGCTGCCGCTCTTCTACGAGCGGCTGGAAACGGTCTTCGACTATCTCAGGGGCTTCCAGCTGGTCACCGATCACACGGTCCGCGAAGCCGCCGAGGAACGCTCCAAGCTGGTGCTCGACTATTACGACGCCCGCCTGAGCTCCGGCCAGCCCACCAAGGGCCAGATGGCACAGGGCACGCCCTACAAGCCGGTGACACCGGGCCAGCTCTATCTCGACAGCAAGACCTTCGCCAGTATGCTGGATGCCTTCAGCGCCATCCGCATGACGCCGTTCAACGAGCACGAAGGCGAGGCGCGCCGCGTCGTCAATATCGATGCCCGCCAAGGCGAGCGCTGGGCGCGGTCGAATGCCGAAGGCGGCGGCAATGCCGAGCGCGTCAATGTCTTCGACGCCGTCGTCAAGTTCATCGCCGACAAGCGGGCAGGCGGCGCCAAGGTGCTGATCACCGCCTGGACCGAAGGTTCGCTCGACCGCCTGCTGCAGGTCTTGAACGAACACGGCCTCGAGCGCGTCAAGCCGGTCGCGGCCCTAAAGGATATTTCCTCGCTTGCAAAGGGCGAGGCGGCTTCGGCCGTTTTCAGCCTCGAATCCGGTTTCGAGACCGGCGATCTCATCGTCATCGGCGAGCAGGATATCCTCGGCGACCGCATGGTGCGCCGTTCGAAGCGCCGCAAGCGCGCCGCCGACTTCATCTCCGAAGTCGCTGGCCTCGACGAAGGCTCGATCGTCGTTCACGCCGAACACGGTATCGGCCGTTTCATCGGCCTGCGGACCATCGAGGCCGCGGGCGCCCCGCATGCCTGCCTCGAGCTGCAATATGCCGATGAGGCCAAGCTCTTCCTGCCGGTCGAAAATATCGATCTGCTCTCGCGTTATGGCGGCGAGGGCACCGAGGCGATGCTCGACAAGCTGGGCGGCGGCGCATGGCAAATGCGCAAGGCCAAGCTCAAGAAGCGCCTGCTCGAGATGGCCGATGCGCTGATCCGCATCGCCGCCGAGCGCCTGACGCGTCACGCGCCAGTGCTGACGACGCCCGAAGGCCTCTACGACGAATTCGCCGCCCGCTTCCCCTATGACGAGACCGAGGATCAGGACACGGCCATCGAGGCCGTCCGCGACGATCTTGCCGCCGGCCGTCCGATGGATCGCCTCGTCTGCGGCGACGTCGGTTTCGGCAAGACCGAGGTGGCGCTGCGCGCCGCCTTCGTCGCCGCCATGAACGGTGTCCAGGTTGCCGTCGTCGTTCCGACGACCCTTCTGTCGCGCCAGCATTTCAAGACTTTTTCCGAGCGTTTCCGCGGCCTGCCGGTTCGCGTCCAGCAGGCCTCGCGTCTCGTCGGCTCCAAGGATCTGGCGCTGACCAAGAAGGAAGTCGCCGACGGCAAGACCGACATCGTCGTCGGCACGCATGCGCTGCTCGGCGCCGGCATCAATTTCGCCAATCTCGGCCTGCTGATCATCGACGAAGAGCAGCATTTCGGCGTCAAGCACAAGGAACGCCTGAAGGAGCTGAAGAGCGACGTCCATGTCCTGACGCTCTCCGCAACGCCGATCCCGCGCACGCTGCAGCTGGCGATGACCGGCGTGCGCGAGCTGTCGCTGATCACCACGCCGCCTGTTGACCGCATGGCCGTGCGCACCTTCATCTCGCCCTTCGACAGCCTCGTTATCCGCGAGACGCTGATGCGCGAGCACTATCGCGGCGGCCAGAGCTTCTACGTCTGCCCGCGCCTCGCCGATCTCGAAGACGTCCACGCCTTCCTGCAGTCCGATGTGCCCGAGCTGAAGGTCGCCGTCGCCCATGGCCAGATGCCGGCAGGCGAGCTCGAAGACATCATGAATGCCTTCTATGAAGGCCGCTACGACGTGCTGCTGTCGACGACCATCGTCGAATCCGGTCTCGACGTGCCGACCGCCAATACGCTGATCGTCCACCGCGCCGATATGTTCGGCCTCGCCCAGCTCTACCAGCTGCGCGGCCGCGTCGGCCGATCGAAGGTGCGCGCCTTCGCGCTCTTCACGCTGCCGGTCAACAAGGTGCTGACGGCGACCGCCGAGCGCCGCCTGAAGGTACTGCAGTCGCTGGATACGCTGGGCGCCGGCTTCCAGCTCGCCAGCCACGACCTCGACATCCGAGGCGCCGGCAATCTTCTCGGCGAGGAACAGTCAGGCCATATCAAGGAAGTCGGCTTCGAGCTCTATCAGCAGATGCTCGAGGAAGCCGTTGCCGAAGTGAAGGGCGTCGACGAGATCGCCGATACCGGCTGGTCGCCGCAGATCTCCGTCGGCACGCCGGTGATGATCCCCGACAATTACGTCCCGGATTTGCACCTGCGCATGGCGCTCTACCGCCGCCTCGGCGAAATCACCGAGCTGAAGGAGATCGACGGTTTCGGCGCCGAGATGATCGACCGCTTCGGCCCGATGCCGATCGAGGTCCAGCATCTGCTGAAGATCGTCTACGTGAAGTCGCTCTGCCGCATCGCCAATGTCGAGAAGCTGGACGCCGGCCCGAAGGGCATCGTCGTACAGTTCAGGAACAAGGAATTCCCGAACCCGGCAAATCTCGTCGGCTATATCGGCAAGCAGGGCGCGATGGCAAAGATCCGCCCGGATCACAGCCTGTTCCTGACCCGCGATCTCCCGACGCCGGAAAAACGGCTGCAGGGCGCAGCCGTTATCATGACGCAATTGGCGGAATTGGCGAAGGGTTAGTTCATTCCTGCGCGGGCTTCGGCCTTCGCCTTGGCGATATCGCGCAGCGCGCCGGCAAGGATGTCGGGCGTCTGTGCGCCGCTGACGGCATATTGCTGGTCGAAGATGAAGAACGGCACGCCGTTGACGCCCATCTTCTGCGCCGATTCGATTTCTTCGACGACGAGAACCTTGTCGGCATCCGATGCCAGAAGCGAAGCGGTCACGGCGCGGTCGAGACCGGCCTTCTCGGCGACATCGAGCAGGACAGCGTGATCGCCGACATTGCGGCCTTCTTCGAAATTCGCCTTGAACAACCCGTTGACGACCTTGTCGGCCTTCTCACGGTCCTCGATCATCGCCCAGTGGATCAGCCGGTGGGCATCGAGCGTGTTCGGGCCGATCTTGATCGCCTCGAAATTGAAGTTGATGCCGACTTCCTTGCCAAAATCGGTGAGCATCTTGTGGGCCTGCGCCACGCGCTCGGCGCCGCCGAGCTTTTCTTCCAGGCTCTTCTTCTGGTCGACGCCTTCAGGCGGGTAATCGGGGTTCAGCCGGTAGGGGCGCCAGTTGATGTCGACGCCGACCTCGTCCTGCACTTCGGCAATGGCGAGCTCCAGCCGCGCCTTGCCGAGATAGCACCACGGGCAGACGACATCCGAGACGACGTCGATGGTAATGCGTTCCATGGTGTTTTCCTTTTCTGGCTTGGCTGCTTAACGCCATCTATGCGCTCACGCCGCCGACTTCAACCAGGCAGGAAAAAGGAACCGCCTACTGGGCGCTTTGGTCCCACCATGCCGGCAGCTGGTATCCGTAGAGCGGAACGTTGTCCGGATGACCGATGCGCTTGCTTCGGGCGATCCATTGCTGGTCGATATGATAGAGCGGCAGCACGTAATGGCCGGACAGCAGCAGCCGGTCGTGCGAGCGCACGGCCGCGGTGAAATCCTCGTCGGAGCGGGCCGTTAGAAGATGCTTGATCGCGGTGTCGACATCGGGATCGGCAACGCCGGCAAAATTAGAGCTGCCCTCGCGGTCGCGGCTTGCCGATGCCCAATAGGAGAGCTGCTCGTTTCCGGGTGAGAGCGACGAGACATAGGATTTGACGATGACGTCATAGTCGAAGCTGTTGGTCCGGCTCTGATACTGCGAATCATCGACCGTGCGGATCGAAGTGGTAATGCCGAGCGTCTGCAGCGAACGCTGATAGGCAATCGCCAGTTTTTCCTGATCGGCATTCTGCGTCATGATCTCGAAGGCCAGCGCCTTGCCCTTGGCATCGGTCATCTTGCCGTTCTTGATCGAATAACCGGCTTCCTTGAGAACATCGACGGCCTGCTTCAGCACCTTGCGGTCGCGGCCAGACCCGTCGGTAACCGGCAGCTTGTAGGTGCCGTCGAGGATTTCAGGATCGATCTTGTCCTTCAGCGGTCCAAGCATCGCAAGCTCATGCGCGTCGGCCGGAACGCCGAAGCTTGAGAGCTCGGAATTCTGCCAGAAGCTTTCGGTGCGCTTGTAGGCGCCGGAGAACAGGTTCCTGTTCGCCCATTCGAAATCGAAGACCAGCGACAGGCCCTCGCGCAGCTTGACGTTCTTGAACATCGGCCGGCGGGTATTGAAGACGAAGCCGAACATGCCGCTCGGCAGCTGCGGCTGGAACGTATCCTTGATGACGGCGCCGGAACTGACCGCCGGGAAATTGTAGGCGGTCGCCCAATGACCGGGGCTTCCATCCGGATAGACGTCGACATCGCCCTTCTTGAAGGCTTCGAACAGCGTCGTGTCCTGCAGGAAATACTGAACGGTGATCCGGTCGTAGTTGTCCATCCCGACCTTGGAGGGGATATCCTTGCCCCAATAGTTCGGATCGCGCTCGAAAGTGATGCTCTCGCCGGGCTTCACCGTCTTGATCTTGTACGGACCGGAACCGACGGGGGGCGTCAGCGAGCTGCGGTCGAAGGTCTCCGGATCGATCAGGTGCTTCGGCAGGACAGGCATCAGCCCGAAGACCATCGGTGTTTCGCGGTCGGCCTTGTCGTTGAAGGTAAAGCGCACGCCGCGCTCGCCGACTTTCTCCATCTTCGAGACCAGGCTGAGGCGCGACGCGAAGGGAATTCGGCCCTTGTCGCGCAAGAGCTCGAAGGTGAACATCACGTCCTCGGCCGTCACTGGCTGGCCGTCCGCCCATTTCGCCTTGGGATTGAGGTTGAACTGGATGAAGGTCCGGTTGTCGTCCCACTCGACGCTTTCGGCGAGCAAACCATAGAGCGTGAAGGGCTCGTCGCGCGAGCGCTGCAGCAGCGATTCGTAGACGAGATTACCGTAGTCAGGGTCCCACATGCCGCGCGCCGTCGTACGCATGCTCTTCAGGATGAAGGGATTGAGATTGTCGAAGGTGCCGACCACGCCATAGGTGATATGGCCGCCCTTCTTCACATCCGGATTGACGTAAGGGAAGCTCTTGTAATCAGCAGGCAGCGCCGGCTGGCCATGCATTGCAATGCCGTGAAGCGGCTCGGCGGCGGCGGCAGTGCAGATGAGGGCGAAGACGGCGGGCAGGGTGATCCGGAGCATCTCTGAATTTCCTTTCCGGCAGGGCTCGATTCGCGCGAAGACTATCACGGAGCGCGAAAAATCGAACATTCACGCCCTCAAATCTTTACGAGCATCCAGAAATTGCCAAAGAAATACTGGATATCTGAAGCGCCTCAATGTAACAGGTGTTCCCGAAGTTCGGGGTCATGCATTTGCCTCATTGTTTTATGAGGTGGAGTGCCGAATGACCCGGTTGGAGAGGGCTGCAGGTCGCGGTCCCGAATGGGTATCAGGAGACGGAATCCGTTATGATCTTCAAGTCTGAAAAGAAAATGCGGGCAGCCCTGTCCGTTCTCGCAGTTGCCTTCGGCGCCGCCTCGGCACCGGTGTCCTCCTTCGCTCAGGACGCCGCCAATGCCCCGCAGCAGGCAGCCGGCGCTCCGCGGCTCGGCTGGTACAAGACCTGCAGCAAGCAGGAAGACAACGACATCTGCGTCGTCCAGAACCTGATCCTCGCCAATGGCGGCCAGCTGGTCACGGCTGTCGGCCTCATCAGCGTTTCCGGCAAGGTCAACCGCAAGATCCTCCAGGTCTCGGTTCCGACCGCCCGCCTGATCCCGCCCGGCATCATGATGCAGATCGACAACAACAAGGGCCAGAAGCTCGACTACGCAGTCTGCCTGCCCGATAAGTGCACGGCCGAACTGCCGCTGACCGACGCGATGATCGCCAGCCTCAAGAAGGGTAGCGACGTGATCTTCACCTCGATCAACTTCCGCCGCGCTCCGAACCCGATCAAGATTTCGCTCGAAGGCTTCACCGGCGCTTATGACGGCGAAGCAGTTTCCGAATCGAAGCTTGCCGAAAGCCAGAAGAGCCTGCAGGACAGCATGCAGAAGAAGGCTGAAGAAGCCCGCAAGAAGCTGGAAGACGCGCAGAACGCTGCAAAGACCGCTCAGTAAGCGTCTTGCATATCGTTTCAGAAAACCCGGCCTCCGCGCCGGGTTTTTTTATTGCTGCCAGCAAAGAAAAACCCCGCCGGAGCGGGGTTTCCTCAGATTGGTATTTGATGCGCTTAGTTGGCCAGGCTCATCTTGGGCTTGAACTGGCCGGTCGGCGCCATGTCGAAGATCTGGTAGACCTGCTCATTGCGAAGCGGCACACCGCTTTCGTCATTCACCAGGTTCTGCTCCGAGACGTAGGCGACGTATTCGTTCTCGTCATTTTCGGCGAGCAGATGATAGAACGGCTGGTCCTTGCTGGGGCGAACTTCGGCGGGAATGGAGTTCCACCACTCCTCCGTATTCGCGAATTCCGGATCGACGTCGAAGATCACGCCGCGAAACGGAAATACCTTGTGCCGGACCACTTCACCGATACCGAACTTTGCAACTCTTTCTTTCATGGTACGACTTCCTTTCATCACCAGATTTGGTGATTGGGCCTGCTCAAATCAAGATTTGTGCAGGATTTCGTCACATGAGTGTCATGTCGCCATCAGCCTCAGTGACATCGAGAAAAGCCCCGGCTTTCGCCAGGGCTTTCCGGTATTCGCTTATGCCGAGTAGTACATGTCGTATTCGACAGGATGCGGCGTCATTTCGAAGCGCATCACTTCGGCCATTTTCAGCTCGATGAACGAGTCGATCTGGTCGTCGTCGAAAACGCCGCCGGCAGTCAGGAACTTGCGGTCCTTGTCGAGGCTTTCGAGCGCTTCGCGCAGCGAGCCGCAGACCGTCGGGATCTTCTTCAGTTCCTTCGGCGGCAGGTCGTACAGATCCTTGTCCATGGCCTTGCCCGGATGAATCTTGTTCTTGATGCCGTCGAGGCCGGCCATCAGCATCGCTGCGAAGGCGAGGTAGGGGTTCGCCATCGGGTCCGGGAAGCGGACTTCGACGCGCTTTGCCTTCGGGTTGCTGCCGAACGGAATACGGCAGGAAGCGGAGCGGTTGCGGGCCGAGTAGGCGAGCAGAACCGGCGCTTCATAACCCGGGACGAGACGCTTATAGGAGTTCGTCGACGGGTTGGTGAAGGCGTTCAGCGCCTTGGCATGCTTGATGATGCCGCCGATGAAGTAGAGGCAGGATTCGGACAGGCCTGCATATTCGTCGCCTGCGAAGCCCGGCTTGCCGCCCTTCCAGATCGAAAGGTGCACGTGCATGCCCGAGCCGTTGTCGCCGAAGATCGGCTTCGGCATGAAGGTTGCCGTCTTGCCATAGGCATTGGCGACCTGGTGCACGACATACTTGTAGATCTGCATCTTGTCGGCGTTGCGAACCAGCGTGTCGAACTTGATGCCGAGCTCGTGCTGGGCGGCAGCCACTTCGTGGTGGTGCTTTTCGACGACGACGCCCATTTCGCTGAGAACCGTCAGCATCTCGGAACGCATGTCCTGGGCGCTGTCGATCGGCGGAACCGGGAAGTAGCCGCCCTTGACGCGCGGGCGGTGGCCGAGGTTGCCGGTTTCATATTCGGTGTCGTCGTTCGACGGCAGTTCGGTCGAGTCGAGCTTGAAGCCGGTATTGTATGGGTCGGCCTTGTACTTGACGTCGTCGAAGACGAAGAATTCGGCTTCCGGGCCGACGAATACGGTGTCGCCGATGCCGGATGCCTTCAGATAGGCTTCGGCCTTCTTGGCGGTGCCGCGCGGGTCGCGGTTATAGGCTTCGCCCGAGACCGGATCGAGAATGTCGCAGATGATGACCATCGTCGACTGCGCGAAGAACGGGTCCATGTGAACCGTGTCGGTATCCGGCATGAGAACCATGTCGGACTCGTTGATGGCCTTCCAGCCGCCGATCGAGGAACCGTCGAACATGACGCCGTCGGCAAACATGTCTTCGTCCACACAGACGACGTCCATCGTCACATGCTGCAGCTTGCCCTTGGGGTCGGTGAAGCGCAGATCCACGAACTTGACGTCGTTCTCCTTGATCTGCTTCAGAATTTCGCTTGCACTCGCCATGAAACACTCCCTTTGATTTGCTATGACGACTTGGCTTTGCCTCTTGGGGGCAAGGCCTGCTTAAATAGCGTCGATACCGGTTTCGCCAGTACGAATGCGGATGACTTCCTCGACATTCGACACGAAAATTTTGCCATCGCCGATGCGGCCGGTCTGGGCGGCCTTGCGGATCGCGTCGATGACGGCTTCGGCGTTCTCGTCGGCGAGAACCACTTCGACCTTCACCTTCGGCAGGAAATCGACAACATATTCGGCGCCACGGTAAAGCTCCGTGTGGCCCTTCTGGCGACCGAAGCCCTTTGCTTCCGTAACCGTAATGCCCTGCAGGCCGACTTCCTGAAGGGCTTCCTTCACTTCGTCGAGCTTGAAAGGCTTAATGATCGCTTCGATCTTTTTCATGAGAAAATGACTCTCCGCTTCTCCCGTTAAAGCGTGCGTATGCCGCTCGCGAAACATGATGCAGGTATCATGCCAGTTCGCAACGGGCCAGATCGAAAAAATGCGGCAAATGCACCCAAAACCGCGCCAAGGCTCCTGTTTAGTTGCGATTTTTCGTAAAAAGATGACAATTTCGATCGGAAAAAATCGAAAATACCACGGAAATCGCAGATTTTTCTGTGGAGGCGAGTTTCGGTTTACCGAGTGCGTATGGGCTAAAAATAGGCAATTGCACAAATAATGATCTCGCCTGTATCGCCCGAAACCGGTTGTTTTTTAGGCGTTTTTTGACTTCAATGGGGTCATGACCGATCGATTGAGTGAATTGCTCCTGACGCCCGCCGAAATGGCGGCTGTCGACAAGGCGGCGGCCGAAAGCGGCATCGACAGCTTTGCGCTGATGACCAGCGCAGGCGCGGCTGTGGCTGCGGCCGCGATACGGCTTTATCCCGGCGCACTTCGCTTCGCCGTCCTCTGCGGACCCGGCAACAATGGCGGCGACGGCTATGTGGCAGCCCGCTTCCTGGCCGAGAGCGGCGCAGCGGTCGCTCTCTTCCAGCTCGGCGATCCCGAACGGCTGAAGGGCGACGCCGGGCGGGCCCATTCGGAATGGACCGGCGATGTCGAGCCGCTTGAAGAATACCAGCCACAAGACGGCGACCTCGTCATCGATGCGCTGTTCGGCGCCGGACTGAGCCGCGATGTGTCCGGCGAGGTCGAGGACGTCATCTCGGCCGTGCGCTGGGCGGATTTGCCCGTGATCGCCGTCGATCTGCCATCGGGCATCGACGGTGCGACGGGCGAGGTGCTCGGCGCAGCCTTTTCAGCGACGCAGACGATCACTTTCATGACCCGCAAGCCGGGCCATCTCTTGATGCCGGGCAGGGAGCTTTGCGGGGCGCTCGATGTCATCGATATCGGCATTCCCGCCCGGATCGTCCGTGCACATGCCGGCTCTGATATCGCCGAGAATACCCCGGCCCAATGGGCGCATCTGACGCCGTCGGCGAGGCTGGAGACCCATAAATACAAGCGCGGCCATCTCGTTGTCTTCTCCGGTTCGGCGGGAAAGACCGGCGCGGCGCGGATGTCGGCCATATCGGGCCTGAAGGCCGGCGCAGGTCTGGTGACGATCGCCGCACCGGCGGAAGCGCTTGCGGAAAACAGCGCGCATCTGACGGCGGTCATGCTGCGCGAGATCGGCGACACGGAACAGCTGGAAGAATGGCTGGAGGA
Source organism: Rhizobium sp. FG96 (assembly GCF_057808655.1). NCBI lineage: Bacteria > Pseudomonadati > Pseudomonadota > Alphaproteobacteria > Hyphomicrobiales > Rhizobiaceae > Rhizobium > Rhizobium sp. FG96. The sequence goes on along the minus strand of NZ_JBMDIL010000023.1, from coordinate 22,236 downwards.
CGACCGGCTGCAGACTTTCGTGCTCGGTCCGGGCTTCGGGATCGGCGAGCAGGCGAGGGACTATGCCGCGACACTGAGCGACCGCCGCCTGGTGCTCGATGCTGACGGCATCACTTCGTTCCGCCAGGAGCCGAAGCGCCTGTTCGACCTGTTCGCCGGTGGCGAACCGCGTCTGGTCCTGACGCCGCATGACGGCGAATTCGCCCGCCTCTTCCCCGATATCGCCGCCGATACCGGGCTCGGCAAGACCGCCAAGGCACAGATGGCGGCGAAGCGCGCCAATGCGGCGATCGTCTTCAAGGGTGCCGATACCGTTATTGCCGCACCCGATGGCCGCGCGCTGATCAACACCAATGCGCCGGTCTGGCTGGCAACGGCAGGGTCCGGCGACGTGCTTGCCGGCATCATCGGCGCCTATCTGGCGCAGGGCCTTCCGGCCTTCGAGGCGGCAGCGATCGGCGTCTACCTGCACAGCCTCGCCGGGCAGCGCGCCGGCAAGGGGTTGACGGCGGAAGATCTCGCCGCCCACGTCCTGCCGTTCTGACTGCCGGCCGGCTGATTACTTGCCGACCTCTTCCTGCAGCGCGATGGCGCCGAAGGGGGCGTTCACCTTGCCCTCATGGATCATGAAGGCGAAGACGTCGCGCGGCTCGGCCTTCACCTTGCGATCCGCGTCGATGAGAGGCAGATCGTCGGGCACCTTGCCTTCGGCCCAGGTCTCCAGCCGCTTTGCCCAGGCCTTCAGGTCCTTGGGCGGATAGCAGGTCCGGATCTCGTCCGAACCCTTCTGCAGCCGCGCATAGACGAAATCGGCGGTGACGTCTGATATCATCGGATAATCGAAATGCTCGGCGACGACAGGCGCCACGCCGTACTTGGCCAGCAGCGCGACGAAATCCTGCACCTTGAAACTGTCATGACGGACCTCGACGACATGGCGCAACGGTAGGCCATCCTGCTTGTCCGGCAGCAGCTTCAGGAACGCTTCGAAATCGTCGGGCTCGAACTTCTTGGTCGGCGCGAACTGCCAGAGGATCGGCCCGAGACGGTCGCCGAGTTCCGTCAGTCCCTGCGTCAGGAACCGCTGCATGGATTCGCCGGCTTCGCCCAAAACCTTGCGGTTGGTGACGAAGCGGCTGGCCTTCAGCGAGAAGATGAAACCATCGGGCACATCCGCGCCCCATTTCGCGAAGGTCTCCGGCTTCTGCGAGCTGTAATAGGTGCCGTTGACTTCGATGACCTTCAGCTGGCGGCTGGCATAATTGAGCTCGTCCTTCTGCTTCAGGTCGGAGGGGAAGAAATGATTGCGCCAAGGCTCGAATGTCCAGCCGCCGATACCGACGCGGATAGTGCCGGATTTGCTCATTCTCTTCCTCCCTTTGCCCGTTCAGGCGATTTGCTTTGCCATGTCGACGATCACCCATCCTGGCCGGTAGGGGTTCGGCCGTCGACCCGTTTCCTGAAAGCCGAAGGCGCGGTAGATCGCGATATTCCTCTCCATCCGCGCATTGGTGTAGAGCCTGACTTCCGGCAGCTCCCATTCGCGCGTCTTGTCTTCCACCCAGCCGAGAATCGTACGGCCGATCCCGCGGCTATGATGATCAGGCGACACGGCGATGCTGAACAGCATCGTGTGATCCGCATGGCGTTCAAGAACGGCGAGCCCGCCAGGCTCGCCATCGATATCGAGCAGCCACACCTCGCCATTGGCGATCCGCGGCGCGTAATCTTCGCGCATCGGCAGCGGCTCGCCGCCGAATTCCGCGACATAGGGGCCGTAAGCCGCCATGGTCAGGCGGCGCACGGTCTCAAGATCGTCAGCGGCCGCCTGTCTCAGCATCTCACTCGGCCGCTGCGACCGTCTTCTTCACCGGGCGCCGCTCCAGCAGCTCCTTCAGGAAGTGGCCGGTATAGGAGCGCTTCTCCTTGACGATCGCCTCAGGCGTGCCGGTCGCAACGATCTCGCCGCCGCCATCGCCGCCTTCGGGGCCGAAATCGAGTACCCAGTCGGCTGTCTTGATGACTTCGAGATTGTGCTCGATGACGACGACGGAGTTGCCCTGGTTGACCAGCTCGTGCAGCATTTCCAGCAGCTTGGCGACGTCGTGGAAGTGCAGGCCGGTCGTCGGCTCGTCGAGAATGTAGAGCGTGCGGCCGGTCGAGCGCTTCGACAGTTCCTTGGCGAGCTTGACGCGCTGCGCCTCGCCGCCCGACAGCGTGTTCGCCTGCTGGCCGACTTTGATATAGCCAAGGCCGACATCGAACAGCGACTGCAGCTTGTCGCGCACCGCGGGGACGGCAGCGAAGAACTCGACGCCTTCCTCGACCGTCATGTCGAGCACGTCGGAGATCGACTTGCCCTTGAAGGTGACGTCGAGCGTCTCGCGATTGTAGCGCTTGCCGTGGCAGACGTCGCAGGTGACGTAGACATCCGGCAGGAAGTGCATCTCGATCTTGATGACGCCGTCGCCCTGGCAGGCCTCGCAGCGGCCGCCTTTGACGTTGAACGAGAAGCGGCCCGGCTGATAGCCGCGCGCCTTGGCTTCCGGCAGGCCGGCGAACCAATCGCGGATCGGCGTGAAGGCGCCGGTATAGGTCGCCGGGTTCGAGCGCGGCGTGCGCCCGATCGGCGATTGGTCGATATCGATCACCTTGTCGATATGCTCGAAGCCGTCGATGCGGTCGTGATCGGCCGGGATTTCGCGCGCGCCCATGACGCGGCGCGCTGCCGACTTGTAGAGCGTCTCGATCAGGAAGGTGGACTTGCCGCCGCCGGAAACGCCGGTCACTGCCGTGAAGACACCGAGCGGGATCGAGGCGGTGACGTTCTTGAGGTTGTTGCCCCGGGCGCCGACGACCTTGATCTCTTTGCCCTTCTTCGGCTTGCGCCGCTCATCGGGGACGGGAACGCCGAGTTCGCCGGAGAGATATTTGCCGGTCAGCGACTTCGGGTTCGCCATGATGTCCTGTGGCGTGCCGTGGGCGATAACCTGGCCGCCGTGAATGCCGGCGGCCGGGCCGATATCGACCACGTCGTCGGCCGTTAGGATCGCGTCCTCGTCATGCTCGACGACGATCACGGTATTGCCGATGTCGCGCAGGTGCTTCAGCGTGTCGAGCAGGCGGGCATTGTCGCGCTGGTGGAGGCCGATCGAGGGTTCGTCGAGAACATAGAGCACGCCCGTCAAGCCCGAGCCGATCTGCGATGCCAGGCGAATGCGCTGGCTCTCGCCACCCGACAGCGTCCCTGAATTGCGAGACAGGCTGAGATATTCGAGGCCGACATCGTTCAGGAACCGCAGGCGGTCGCGGATTTCCTTGAGAATGCGCACGGCAATCTCGTTCTGCTTCGCCGTGAAATGCGACGGCAGCACTTCGAACCAGTCGCGGGCGACGCGGATCGACATCTGCGTGACTTCGCCGATATGCAGCTTGTCGATCTTGACGGCCAGCGCTTCGGGCTTCAGGCGGTAACCGGCGCAGGACGGGCAGGGAGCCGCCGACATGAAACGCTCGATCTCCTCGCGCGCCCAGGCGGAATCCGTCTCCTTCCAGCGGCGCTCAAGATTGGTGATGATGCCTTCGAAGGTCTTGTGCGTCGTGTAGGAGCGCGCGCCATCGGCATAGTGGAATTCGATCTTCTCTTCGGTGCCGTTCAGGATCACATCCTGGGCCTTGGCGGAAAGATCGCTCCATCGATTGCCGAGCTTGAAGCCGAAATGCTTGCCGAGCGCTTCTAGCGTCTGATTGTAATAAGGAGAAGACGACTTGGCCCAGGGTGCGATCGCGCCGTCGCGCAGCGTCCGTTCCGGTTCCGGGATAATCAGGTTGGCGTCGATCTTCTGCTGCGCGCCGAGACCGTCGCAGGTCGGGCAGGCGCCGGCCGGGTTGTTGAACGAGAAGAGACGCGGCTCGATCTCCGGAATGGTGAAGCCGGAAACCGGGCAGGCGAATTTTTCAGAAAAGAGCACGCGCTCATGCGTCTCGTTCAGCGACTTGTTGGCCGAACCGCCGGCAGCGGTTTCCTCCGGCGGCAGCGGCTTGTCGGCGAATTCGGCGACCGCCAGGCCATCGGCGAGCTTCAGCGAGGTCTCCAGGCTGTCCGCCAAACGAGAGGACATGTCGGCGCGCACGACGATACGGTCGACGACGACGTCGATGTCATGCTTGTACTTCTTGTCGAGGGCCGGAACGTCGGCGATCTCGTAGAACTGGCCGTCCACCTTGACGCGCTGGAAGCCCTTTTTCATGAGCTCGGCGAGTTCCTTCTTGTACTCGCCCTTGCGGCCGCGCACGAGCGGCGCCAGAATATAAAGACGCGTGCCCTCTTCGAAGGCGAGCACGCGGTCCACCATCTGGCTGACCGTCTGGCTCTCGATCGGCAGGCCGGTGGCCGGCGAATAGGGAACGCCGACGCGCGCAAAGAGCAGACGCATATAGTCGTAGATCTCGGTGACCGTGCCGACCGTCGAGCGCGGATTGCGCGACGTCGTCTTCTGCTCAATCGAGATGGCAGGCGAGAGGCCGTCGATCTGGTCGACGTCAGGCTTCTGCATCATTTCCAGGAACTGGCGCGCATAGGCCGAGAGGCTTTCGACATAACGCCGCTGCCCCTCGGCATAGATCGTATCGAATGCCAGCGAGGATTTGCCGGACCCTGAAAGGCCCGTCATCACGATAAGCTTGTTGCGCGGCAGATCGAGGTCGATGCCCTTCAAATTATGCTCACGCGCGCCGCGGATGGAAATCGTCTTCAGTTCGCTCATCGTCTTCTGCTTTGGTCTCTTGGATGAAGCCCCTTATTTAGTGATGCTCGCGGGCGAGTCGAGGCTCAAATCCGGGGTAGGAGAAGGTTTTCGATTCTGTTGACAGGATCATAGTGAATAAGTAGAACAAAGAAAGAACAAAATTCCTTGTGGATGACGGCCCGATGGACGCGCCTCGCAAGGGCTCTATAGTTTAAGGTGCACCGATTGTTTCAAGCGCCGCCGGGCAGGGCGGCAGGTAAGGTGAAAAGCATGGCTGGTAGCGTAAACAAGGTAATTCTGATCGGAAACGTGGGCGCCGACCCCGAAATCCGCAGGACCCAGGACGGCCGTCCGATCGCCAACCTGCGTATCGCGACCTCTGAGCAGTGGCGCGACCGCAATTCCGGCGAACGCCGCGAAAAGACCGAATGGCACACTGTCGTCGTCTTCAACGAAGGCCTCTGCAAGGTTGTCGAGCAATACGTCAAGAAGGGCGCCAAGCTCTATATCGAAGGCGCGCTGCAGACCCGCAAGTGGCAGGACCAGCAGGGTCAGGACCGCTACTCGACGGAAGTCGTGCTGCAGGGCTTCAACTCGACGCTGACGATGCTCGATGGCCGTGGCGACGGCGGCGGCGCAAGCTCCGGCTTCGGCGGTGGCGGCGGCCGTGGCAACAACAACGATTATGGTGGCGGCGGTGGCGGCTACGGCGACGACTACGGCGCGCCCTCCCAGTCTTCCGGCGGCGGCCGTGGCGGCAGCAGCAGTGGCGGCGGTAGCGGCGGCAACTTCTCGCGGGATCTCGACGACGACATCCCATTCTGAGAACCGGACGGATCAAATGAAAACGGCGCCCCTTGAGGCGCCGTTTTTGTTAGGCCGGTGTGGCGCTGATCAGATTGAGCGCCGCCTTGGCGCCATCGACAACGAACTGCACCGCCAGGGCCGCCAGGATGACGCCGAGAAGCCGCGTCAGGATCGCCCGGCCGGTGGCGCCGAGGAAACGGTCGAGCCTGTCGGCGACCAGCAGGGCGCCTAGCGTGATCAGCAGGTTGGCGGCGATGACGATGATCAGCTGCGCCCGCTCGATCGACGAGGCGAAGGCACCAGAGAGCAGGATCGTCGCCGAGATCGCTCCCGGACCGGCAACCAGCGGGATCGCCAGCGGGAAGACGGCGATATTCTGGATGTGGTCCTTGGTGATGGCGACTTCGCTGGTCTTCTCCTTGCGGTCCTGACGCTTCTCGAAGACCATTTCAAAGGCGATCCAGAAGAGCAGCAGGCCACCAGCGAGGCGGAAGGCTCCCATGGATATGCCGAGCACGCCGAGCACACCGGCACCAAACAGCGCGAAGACCGCGAGGATGATGAAGGCGATCATCGAGCCGCGCAGCGCCACCTGCTTGCGCTGGGGCCGGCTCATGCCAGCGGTCAGCCCCAGAAAGATTGGCGCCAGCCCCGGCGGATCGATAGTCACGAGCAGGGTGGTGAAGGCATTGATCAGTTGGTCGGTGCTTGCCATTCGGTCTCCAAAACACCATATGAGGGCGAGGTTTTCGCGATTGTGGAGCGACTGCCCGCGTTTGGCAAACCGCCTGTTTTCGCGTAGGCCTCCTCCCGGCGCAAAAACGCCAGAATTGCCGCCTTTCCGCCGTAAAAGCCTGTTCAAAACTCCCGCTCAAATTGGCGCGGAACGGGGCTTTCCGCTATAAATCTTTCAGTGATTCTACAAAGAGATCGTGATCTGTTTTGACTGAACAAACACCCCCAGGCGGCGGGAAGCTCCCGCCAGGCATCGAGCCCATCTCCATCATGGAGGAAATGCAGCGGTCCTATCTCGATTACGCGATGAGCGTTATCGTCAGCCGCGCGCTTCCTGACGTGCGCGACGGCCTGAAGCCCGTCCACCGGCGCATCCTTTACGGTATGTCCGAGCTCGGCATCGACTGGAACAAGAAATACGTCAAATGCGCCCGCGTAACCGGTGACGTGATGGGTAAATACCATCCGCACGGCAACTCGGCGATCTACGATGCGCTCGCCCGTATGGCGCAGGACTGGTCTCTTCGCCTGCCGCTGATCGACGGCCAGGGCAATTTCGGCTCCGTCGACGGTGACCCGCCGGCGGCCGAACGCTACACCGAATGCCGCCTGGAAAAGGCCGCGCATTCGCTGCTCGACGACCTCGACAAGGAAACGGTCGATTTCCGCGACAACTACGACGGCACGCTTTCCGAGCCGTCGGTGGTGCCCGCGAAATTCCCGAACCTGCTGGTCAACGGCGCAGGCGGCATCGCCGTCGGTATGGCGACCAACATCCCGCCGCACAATCTCGTCGAAGTCATCGACGGCTGTATCGCGCTGATCGACAATCCGGCGATTGAGCTGCCGGATCTGATGCAGATCATCCCGGGCCCGGACTTCCCGACCGGCGCCAAGATCCTCGGCCGTTCCGGCATCCGCTCGGCCTATGAGACGGGCCGCGGTTCCGTCGTCATGCGCGGCGTTGCCACGATCGAGCCGATGCGCGGCGATCGCGAACAGATCATCATCACCGAAATCCCCTATCAGGTGAACAAGGCGACGATGATCGAGAAGATGGCCGAGCTGGTGCGCGAAAAGCGCATCGAGGGCATCTCCGACCTGCGCGACGAATCTGACCGCCAGGGCTACCGCGTCGTCGTCGAGCTGAAGCGCGACGCCAATGCCGACGTCATCCTGAACCAGCTTTACCGTTACACGCCGCTGCAGACCTCCTTCGGCTGCAACATGGTGGCACTGAACGGCGGCAAGCCGGAACAGCTCAACCTGCTCGACATGCTCCGCGCCTTCGTTGCCTTCCGCGAAGAAGTCGTTAGCCGGAGAACGAAATTCCTTCTCCGCAAGGCGCGTGAGCGCGCCCACGTCTTGGTCGGTCTGGCGATCTCGGTTGCCAATATCGACGAAGTCATCCGCGTCATCCGCCAGGCGCCGGATCCTGCGACCGCACGCGAACAGCTGATGACGCGCCGCTGGCCGGCAGCGGATGTCGAAAGCCTGATCCGTTTGATCGACGATCCGCGTCACCGGATCAACGAGGACATGACGTATAACCTCTCGGAAGAGCAGGCCCGCGCTATCCTCGAACTGCGTCTCGCCCGTCTGACGGCGCTCGGCCGCGACGAAATCGGCGACGAACTCAACAAAATCGGCGAAGAAATCAAGGATTACCTCGATATTCTGTCGTCTCGCATTCGCATCATGACCATCGTCAAGGAAGAGCTGGGCGCCGTTCGCGACGAGTTCGGCACACCGCGCCGCACCGAGATCATCGATGGCGGTCTCGAAATGGACGATGAAGACCTCATCGCCCGTGAAGACATGGTCGTGACCGTCTCGCATCTCGGTTATATCAAGCGCGTGCCGCTGACGACCTACCGTGCGCAGCGCCGCGGCGGCAAGGGCCGCTCCGGCATGACCACCCGCGACGAAGATTTCGTTAGCCGGCTATTTGTGGTCAACACACATACGCCCGTTCTGTTCTTCTCGTCGCGCGGTATCGTCTACAAGGAAAAGGTCTGGCGCCTGCCGATCGGCACGCCGACCTCGCGCGGCAAGGCGCTCATCAACATGCTGCCGCTGGCACCCGGCGAACGCATCACGACGATCCTGCCGCTGCCCGAGGATGAGGACAGCTGGGAAAGCCTCGACGTGATGTTCTCGACGACGCGCGGCACCGTTCGCCGCAACAAGTTGTCGGATTTCGTCCAGGTGAACCGCAACGGCAAGATCGCCATGAAGCTGGAAGAGGAGGGCGATGAAATCCTCTCCGTCGAGACCTGCACCGAGCACGACGACGTGCTTCTGACCACGGCGCTCGGCCAGTGCATCCGCTTCCCGGTCGATGACGTCCGTGTCTTTGCCGGCCGCAACTCGATCGGTGTTCGCGGTATCAACCTCGGCGATGGCGACAGCATCATCTCGATGACGATCGTCGGCCATGTCGATGCTGAGCCGTGGGAACGTGCTGCCTATCTGAAGCGTTCCGCTGCAGAGCGTCGCGCAACCGGCGTCGATGAGGAGGATATCGCTCTCGTCGGTGAAGAAGTCACCGAAGAGGGACAGCTCAACGACGAGCGCTACGAAGAGCTGAAGGCACGTGAACAGTTCGTGCTGACGGTCTCCGAAAAGGGCTACGGCAAGCGTTCCTCGTCTTACGACTTCCGCATCTCCGGCCGCGGCGGCAAGGGTATCCGCGCCACCGACACGTCGAAGACGGGCGAAATCGGCGCACTCGTCGCTGCCTTCCCGGTTGATGACGGCGACCAGATCATGCTCGTCTCCGATGGTGGCCAGTTGATCCGTGTTCCGGTCGGCGGCATCCGCATCGCCAGCCGTGCGACGAAGGGCGTCACGATCTTCTCGACCGCCAAGGATGAGAAGGTGGTTTCGGTCGAGCGCATCAGCGAACCGGAAGACGACAGCGAAGACGTTGGTGAGATCACCAACGAAACGCCGATCGAAGCCGGCGCAGTGCCTCCGGCAACCGAAGGCGACGAACCTTCATCTTCCACGGAAGAATAATTTAACCGGCTTTGGCTGGAAAACCGGGCGGCCCCTGCCGCCCGGTTTTTTTATGCGCTAAAGAGATTCCTGCTAGTCTGAGTTGATTTTAGGGCGAGGGAATCATGGGGAATTGGACGCGGCGCGGCGTTCTCGTTGCGGGCTCGGCGATCGCCGGCGCCGTTGCAGGGCAGTATCTTCTGACGCCGGTGAGCGATCCTGGTCCGGCTTTCCCGCCAGAAGACGATGTTTCCTCAAGCGCCACCATCCTCAACGACGCGGGCGAGCTTTCACCGACCCCGGTCGCCCAGCATCTGACCTTTAACGAGCCGCCACAGGACGTGTTGATCGGCAAGCTCCGTGCCGCGCTTGCCGACGCCCGCAGCAACGGTCAATCGTTCGCCGCCAGCGCCGCGCGTCATTCCATGGGCGGCCATAGCCTGCCGCTGAACGGCACGGCCCTGACCCTCGATCAGGATTGGCTGGAGGCCGACACCTCGGCCAAGACCTATCGCGTCGCAGCCGGTGCCCGCTGGTCGACGATCATCCGCAAGCTCGATGCAATCGGCTTTTCGCCCGCCGTCATGCAGTCGAATAACGATTTCGGCGTCGCCAGCACCTTTTCCGTCAATGCGCATGGCTGGCCGGTACCCTTCAGCGGCTGCGGCAGCACTGTGCACTCGATGAAGATAATGACGGCTGACGGCAATCTGCTGACCTGCTCGCGCACTGAGAATACCGAGCTCTTCAATCACGCGATGGGTGGCTACGGCCTGTTCGGCGTCATTACCGAACTTGAGCTCGACATGGTGCCGAATACCCTGCTGGACCCGAGTTTCGAGCATCTGGCCGGCGAGGATATCGGCCGCCGCTTTGCCGAGGTCCTTGCGTCCGATCCCACGATCCAGATGGCCTATGGCCGCATGGATATCTCGCTCGACCGCTTCTTCGAAGATGCGCTGCTGATCACCTACCGCCCCTCCGCCGATCAGTCGAATATCCCGGCGGCGACCGGCTCCGGTCTCATCAGCCACGTCTCGCGCGAAATCTTCCGCCGCCAGCTCGGCTCCGACGGCGTCAAGCATATGCGCTGGTGGACGGAGGCGGTGCTGAACCCGCAGATCGCCGCCGCATCGACGCGCAACAGCCTGATGAACGAACCCGTCATCACCCTCGACGACCGCGATCCCACGCGCACCGATATCCTGCACGAATATTTCGTCTCGCCGTCGCGCTTTGCCGATTTTGTCACGGCTTGCCAGGAGGTTATCCCGGCCTCTTATCAGCAGCTGCTGAATATCACGCTACGTTATGTGAACACCGATAGCGACAGTGTCCTGGCCTATGCAACAGAGCCGCGCATTGCCGCGGTCATGCTGTTTTCGCAGGAGAAGACCGTGCGCGGCGAGGCCGATATGGCGCGGATGACGGAGGCGCTGATCGAGCGCGTCATTGCCATCGGCGGCAGCTATTATCTGCCGTACCGGCCGCATGCGCGCCTCGACCAGCTGCAGCGGGCCTATGTCCGGGCAGGTGATTTCGCTGCGGCAAAACGCAAGGCTGATCCCGGCCTGCTGTTCCGCAACCGCTTCTGGGATAATTATCTGGGCAAGATCTGAGGGGGAATGATGAGCAAGCTTCGACTGATTGCCGGGCTTTATACCGTGGCGCTGCTGTTTGCCGCGGCGCTGAATTACATTCCCGGCCTGACGGACGCCGAGGGCAGGGCCTTCGGCATCTTCGCGCTCGATATTTATGACGACAGCCTGCATCTGGCTTCGGCGCTCTGGGCTGCGATCGCTGCCTATCTCTCGGTGCGAGCCTCGCGCTTCTTCCTCTTCTATTTCGGCCTGCTCTATTTCACCGATGGCCTGCTCGGCCTGATCACCGGCTCCGGCTATCTTGATCTCGGCATCGTCAATTACGGCATCCAGGACCTGCCGTTCGGCTTCAAGATCCTCGCAAACCTGCCGCATCTCTTCCTTGGCGGCGCAGCGATCGCATCGAGCTACATCTTCCGCAGCGAGGCGCGCTGATGCGCCGGGCTTTCAAGATCCTCGCATTGTTCGTCGCCGCCGTCGTCGTGGTTGTGCTCCTCCTTCTGAGTCCTGCCGCCTATGTGGAGACCTTCTGCCATGCCGATCCGCAGGCAGATAGCTACAGCCCACTGATCCGCGATCCCGCCATGCGCCGCGAGGAGGCCAATACATTCCTGACCTATCCCGAGTGGCATATCGTCTATGCCTATGACGGTCTGGCCGAGGTCCTGAAGACGGGCGATGAATACCGCTTCGATTATCTCGCCAGCGTCAAGGATTTCTGGAAGGCCGATTGTGCACTGACGGCGATCGCCGACCGCCACGGCGGCGCCGACACGCAGACGCGCATGATGGTCGCGACGATCGGCGTCAGTTTCACCCTCGAAATGGGCCTGAAGGCTGCCTATGAAGAAACGCTGGGACGGCTGACCGCTTATTGGCGTGGCGATCAGAAGACGCCGCAGGATAGTGTCGCCCGCGACATGGCGATCGATTACGCCGCCTTTCTGCGCCAGACGCCCTGGTACAAATATCCCTTCCAGCCACAGATCGACAAGCTCTGGGCGGCATCCGTCGATGAGCCCCTGCGCGGTTGGGAACGCCGCCTGGCGCTCGGCGGTGAATGGAAGGCGAAGATCGCCTATGCCGGAATGATCGCCGATGCGGTGGCAGCCACCGGCGAGGCCAAGCTGACGATCTTCTCCGTTGTTTCCGGTATGCCGGCCGAGGCGCTGTCGGCAATGCCCGATGTCCGCGTCGTCTCCGAAAGTGCCAATGGCATCCTTATCGAAACACCTCGCTACGACCGCTTCACCCATATTCTCTCCGACATCGCCAAGGCGGGCGGAAATGTCCGGGAGATTGCCGGAAATGACCAGATCATGGTGTCGCTGACTGCACCGGCGAGCGATCAGGCGCCACCGCCCGGTGAGCTGATCGCCCGTTTCCCGCGCGCCGGCTTCGATAACGACCGGCTGCTGGTTCTGGTCAGGATCACCGATCTGGCGCAGCTGCTGCGCGATCGGCCGATTGCCGATCCCGGCATCGAGCATATATTCGACTTCTGAAAGGGAGTGCGGTGATGGCATGGACGCGGCGGATCGCAAAAACGGGTGTGACGGCTCTCGTCATCCTCTGCGCCGTCTTCATGCTGTTTGCCGGCATTTTCGCCGCAACCGGGGAGGCGCCTGCCGCCATGGTCTTCCGCCCGCCCGGCAGCCCGGCGAGCCTCCCTGATGGCGTCAAGCTGCTGCGCTGGGGATCGGTCTTTGCTGTGGTGCGCGGTGAAAGCCCCGATTACGTCCGCAAGCTCTATGCATCGGGAGCAATCCTCGTGCTGCCCTACCGCAAGAGCGGCTGCCTCGCCTATCGCCCGGCATAACGACAAAGAAAAAGCCGGCCGCGGGGAAGGCGTCCGGCTTTTTGAATTGCCCGAGCACGGAGGGGAATGCGCTCAGGGCAGGGGAACTGGCTTTAGAAAGTGATGCGCTTTTCGTTGTAAGCCTTCACCTCTTCGCTTTCACGGCGAAGAGCGGAAATCGTTGACGCCACGGACACGATGAACATTACGCTGATGAGGGCGGTCAGAACGGTCAAAATCGTGAACATGGGCAATCCTTTCCGAAGTTGCGTTCACGTTCCTCAGTACTGGCTTACGATTGCCGTGCGGGCAGCGGCGTAAGGGCCATATACCTTGGACGTATCAGGCTTCTGGTCATAGAGTGCGACAGTTGCAGTAAGCATTCCCGTAATCATTGCCATCCAGAAAACGTTAATGACGGTAATCTTATCGGGCATCTTCTTTTCCTTCTTGCGCGTATCGCATCTACGCTTCGGTGTTTAAATGCATCCGCCTGGAAATGGTTCCGTGGGATGTTGACGTGTCGTTTACTAAGCTTGGTCTGAAGCGACCTTGAATGCCTCGTTCATCTGGCGTTCAGATTCGAGGCCCGTTTTCACCGCAGCCGGCCGAGCTGGCGCATCAGTGCATAATGCTCGTTGACCTCCGGGCGCACCCAGCGTACCTCGTACTTCTCCTTGAGAAGCCCATAGGCCACTTCGCCGATAAGGGAGATGATGACGGCAAGGGCGATCAGGAGCATGAGCATCGAAGTGACTTCCGGGGAGAGCCGGATGCCGGAATGGCATCGGCTGCGTTGACGATTTTGATTATGCAGATCGCATCTGAAACGGCCTTGAACGACCCATTCATCAGCCGTTCACGCATCCGGCACCGGCATGCCAAATGACTTGCGGTAAAGGGGCATCCGTGACAAAAGGCAACGAACGAAACGGCCGGGTCCCATGACGCTTGCTTTTTATCCGGGGTCCTTCGACCCGATCACCAACGGACATATGGATGTGCTTGTTCAGGCGCTGAACGTCGCCGAAAAAGTCATCGTTGCGATCGGCATTCATCCGGGTAAGGCGCCGCTGTTTTCCTTCGAGGAGCGTGCCGATCTCATCCGCAAGTCGCTCGCCGAAATCCTGCCGCAGAAGGCTGCTGGCATCGAGGTCGTCTCCTTCGACAATCTCGTCGTCGATGCGGCGCGCGAGCATAAGGCCTCGCTGCTGATCCGCGGCCTGCGCGACGGCACCGATCTCGACTATGAAATGCAGATGGCCGGCATGAACCGGCAGATGGCGCCGGATATCCAGACCATCTTTCTGCCGGCCGGAACGGCATCGCGGCCCATAACCGCCACATTGGTCCGCCAAATCGCCGCCATGGGTGGAGATGTCAGCGCCTTCGTACCGGCCGCAGTTCTTAAAGCCCTTCAATCCAAGCGCAAATCTTGAGGCGGTCGTCCGCCGCACCGGAGCTACAATGAAACTCTTTTATGTCGCCTTTGCCGCCGTGCTTTATATTGCCTCTTTCGCCGGCGACGCCCTTGCTGCCGATACGCTGACCATCCAGCTGAAGGATGGTCCGGTCGTGATCCAGCTTGCGCCTGACGTTGCGCCCAAGCACGTCGCGCAGATCGAAGCGCTTGCCAAGAAGGGCGCCTATGACAACGTCGCCTTCCACCGCGTCATCGACGGCTTCATGGCCCAGACCGGCGACGTCCAGTACGGCAACATGTCGAAGGGCTTCGACCCGAGCCTCGCAGGCACCGGCGGTTCCGATCTTCCGAACATCCCCGCCGAGTTCTCCAAGACGCCTTTCGTGCGCGGCACGGTTGGCATGGCGCGCTCGCAGGATCCGGATTCGGCCAATTCGCAGTTTTTCATCATGTTCGCTGAAGGCTCCTTCCTGAACGGCCAGTACACGGTCGTCGGCAAGGTCGTTTCCGGCATGGAATTCGTCGACAAGATCAAGAAGGGCGAAGGCCAGAACGGCGAAGTCAGCAATCCCGACCGCATGGTCAAGGTAACTGTCGGCAAGTGACCGGCAGCCACATCATTCCACAAGAAGAACGAGGAGAATAACAATGGCCGAGATCAAGGATCCCGAAAACACCATCATCCTGGAAACCACCAAGGGCAAGGTCGTTATCGCGCTCCTGCCGCAGGTGGCACCTGAGCATGTTGCCCGCATCAAGGAACTCGCTCGCGAGAAGGCCTATGACGGCGTCGTCTTCCACCGCGTCATCAACGACTTCATGGCCCAGACCGGCGACGTCAAGTTCGGCAAGAAGGGCAGCGAGAGCTTCAACCCGGGCCGTGCAGGCATGGGCGGCTCCGAGAAGCCGGACCTGAAGGCAGAATTCTCCGCCACTCCGCATATTCGCGGCGTTTGCTCCATGGCCCGCTCGCAGAACCCGAACTCGGCCAACAGCCAGTTCTTCATCTGCCTTGCGGATTCTCCGTGGCTCAACAAGCAGTATTCCGTCTGGGGCCAGGTCATCGAAGGCATGGACAACGTCGACAAGATCAAGAAGGGCGAGCCGGTCGTAGACCCGGATTCGATAGTCTCGATGCGGGTTGCCGCCGACGTCTGATTGTGATTTCTGACGGAACCCGCCCTTGCGTGAGAACGTGGGGCGGGTTTCGCTTTGCCTGAAAGTACCCCGATGCGCGTAGACCTTTTCGATTTCGACCTGCCGGATGAGCGGATTGCCCTGAGGCCCGCCGAGCCGCGCGACAGCGCGCGCCTGCTGGTCGTCGATGCGTCCGCCGGCGAGGTGCTGAGCGACCATATTGTTCGCGATCTCCCGAATTTCCTGAAGCCCGGCGACGCGCTGGTTTTCAACGACACCAAGGTCATTCCCGCGCAGCTCGAGGGCATCCGCCATCGCGAAGGGGCGGGCGGCCAGCAGGTTTCGGCGACGCTGCACATGCGTGTCGGCGCCAACCGCTGGAAGGCCTTCGCAAAGCCCGGCAAGCGCATCAAGGAAGGCGATCGCATTGCCTTTGGCCATAGCGGCGAAAGCTGCTCTCTCGGCCAGCTCGATTGCACCGTCGTCGAGAAAGGCGATGCCGGCGAGGTAACACTCGCATTCGATCTCTCGGGTCCGGCGCTTGACGAAGCGATCGCTTCGGTCGGCCATATCCCGCTTCCACCCTATATCGCTGCCAAGCGCCCGGAAGACGAGCGCGACCGCGCCGACTACCAGACGATCTACGCCCGCGAGGAGGGCGCTGTCGCCGCACCAACGGCCGGCCTGCATTTCACGCCGGAGCTCTTTGCCGCTCTCGACAAGGCCGGCATCGAACGCCATTTCGTGACGCTGCATGTCGGTGCCGGAACCTTCCTGCCGGTGAAGGCCGATGATACCGACGATCACAAGATGCATCTCGAAAGCGGTTATGTGACCGAGGAGATTGCCGCCAAGCTCAACGCCGTCAGGGCGAGGGGCGGGCGCATCGTCTGCGTCGGAACCACGTCGCTGCGGTTGATCGAGAGTGCGGCGGCCGACAGCGGCGAAATCCTGCCCTGGGCCGGTGCCACCGGCATCTTCATCACGCCGGGCTACCGCTTCAAGGCGGTCGATATGCTGATGACCAATTTTCACCTGCCGCGTTCGACGCTGTTCATGCTTGTCTCCGCCTTTGCCGGTTTCGAGACCATGCACGCGGCCTACGAACACGCCATTTCGACAGGCTACCGCTTCTATTCCTACGGCGATTCGAGCCTTCTTTTCCGGAACGACAGATGACCGAGAACTTCCAGTTCACCCTCAAGAAGACCGATGGCGGCGCCCGCCTTGGTGAAATCTCCATGCCGCGCGGCACGATCCGCACGCCGGCCTTCATGCCCGTCGGTACCGTCGGCACCGTCAAGGCGATGTATCTCGACCAGGTGCGTGACACCGGCGCTGATATCATTCTCGGCAATACCTATCACCTGATGCTGCGCCCTGGCGCCGAGCGCGTCGCCCGCCTCGGCGGCCTGCACAAGCTGATCCGCTGGGAACACCCGATCCTGACGGATTCAGGCGGTTTCCAGGTCATGTCGCTTTCCGGTCTGCGCAAGCTCGACGAGCAGGGCGTGACCTTCAAGTCGCATGTCGACGGCAGCCTGCATCACATGTCGCCGGAGCGTTCGATTGAGATCCAGGGCCTGCTCGGCTCCGATATCCAGATGCAGCTCGACGAATGCGTGGCGCTTCCCGCCGAACCGCGCGAGATCGAGCGCGCCATGGAGCTCTCGCTGCGCTGGGCCGAGCGCTGCAAGGTGGCCTTCGGCAACCAGCCGGGCAAGGCGATGTTCGGCATCGTCCAGGGCGGTGACCAGCCGAACCTGCGTATCCGCTCAGCCGAAGCGCTGGCCCAGCTCGACCTCAAGGGATATGCCGTCGGTGGCCTCGCCGTCGGCGAGCCGCAGGACGTCATGCTGCGCATGCTCGACACGACGCTCCCCGTTCTGCCGACCGAAAAGCCGCGCTATCTGATGGGCGTCGGCACGCCGGATGACATGCTGAAGTCGGTCGCCCGCGGCATCGACATGTTCGACTGCGTGATGCCGACCCGCTCCGGCCGTCATGGTCTGGCCTTCACCCGCCGCGGCAAGGTCAATATCCGCAATGCCCGCCACGCCGAGGACATGCGCCCGCTCGACGACCAGTCGAACTGCCCGGCAACCCGCGATTACTCCCGCGCCTACCTGCACCACCTCGTCCGCGCCAACGAGGCGCTCGGCGGCATGCTGCTTTCCTGGCATAACCTGAACTACTATCAGGAACTGATGCAGGGCATCCGCAAGGCAATCGCCGAAGACCGCTTCGCCGATTTCATGGCCGAGACGATGGAAGAATGGGCGAGGGGCGATCTCGATCCGGTTTGAGATCAGATACCCTTGCTGTCGGTGTTCGGAACGATCTGGACACCATTGATCTTGTATTGCCCGTCAGGCTGGCGCGCCATCTGATAGATGGCCGTCCAGTCCTTGCCGTCGCGGCCAGAAATCAGCACTTCCTGATAGATCATCGCGCCGTCATCGACCGACTTGCTGCGGCCGAAGGCGTAATTGCCGGGATGATAGACCGGCTCATAGCTCTTCTTCACCATCGCGAAGAACACGTTCTTGTCCGGAAACAGCGCCTTGATGCCAGGTGCGGCATAGGAATAGGCCGTATCCGGATCATCCTTCAGGAAGGCACTGATCTGCCGTTCGATAACCTGCTGCGTCGTCTCCAGCGGGTCTTCCGCTCGCGCAGGCAGAGATGCGGTGATGAATGCGGCACACAGGACGAGAATTGCGGATAGAGCACGCATGCGGGAGCCTCCAGCCATATAGACAGGAGTGTAGGGCATCTGCGGGGATTTGAAAGTGGCGGGCTCAGCGCCCGCCATCGCGTTTAATGCCAGCGGCGGAAGAGGGCGCTCGCATTGACGCCGCCAAAGCCGAAGCCGTTGCTGATCGCATATTCCATCTCGACCTTGCGCGCCGTCTTGCCGACGATATCGAGGCCTTCTGCCACCGGATCGGCTTCCTCGAGATTGCGCGTCGGCGGGACGATCTGATCGCGCAGCGCCAGGATCGTGAAGATCGCCTCCAGCCCGCCTGCCGCACCCAGCAGATGGCCGGTCGCCGATTTCGTCGAGCTGATGGCGATCTCGCCATTGCGGCCGAAAACCGTCGCGATCGCCGCCATCTCGCCGCGGTCGCCGACCGGGGTGGAGGTCGCGTGAGCGTTGAGATGCTTGATCTCGGAGGGAGCGATCTTCGCCTGACGGATGGCGGCTTCCATCGCCCGGCGCGCGCCGTCGCCATCCTCTGGTCCGGCCGTCATGTGATAGGCGTCAGCCGCCGTGCCGTAGCCGACGAGTTCGGCAAGCGGCGTCGCGCCGCGCGCCAGCGCATGTTCGAGCGTCTCGATGACCAGAATGCCCGCACCTTCGCCCATGACGAAACCGTCGCGCTGGGTGTCGAACGGCCGCGAAGCGAGTTCCGGTGTCTCGTTGAACCCCGTCGACAGCGCTCGCGCCGCCGCAAAGCCGCCGAGGCTGACGCGATCGATACAGGCTTCCGCACCGCCGCAGATTGCCACATCGGCCTCGCCGGAGCGGATCAGCCGCGCTGCGTCGCCGATCGCTTGGACGCTGGCGGCACAGGCCGTGACAGGCGCACCGAGCGGCCCCTTGAAGCCGTATTTGATGCTGACCTGACCGGCTGCCAGATTGACCAGGAAGGAGGGGACGATGAAGGGCGACAGACGCCGCGGCCCACGCGTCTCGACCGTCCGCACGGCATCGGTGATGGCGGGAAAGCCGCCGACGCCGGAGGCGATGATCGTTGCCGTGCGCTCCCGCGAAGCGGTATCCTCCGGCATCCATCCAGCCTGGCGGACAGCCTCGTCGGCAGCTCCCATCGCGAAATGGATGAAGCGGTCCATCTTCTTCTGGTCTTTCGGCACGATATAGCGGTCGGGATCGAAGCCGCCTTCGGCATCCTCGGCAATGTCGGGTACGACACCGCCGACCTTGGCCGGCAGATCGCCGACGACATCCTCTCCCAGCACGCGCAGCCCCGAGCCGCCCGCAAGCAGGCGCTTCCAGGCAGTCTCGACGCCCGTTCCAAGCGGCGAGACGAGGCCCATGCCGGTAACGACGATCCGATCCATATTCTTGTCCTTTCTAGGCATCAAAGCCCAGATACCAGGCCTTCATCCGCGCGATGCGCTCATGCGCCGCCTCATCGGCCGCAGGGCCGGGCAGCAGGCAGGTATTCCGGGGGGTGAGTTCTTCGCCGTTCCTGGCATCGACCAGCTTGGCATCAAGCTTTTCGCCGGACGCATTGCCGAGAAGATAGGCGAGATCTTCCTGCGGCGCGTGGCGTCCGCCCCATGTCGAGAGCGCCATCAGCACCGGGAAGAAATCCTGTCCCTTTGCGGTCAGCACATATTCGTAGCGGGCAGGGCGCTCGCTATAGAGCCGCTTCTCGAAAATGCCTTCCTCGACCAGGTGGGCGAGGCGCCGCGTCAGGATATTGGGTGCGATCCCAAGGCTCTTCTGGAAATCGTCGAAGCGCGTCAGGCCCTGAAAGGCGTCGCGCAGGATCATGATGCTCCAGGAATCGCCGACGCTGTTCAGCGCGCGGGCGGCAGGGCATGGAAAGATGGCAAAGCTGGTCCGTTGCATGAAGCAAGTCACTATCGTAATTACTTGCTTTTAGCAAGTCACTCTTCAGCGTGCGTCGGAACTGAAGACCCGGGCGAGAATGACGCCCATCACCAGCATGCCCGCAGCAACGAAGATCGTATCTCCGGGCGTGCCGATATAGAGCGGCCCGATATTGGCGAAGAGCAGGAAGGCGATGAGGAAATTCAGCCAGCCCCAGATGACGTTGACCTCGGGCGAGCTCAGCTTGCTGCCGCTCATCCTCACGAAAGGCGTCCTGAAAGCGCGGCCGCTGACGCCGTTGACGAAATGCGGAATGCCGTTGGTCAGAAACGCGGCGGCGATGAAATGAACGATATAGGCAATCCAGGGCAAGGGAACCTCCAGCTGAAACAGGATACCTCATGAGATTGGCATCATCGGCGGGAAGGCAAGGGCAGGCGCTGCCCTCCAGCACAGTTCAGCCTCCCGAAATTTGCTCCCATTATCAGCAGATTAGCATATAATCGTTTATATCCTGGACGAAGGCCCGTACGAGGATTGACCTTCCGGCCCGATTGCAATTTCTATGCGCGCGAGGTGGAGTGACGGGTGGATAATGCGAGTTTTCTCTGACATCGGCGAACTGCGCGCGGCACTCGAGGCCCTGCGCCGGCAATCGCGAACCATCGGCCTTGTTCCGACCATGGGCTATCTGCATGCCGGCCATATGGAGCTGGTGGCGCGGGCGAGGGTGGAGAACGACATCGTCGTCGCCTCGATCTTCGTCAATCCGCTGCAGTTCAGTGCCAACGAAGACCTCAGCAAATATCCACGCGATCTCGACCGCGACACGGTCATGCTCCGCCAGGGCGGCGTCAACATCCTGTTCGCGCCCGGTGTCGCCGACATGTATCCGAAGCCGATGATGACGGTTGTCGATGTGCCCGAGATCGGCCGCGAACTCGAAGGCGCGGTGAGGCCCGGGCATTTCGCCGGCGTCGCCACCGTCGTCTGCAAGCTCTTCAATATCGTCCAGCCGCAGCGCGCCTATTTCGGCGAGAAGGACTATCAGCAGGTCGTTGTCATCAGGCGCATGGTCGATGATCTCGCGCTGCCGGTGCGCATCGTACCCGTGCCGACAGTGCGTGATCACGACGGCCTCGCGCTGTCGTCGCGCAATGTTTATCTGAGCGCCGGCGAGCGCAAGGCGGCGGTCATCGTGCCGCAGACGCTCGCCGAGGCTGAGCGGCTGGTCGCCGCCGGCTTGACCGATCCGGCCGAGCTCGAACATCTGCTGAAAGCATTCCTTGGCCGCGAGCCGCTCGCCAATCCCGAAGTCGTCGCCGTGCGCGACGCCGAGACGCTGAAGCCGGTCGAAGTCATCAGCAATCCCGTTGTCGTCGCGCTCTTCGTCAGGATCGGCACGACGCGGCTGCTGGATAACAGGGTTATCGGCGGGCAGGGCGTGGCAAGGATAGGAGCGGCGCGATGAGTGCATCCGGAACAAGTAAGCGCCTGACCCCATCCCGCATCACCGCGATGAAGGGCGGCACGCCGATCGTCTGCCTGACAGCCTATACGACGCCGATGGCGCGTCTCCTCGATGCCCATTGCGATCTTCTCCTCGTCGGGGATTCGCTCGGCATGGTGCTCTACGGCATGGAGACCACGACGGCCGTGACGCTCGACATGATGGTCGCCCATGGCAAGGCCGTGATGCGCGGCGTCGAGAAGGCCTGCGTCGTCGTCGACATGCCGTTCGGCACCTACCAGGAATCGAAGGAAGTGGCCTTCCGCAACGCCGTCCGCATCCTGCAGGAAACCGGCTGCGACGCCGTCAAGCTCGAGGGCGGCGAGGAGATGGTGGAGACGATCGCGTTCCTGACGGCTCGCGGCATTCCGGTCCTTGGCCATATCGGCCTGATGCCGCAGCTCGTCCATACCGCCGGCGGCTACCGCTCGGTCGGCCATACGGAACACGAGACGTCGAAGATCCGCCGCGATGCGCATGCGATCGGCGGTTCCGGCGCCTTTGCCGTCGTCGTCGAAGGCACGGTCGAGCCGCTGGCCCGCGAAATGACATCGGCCATCCATATCCCGACAATCGGCATCGGCGCATCCTCGGCCTGCGACGGCCAGATCCTCGTCTCCGACGACATGCTCGGTCTCTTCAACGATTTCACGCCACGCTTCGTCAAACGCTACGACGAACTCGGCAAACGCGCCGCGTCCGCTGCAGAGGGATATGCGAAGGACGTCCGGTCGCGAACGTTTCCGGCAGTGGAGCACACGTTCAAGCGCAGGACGTGACCGCAGCCAAATGAGGGAAGCGGGCGGCTTTATCAGACACTCGGAAACGCCTATGCAATGTGGCGGGAGAGTTGGAATGTCCGGCGGTTTGCAAGGTAGAAATGTCCGCGTGG